>JAVBLG010000008.1:0-23163 GCA_031553655.1 Desulfovibrionaceae bacterium | reverse complement strand
GGCAGAGGATGCTTTCTCAGATTAACAGCATGGAAAGAGACTTTGCCGGTTTACAAGACCTCTTGAAAACCGACGTGCCCAAGGCCATGTCCGAAATTAACGGTTCTTTCAGAGCCTTGGGATCTATGGCCAGGGATCTGGGTAATGCGGACGCGGCTGCCCGCCTCAATGACGCCGCGCCGGACATTGCGGCCATGCGCGCCGTTTTTTCCCGCTATGTGGAAAGCCGCCAACGCCAGGATGGGGAGAACACCCTGAAGCGCCTGGACGACGTGCATAAAAAGCTTGAAGCTATAGGCGAAACCGTGCGCAGCGTCGAGGGCAAGGCCGCTCTGAACAGGGCATTACAGGCTTTTGCCGAGTACAAAACACAGTTTAACCGCATAGCAGTTTTTGTGGCCAATATTGAAAAAGCTCTCGCGGAACAGAGTTCCTTGCTGGACCGCCAACGCAGAACAGCCGCGGAGCTGAGCGGTGATGTGGACAAAGACATGACCTCGTTCGGCCAGGCCACCACAGCCGCTCTCAACGGCACTCAAAACAGTCTGTTTACCATGGGGGGGGCGGGCTTGTTGCTTGGCCTGATTTGCGCCGGTATTATCATTATACTGCTGGGCAAGACCCTTGCCCAACTTTCGTCATTCGCCCGTGAAGTGGCGAGAGGCAACTTCAAGGCCGAATTGAAGATACGGGAAAAGGGTGAAATAGGTGAAGTTTCACAGGCCATCAAGGCCATACCCGACACGCTCAATTCCATGGCCGCCGAATATCATCGCCTGGAAAAGCAGGTGGAAGAAGGATATTTGGACGTGCAGGGCGATGTCGGAAAGTTTTCCGGCGAATTTGCCAGCCTCATACAAGGCACCAACAACATCCTTAAGAGCATGGGCATAATCTTCAACAACATTCCCTCGCCCATGGTAATGTTGAACAAGGAGCTCAAAGCCGCCTTCCTGAACAAAGTGGCCCAGGATCTGGCCGGAAGCGACTACAAGGGCAAAACCTGCGGCGAAATGTTCTGCCGTGAAGATTATGGTTCTTCTTCCTGCGGGTTGATGTGCGCGGTAAACACGCACCAGATCAGCAGCGGTGAAACCGTGGCCCGGCCGCGCGGCAAGCGTCTGGACATCAAGTATACGGCCATACCCATGCGGGACGCCCAAGGCAAGCTGGCCTCAGTGCTGCAATTTATTGTGGACCTCACCCAGATCAAGGACACCGAGCGCAAGATAATGGATGTTGCCAAGCAGGCCCAGGACATATCCGACCGCGTGGCCACGGCTGCGGAACAGCTCGCCGCCCAGGTGGAGCAGGTTTCGCGCGGAGCGGAAGTTCAGCGCCGCCGCATGGAATCTACCGTAAGCGCCATGACCGAAATGAATTCCACAGTCATAGAAGTGGCCCGCAGCGCCGGGCAGGCTTCGGAACAAAGTGAAAATACCCGCAAAAAGGCTTCGGACGGGGCCGGTCTGGTGAACAAAGTGGTAAGTTCCATCAACACAGTGAACCATGTGGCCACCAATCTGCAAGGCAACATGCAGGAACTGGGCAAGCAGGCCGAGAGCATTGGCGGGGTGATGAACGTAATTTCGGACATAGCCGATCAAACCAATCTGCTCGCCCTGAACGCGGCCATTGAAGCGGCCAGGGCCGGAGAAGCCGGGCGCGGTTTTGCCGTGGTTGCCGATGAAGTGCGCAAGCTGGCTGAAAAAACCATGCAGGCCACCAAGGAAGTGGGCGATAATATCAGCGCCATACAGAATTCGGCACATACCAATATTAACGAAGTGAACAAGGCCGTTTCAAGCGTGAACGACGCCACGGAATTAGCCAATTCCTCGGGCGCGGCCCTGCGTGAAATAGTGGATCTGGCCTCGGCCAACTCCAGTGTGGTAACTTCCATTGCCACGGCCGCCGAAGAGCAGAGCGCCACTTCCGAAGAAATCAACCACGCTCTGGACGAAATCAATCGTATTGTGGGCGAAACTGCCGACGGTATGGTGCAATCATCATCGGCCGTGCAGGATCTTTCCTCCACTGCCCAACAATTAAAGAGGGTCATGGAAGGACTTAGGAGGTAGCAAAATAATAATGCCATCAATAGCGAGCCGGGAATATCATGCCCGAAAATCCTTGCTGATTTAATCTTTAGGGATTATATAGAAATGAAGCCGGTCGTCCGTAAATGGGCGGCCGGTCGGGCTGTTGACAACGTTGTCGATAGATACTTAAATGTATTTGCCCTGCCCCCTGAATTTAACACAGGTTTTTACGGCCGGGTTTGTCAATATACGGGTAAAAGGAGTTGTTATGGCTTTTCCTGTTTTGCAAATAGGCGAGCTTACGGCCAGGTTGCCGATAGTTCAGGGTGGCATGGGCGTGGGCATTTCTCTTTCGGGATTGGCTTCGGCTGTAGCCAATCAAGGAGGAGTGGGGGTAATTGCCGGAGCGATGATCGGCATGAAAGAACCCGATGTGGTCAAAAATCCCATTGAGGCCAATGTGCGCGCCCTGCGTAACGAAATTATCAAAGCGCGCGAAATGAGTAACGGCATAATCGGGGTCAACCTCATGGTGGCCCTGACTACCTTTGCCGAAATGGCCCGCGCTTCCATTGAACAGCGGGCGGACATCATTTTTTCCGGGGCCGGGCTGCCGCTGGACCTGCCCAAACATCTACGTGATGCTTGCGAGCAAAAGAAAGAAGAATTTAAAACAAAACTCGCCCCCATTGTTTCTTCGGCCAGAGCTGCCGCGGTTATTTCCAAAAAATGGCTGACCCGCTTCGACTATCTGCCCGACGCCTTTGTGGTGGAAGGGCCGAAAGCAGGCGGGCATCTCGGGTTTAAGCCCGAAGAGCTCAACGATCCAGCTCATACATTGGAAAGTCTTGTGCCCGAGGTTGTGGACGCGGTTAAAAGGTTTGAAGATCAGAAAGGCCGGGCCATACCGGTAATTGCCGCGGGTGGGGTTTACAGCGGCGGCGACATAAAGAGGTTTCTCGATCTTGGGGCTTCGGGCGTGCAAATGGGTACCAGATTCGTGGCTACCCATGAGTGTGATGCCGACGCGCGTTTCAAGGAAGCCTACATCAAAGCCAGAGAAGACGACATAACCATAATAAAAAGTCCGGTGGGCATGCCCGGCCGGGCCATAGGCAACGGTTTCATCGAATCCATGCGCCAAGGCCTTAAAAAGCCTTTCAAGTGTTCTTTCAAATGCGTAGTCACTTGCGAGCAGGAAAAAACTCCCTTCTGCATAGCCGCAGCCTTGATCAATGCCATGAAAGGCAATTTGGACAGAGGCTTCGCCTTTTGTGGTTCAAATGTGGCCAATATTAACGGCATAGTTTCCGTGCGCGAACTACTGGATTCCTTGCAGACCGAATTTGACGAAACGGTCAACAGCATGACCTCGTCGGTGCAGTCCCGTTTCAAGTCTTTGCAAGACGCGGCGCGAAGCGGGGTACAGAGCATGCAGGACGCGGCGCTTAATAGTGTACAGAGTGCCAAGGATGTGGCGCTTAATAGTGTACAGAGCGCCAAAGACGCGGCGTTAAACAGTGTGCAAAGTGCCAAAGATGTGGCGTTAAGCGGCGTACAGAGCGCGAAAGATACGGCGCGGAATATGCAAAGCTCCGTAAAATCCATGCTGGATTCATAAATATATATCAGATAATGCGGTAGGCTTTACCACTTTTTATGATTGCCTTTTCCGATTTAGCGCGCATCAGTCTGCGCCAGGTCACCCGTCAGCGCAGCTACGGCGTTGTTTTTTCTATTGCCCTCGGCATCATGGCTTTTGTAACCCTCTCCGTGCTTGGCCGGGAAATACGTTATAATATCGGCCAGGATCTTGTGCTGATGGGCGGGGTCAATGTGATTTACGTATCAATGGACGACTACAAGTTTCCCGGCTCGCCCATGTATGAATTCTTCCCCGAAACTATTGATGCTGTGAAAAAGCTGCCGGGAGTGGCCAGCGTCAGCAAAACAGTGATGGGTGAAGCCGTGTTTAGTGTGCGGGTGGAGAATACCCAGCTTGACATGGGCTTTGTGGGGGTTGATGAGTTCTTTTGGGAAACTTTTGCCGCCAATTTGATATCTGGTCGACTGATCGACGCTGAAGATACCGCCGGGCACAAACGAGTGTGCGTGCTCGGACGTGAGGCTGCGCGCAATATCTATGGGGCCGAAGACAAAGCGGTGGGCAAGTTGCTTTTTCTCGGCAATGAAATCTTTGAAGTTGTGGGCGTTGCCGGGGGCGTGATGATGGGCAGTTGGGGGCGGGGCGGATTTTTGCCCTATACCACTGTAATTGATCGTCGTATGGCCAGCGGCAAGCTCAACCGGCTTTATGTGCGCGCGGTTGCCTGGGAAGACGTGCGCACCCTGGTGAAAGAAATTCCCAAAGTTGTGCTCGGGTTGCAGGACGCTCCAAACATGTTCCTGCGCACCCAGGATGAACAACTCGACCGCATCAAGGATACTTTTGTATGGGTGGAAGCCCTGCTGTGGCTGGGCATAACGGCATCACTCATGCTCGGGGGCTTCGGCATCTGGTACGGCACCTTTTCCGCCGTGCGCGCCCGCACCCGCGAAGTGGGCCTTAAAAAAGCTATGGGCGGATCGGATGCCGACATTCTGGCTCAATTTCTGGCCGAGGCTTTATTCAAGGCCGTTGCCGGAGGGATTCTAGGTATTGTGTTGGGAATTGTGGTGGTGGAAATCGGCAGCTATATGCTGCACTGTTCGGTACCGTACGGGCAGTTGGCGCTCAGCGGTGTATTGAGCATTGTTTTTTCGGCTGTTATCGGAGTGGGCGGCGGCATTTACCCGGCCATGCAGGCCAGCCGCATGGATGTTGTGTCGGCCCTGCGCTTCGAGTAATATACAAGGTCTTAAAAATGTCCACCGTAATCATGGGAAAGGGTCTGGAAAAGACCTATCCGTATAGTCCATCCGGCATTTTGCGCGGTGTGGACATAAGCGTAGAACAAAGCGAAATCGTGGCCATCATGGGGCCGTCGGGGTGCGGTAAATCAACAATGCTGCATGTGTTGGGGCTTTTGCATATGCCCGACGCCGGCAGTCTCGAAATTATGGGCATCAATGTTCTGAATTTTAATCGCCATGAGACGGCTGCATTCAGACGCGCCAACATGGGCTTTGTGATGCAGAGCTGCAATTTGTTCGATCATTCCACTGTTTTTGAGAATGTTGAATTTCCACTGATTTATGAGAAAGTTCCTCCGGCGGAACGCGAAGAACGAGTTGTTCGCGCCCTTGAGCTGGTGCGCCTTTCGTCACGCATACACTATCGAAGTAATAGACTTTCGGGCGGCGAGGCCCAGAGAGTGGCCATTGCCAGGGCCATGGTGAACAATCCGCGCATTCTTCTTGCCGACGAACCCACCGGAGCGCTGGACGCCCAAACCAGCAAGGCGGTTATGGAAAACTTCCGTGTGCTCGCCCATGACAGGGGGGTGGCCATGGTGGTGGTTACGCACGACCATGCCGTGGCCGAATTTTGCGACACAGTATACACCTTGGACGAAGGATTGTTGAACTGCCGCAAAAAGGGTGCGCTTACTTTCCCGCTTAATGCCGTAATTTCAAATGCGGCAGTATCTATAAGTGAATAGAGTATTCTGCTTTTAAATTATCCTTGCATGTTCTCGTCTCATCATATCATAACGTGCTCTAGCGCCACATAGTTTTTGGATAACAATTTGCACAAAAATTTTTTGCACAATCTCGCGCAAATTTCCGTCACTTCCTCCTCCGGGCAGGCTGTGAATGATTTTATCAAGGAAATTTGCGCTTTTTTCTGCCTTAATAGCGCGTTTTTATTTGAGTATTTACCTTCATCGCAGCATATTTGCTTAGTTGGCCGCTGGAATGATACCCCGTACGACAACTGGAAGATGCGCCAGCCTGTTCATTCTCCGCTTTTGCGCGCCATGCTTGAGTCGTCGGGTTTTGCATCAATTTTCACTCCGAAAGGCACGGCGAGCTTGGCCGCAGCCATTGCCGGCCTCGCCCCGGAACCGGCGGCTACAGCAGTGGCATTGCCGGTTGATTGCAGTGAAGCTGGCGAGTTCGGCATACTGTTCCGCTCCAGCCGGCCCGTGGACTGGAATTCGGAGAAGCGGAAACTGCTGGCTGAAGCGGTGGAGCTGCTCGTTACCTTACTCTCCAAAGATATTCTTGCTGAAAAATTGCGTCTCAGGCGGGAAGAAGATGACTTCCTGAATGGGTTGCATAATGTTGTTTTCAGATATACCAGCATAAATGAAGAAATTTTGCTCGGCATAGCGCCGCTGATTTTTGAGCGCTGGAATCTGAGCCGTATTTTGCTCTACAGTCTGTCGGACAACAATAATCACCTGGATATTTTTTACGATATTGAGTTGTTGCCGCCACAGAACGCTTTTTTGGGCCTAAACTGCCGCTTTGCCCCGCCCAAAAGCCTTGACGTGCGCGCTCTGCCGCATATTCGCGCCTTGTTTGGCATGCGCGAGATGGCGCTTTCCTGTGATGTGGCCGAATTTGAAGAAGCTGACAGGGAATTTATGGCCGGGCTGAAAGCGCGGGCGTTTCTTAAACTATCTCTTGGCACGGTTAACACCAATCTGCTTCGAATAGTATTTATTGATACCGACGGGGTTCATTTTTGGAGCGAAGATGAAATAAGCGGTCTTGGACGCTGCGCGCGTATTTTTCTTGGCCTCATGGTACGCCTCAATGCCAGAAACGCTCTGGAAAGCACGGTCAAGATCAATGCCCTGGTCAAGAGTATTTATGAAATAGCCATTACCAGCGAAGATCGTTCCAATGTGTTGCCGGACATACTTAGAGCCGCGTGCGAGCATTATAATCTGGATCGGGCGTTCATTTTCAGGATAAGCCAGGATCTGCCCCTTTTGAATAATACGCCAGTATGTTCCTATTATGCTGAAAGGATAAGGCATTTCCACCCCTTTGAACCGGATCAGGAGCTTATTACGCTGGGGGCGGGCCACAAGAAACTCCACATCTACAGCGTGGATGATCCGGACTGCAGGAACACGATTTACTACGACGTTATGAAAAGACACGGTGTTGTCTGCTCATGCCTTATTCCTTTGCATTTTGAAGACAAATATGAGGGCTTTTTGGTTTTCGATTCAGTTACCGACCCAATTGTGTGGGACAGCGGCAAAATAGCCGTGCTCAGCGATATCGCCCGCATAGTGGCCCACGAAGTTATGCATGAAGAACATCACAAGGGGCTGGCTTTCACCTCCGGGCTGTATAATCAAGCCATTACTTCAGGCGATGTCATCGGTAGTATAAATTCCCTTTTGGGCAAAATAAGGCGGGAATCGCGCGCGGACGATGTTTTTCTGGTTGACGTGTGCGAGCGCGGAAACTGCATGTATTCAAACCTGCCGGAAAGCTTCAGCTGCCCCAGCAGAAACTGCAAAGACAGCCCCTTCGGTTTTTTGCGGTACGCCACCGGCAAAAATGGCCTGTTTATCTGCAACGACGTCAACGACATTGACTCCGAAGCCATGGAAGAGATGCGCGAGCACGGCATATCCGCTTATGTCGCGGTACAGTTCAGTCTGGCGGATGGGCAGCGTTCTTTTCTTGTGGCGGCACGTAAGGGGGGGCGGCACAATTGGACCTACAGGGAAATTTCGAGCCTGAGTTCATATGGCGCGGCCATCGGCTCACTATGGCATCGTGTGGCCGGCGAGTATGCCAGGCGAGGAAAATTGGCTGACGAAGAATTCATAAACGCTACATACTCCCTGGCCACAAGCGAAGGCGTGGGCGCGGCCCTTGCCGCAAGTATTTTGGAAAAAACCAGCACTTATCTGGCCATTCAGCGTGCGGCGATTTATGACGTAATAGATCAGGACAGGGTGGCGCTTGTTCTGGAGCACGAAACTGAGGGCTTTCGCGGCCCCGAAGAACGTAATTACGCCATTTATACGGGCCGCATCGCTTCCTTGTTTGCCGATGTGTCGGCCGGGCGCGCCAGCAATTGTTCCGATACCAGGAAACTTGGCATGCTCGAAAGGGAATTTTACCAGAGCGTGAATGTGGGCAGCTATTATGCCGTGCCGTTGTTTTCTTTTGGCCGCCCCCGGCATTTTATTGCGGCGGGCTATTCGGATACGGGCCGTAGTTGGACCGAGCGCGAAAAAAATATTTTCGAGTCCGTGGCCCACATACTTGAAGTTACCTTCATGCGCAAAGAAATGGAAGAACGTTTAAGCCGCGAAAAGAGCCAGCAGCTCGCCGATCAGAAATTGATCAATGAAATATACGCGATGTTTGCTATAAAAGGCGATACTCCTCAAACCATTGTTGAGGCCATGGGCAGATTGTGCTCGGAGCTTAAGATGCATCGGATGCGCGTATACAGCCATGCCGGTCCCGAGACCCGACGCTTTGACTGTAAACATTTTTACAGTTTTGACGATTTACCCCCGTTTGACGGTATGCTGCCGCCCAGCGTGGCCGCAAGGCTTTTTTCCGCGAGCGGGTGGGACGGTGAGGCGATCTATTGCCCCGACATTACAACGCTGTCGCAGGAAGAACAGGACTATTTCAGGCCGCGCGGAGTGCGCGGGTTCTGCTCCTACGGTTTACAAAGCATGAACGGCGATCAGTCCTATATTGCGATTTTTTCCGTTGGCAGGGTTATGGAATGGGGTGAGAGAGAAATAAACCTCTACAGGAATGTGGCTCATATAATCAGTGATACCATTGCCCGCGCCGATATCGAATATGCCATCGCCGTGGGCAAGCGTCAGGCCATAGCAGGAGTGTATCGCGAAATATCCAATGCTAAAAGCACCTATGAAATGATGCGCCGCGCCCTGTCCTCCATACGTAAAGTCATTCAGTTCGACCGCGTGTCGGTGTACGAGGTGCCTTACAGGGAAAATGTGGAGCATGAGCGCGCCTATTTGAGCTACTATGATTTTGATCGGGCCAAAAAAGCCTCCGCGCCCATAGACTGGCTTTTTGTGAACGACATAGCCCGTCTTGAAAGGGGGGTGTCCACAGACGTCGGCCTGTTGCAATTGATTGAGAACAATATTGATAAATATGACGAATATCGCCCGGGTATGCGCATTCCTAAAAATTTTGCCGTGGCGCCGATATATTCCGGCGGCAGAATACTCGGAGCCATCTGCTTCAGTGATTTTTCCGAAGGCCGGGAGCTTTCGCGGCAGGATATGGTCAATCTGGAAATAGCCGTGCATGTGGTTGAAACCGCCATGGAGCGCAAACGCACGGAAGAGTTTATTTTTTATCGGGCCTACTATGATTCGCTTCTGGACATACCCAACCGCCTTTCAGCCGAGAAATATCTTTGCGCTTTGCTTGAAAGCTGCAAGGACGGCTGCCTGGCCCTGATCGACCTTGACGACTTTAAATCTATAAACGAATTGGCCGGTTATACTGTGGGCGACGCTTTGCTTAAGGAGCTTTGCGCCTTTCTGCAGAAAATTACAACCGGCAAGGGCAAGATATTTCGCTTTGGCGGTGACGAATTCCTGATTGTTTATGAAGGCATAACTCCCGAAATCCTTCAGGAGGATCTTTCCGCCATTGTGGAACGCTGCCGAGCCGTGTGGTGCGCGCGCAACGAATATCATTATTGCACCGCGAGCATAGGCACCGTATTTTTTCCCGAATACGGGGTAGTAGCCGAAAATCTACTGGAATCGGCCGCCATTGCCATGCACAATGCCAAGGGCCACGGCAAGAACAAAATTTCTAACTTCTCCATTTCCCTCACCGAGAATTTGCGCCGCCAATACGACATCGAGCAGGCCCTGCGCAGCGCCTTGGAAAACAATTTTAGGGATTTCCAGGTATATTTCCAGCCGATCATCGAAGCAAAAAAATGCAAAGTGAGGGGCTGCGAGGCGCTTTTGCGTTTTTACAACAAAAAAATCGGCGCGTTGCCGGCCGATGCCCTTATTTCTGTGGCCGAGCGCCTCAGGGTTATTTCGGCCATTGGCGATTATGTGATGCGCAAGGCTTTTGCCGCCTGCCGCCATTGGCACGATCTGGGCCATGAGTTTATTGTGAACATAAATGTTTCCGTGGTGCAGTTTCAGCACGGCGATTTGCTTGAAAGCGTTGTTGCCGCCCTGCGCGACACGGGGTGCGACCCACGCTGGGTTGTACTTGAAATTACCGAAACCATCGCCATGCGTGAGGTGGACAAGATTTTGCGCATTGTCTCCAAGCTGAGAGACATGGGCATAAGGATCGCTCTAGATGATTTCGGCAGCGGGTATTTTTCCTTTTCCACCTTGAACAGCATTCCGCTGGACGTGATCAAGATCGACCAGACTTTCACCAGATATATTGATACCGACGATTTTTCCCGCAATTTCGTGCGTTCCATAGTGACTCTGGCGCACAGCAACGGCAAGAGAGTTTGTGTGGAAGGGGTGGAAACCACGGCCCAGGATATGCTGGTGAAGAAGATGGGCGTTGATTACATCCAGGGTTACTTATATTCCAGGCCCCTCCCCGAAAATGAAATTCCGCTCATGCTTGAGGACGGCCGCGCCGATTTTAATACCGCGCTGTGCCTGCTGCCCGGCGATGAATACGAAAGCTATGACGAAATGCAGATGCTGCGCAACCAATTGCGCACAAAGTCGCAGCAGGCCGAATCCATTTTGCGTTCCGCCGACGGTTTTGTGTTTGAATACCGCCCCGACAGCAGGCATATGCAAATTATTTACATGCCCGGCGGGTGGAAAATAGCTGGTATGGATTCCGGCGCGTTTGCCAGGCATGCGGAGATAGAACCGGATGTTTTCGGCTCTCATGTGCATACGGATGATTTGCGCCTGTTCTGGCTTGAGCTGGAGCGTTCGCGCGACAACCCCGGCGACTCGCGGGAAAGCCTGGTGCGCATCAGGGCCTCCGGCGCCGGGTATATATGGACGGCTATGCGCCTTTCCACTTTTTATGATAATGAGCTTGGCTGTTACCGCACTATAGCGGTATGCAGCAATATCAACCAGCAGATCAGGCTGCAAAAGGAATTCGAAGCCCACGGCAAGCGTTTCAGATCTCTGCTGGAGGCCACGGACAGCTTTATCTGGGAAGTACGGGAAGATAACGGCAACGGCTTCAACATTCTGGCCCGTCCCGGCTCCTGGGTCAGCGACGAAGATCGTGTTTGCAATTTCGATTGCATGGGCACAAGCATCGTGGATGTCGATTCTCGAACGAGCCTTGTTCACTCTGACGATTTGCCCCAGGCTCTTTCCACTTTGCGTAAAGCTTTTGAAACTCCCTATAAACGCTATGAAATCATGCTGCGCATGCGCGTGTTTGATGATGAATATCGCCTGGTCATGTCCAAAATGATCACTTACCATACAGCCGATGGAACGCTGTGTTGCATCGGCAACAGCATGGACGTAACCGATGCGCTTTGCGTGGACGAGTCAGGCAAAATTTTCCTGCCTCCACACCATAGCATTTCATAATCTGTTGAATTGAAGCCTGATTTTACTGTGGAACGTATTTTGTATGCATGGCCTCCAGAAGGAGTCTACCATGTATATTATTCCCAAAAATTCCACCCTGCTCGGCGACGAGCTTTTGTGCGCGTCCGGGCAACAGGCCGCTTCGGCCAATGACGCCTACAATAATTTTCTCGACGCCTTCAATAAGGTGTTGGAGCAGGCCGGGGTTCAGATTCCTTCTGTAAACGACGGCACACAGTCGCAGGAAGGGGCCTTTCAGGCTTCTTCCGCCCTGGCCTCGCAAGCAACCATAGCGGCCGCCGCGGCCGCTGCCGGCAAGCAAGCCGAGCAAACCATACGCGATGTGGGCGACGTTCAGTTCACTCAGCAGGAGCTGGGCTTGTTGCGGCGAGATCTGGTAAAGGCCGGGGTGCCTGAGGATGCTCTTGCCGAATATGACAAGCTTAGGCAGCAGCCAGACGGCGCAACGCTGTCGCAGGTGGCCGCTTCACTCAAGACCAACAGCACTCCGCCGGTTCTCAGCGATTCCGACCGCGCCCATCTTGACTCGGCCCTGAAGAAAATAGATTCCAGCGGCGAAACGGCCAAGGCCGTGTACAGCCGGCTTGAGCAGGGCAAGTTTACAGACGCGTGGAATACCGTCAGCCAGGCCATGCAGAAGAACGCTTCGGAACGGCATACTTTCGATACCAATGAAATATCCGCCTTTTGCAAGGCTTTCAAATTGTCTTCCGACACAACGGCGAGCATCATGTCCAGCTTTGGGCAAAATGCTTCCCTCAGCCTGGACGCCGCCGACTTCAGCAGACTGATGACCCCTGGCCAGCAGGAGTTGATGAATAGCGCAAAAGCCCAGCAGAAGATAAATACGGCCCTGAGCGCGACTTTACAGCCCCGGATTAATGTTGCCAGAATGCGTATGGACGACGAACGCAATGCCGGGGCCAAGTCTAACGTCAAGGCCGATCAAAGCCTGGTTCACATTGAGAAGACCGTTACCAAGAAGGTGCGGGAAAGTCTTTCTGAAATCCTGGACGGCGAAGAATCCGGCCAGGCCGCCGTGGTGGGGGAAAAAAACAACCTCAAGGGCGAGAAGGGCGAACATTTCAAGTCCGATACCGTTAAAAATGAGCAAGGCAAGCCCGAGGTTGTAAAGGGCGATTCGGGCAAGCCCGAGGTTGTAAAGGGTGAGTCGGGCAAGCTCGAGGTCGTAAAGGGCGAATCGGGCAAGTCCGAGGGCTCGAAGAACGAGCAAGGCAAGTCCGACTTCACTATCGATTCGTTAAAGTCCGAAATCGGCCGCACGGCACGCTCCGATCAGGAGTCTTTTTCCGGGCGGGGCGGACGCGATTCTTCTGATTCGAGCCGCGACTCTTCCGGTGACGAAAAGGCGTGGGACTCCATTCTGAACAAGACCGAAGTGCGGCCCTCGGCCCAGATGGCCTTTGGCGGCATCAATTTCAATATGCCTGGTTCCATCGCGACCAATGCAACTTCCGCTGCAACTAATGCCGCTTCCACGGCCAAAGAGCTACCCCAACTTTCCCGCCAGGTCGCGGGGCAGGTGGAGCAAGCCGCTCTTTCGGCGATGCGCGACGGCTCAAAGCGACTCGACCTTCAATTGAGCGCGGGCGAGCTGGGCGCGGTAACAGTTGTGCTCACCAGCCGTAACGGCGAAGTGAGCGCCACCATACGCTCTGAGCGCGCTGAAACCACCGAGCTTATGGCGCGCCAGCTGGAAACCATAAGGTCCAATCTGGAAGCGCAAGGCGTGAAGGTGGACAAGCTTGAGGCGCAAACCCAGACGACCGGCAATAATAACGATCAAAACTGGCAAGGATTGGATCGGCACAATATGGGGCAGGAAGAAAATGCCCGCCGGGAAGACCTTGAACGTTTGCGCAATCTTGTAAAGGCACGTAATAGCACGTTTAATTCTTCAGGAGATGTTTTGGAACAGGCTATGCAATCATCTACTCACCCGGCAGGAATTTCCTCCCGCAGCATCAATATCGTAGCCTGACCGAAATAAAGAGGTTCGCAAAATGGCAAGCGCCAGCACCATAGCATCGCAACTGACCGCCACCAACAATGAGTTCAACAAGGCTGTGTCGGAAAAGAAGGGTGGAGACCTGGATAAGGAAGCTTTCCTGCTGCTTCTGGTAACCCAGTTCAAGTATCAGGATCCGCTTAACCCCATGGAAGACAAGGAATATATTGCCCAGCTCTCCCAGTTCTCCAGCCTTGAACAGCTAATGAACTTGAATACGAGCATGGGGTCGCTGACCGCGGCTACGCAAAACCAGCAAATGATCAACGCCACCTCGTACATAGGCAAGGACGTGGCCGCTTACGGCACGAGTATAAGCAAGGAAGGCGAGAAGGTTTCCACCTATCGCTGGGCCATTGGCGACACCATGGCCAGCGGTTCCATAGAAATCTACGATCAAAATAATAATATCGTGTCCAGCTACACTCTGGGAACTCGCTCGGCCGGTTCTTACGACTTCACTTGGGACGGCACTGATTACACCGGAGCAGCCGCCCCCGACGGTGTGTATAATATATACCTGTCCTGCAAAGACGCCAAGGGTAACGTGATGACCACCGACAGCCTCATTGACGGCACGGTACAGGGCGTGGTTACCGAAGACGGAACAACTTATCTGCGCCTGTCCGACGGACGCGTGGTTGATTTGGCCAATGTGCGCCAAGTGGCCACCCCCACCAGCAGTTCCAGCGACAGTAGTTCCAGCGACAGCAGTTCCAGCTCCAGTACTGATAACGGCACGAGCACCAGCTAAGCCGACGGCTCACAAAAAAAAATACTAGCCTGCAAGCAGGCGACAAATACAGATTTTAATTTTCTTACGGAGGCAGTCATGGGTCTTTCAGCCAGCATGTGGACGAGTGTTTCGGGCCTGCTTACACACGGCGAAAAGATGAACGTCATCGGCAATAATATCGCCAATATCAATACAGTGGGCTTCAAGGCCCAGCGCATGGATTTTCAGGATTTCATATACCAGAACGGCTATTCCACCAGCGGCCCCACCCAGGTTGGGCGCGGCGCGAAGGTTGGCGCGGTGCTGGGCGACTTTTCGCAGGCCGCCTTTGAGTCCACCAACGAGGCCACCGACCTGGCCATAGCCGGACGCGGATTTTTCCAGGTGCGCGACAGTAACAGCGGCCAGACGTGGTACACCCGCGCCGGCGACTTCCGCTTCGACAAGGAAGGCGTGTTGCGTGATCCCAACAGTCTGGCTTTGCAGGGTTGGAAGATACCCAGCTCTTCTGTTACTCGTGAAACGTCGGGTGGCGTCGTTGTGAGCGACTCATCTTCCTCTTCCTCTAGCGCGCGCACCGGCTCCCCGGTGGACGTAGTGCTGGATAACTGGAGCGTGAACCCCAAGGCCACCACTCAGGTGAACTTCAGTCTCAACCTTTCTTCCGATAGCGGAAATGACAAAACAGTCAATTCCACTAACCCCGCCTTTGGTTTGCTCACGACCTGGGACGGAACCAAAAATCCGCCCATAAGCGAAGACGCCTATGCCTATCCCGCCACTGTAACCGTATATGACGAAGGCGGCACCAAGCATACCCTCACCATGTACTGTGACCAGGTTGCTGCGACAATAAGCGAGAAGGATGCCAACGGTAATCTTGTGGATAAGTCTCTCGGCTTGCCCGGCGGATATACCATGTACGAATACATACTTACTTGCCCTCCGTCCGAGGACAAGCGTACCTGGGCCACTGACGACACGGTGACTTACGACCCGGCTACTGGAAAGTACAGTGATGCGTCCAAGGTCAATAATTTTTCCGACAGCAAGTCCGCGGGCGTTCTGATGACGGGCACGCTGATTTTCGACAGCTCCGGACAGATTGTGGATATGACCGCCTATACCTACAGAGCGGATGGTGATTTTTCCACCAATAAAAATGGCACTATCCCCATGGCCGACGGCAATCCTGACAATTTGAGCAGTTGGTATCCCACTCGCCTTTCCACTAATGGGCACCCCATGATTGCGGCCAACTTCGCCGGTATCGGAGGAGGCAGCACAGTAGCCTCGGGCGGAGCCGACGGCAAGTGCATGGAGCTGAATCTGGGCATTCAGAGCAATAGTAGCGCCAAGTATCCTGATTATTGGAGCCAGTCGGGTTCCGCCGCCACGGTAACAGGGTACAAGGATCTCAGTACCGACCCGAACAATACCGTTTACGAGACTCTCGGATGCATGGTTTCGTCACAACGCGGAAGCGACGCCACCACCAGCTATTCCGGGGCCAGCCTGACCAACTCGCGCGTGCAGGACGGATATTCTTACGGCAACCTCACCAGCTACAATGTGGATACCTCTGGTATAATGTACGGCATCTACTCCAACGGCGTGTCGCTGCCGCTGTACCAGCTCGCCATATGCGACTTTGTGAACAAAGAAGGTCTGCGTCGTGACGGCGGCAATTTGTACTCGGCAACCGTAGCTTCCGGCGAGCCGCAAATGGGCCCGGCGGGAGAAGGCGGCCTCGGCTCGGTGGAAGCGTACTCCCTTGAACAGTCCAACGTGGACATGGCCAAGGAATTCGTGCAGATGATCGCCACCCAGCGCGGCTTCCAGGCCAACTCCAAGCTCATAACCACTGTTGACACCATGCTTGAAACCGTAATCGGCATGAAGAGATAAATACTTCCTCCCCGATTCGTCCGTCACCCTCCCCCCCGGACGGCGAATGAGAAAAAAAGGATCAGTCGTTCGCCTCCTCCCTGGTCGGCGGCTGAGACAAGATTCAACCGATTGCCTCCTCCCTGGCAGGCGGTTGATACAGAAGAGCCAGTCGTTTGCCTCCTCACAAGCGAACGCCTGCAACCAAAAAAGCGGAACCGTCCTCCCTGGCGGTTTCGCTTTTTTTCGGGCTTTAATTTTTCTAAAAATAATTTAAAAAATGTCTTAAGCCCTCGCATCCGCAGGGCTGGCGCGCCTCAGCGCGGAGAATCAATGGCTATAAGATTATTTGCCTTTATTGTTTTTTTGTTCTAAAGCTTTAGGCAAACAAGTCGATAAGTTTTGTTGAAGAGGTGAAATGGGGGCCTGGGGAGGCGAACTTTTTTCACCAAGAGAGACTATAATGCCAAATCCATATGCTGTGCGGCCGGTGGGAGGAGCGGCGGAAAACGGGCAATCCGGTTCCTATTCCGTCAGCAAACCGGCAAATGCGCAAAATTCACGAGAGGGCCAAGGGGCTGGTTCGGACTTTCTGTTTGAACTAAACAGATTAGTTCGCGAGGATGCGCCTGAGCTTTTATCTGAACGCGACAATGCCCGAGGGCGTGAGTTCTCCACCGGGCCGCAGAGAGGTGTGGGCAATGGCGGGGCCGTTGCCGATACACAAAATTCAGGTTTGCCTGTAATCGCTCAAAGCGCGGTCGCAACCATTTTGTCAGCCGAGGCAGCCCTCACAGGGGCAGCTCAAAATGCGGAAAGCTCAACAGTCGCCGAAGCCTCACAAAATGACGCCGCCGCCGTTTCCGAATCTTCCGGGCAAAATTTGCCGCCTCATGCCGGTTCGTTCAAACTTGAGACGCGCAAAGCCAATGTGACTGCCGCCTACAATACAATTCAGGACAGGGCGCGTCCCAGCACCGCGCTTGCGCCGTGGGGGACTGGTATTTCTTATTTAGCTTAGAGCGTTTTGCGAATGAAATGAGCGAAATGCTCTGACGGCCCGTGCGTTGGTAGGGCCGTTCGGACACAACGTGTCCGTAACGTAGGCGGCGAAGCCGCCGTAATAACATGCGATTCCGAGCCGCCGGTGAGGGGCGGCGCAGGACAATCGGACTCGAGTTGAAAAAATCAGCTTTGAGTCATGGATAATTTCAAAATCAAAATACTATAGATGGAAATGTTCCTCATAACGTCAGGTTTAAAAAAAACGTATAATTAGGTTCTTATTTTCAAAAATCCTCCTTTTTTTTCGGCAAATTTTATGGCATGCTCGACGAAATGCTCTGAATATCGGAACAGGTAAAGTTGATCATGACAAATACGTTGAGAATGCTCGGGCAAATCGCCCTGCTGGTCGTTGTTTACAGAGTCTGCCTGTGGTTTGTTGAGGCTACCGGCCTGCCTATTCCCGCCAATGTGCTGGGCATTGTGGTGCTTTTCACCTTGCTTGCCCTGGGCGTAGTAAAAGAAAGCTATGTGGGCGACGCCGCATCCTTTCTCCTCAAACATTTGGTTTTCTTTTTTATTCCAATTACCGTGGGGCTTATGGATTGGGGCGCGGTCTTCGCCCGGCATGCTCTGGTAATGACTGTGGCCATACTGGTAAGTTCGCTGCTGCCACTGCTGGTTGTGGGCTGGCTGGCTAGAGTTTTGCGAAAGGAAGAGAAGCCATGCAAATAATGATAATTTTGGGTTGGGTTGTTTTTACCCTGGCTGTGTACACGGTTTTCCGCAAACTTTATCTTAAATACACCCATCCGCTTCTGAACGTGGTGGTTTTGAGCGCAGCCGTGGTCATCACCGCGCTTGTGCTGCTTGATTTGCCGTATACCGCCTATGCCCCGGCCAAGGATGTCATGACTTTTTTTCTGGGTCCGGCCACAGTGGGGTTGGCTTTTCCTCTTTACCGCTATCGCCTCCTTTTGCGTAGCCAGGCTCCGTCTATTATCGCCAGTGTGGTTTGTGGTTCGTTCGTGGCCATGCTTTCCGCCGCCTTCATCGCCCGCGTGGGAGGATTGCCGGAGGAAATAGTAATGTCCATTCTGCCCAAGGGCGTGTCTATTCCCTTTGCCGTGGAAGTTGCCCGCGCTCATAACGGCGTGCCGGCTCTGGCTGTGGCTTTTGTGGTGGCCACTGGAACTCTGGGCGGTTTGCTCGGGGCTGTGAGCCTCAATTTTTTCCGCATAAAGGATCCTCTGGCCAGAGGATTGGCCCTTGGCACGGTGTCCCATGCCCAGGGCGTGGGCGTGGCTTTGGAAGAAGGTGAAATGCAGGGCGCCATGGCCGGGCTGGCCATGATTCTTGCAGGTATTCTCACCGCCGCTTGTTCGCCGTTCGCGGTTTGGCTTTTGAATCTCGCGACGACATAGTTTATATCCGTCGCACATGACACCCCATCCCGCTCTTTCCGCCCTGTCCCTGGACGCCGTGGCTCACGCCGCTGTGGCCAGGGCTTTTGCTTTGCGCCCGCTACGGAATTTTATTGCGGTTGATGCCACACTGGGCAATGGCTTTGATGCGGTTTTTCTGGGCGGACTGGCTGAAATGATTTTGGCGTTTGACATTCAACCCCGAGCTCTGGAGTCTGCTTCCGCGCGCTTAGCCGAGGCTGGACTGTCCGACAGGGTTAATTTGATTCTTGACGGGCATGAAAATCTCGCCTCCCATATTCCTTCCAATGCGCAAATAGGTGCGGCCATGTTCAATCTGGGTTTTTTGCCCGGCAGTGACAGGAAAATAATTACCAGACCGCAAACAACCCTGACCGCTCTGGCCGAAATTATTTCCCGGCTGGCTCCCGGCGGTGTGGTGAGCCTGCATGTTTACGCCGGGCATAGGGGCGGAGAGGAAGAAAAGCAGGCTGTGCTTGATTTTACGCAAAACCTGCCGCCGGATTGCTTTCGAATTTTGCGTTGCGACTTGTCCCACAAGAAATTTAATCGTGAGATATTGATTTTGTTGGAAAATATTTTATAACGCCACATGTTGCGCAGATAGCCCACAATAAGCTATTATCCATCGGATCTTAAAGCCAATCAGGTTATTGGCGCATTTTACCCTGAAAAACTTTGCACATTGAACACATGGTGCAGGATTGAACGATTGATGAAACAAAAGTTTTTGGTAAAGGGGATGGGGGTACGGGGGAAGGGGGAACCCTTTTTTTCAAAAAAGGGTTCCCCCTTCCCCCGTGTTCTCTTCTCCCAACCAAAAGGCGGAAAATAATATGAGCAATAAACTGTCTATTACCAATATAATCAAAAAAAGCGTTCCCGCGGAACGCATTGAGCGGCCATACATTATAGCCGAGGCCGGGGTCAACCACGAAGGCAAGATGGACATTGCCAAACGACTGGTGGACGAAGCCGTGGCCGGAGGGGCCGATGCCATCAAGTTTCAAACTTACAAGGCGTCCACCTTGGCCTCCAAGGATTCCCCGGCTTACTGGGACACCAGCAAAGAGCCTACCTTGAGCCAGTACGAGCTTTTTAAGCGGCACGACTCTTTTTGGAAAAATGAATTCGAAGTCCTGAAAAAGTATTGCGATCAGGCCGGCATAGCTTTTATGTCCACGCCCTTTGACAAAGAGTCGGCGCATTTTCTGAACGACATGATGGAGGTATTCAAAATCTCCTCGTCGGACATCACCAATAAACCTTTCATTCAATATCTTTGCGGATTCGGCAAACCCATACTTATGTCCACGGGTGCGGCCCATTTGCATGAAATAGCCGAGGCTGTGGGCTGGATTGAAGAAAAAGGTAATGATCTTGCCTTGCTGCACTGCGTGTTGAATTATCCCACAGCCGACGAAAACGCCGCTCTGGGCATGATTCCGGAGTTGATCCGCCAGTTTCCGCGCCATGTAATCGGCTATTCCGATCACACTCTGCCCGGGGACATGAAAATATTGGAAATTGCCACCCTGCTTGGCGCGCGTATTCTTGAAAAGCATTTCAGCCATGATAAGACCTTGCCCGGCAATGATCATTACCATGCCATGGACATGCATGATCTCAAGAAATTCAGGAATCAGCTTGACCGAATTCTTTCCGCTGTGGGGCCGCTGAAAATTGAGGCACTGCCAGAGGAAGAGCCGGCCCGGCGCAATGCCCGGCGTTCGCTGGTGGCGGCAAGGGCCATTCCGGCCGGAAAGATTATTGATGCCGATGACCTCACCTTCAAGCGCCCCGCGCACGGCATAAGCCCGCGCTGTCATGATGAGGTGGTGGGCATGAAGGCCCGCAACGACATTGCTGAAGATACCGTTCTGAAGTGGGGGCATCTGGAGTAGTAAACGGGACCGACGCGCCCGGTCTGGAGTAATAAAATATGTCCGAAGACAAATCATTTGATCCGGTCTGGAATGAAAAGTACGACCAGGGGTTTTATCAGCATGCCCCCTGGGATGCGGTGGTGCAGGCCATTTTTCGGCAGACGCCGCGCGATGTGCCCCGGGAAAAGGTAAAGTTGTTGGAAATCGCCTGTGGAAGCGGCTCCAACATCTGCTTCGCCGCTGGTTTGGGTTTTGACGTCACCGGCATAGACGCTTCACAAAAAGCGGTGGATTTGGCGCGGATGAACTTTGAGGCCAAGGGCTTGGCGGCTTGTATCGACTGGGGAAATTTCACCGAATTGCCCTATGAAAAGGAAAGCTTCCACATGGTAATTGACCGCTGCGGCATATCGCACACCAGTTTCGGCATGGCTGAAAAGGCCATTGCCGAGGTACTACGGGTGCTGAAGCCGGGTGGAATATTTTTCTGGATTCCGTTCAGCGACAGACATTCCAGCGCCGCTTCGGGCCGCCAGGGCGACAAGGCCGATCAGGGACGCATTCACGGCGGACTGCGGGTGGGCATTGACGAGGGTGACATTGTGGGCAACGGCCAGGCTTGTTTTTACAATCAGAGCGATATACAGCGCATACTGCCATACGATCTCTGGGAACTGGAAGTTATGGAACACATGGAATACTATAATGTTCTGCGCCCTCTACGCTCGGTCTATGCGGAATGGCATATCACGGCCCGCAAGATATGAAGCCGTCTTTTCTGATATTCGGAGCAATGCCCGATGATGCCCGGCCGGAAAGCCACATCGCCGTCGGCCCTTGGTGTTTTGCCGGGCGGGAGGAAAAATTTCCCGCCTGGGAAGACAACTTCGCTTTTGCCCCGGAGCCACTGAACACCCCAGAAACCCTGGAGCTGGCCTGCGGCCGCAGCCTCACGCTTACCGCCAGTATTGTAATGCCCTTGGCCGAACGTCTGTGCTTTGAACGCGGGCGCAAGTTTCCCAATCTGCCACCGGTGTTTTGGGAAACTTTTTTTACCCCGTGGTGCAACAACATGTCGGTGCAGATCGTGCAGCGCATGGCTCGTATCAGGGCGGTTGTGGCCGCTCTTGAAAAGCAACGTTTTATTGTTCCGCTGCTGCCGGAAGAGTGTACGTTTCGCTTCAAAACGGAAAACGACTTCATATTCGGCGGTGCATTAGGGCATAATTACAGCCACTGGCTCTTTTCCCGGCTGCTTGAACCATGCCTTCCAACTGCCTGGAAAGTGGAATATCTACCGGCTGTGCATGAAGAATACGCCCCGCCCAAAGAAGGTTTTTTCCACCGCGTTTTTGATGGAATGGCCCGCCGCGCCTTGCTTTCTCTGGGTTTCCCCAAGCCCAAAGGCTTCGGCATGTGGCAATCTCTACGGTTTTCCATGGCACTTTCCGACAATACAAACAAGGAAGACCGTTCCCGGCCGCTGTCCGATTTTATCGGTCCGGAGCCGGATCTTTCCCGCGATCCGCTATCTCTGTTTATGGCTTCGTTGCCGCAAAGCATGCGCGAAATGTCCATTCCACGTTTCCTTTTGCACGATTTTGAAAAAAAGACGCGGGTGGCGCATATATCCGCATATGAAGATGCCGCCTATCGCGGGCGACTGGCCAGATGGCGGGCCAAGGGCAACAAGCTTGTTCATATTCAGCACGGCGGCAACTATGGCCATGTGAGCAGCAGCGCTCTTGCCGCGATTACGGAATATTCCCAACACGCCTTCATCACTTGGGGGTGGCGGAGGCAAAAGCCGCAAAAGGGCAATTTCATTCCCTTGCCCCACGGACAAGCCGCTCGTCTGCGCGGAATGCATCAGGACAAAAGTGGCAAATTGCTTATGGTGGGTATGGAAATGACCGTCTTTCCTTACAGGGTCGATGCCCGCCCCACCCCGGTGCAATATATTTCCTACAGGAAAAGCAAGGAGCTTTTTCTGAAGGCCCTGCCCGAAAATGTTCCGGTTCTCTATCGCCCCTATTTTCCCGTGCCAGGTACTCTGGTCGACGGCGAATGGCTCGGCGGGCGCATTCCTGAGCTAAAAATATGTTCAGGCCCTCTCGACCCGCACATGCTGAGTTGTCGCCTGCTGGTTCTAGACCATCATGGCACCACTCTGCTGCTGGCCATGGCCGCCAACGTGCCCATGGTTCTGTACTGGGATCCCGCCTCTTTCCATCTGTGCCCCGAGGCTGAAGCAATTTTTAACTGTCTTGCTTCGGCAGCCATATGGCATCATGATCCGCTTTCGGCCGCAAAACACATCGAAGCCGTATGGGACGATGTGCAAGGTTGGTGGAACAGCGACCCGGTGCGTACGGCCCGCGGGCATTTCGCCAGGCTCTATGCCCACACCGTGCCCGGCCCTATTGACGGGCCGTGGATCAAGCTATTAAAAAACGTTTAGGCGCTTTACGAGAATAGGATGCATCGGGGGAAGGGGAAAGGAACCTTTTAAACAAGGTTCCTTTCCCCTTCCCCCGAACCCCCATCCCCTTTCCTCTAAAATTTTTATTTTGCCGGGCGGTTTTTACCGTTCAGGCTTTCTTGGATAAATTATCGTGGATAGAGTTTCA
>JAVBLG010000031.1:0-36329 GCA_031553655.1 Desulfovibrionaceae bacterium | reverse complement strand
GGCAGATGATCTTGGTTTTCTTGTGCCCTTTGGCTTTATGATAAGCGGCAATGAGCATGGCCCCGGTGAACTCGCCGTTGGCTCCGGCCATGGGCTGCAAGGTAAAAGCCTTCATACCGCTTATTTCGCAAAGCAGGTTTTCCATGTCCCACAGACATTCAAGGGCGCCCTGAGTATAGCCTTCGGCTCCGCGAACCTGGGCCAGCAGCGGGTGCAGCCCGGCGAAGCCCGGAAGGGCCGCCACGTTTTCGCAGAACTTGGGGTTATATTTCATGGTACAGGAGCCGAGGGGATAGAAATTGCCGTCGACCCCGAAATTGCGTTTGGACAAATTGGTGAAGTGGCGCACAACGTCAAGCTCGGAGAGTTCCGGCAGATTGAGGCGCGATGCGCGCAACAGGTTTTTGGGCAGCATGTCGGCCGCCGAAGCTTCAGGCTTCGGAGGCAGGCAGGCGTTGCGTCCGGGTACGGATTGGGCGAATATGCTTTTCATAACAGAGCTCCCACCATTTTAGCCAGGGCGTCGATGTCGGCCTCGCAATGTTTTTCGGTAAAGGCCAGCAACAGGGCGTTGTCCATGCCTTTGTAGAAGCGGCCCAGGGGCAGACCGGGCACAAGGCCTTTGGCTGCCGCTTTTTCCGCCAGATCGGCGGCCGAAACGGGCAGAACCACGGCGAACTCGTTGCCGTAGGGCGCGTCGTTCAGCAGTTTCACTCCGGGCAGGGCGGTAAGGCGCTTGGCTGCCTTGCGGGCATTTTGCATGGACAGTTCGGCCACTCGGGTGAGGCCTTCGGGTCCCAGCAGGCAGAGATGGATCAGGCTGCGCAGGGCGCACAGGGCTTGGTTGGAGCAGATATTGGAAGTAGCTTTGGCGCGGCGAATGTGCTGTTCGCGGGCTTGCAGGGTGAGCACATAGCCGGTGCGGCCTTCAAGATCCGTGGTGCGGCCGGCTATACGGCCGGGGAACTGGCGGATCATATCTTTGCGGCAGGTCATAACGCCCAGGTAGGGGCCGCCGAAAGACAGGGGCTGACCGATGGATTGCCCATCGGCAACGGCCACGTCGGCGCCCATGGCGCCGGGGGTTTTGAGCACGGCCTGCATCACCGGATAGACCGAAAGGATAGACACGGCCTTTACGGAGCGCGCATGGCTGAACAGCTCGGAAAAGTCGTTTATACAGCCGAAGAAGTTGGGGTTCTGCACCACAACAGCGGCGCAGGAGGAGTCAACGGCGGCTTTAAGGGCATCAAAGTCGACCTGACCGTTTTTATGGGGCACGGTGACGATTTCGATTCCAAGATTGCTCACATATGAAGCGGCCATGGCCCGCCAGAGGGGGTTGACCGTTTCGTCGATGACGAGTTTATGCCGTTTGGTGTGGCGCACGGCCATCATCATGCTTTCAAAAATAGCCGAGCCGCCATCATAAACTGAGGCATTGGCGCAATCAAGCTCCATAAGCCTGGTAACGGCGGTCTGATACTCAAAAATGGCCTGCAGGGTTCCCTGAGAGCTTTCGGGCTGATAGGGGGTGTAGGCGGTGTAGAACTCGCCTCTGGACACAATGGCGTCCACAGCCGAGGGGATGTGATGGTCGTAAAAACCGCCGCCGAGGAAATTGAGAACGTCGGCACGGTTTTTGGAAGCCATATCCTGAAGGCGGAAACGGGTTTCCATTTCGCTGAGACCTTCGGGAATATTGAAGCTTTTGGGCCTTAGCGGCTGTTTGATGTCGGCAAAAAGGTCATCAAGACTTTTAACGCCGATCACATCGAGCATTTGCCGCACTTCTTCTTTTGTATGGGGAACAAAGGGCATGGCCGCTCCTATGTTAATGGAGGTATTGTTTGTTTAGAGATCAGTATAGAACTGATCCTGT
Organism: Desulfovibrionaceae bacterium; assembly: GCA_031553655.1. GTDB lineage: Bacteria > Desulfobacterota > Desulfovibrionia > Desulfovibrionales > Desulfovibrionaceae > JAVBLG01. The sequence goes on along the minus strand of JAVBLG010000031.1, from coordinate 34,447 downwards.
CTGGGCGCAAAGACCGAAGGGCTGCTTGTAAAAAGACGAATTTTGGCTTCTGGCGAGGAAAACTCCATTTTTGAACCGGGGATAGTACTTCTTGCGGTACAGCCCCGGTTCAAAAATGGGGGTTGACGAAGCCAGAGGGCAAAAGGCGTTTTTTGCAAGCAGGCCTAGTGAGCCTCGGACTCGCAGTGCGCCTTGTACGCCGCGGCGTCAAGCAGGCCTTCGGGATTACCGGCCAGTTTAACTTTGAACATCCAGCCCTTGCCGTAGGGATCCTGGTTCACCAGGGCCGGAGCGGCGTTGAGTTCTTCATTGACGGCAATAACTTCTCCAGCCACCGGGGAATAGAGATCGCTGGCCGCTTTCACTGATTCCACCGCGCCGCAATCGCCGTCCACTTCAAGGTTGTCGCCCACGGACGGCAGATCAACATAGGTAATGTCGCCGAGAGCGTCCTGAGCAAAGAAGGTAATGCCCACCGTGGCTTCGCCGTTTTCAACCTTGGCCCATTCATGGCTTTTGCTGTAAAGCAGATTCTCCGGAATACTCATTACTATCTCCTGTATTTGTGTTTAATCCACAGTCAGCTTTATCCGCCGACAGACTCCGTCTCAGGCGGATAAAAACCGTCTCGAATCTTATTTATTATATTTCCAGACAACAGCATTCCACTAATTTTATTCATAAAATGCTCTAAAATAGCATTTATCCAGAATTATGACAGCTTCATTCTGGCGGTGCCGTCTTTGTAGAACGGCAGGGGCACACGCTTGGCGGGCAAAGTTGTTTTGGAGGCGCGCACCACAAACTCGTCGGCACCGGCGTCGGCGGCGGCAACCCAGGCCAAAGCCACGCAATAGCCCAAAGTGGGAGCATAAGAAGCGCTGGTGATCACGCCTACGGCCCTGTCGTCTTTGGAAGCCACTATGTCGCCGTGTCTGGCGGTGCGGCGGCCGTCGATCTGCAGAGGCACAAGGCTCTGGCAGGCGGCGGACAGAGCATGCTCGCGGCCCACATAGGCAGCGGTGCTGGTGAGCATGTGGCCCATTCCAGCTTCGGTGGGCGTGTGCTGCTCGTCGAGATCTTGTCCATAAAGGGGCAAGCCAGATTCAAGGCGCAGGGTGTCACGGGCGCCAAGGCCAACCGGTTTGACGCGCGCGTCGGCAATCAGGGCTTCCCACAAAGCCAGGGTTTTGTCCCAGGGCACATAAAGCTCATAGCCGAGTTCGCCAGTGTAGCCGGTGCGGCTCACAATGATTTTGTCGCCGTCAAAGGGAACCTCACGGAAGGAGAAATAACCCAAAGACTTAAATTCGGCCTTCAGCACATCCTGCAAAACTTCGAGAGACTTCGGCCCCTGCAGGTCTATTTTGCCCGTGTTGGCGGATATGTCCTGAGGGGTTACGCTACCGGCAAGACGCGCGGTAAGGACGGCAAGATCTTTTTTGGCGCAAGCCGCGTTAACCACCAGCATGAAACGTTCCGAGCCGAAATTGTAGACGATGAGGTCGTCCAGTATGCCGCCGGTTTCATTCAGCAGAAAGCCGTAACGGCATTTGCCCGGAGCAAGGTTGGAAAGGTTGTGCGACACGGCGCGCGAAAGGGCTGTGGAAGCTCCGGGGCCCTGAACCATAAATTCACCCATGTGGCAGATGTCGAAAACAGCCGCCGAAGAGCGGGTTTGGGCATGTTCGGCCAGAATGCCTTCGTACTGGATAGGCATATCCCAGCCGGCAAAAGGAGCCATTTTGGCCCCGTGAGCCTTATGCCAGTCGGTAAGCGGAGTAACGAGAATATTATCAGACATGGCGTTCTCCAACGTAAGGGGGTTATTGGAACAAAAAGCGGAAAAAAGGCAAAATAGAACACAATTGTTGCTAATCAGCCTAGCACAGTTGAAACCATGCTACAAGGCGCTGATTATTACTTTCAATATGTGAATATTAGAACTTCAAAGGCAGTCGAAACATAGGATGGGAACCGTCAGGCATCGGCAAGGTGCCCTGAGGCTATAAAGGCGCGCATCGTCGTTATATTGCACCCGGAAAAGTACTTGGTCAAGTCAAACTTATCCAGCACGGCGACCACCGCTTCACTGTCACGGGAGACGCCGCAGAGGCTTTTTTCAAGGGAATCAAGGTCTTCAACTGAAAAAAAGTCACCATAAAAACGGCAGGAATTAATCAATCCTTCTTTTATTTCCAAGCGCAGGTCAACCATTCCCCAGGAAAAACGTTTTTTGCGTCTTTCGGTAAACGAAGGCGAGGCCCCGTAATTCCAGTTATAGGTGCGGTATTTGCTCCTGGCCAAGGCTTCGGCTCCGTCCAGAGCCGCTCTGGACAGCCGCCCCAGAGAACCGGAACAGCGCTTCACCAGAATTTTGCACAACGTATCCATGTCAATTTCCGACGGCAGAAGCTCCACAAGGTTGGCCACTCTTTCCCTGACCGAGGAAATGCCCTTGGAAATAAATTTTTCCGGGGAAGGAGCCAGAGCGCAGGTGAGCGTTTCCAGATCCAGGTTGAACATGATTGTGCCATGATGCAAAACGCCGACAGAAGAAAGGCGCTGGGCGCTGCCGGAAATTTTGCGACTGCCCACAGTTATGTCGTTGCGGCTGGAAAATTCCGCATCCACTCCCAAATCGCGCAGAGCCTGAAGCACAGGGCGCAAAAAAAGAGTAAAATCGAGCACACCCCGTCCAACTCGCGGCAAGATGAAAGAAAAATTGAGGTTTCCATCGTCGTGGTAAACAGCGCCGCCGCCAGTCATGCGGCGGACCACCGGAATACCATTTTGGGTCACGAAAGCTTCGTTTATTTCTTCCACAGCATTCTGATGCCGCCCCACAATAATTGAAGGACCGTTGCGCCAAAGCAAAAATAACCCCGGATCACCCGGTTTGATGTTTTGGAAAAGATATTCTTCAAGAGCAAGATTAAAGGCGGGATCAAGGGAATCGAGAATTACGGCATGGATGTCTTCAAAATTAAGTTGCGCCATGGCGATACAGCTCTGCCTGAGGTAATGATTATGTAGAAGTAAAAAAATACCTGTAATGCTAATACGTTGAACATACAAATATTCAAAAATAGATTAGCATACAAGTGGCGCCATGGCAAGCACCTCCTCAAATTTTGCCTGCTATATGACTTACGTACGGACAATATGGAAAAATAGCGGTCCGGTTTGCCGCCAAGGGTGAAGCGAAGTATCGCGGCAAACCCAGACAGCTACTTTGCGAAGCCTACAGCGCGGCGTTCCCTAATCACCGTAACCCGGATCTGGCCAGGGTAGGTAAGATTTTTCTCAATTTTTTCCGCTATATTTTTGCAAAGCACATAAGTTGTGTCATCATCCACGTTTTCGGAATTGACCATAACCCTTATCTCGCGTCCGGCCTGTATGGCGTAGGCCTTGGCCACGCCTTCAAAGCCCGAGGCTATGCCTTCGAGATCTTCAAGGCGCTTCACATAGTTTTCGAGCAAGTCCTTGCGCGCCCCTGGTCTGGCCCCGGACAGGGAATCGGAGGCCTGCACCAGAACAGCCAGAGCGGTGGAAGGCCGCTGATCCTCATGGTGCGCGGCTATTGCATGCACTATTTCTTTGCTTTCATTGTATTTTTTTGCAATATCCGAACCAATGAGCGCATGCGGGCCTTCGACTTCGTGGTCCACGGCTTTGCCGATGTCGTGCAGCAAACCGGCGCGTTTGGCCTTTTTGATGTCCATACCCAGTTCTGCGGCCATCATGCCGCACAGGGCGGCCACTTCAAGAGAATGTTGCAAAACATTTTGTGTAAAAGAGGTACGATAACGCAATTGGCCTAGAAGTTTAACTATTTCAGGATGAATTCCGTAAACCCCGGCGTCAAAGGTGGCTTGTTCACCAATTTCGCGAATCTGTACGTCAAGTTCCTGCTCGCATTTTTGCACTATGTCTTCAATGCGCGCGGGATGGATGCGCCCGTCCTGAATTAATCGTTCCAGAGCCATTTTAGCCACTTGGCGGCGCAAGGGGCTAAAGGCCGAAATAATTACGGTTTCCGGAGTGTCGTCAATGATCAAATCCACCCCGGTAGCTGCTTCGAGCGAGCGTATATTGCGGCCTTCACGCCCGATTATGCGCCCCTTCATGTCTTCACTGGGCAGGGTCACGGCGGTTACAGTCTGCTCGCCCACGTAGTCTCCGGCGTAACGCTGGATGACATTGCAGATAATTTCTTTGGCCTTGCGGTCGGCCGTTTCGCGGGCTTCGCTTTCAATCTGGCGCACCATGCGGGCCGATTCGTGGCGAATGCGCACTTCAACTTCTTCCAACAGGCGGGTTCTGGCCTGTTCAGCGCTCATGCCGGCTATTTCCTGCAAAATCTGGTTCTGGCTTTCAATGCTGTTATTGAGGCTTTCTTCAAGCTCCAGCAGAGTGCGTTCCTTGCGGGCCAGCTCCTTTTCGACAGCAATAATTTCATGTTCCTTCTGACTGGCCTTTTCCAGTTTTTCTTCCAGACGCTCGCTCTGTTCTTCAAGCTTGCGGTCTTTGGCTTTTAGTTCGCGCTGGCGCTCTTTAAACTCGTGCTCCATCTCCTTTTTCTGATTAAAAATATCGTCCTGCCCCTGGAGCAAAATTTCTTTTTTTTGGGCTTGGGCTTCTTTTCGCGCTTCTTCCACTATGCGCCTGGCCAGCTCCTCCGCGTCACCAACACGTTTGGCGGCGAAATTCTTGTAGGCCAGCATTCCGCCGCCAAGGCCAAGACAGGCGCAGATAAAAGCAATAACAACCGTAAGAAAATCCATATGAATCAACTCCAAATATGTATAAAAACAGCCCGAGGGCAGTTTTGAATAATCAATTCAGGAAAAAAGCGCGCAAGAAAACGCGGCCTGTTCGCAAACCGGCCGGGCAAGATTCGGATTTATGACGGATATAAGGCGCGGAAAAGAAGGCAGGATAGAAAAAGGACGAGTCTATATAACAATAAGTGAGTACCCCACAAACGACTGATCCGCGTAAAGCGGATCAGCGTTGTGGTCCTTGGAAACCCCGAGGGGCCGTGTGTCATGTTCGATTCAGACCTGGTTACCCAGGTGGGCGCCATTGTCTTTCTTCAGGCTTCCCGGTCAGGCCGGGCATGCACACCAAAAAGAGCTAAACGGCTCCCGTTCTCGTAAATGTTCGGTCAGCATCGACATGTCATCACGCACACCCCAGGGCATACTTTGTATATAAAAATCAAGCATTTCTTTCTATCGTGGCGAGGAGAGTATCTATACGCTCCTGTACGCCTTCAAGCTGCTTGTGCGCTTGCAATAACTCGCAGGCCAAGCTCAGCACCAGATATCTCAACAGGGCATCCTTGTTCCCTTGCCCTCCGTGAGACTTCAACTTATCAAACCGTTCTTCCACTAGAGCGTGAGCCCGATTCATAAGCTCCGGCTCGGCCACAGCTCGAAAGGCCACGGCAAGACCAAGAACGGTAAGATTAAAATTATTCATACAAGGAAAAGCCGTGTCAATTCTGCCCGCCCAGTTTGGCCAGAACGCCGTCTATGCGCGCGAGCACAGCTTCCTTTATTCTTCGTTCTTCAGCAAGGGCATCGCTCAAATTTTTGTTTTCTTCTTCCAGGAGTGCCACGATCTCATCGCGACTGACAGCAAGAGCGGCCAGCTCTTCCGCAAGCCGGGAATTCTCCGCGCGCAGGTTTTCCATCGCGCCAAGCATATCTGTAACTTTACTTTCGAGTAAATCTAGCAATTCCATGATATTATAACTCTCCGGTCAAAGGTGGCCCTGTCTGAACAAAATCATCGAAGCCATCTATGAAATTTAAAAATATATAATAATGCCCAAAAGCGCATATACGCTGATCTTCGCTTTCCGTATAGCATTTATTCAAGCGGATAGCAAGGCTTTCACCGGAAAAAGCAGGGCTGGCGAGCCCCATCGCGTAGTCCCAAGGCACTTGCGTAAGCAACCGCCCGAATGCGTTAGCATTAGTAAAAAAATGGTTATCCGCCCACTAATCAACACAAGGCCGCCCAGAGACTGTATCCTAATTCGGGCAACCAAAGCATTTTACTTATTTCATTAGCAAAATGCCCTAATCAATTCTACGGTGGCAACCAACCCCCTTTGTATTGCGCAAGGCGGCCTGGGTAATGATATAGGCCGTCTGGCAGCCGTGGAAAAGATCCACCAGAGGACGCGAAAGGGACGTATTCTTATAAAAATCGTGTATGTTGCGGCTGAGATCGCGCAAGCTTTCGAAAGCACGTTTCAGGCGGGCGGTTGTGCGCGAAATGCCGACATAATTCCACATGGTATGGCGGATGTTGGCCCAGTCCTGGGCAACCAGGGCCGGGTCGTCATTGTGCTCGTCGCCGGTGGCGTTCCAATCGGCTATGGAGTCGCACAGATGTCTGTTTAAAGAGGAGCGGCCGCCAAGCCTCCGGGCTATATCCTGCCCGGCGCAGCAACCGAAAACCACTCCTTCCAGCAGCGAAGTGCTGGCAAGACGATTGGCCCCGTGCAGGCCTGTGCAAGCGCATTCGCCCACGCTGTAAAGGCGTTCCAGCGAGGTGCGGCCGTTGGTGTCGGTTAAAATTCCGCCGCAAAAATAATGGGCCGACGGCACAACGGGAATGAGGTCTTCGCGAATGTCCAGCCCAAGCTGGGCGCAGTTGGCGAAAACGGTAGGAAAACGTTTTTTCAGATCCTGATTAATCGCACGGGCGTCGAGATACAAACAAGGCTCGCCGTTATGCAGCATCATCTCCACCATGGCCTGCGACACGATGTCGCGCGGGGCAAGATCTCCACGCGGATCAAAGCGCTTCATGAAGGCCTGGCGATCGCCGTCGAGCAGGCGCGCGCCCTCGCCACGCATAGCTTCGGTAATCAGCGGACGGCGGCCGCTCATCTTGTCGTAAAGCGACGTGGGATGGAATTGCATGAATTCCATATTAGCAAGGGAAGCGCCGGCGCGTTGGGCCATGGATATGCCTGAGCCGACGGAAGAAGGCGAGTTGGTGGAATGCAGAAAGACCTGCCCCACCCCGCCGGTGGCCAGCACTGTGAAATCGGACAGAATGGTTTCAATCGCGCCGGTGCGATCATTGAAAACATAAGCGCCCACGCAGGAATTCTGAAGTTGGTAGCGATAGGTCAGGGCCTTGGCGTGATGCCCGCTGGTCAGAAGGTCGATGGCCGAACGATCGGTAAGCACTCTGATGTTGGGCGAAGCCTCCACCGCGGCGATAAGCCCCTCCATGATCGACTTGCCGGTATAGTCGGCCCGGTGCAGAATGCGCGCCGTGGAATGCCCGCCTTCCCTGGCCAGATTGAATGCGCCATCAGGATCGCGGTCAAAATCAAGCCCGGCCCGGCCCATGAGCATGCTGTCCACCAGTTCCGGACCTTTGAGGCAGAGCTGGCGTACCGCTTTGGTATTATTGAGGCGGTGCCCGGCGACAAGAATATCCTTTTGCAGGGCCGGGGCGTCGTCGCGCTCCGGGGTGGTATAAATTATGCCTCCCTGGGCCAGTTCGGAATTGCCGCCGCCAAGGTTCGAACCGGCGTTGATCAGCGTTACTTCCACACCCTTGTCGGCCATGGTCAGGGCGGCGCAGCATCCGGCTATGCCGGAGCCTATGATCAAAGTCTTACAGTAAAGGCGCTCGGAACTTTCTTTAATCATATTTTTTTCTCGCTTATTTAGGAAAGCGGCATTTCCAGCATTCTTTCCAGAGAAAGCCGGGCCGGTTCTTTGAGATTTTCAACCACCGTCAACGGCCCGGCCTGATTATCCTTGATGGCCGCAAGCAGCTTCGCCAGCTTTTCCTCTGTAACTTTTGCCATATGCGAACAAGATGCCTTATCTAAAGGCATAACCCGCAAAAATCCGGCATGGCGGGTGCGCAAACGTTCCACAAGATTTATCTCGGTGCCTATTACCACAGTACTTCCAGCCGGGGCCTTGGCCACATAATCAATCAAAAATGAAGTGGATCCCACCGCATCGGCCGCACCAACCGTTTCCGGGCTGCATTCGGGGTGCACCGCCACGAGGCACGACGGGCAGGCCTTTCTCACTCTGGCAATTTTTTCCGCATTAAATTTGGCGTGAATGGCGCAGCACCCCGGCCAGATCAGCAGGCGGGCCTCCCGCGCCCGGTCGAGATCAATGCGCCCGCCCTGACGGATGTCCACAACATACTGTTGGGCCTTATCCAGGGCGAGTTGCTCCGCGGTGTTGCGGGCCAGATTTTTGTCAGGCAGGAAAAGCACGGCATCGCCATTGTCCAGTGCCCATTTCAGCACTTTTTGGGCATTTGCCGAAGTGCACACCGTGCCGCCATGCCGCCCCACTACCGCCTTGATCGCCAGCGAGGTGTTAACGTAGGCTACAGGAATTATTTTGCGCCCGGCAGCGGCAAGTTTTTGCAGAACTTCTTCCAGCAGGGTGGCCGGGGCCATGCGCGCCATGACGCAATCGGCGTTTTCGTCGGGCAGATACACTTTCTGTTCCGGCCCGGCCAGCAGCGCCGCCGACTCTCCCATAAAATACACCCCGCAAAAAACTATGTGTTCGGCACTAATGGAAGGAACCCTGCGGGCCAGCTCCAGTGAATCGCCGGTATAATCGCAATGCGCGATCACGGCGTCACTCTGGTAGTGATGCCCGAGAATGCAGAGCTTGTTTCCCAGTTCCTTGCGCAGAGATTCTATTTGCAGCGATGTTTCATTCATTTGAGGCTCCATTTTTTTGGGGGACAGCCTTTTAATCTTTATTGATTCGCATGCTGAAGTCGGCGGAAACAGCCGAATGCGTGAGGCGGCCCACGGAAATGTAATCGGCCCGGCGCGGTCCGGTGAGCGCCAGTTCCCTTATAGTGTTTAGGGTAACTCCGCCGCTGATTTCAGCCGCGATTTCGGCGGGAATAAGGGCCAGAGACTGCGACAGCACAGCATGTTCCATATTGTCGAGCAAAATGTGATTAACCTTCAGGGCCACGGCTTCGCGCGTTTCGGTCACATTGCGGCACTCCACCACAATGGGTGGGCATGGGTTGTACTTCTCACGCAAAAGAGCCACCGCCCTGCTCATGGAGCCTGAGGCATCAATGTGATTGTCTTTAAGCATGAGCATCTCCACCAGATTGCGCCGATGGTTGCATCCTCCACCCACCCGCACCGCATATTTGTCCGGCCAGCGCAGGCAAGGCATGGTTTTTCGAGTGTCGAGCAGGCGCACCCCGGTGCCCTCAAGAGCTTTAACATATCTGGACGTGAGATTGGCCACTCCCGAAAGGTGGGTAATAAAGTTGAGAATTATCCTTTCCGCTTTTAAAACGGCTGCGGCCCGCCCTCTGATGCCGGCCACGAAAGTGCCCGGCTCAAGCAGATCCCCTTCCCGCGCCATAGCCTTCCACTCAAAAGGCATATTGCAATTTTCCATTATAAGCGGGATAAAGGGTAACCCGGCCAGAATGGTTTTTTCCTTGGCCACAATAAGCGCGTTAAGCTCGGCTTCGGGAGGGAAAACGGCTTCGGATGTAAGATCGCGGCCGTCTTCAAGCAGAGCCAGGGCTATGGCTGACTGCATAAGCTCCAGAGCCTCACCCTTAAAATATTCGTCATGGAATGAGCAATACATTGCTTGTCCCCGTTGTATTGTAGTGATAAATTGCAGCCCTTCGACGCGGGCGGGCCGCGCTGTGCGGCCTTTTCCGGCGCATTCCACTGCTTCGGAGTTTTTATAGCCCATTTCCGAAAGAAAGTAAGTATTGTTATTTTTTGCACATTTGGTAGAACATGGAAAAACTAACCAACCAGATTAATACAGAAAATCAGAATTCTGATGTTGATGCGCCCACTTTGGAAGAAGATGGGGCTGAAGCCCGTTTCGCCACATTGAGCAAGGAATGCCTGGACGATGACGGCAACAATCCGGAATTTTCGCACCCGGCAGACATCGCGGATCACCTTGAAAACCTGAGCCTGGAAAAACAGATGTGTGTTTTCAGGCATCTCACCACCGAAGACGCCGCCGAAACCCTTGCCGAACTCGACGAAACCACGGCCGTGGACGTTCTTGAGAACTTGGACCCGGACATAGCCGCCCAGATTATTGCCGAAATGTCGCCCGACGACGCGGCCGACGTTCTGGACGAGCTTGACGCGGATCACCGCGACGTACTGCTGGGCAAGCTCGAAAAGGAAGATTCCGAAAGCCTGCGCCGTCTGCTGGCCTTTGACCCAAATTCCGCCGCCGGTATCATGAACACCGAAATGCTGCTCATCGACGACGACATTAATGTTGACGAGGCAATACATCAGGTGCGCGGGCAGATGGAAGACAAGGAAAATCCCTATTATGCCTATGTGGTAGATAAGAGTGACTTTCTGGTGGGGGTTTTGTCTCTGCGCGACTTGATGCTGTCAAAGCCCGGCCAGACCGTCAGAGACGCTCTGGGGCATCACCCGGTCATAAGCGTACAATATAATGTGGACAAGGCCGAAGTTGCCAGAATGATTTCGCACTACAACTTCATGTGTCTGCCTGTTGTCGATTACGAGGGCCACATCATGGGCGTGGTCACCCACGACGACATCATGGACATTATCCATGAGGAAGCCAGCGCCGACATGTTGGGTATGGTGGGTGCGCATCCTGATGAAACTGTGGACACCCCCTGGTTTGAATCGGTGCGTAACCGGTTGCCATGGCTGTTTATAAATCTTGTTAATTCAAGCCTTTCCGCTTTTGTAGTTTATATGTTTGAAGGCTCCATAGCGGAAATGGCTGTGCTGGCTGTACTTATGCCCATGGTGGCCAATCAGGCCGGAAATACCGGGCAACAGGCCCTGGCCGTGCTTATCCGTCAACTGGCCACGGAACGTTTTGATCAGAAAAAATCGTGGATGGCCGTGCTGCGTGAGGGTAAAATAGGCTTTACCACCGGCGCGGCCATGGCACTGGTAGCCTTTGCCGCCGTGTGGATTTTCAGCGGCAACGCCGTTTTGGGCTTGGTCATGGGGGGAGCGCTGCTGTGCGACATGTGCCTGGGGGCCGTTGCCGGGGGCTCAATACCGCTTATTTTCAGAGCGCTCGGACGCGACCCGGCTCAGGCCTCCAGTATTTTTCTGACCACAATCACCGACGGCGCGGGCTTTTTCATTTTTCTGGGGCTCGCCACTGTTTTCCTACTATAAAACACACTCCTCGGCGGCGGGAAAAAAAGCGGAATAAATAGAAACAAATCGTCACTGGAGCATTTAATGAGTAACGACAATGCCCGCAGCAGGGCCATACAGGCCATAACCAATTACCGGCCGGACTATTCTCCGCTTAATTTCGCGGAAACCAAACCTCAGGATATTTTTGGCCGCAATGTCTTCAACGACCGGGTCATGCGCGCCCGCCTGCCGCGCAATATATACAAATCGTTACGTCGTACCATAAACCTGGGCCAGCGCATGGACCCCTCCATCGCCGACATTGTGGCCTCGACCATGAAAGATTGGGCCATTGAAAAAGGGGCGACGCACTTCACCCATATTTTTTACCCGCTCACAGGACAAACCGCCGAAAAGCACGACAGTTTTCTCATGCCCGACGGTGACGGCGGGGTTATAGCCGAATTTTCGGGCAAAATGCTCATTCAGGGCGAACCCGACGCTTCCAGTTTTCCTTCCGGAGGCCTGCGATCCACCTTTGAGGCCCGTGGTTACACGGCCTGGGATGTGACCAGCCCGGCCTATATAATGGAGAACCCCAACGGCACAGTTCTGTGCATCCCCACCCTGTTCCTGTCCTGGACCGGCATAGCCCTGGACAAAAAAACTCCTCTGTTGCGCTCCAATCAGGCCCTGAACAAAGAGGCCCAGCGTCTGCTTAAAATTTTCGGCATTGAAACCACCCTGCCTGTAATTCCATACGCCGGGCTGGAACAGGAATTTTTTCTCATCGACCACAATTTCAACTTTGCCAGGCCCGATATCCACATAGCCGGACGCACCCTGCTTGGCGCGCGCCCGCCCAAGGGGCAGGAATTCAGCGACCAGTACTTCGGGGTCATTCCCCAGCGTGTGCTTTCTTGCATGATGGAAGTTGAGCGCGAACTTTATAAACTGGCCGTGCCGGTACGCACCAGGCATAACGAGGCCGCGCCCAGCCAGTATGAAATCGCCCCGCTCTACGAGCCCGGAAATCTGGCGGTAGACCACAACCACATAATAATGGCCACCCTGCGTAATGTGGCCAAACGCTATGGTCTCAAGTGTCTGCTGCATGAAAAACCTTTTCGCTGGATCAACGGATCAGGTAAGCACCTCAATTACTCCATAGGCAATGCCGAGCTGGGGAGTCTCTTCGACCCGGGGGAAACGCCCCATGAAAACGCCCAGTTCATGGTTTTCTGCTCGGCCATGATTCGGGCTGTACACAAATTCGGCGGACTTTTGCGCGCTATCGTTGCCACAGCCTCAAACGATCACCGTTTGGGCGCGCACGAGGCCCCCCCGGCGATCATGTCCATTTTCCTGGGCGATCAGCTCACCGATGTGTTCGAGCAGTTCCGTTCTGGTATGGTAAAGGGAGCCAAGGGCAAACGCATCATGAACGTGGGTGTGGACACACTGCCGCCGCTTCCGGCCGACCCCGGCGACCGTAACCGCACCAGCCCTATGGCTTTTACCGGCAACCGCTTCGAATTTCGGGCCGTTGGCTCATCCATGTCCGCCGCCGGGCCGCTGGCGGCCATGAACACCATGATGGCCGACTCTCTTGGCTACGCCGCCGACTATCTGGAAAAGGCCCTTGCGGAAGATCCTGGCCGACTGAATGAAGCCGTGCAGGACTTCATTCAGCATATAATAGAAGAGCACAGCGCGGTAATTTTTAACGGCGACGGCTATTCCGAAATATGGCACAAAGAAGCGGTGCGCCGGGGCCTGCCCGATTTGCGCACTGCGCCCGAAGCTCTGGCCGTGCTGGGCAGCGACGAAGTTCTTGAACTTTACGACGCCAACAAGGTGCTGAGCAAAACCGAACTCAGGGCCCGCCAGGAAATATATCTTGAGCAATACTCAAAAACAATTCACACCGAAGCGGCTCTGCTGCTGCGCATGGGCCGCACGATAATTTGTCCGGCAGCCATACGCTATCAGGGCGAACTGGCCGGGGTGTGCGCAAGCCTCACAGCCATGGGGCGCAAACCAGACACCAGAATATTGGACAACATCACGGAAAAAATCGGGGCACTGGAACTGGAGCTGGACAAACTGGAAAAAAACATTGCCGAAGGCCTGAATTACAAGGAAGAAGGCGATGCCATGCGCCTGGGCCAATTTTACTGCCGTGAGGTTTTGCCCATAATGAACGAGATACGCCGTTACTCCGACGCCTTGGAACTTATAGTTGCCGAGGATTTATGGGTGCTTCCCAGCTACCAGGAAATATTGTTCGGAAAATAATTGAAAAAAAACTTGACTGCGAGCTCCGTTACAGTTATTAATTTCTTCGCTTCACAGGTTACCGGATCATTAGCTCAATTGGTAGAGCAGCTGACTCTTAATCAGTTGGTTCGGGGTTCGAGTCCCTGATGGTCCACCAGAAAATTCAAGGTGTTATCCTGTATAACGGGATGACACCTTTTTCTTTGCCGCTAACAATCCGCTAACGAACTTCTTGGTTCTCCCCCTAAAAACCGGGGGCGAGTGTTTTCTCAGAGCTATTTTCCGACGCGTTTCTATTCGATTTTTTTAGCCATATAAAATGAACCGCCAACTTTAAGGATGCTGATATGATGCTGTTCACAACCTCTTTTGGTATTTTGGCAATTCTGCTGTTCTTTCATTTTCTGGCAAACAAAAATACGGCCGCTCCCGATGATGGCCCCCGGCAAATTATTGCATCAGGCAACGTCAACAGCGGGCGGCAATTTGAAATCGACATCGCAAAAGCGGTTTCCATAATCTGGATGATTCTCGTGCATGTTGATGAGCAAAGCCACAAAGGCATAGATTTCGCACCGGGATTGGAAACATGGATCAATACATTCATCGAATTTGTGGGAGGCCCTCTCGGCGCGCCGATTTTTATGATCGCCATGGGAATCGGAATGGTCTACAGCAAAAATCAGGCACCGGCGACTAATGCCGCGCGCGGAATAAGCCTCATCAAATTGGGCTATATTCTCAATATTGCGCGCGGCACAATCCCATTCCTGGTCTTTTTCATGCTGTACAACGATGAAAGCCTTAAATACCTCAGCCTTGAAAAACTTTTGTGTCTGGACATACTGCAATTTGCGGGGCTTGTATTTCTGTTTTTCGCGCTGATGAAGCATTTAAAATTGAGTGACCTCCTTATCGCGTTCGCGGCTCTCGCCCTGCTTATGGCCGGATCAATCATAACCCCGCTTTATCCGGACAGAGAATTAAAGTCGGTATGGATTGGTTATTTCATTTATCAAAATTCTCTGACCCCGTTTCCGCTCTTTACCTGGCTGATTTATCCGGTGGTGGGCTATTTGTTCGGAAAAATTCTGCTGCGGGTCGCGGATAAAACGAAATTCTACACCCGCCTGCTGGCCGCCGGGGTTGTCTTGTGCGGCGCTTTTACGGCTATTCTGCTTTCATACGGCCATGACTTGTTAGATCTGTTTACAGACGACAACTTGTACTCGCAAAACACCGTGAAAGTTTTATGGATACTGAGCATTGCGGCCATATGGTGCGGTTTGCTGTACTTTATTTCCATTGCGCTCACCAGGATGGAACCAGTAAAGCGGCTCGTCGCCTTCATGAGCAAAAATATAAACTCCATTTACATCACGCAATGGATCCTGATCGGCTGGACGACTGCGGGCGGTTTTTTGACCTGCGCGGGATATGGCGGAAAGTTTATGCCCTCCTTTGTTTCGATTGCGATTCTCACCGTTGTCATCGTGTACTTTGGAGACGCTCTGAAAACATGGCGGAAAAACAGAAAGCAGGCTTCCGCGCAAAGCTGAAAACTCTTTTTTCAAAGCTTTTTTTCGACGTATCTCTATTCGATTTAGAGTTCCCGCCCCTCTCTTTGATGGCGAGCCCGGCACAGCGGCCCGGCTTCCATTTTTTTCTGGTATTTACGGTGGTCGTACGATATTAGTTACAAAAATAATATGGTCCGATACTATTCGGGCCATATTCCTGTTTTCGGAGGCAAATCTGTCAGGCGCATGACCCGCCTGTTTTATTGACCATGACTGCTTTGTTTTGGCCAAAAGTTGGAGGCTGATCTATGAAAAGGCTGTCGGCGGCCGTCTGTTTATGGGGTTTTCTCATTCTGCTATTACCCTTACAATCGCTGGCCGAACCAGCATTTCAGCTCACCAACGAAGAACACGATCTTCTTGAAGTGCTGAAAAAAAAGCCGATCAAAATAGCGTTCTCCTATGAATTGCTGGCCTCCACCACAGCCGACGGCAAAAAAAGCGGCATGCTGGCGCCCTTTATGAATATGCTCGAAAACAAGCTGGGGCTGTCCGTGGAACTGGTGCGCCTGGACTGGGAAGATGCCTTTAAAGCCCTGGAAACATCCAGCGTGGATTTTTACGGGCTGATCGCACTCAGCGCGGAACGCAGGGCAAAATACCATTTTATTGATCCGCTTTTTCAGGCCGACCTGGAAATAGTAACCCGCGTAGGCCGTCCCTTGGGCGATCTGCTGAATTTGAACAACAGAAAAATAGGCACCCTCACCCGCTCCGTACTGGGCAAAAACCTGGTGGCCTACCTTTATCCCCATGGCGAAGTCAGGGCCTATACCAGCATGGAAAACCTGCTTGACGCTTTGCAGCGAGGGGAAATAAATTGCCTGGCCACAGTGGATCACGCCGAAATAGAAGTACTGAAAAGACCGGGGCTACGCTATGAATTCACGGTGCCCAACGCGCACTTTCAGCAAGGCTTCATCAGCAACAATGCGGAGATGCGGCCGCTGATAGCCCTGATCAACCGCTACCTGGGCACGGACGAAGGCCGCAAGCTCATGGAAGACATTCAGGAAGCCAGGGGAAAAAACATACTATTGGCGGCCCAGGAGACCAGGGCGGCAGATATAGAATATCTGCGCGCCAGGCATAAAACGATAACAATTTACGACCCAGGCATGCAGGATCCGCTACTCTATGTGGAAAATGACGAACAGCACGGCCTGCAGGACGATATTAACCGCATATTCACCGAATTGACCGGCATTCCCATTGAAACACGAGCCCTGGAAGAGTTGCCGCGCGGCATGAACTCGGCTTTGAGGCTGCTCAAGTCTGGGGAGGCAATGGCCATAACCGGTATGACTTTCAATGTGGATTTATTGAAAGACGAGCAACTTGAACAGTCCATTCCCGTATGGCGCGACACCTTGCGCCTGTATGCCAGGGCCGACGCAAATCTCAAAGGCGTGTTGAACATTGGCGTACTGGCCGGCGATGACAACTATGCCGGCTGGCTTTCGGACAATCGCGTGATCGCCAAATCCTACCTATCATATCCCGGTCTGCTGAATGCGCTGGACAACAAAGAAATAGACGCAATTTTCACGAGTGAGCAGTTTTTCGACTACATGTACAACATCCGCCGCGACTACAGCCTGCAAAAAGTGGAAAACCTTTCCGCATCGGCCAATGTGCGAGTATTGCTCAACCGCGAAAATGAGCCGTTCAACAGAATTATGCATACGTCGATCATGCTTCAGCAGATGATCGACACGCAAAGCCGCACTAAATGGCTCAATAAAGCTTCTGATTACAAATATCAATATCTGAAAATAATGGAAGATCAGAAAAACAAAATCTGGCTGGTCGGTTCCATTTTTATCTTTATGCTGTGTATTCTTGTTTACCTTTTGCGCCGCCATATAGTGTTCGACGGCCAAATTTCCCGCATAATCCGCAATCAGCAGAATTTCGACCTGATCTGGGGCGACATTAAATCAGGACGCTTTTCAAGCAAGGGCAGTCTGCGGTTGATTTCAAAATGGGGGTTCCAAATCCCCAGAGAAATACGCACGATGGATGATATTTACGAAATTTTTAACTTCGATGTGAGCGCGCAGTATCGGCATGATATGGAGGACATGCGCCGAAATAATCTCAATTTCATTGTTCGAGACATATCGACAATCGCTCCGATTGACGGTCAACCAAGACACTATCGCCGTTATCTGCATCGGCTGAACGATCGCGAACTGATGGCCTGTCTTCTTGACATTACCGACGAAGTAAACCGCAACGTCGAGCAGGAAGCCAATGAGCGCGCGCTAAGACAGGCAGTTGAGGCCGCCCGCGAGGCCTCGCGCACCAAGTCTATGTTCCTGGCCAATATGAGCCATGAAATACGCACCCCCATGAACGGGATTATCGGCTTTGTGGAACTGGCCCTCGAAGATGAAAACCTGCCCCGGAAAACCCTTGAGCGTCTGCGGCAGATCCGGCAGAGCGCCGACGGGCTTTTGTGCATCATCAATGATATTCTTGATCTTTCCAAAATTGAGGCCGGACAGTTCTCTCTGGAAAAAATCCCCTTTGACCTCCGGGAAGTGCTGCGCGACTGTGAAACTATATGCTCTCTCAGGGCCGAGGAAAAAGGGCTTGGATTGCTCTTCAAACTAAGTGGCGCGCCAAACCGCAAATTGTTCGGTGACCCCACCAAATTACGCCAAGTATTGCTCAATTTGTTGTCAAACGCCATAAAATTTACCGGCAAGGGCACGGTAAGGCTGGACGCGAATATTGAGGAACGGGACGGCAAGGCCGATTTGCGTCTCGAGGTAACAGATACCGGCATGGGCATTCCCGCGGACAAAATCGACATTATCTTCGAATCGTTCAAGCAAGCCGACAACAGCACCACCCGGCAATTCGGAGGAACAGGCCTGGGCCTGGCCATTGTCAAAAATACAGTGGAAATGATGGGCGGCTCCATAGCGTTGGAAAGCGCACCGGGCTCGGGCAGCAAGTTTACGGTAAAGCTGTCTCTGGACATTTCCGAAGAAGCAATCGGGCGCGCCCCGGGCAAGACAACTCTGAAGCGCCCCAAATTCTCCGCAGAGGCCCTGGTAAGCGAAGACAACAGAATCAACCAGCAGGTCATAATGGAACATCTGGCCAAGCTGGGAATCAAGGTTGTGGTGGTGGAAAACGGCAAAGCGGCCGTGGAGGAAGTGAAAAAACGCGAGGCCCTAAACACACCTTTCGACATTATCCTCATGGACATTCATATGCCGGTGATGGATGGTCTGGAAGCCACAAGGCTGCTTGTCAAGGAGGGCATAAAAACCCCCATTGTGGCCATGACCGCCAATGCCATGGCCAGAGACAAAGAAACTTATCTTAAGGCCGGAATGGCCGATTATATAAGCAAACCCTTTCAGGCCGGAGAACTGTGGGCTTGCCTGCTGCGTCACATCGTTCCGGTGGGTGAGGAAGAGATTTCTTCGCCATCCGTCTCCAGAAGCGTGTCCGCAGAAAAAGACGCCCTGCGATCGGGTGAAAACAACACAAAAAGCAACGACAAAGTCGTGGACATGGAACTTGGGCTTGAACGCGCCAATGGCAGTTCGGAACTATACAGAAAGCTGCTTGTTGACTTTTTCAAGGATCATGCGGCCTCCGGCGACCGTCTGACCGAAACCTGCCGCTCCGGGGACTTGTCCGGGGCGCACATCATGGCGCACACCCTGAAAAGTGTGGCCGCCACCATCGGAGCCATGCGTCTGTCCGCAATGGCTGGAGATATGGAGCTGGCCCTTAAAGACGGCGCTTCTTGCCCGGGCAACGAGCAAATGCGGCGTCTGGATGAGGAAATGGCGGCCGTGCTGCGCTTTATCGAGCCGTTGTATGACGTTGCCACCCCTTCCTCCGGCGAGGGAGAAAGGCTTGATCGGGACAAGGCCATAAAGCTATGCGCGCAATTGCGGCCCCTGCTGAAAACCTGGAACATGAAAAGTATGGAATTATTGGAGCATATTCGCGAGGATTTTCTTCCGCTTGGCGAACCGTGCGCTACCTTGATCTCGCGTATTGAAGACTGCGACTTCGATCTTGCCCTGGACACTCTGGGAGAGATAGAGAGCATTTTGGAGAAGCATGAATAACGAACAACTGATGCAACATATGAGTTGCGGAATTTTACTGCTGCGCGATGACGCCGAAATGACCATAATTTCAGCCAATGACTTTTTCCGCACAACGTACGGGAGCCATATAGCCGGACAGCCCGGCGGAAACGGTGTGCGTGCGCTGAAAGACATGCTCAAGCCAGACGACTTCGCCGGAGTGCGCGACGACTCCCACAAAAAAATACAGAATGGAACCAACCGTTTCGAATATGAAGCGAAAGCTTTCAAAAATGACGGCGAATCTTTGTGGGTGTTGCTGAATTTGACCTATTGTCCCGACGACAATCAGCTCGTATGCGTCGTAACTGACATTGATTGCCTTAAAAGGAGAGAGGAACATGTCGTAGAGAATCTGAAGCATTCCGGCATTATCATTCAGCAGGCCGGAATTTTTCCCGGACGCTACCACATACCAAGCAGGACAATGTTCTATACTCCGGAGGCAGCCGCCCTTCTGGGAGTGGACGCGGTACAACTTAATTTTCCTCGCGGATATGTGGCGCAAGGACTGGCAGCCAGCGACCCGGACAAATTCATAGCTTTTTACGATCGCATATGCCGTGGTGGCCACATACCAAAGTCTTCTGTTGAAATCAGAACCTCCAATGGCGAAGTAAGACTGTTTAACCGCCATGTGACCATATTGAATGAAGAAAACGGCAATCCTCTCAACGCCATTGTTTCTCTCATAGACATAACGGAGCAGAGGGAACAGCGTCTGGCCTATGAAAAATGGCTGCACACCTGCAAATCGCTCAAAGCGGACAGCATCCACTATTATGACTATAATCTGACAAGCGATGTTCTGGAATCCATAGACGGCAACAGCCCCTCTATTTACCCGGATCAGAATGAGCGCAGCTTTTCCGGAGTGGCGGCCTATGTGGCTGAATCTATTGTCCACCCTGATGACAAGGAAGAATACTTGCGGGTATTTTCACGCGAGAGTCTTATGGACAGGTTCGCCAGGGGCGAGCTTGAAATACACACGGCGCACCGACGGCTAAAGCCAGACGGCACTTACATGAAAGCCAGAGGCATCATTCAGCTTTTTGCCGATCCGTTTAACGGTGACATTTTGTGCTTTGTGCTGATCAAAAATATGGACGACGCTCTGGCCCAGTTAAAAGATGAAACCCAGACCGAAGTTTTGGGGCTGATCAGCGACAGTGTGCCCGGCGGCATAGTATTTTCATATGACACACCAGGCTACCCGTTCTACTTCATCACCAACAGCATGTCGGAATTTCTCGGCTATCCCCGGGAAGAGCTGGAAAAACGCTCACGAGGGCTGATGATTAACTTCGTTCACCCGGAAGAACGGGAGCATGTGGCTGAAGCCATCAATCAGGCCATAAAAAACGGCGAAGGCTTTGAAGTGCGCCACAGGGTGCTGCGTCGTGATGGCGACACCGGTTGGGTGCTGTTGCGCGGCCGCAAGGTCAGGGACGATGACGGTCGCGATTTCATCATCAGCATTTACATCAATGTTACCAAACTGGTAATTTTACAGGAAGAACTCAAAGTTCACACCGAAGTGCTCAAAGAAAAAAATTCCAGGTTGGAAGCGCTTACGGAAAACGTGCCGGGTGGCGTATCGGTAATGAAGCTGGACGAAGAACGTACTTTAATTTACGCAAACCACAATTTTTATGAGCTTTACGGTTACTCGCCCGAACAGGCTAAGGATGAGTTGAACAATCAATGGTTCAGCCGAATCCATCCGGATGATATGGCAATCTCCAATGAAATAATATTGAATGCGCTGAAAAACGACGAATCGCGCTTCGAGTTTGAACGTCGGTCTCTGAGGCGCGACGGACAGGTTATATGGGTGATGGTATGCGGCAGCTTTATCAAAAAAGATGATGAAATATACATATATTGCGTAACCTTGGACGTGACCGCCCGCAAGTTGTACGAAGAAACCAAAGCCCGGCACGAACAAGCCTTGAAAGAAGCGGCCGCCGCGGCCGAGGAAGCCACCAGGATGAAGTCGGAATTCCTGGCCAATATGAGCCATGAAATCAGAACGCCTATGAACGGAGTGGTCGGCCTGGCCGAAATTGTTCTCGACGACGAGGGCTTATCCCCGCGAACCAGGGATTTCATAGAGAAAATAAGGGTAAGTGCCCAGAGCCTGCTGGAAATAATCAACGCTATACTCGACATTTCCAAAATTGAAGCCGGAAAGATGGAGCTGGAAGAAACAGCTTTCGACCTGCACGATGTATTCAAGCAGTGCGAAGCCATAAGCAGTGTAAAAACTATGGAAAAAGGGCTGTTGCTGTTCTTTTACTCTGAGCCGCATATCGGTAGACTGCTCGTTGGGGACCCCACAAAATTACGCCAGATTTTACTCAACCTGCTGTCAAATTCCATCAAGTTCACCAACAAAGGAATAGTCAAGCTCCTGACCACAGTTGAAAACGTCGACGCGGACGCGGTGTCCATATGCTTCGAAGTGAAAGACAGCGGTATAGGTATGGACGCGGAGCAGATAAGAAAAATATTCGATCCTTTTTCCCAAGCCGACAGCAGCACCACCCGCAAATATGGCGGAACAGGCCTGGGGTTGGCCATAAGCAAAAACATGATCGAGCTTATGGGCGGCAGGCTCATCGTGGACAGCATTTTGGGCATGGGCAGCAAGTTCAGCTTCACCCTGACATTCAAAACCGTGCCTGTACCGGCAAAACGACCTGAACGACCGGCCCTGGCCGGGAATGAAAAACCGATTTTTACTGGTGAAGTGTTGGTATTTGAAGATAATGCCATAAACCAGCAAGTTATAACAGAACAATTGGCCAGAGTGGGCCTTGGCGTTACAATGGCGGAAAACGGCAAAGTAGGCGTTGATATCATGAAGGAGTGCATTGAAAAGGGGAAGAAGTTCGCTCTGATCCTCATGGACGTGCATATGCCGGTGATGGATGGGCTGGATGCCACGCGTGAACTTCTTGAAATGGGAGTCCAAACACCCATAGTAGCTCTGACGGCCAACGCCATGGTTAGTGACCGGGCCAGATACCTGGCATGCGGCATGAGCGACTATATCACCAAACCATTCAAGTCCGAGGAATTGTGGAACTGCCTCTTGAAATATCTAATGCCGACGGGTTTTGCCCCTTTAGGCAAGTCATCCGCCGCGCCAGGCCGTCTGATCGACGACGAAAAACTCTTTGAACGCATAAGGAATGACTTTCGAAAAGACAACAGGGATGCGTTCGCCAAAATGGACGAGGCACTAAAAAGCGGCGATGCCAAAAGAGCGCATCTCATGGCCCACACCATGAAAAGCGTGACGGCCCTGATCGGGGCCGAACGTCTTTCTGGCTTGGCCCGACAGATTGAAGACACGCTGGCGGAAGACAAAATCGAAGTTCCAGAAGCACTGATGGCCGCTTTCAAAAATGAATTGAACGCGGTACTGGACAAACTGGGCGCGGAGCGCGGCAATGGGGCAGCAAACAGCGCAACATGGATTGACATAGACAAGACAAAGGCCCTGGCGCTTCTGGACAGGCTTGAACCTCTGCTGCGCAAGGGCGATGCCGACAGCGTGGACCAAGTTGACGCAATTAACGAGATACTGACTCCCGCGCTTGAATACGGGGGCATTCTGGCCGGACAGGTGGAAGACTATGATTTCGAACCGGCTCTGGAGACCGTTAACAGAATACGAAAAAGCATATGCTAATAACTATAATGTATTAATTTGTTAGATTAATAATACTCAACGGTAACCCCATCCTCGGCACACCACAGCAAATTATGGTGGTTCAACCCCAAGGCGGACCAAGGAGCGCGCATTTCCCCGCCGTGCCCCCAGAAAAAGCCCTGACAACGCGCCGGAACATGCATACGGACAATGCTTGTTCCGCGCGGAAGCGCTTCGGCCACAGCCAGCAGCAAAGCTCTGGCCATGACCCTGGCCCCCAAAGAAGCGTGGCGCGGCCCAGCCAGGATATACTCTTCCAGCCCCGGCTCCGGGGCAAGTCCCATGCGTATTACCGCCACATTTTTTCTTTGCGCCGCAAGCCAGCCCAAGGCCAGGGCCTCCAAGCACCCATCCAGCTCCCACGGCGTGAAAGCTCCAGAGCGATACAGTTCGGCAAGCCTTGACCCCTCCAGTACCAGGCAGGGGTAGAAACGCAATGCTTTCGGTCCCCGGCGCAGGGCTTCGTCCACATCAGCCAGAAAAACCTCGCGGCTTACACCGGGCATACCCGGCATCAGCTGTATGCCGAGATCAAGCCCAGCCTCGCGCACCAGCCCGCAGGCCACGGCAACATCAATGCGCCCATAGCCGCGCCCGGCGGCGCTCAAAGCGGCATCATCAAAGCTCTGTACGCCCAATTCCACCATGGTAAAACCGGCACGCTTCATTCTATCCAACAGCGCAGTACGTATAAAGTCTGGCCTGGTAGAACACCTGGCAGACGTGAGTACTCCCAGTTTTATGTATTTTTTCAACAAGTCAAGACTGGCTTCAAACGCGTCGCCCGGCAGAGCGGTGAAGGTTCCACCATAAAATGCCAACTCAACCGGAACGGCCCCCGCCTCGCGCCTTGCCGCCAGCAGAGCGTCAAGGCGCGCCAGGTGGTTAGCCGTGGAGTCTTCTTTTACCCCGCTTTGCTTGTCTTGAGCGCAAAAAATACATTTTTGCGGACAACCGGCATAGGGAAGAAACACAGGCAAAAGCCCATACTCAGTACGCGTCGCGTCCAACCAAGGGATGAATATACTTTTTTCCGGCATTTTCATAAAAAAATAATCGCTAAAAATGGCTGTGCTCAAAGATATATCTTGCCCAGTGTTTGTCAAATGAGTATATTAAAGACGCTTCGCGCCGGCTTTAACCGTATTCGCCTGTACGCGTCCTAACGTTCACGTCGCACGAAAATCGACGAAAAAATAAAAAAGCGTACGACAATGCTCTTTCACACGTTGTATTATTATAGTACAAACCACCCGGTTCCAAGGCCCCACGGCCATTTGTCCAGACATCATTTCACGGCGCGAAAGGTTCCCTACATTTGAGTAAACTACTCAAATGTGAAATTATACTAGAGGTTTGGGAGGAAAGAATGAGCAAGACCTTGACCAAGGCGGAAATCGTTGAGGCCATATACGGAAACACGGATAAAAACCGTGCGGAAGTGAAGGCCATTGTGGAAAAATTGCTTGAGGTAATGAAGTTGGCCATCAAAAAGAATCATGCCCTTTTGATCAGCGGGTTCGGAAAATTCGAAGCTTATGACAAAAATGCCCGCAGAGGTCGCAACCCGCAGACCGATGAAACAATTACCCTGCCGCCGCGTAAAGTCGTGGTGTTCCGCCTGTCGCGCAAATTCAGAGCCGAATTAAACGGAGAATAAGGTTTTTTCTGCTACAATTGCAAAATTTTACTATACTTTTATACTTTACATCTTAATCTCATTAGTTCCCCCTCTGAAGCCCCGGTCAACCGGGGCTTTCGGTTTTCTGGACACACAGTCCAATATGTTATAAGAGTAGAAGAAAATAATATGGTTCCCCCTGAGGACCTGGCAGGGCGCACACATCAAACGCGGCAGCCCTGTTAATCATGAAAAGCCGGTAACGGGGCCCGCGGACATTCCGCCGCCGTAACATCACAACTGACAGGGATGGCGTATGTTATTCAACTCCTATGAATTTCTTTTCATTTTCCTGCCAATTCTACTTATTATCTGGCAATTGGTCGGGCTTATGGCCAAATCCAGGCTGCCACTGCTGCTCCTGGGCGCTTCTGTAATCTTTTACGCCCTGTGGGGGCTGCCATTCTTTGTGCTGTTGCTGTTCATGATTTGCATGAACTACGGTTTTGGCTTGGCGCTGCAAAATGCCGCGGAAACCCCGGCC
This sequence comes from Desulfovibrionaceae bacterium, assembly GCA_031553655.1. Lineage (GTDB taxonomy): Bacteria > Desulfobacterota > Desulfovibrionia > Desulfovibrionales > Desulfovibrionaceae > JAVBLG01. The sequence goes on along the minus strand of JAVBLG010000031.1, from coordinate 9,401 downwards.
AAAGGCGGGCTAAGCAAAAAAGGCCTGCTCGCCGTGGCTTTGGTGCTTAACTTGGCCCCGCTGTGCTATTTTAAATACTCCACGTTTATTATCAGCAATATTAACGTATTGTTAGGTACAAACGTTATCTTCGCCCACCCGGGCCTGCCACTGGGCATATCTTTTTATACCTTCCTGCAAATAGCCTGGCTGGTCACCGTATACCGTGGGCAGATAAACCCGCGTAATTTCACCGGCTACGCCCTTTTCGCGTCTTGCTTCCCCTATGTAATTTCAGGCCCAATTGTACGCTGGCAGGAAGTTGGCGATCAACTGGCTGGGCTGGACACGCTGAAGGCGGAAAACGCGGCCCCCGGCCTGGCTTTTTTTGTAATGGGTCTGGCCAAAAAAGTTCTTCTGGCCGACAGCATCGCCGCCTATGCCAACAGCGTTTTCAATGCGGCCGAAAAAGGCTTTCCGCTCACTTCGGCCGAAGCCTGGTTCGGGTCACTGGCCTATACTTTCCAACTTTATTTCGACTTTTCCGGCTATACCGACATGGCTGTGGGCATAGGCCTGATTTTGGGCCTCAAGCTGCCAGACAACTTCAACTCACCATATAAATCAACAGGTATTGTAGATTTCTGGCGGCGCTGGCACATTACCCTGAGTTCCTGGCTCAGAGATTTTCTTTACATTCCACTTGGCGGCAGCCGCCAAGGCACATTGGTCCAATACCCCACTCTATTTCTGACCATGCTGCTCGGCGGCGTGTGGCACGGGGCGGGCTGGACCTTTATTGTGTGGGGAGCCATGCATGGGGCCATGCTCACCGCCAATCACTACTTCCGTTCATTAATCAAGGGGCGGCCTATTGAAACAATCCTGCGCAATAAGGCCTGCGTGCTCATAAGCATAGCCTTTACCTTCATTTGCGTTAACTATGCCTGGGTGGTCTTCAGGGCCGACAGCATGGCCGGAGCCATACGTGTATATGACGCCATGGGCCAAATCTTCTCAGGAGGCCTTTCCGGCTCGTTCGAGCAGATTTTCGCCAACAACTACGTGCGCGACTGGAACGCCTTTGCCCTGCTCGCCTTATGCGCCCTGATAAGTTTTGTACTGCCCAATACCCGGCAGATAATTGAAGGGGCAAAGGAAGCGCTGCCTTTCCCGCTCTTCAAGCCTTCCAATGCCTGGGCCGCCACGTTGGCCGTGCTGGCATTCTGCTCGCTTGTGCTCATGTCACGCAAGTCAGTATTTCTTTACTTTCAGTTCTAGGGAGCCGGCATCATGAAAAATACCGATTTCATCCTGCGTTTTTTCAAAATATTGCTCATAATGGTCGCGCTCTGCGCTGTTACGCTGCTCCCCTACTCCTTCATGTGGCTTTATAAAAGTGGCGACGTAGCTCTGGAACGGGTGGTGGAAACTCAGGCCACCGGTAAATTCGCCATTTTCGGCTCAGGCGTGTCCCAAGATTTTGTGGACTACAAATTGAACCTCTACCGGGCCGTAAAACCCGAAGTGGTGGCTTTGGGTTCGTCACGGGTAATGCAGTTCCGCTCGACCTATTTCAACAACAAATTCCTCAACGTCGGCGGCACGGCCGGAAATATCGCGGTACTACGCAGCACCGTGCAGGCCATGCTCAAGGCTCACAAGCCCGAAGCGGTTATTCTGGGACTGGATTTCTGGTGGTTCAATGAAAAATGGGAAAAAGACCCTTATAACGAAGTTCCTCCCACTTCCGGCAGCTATGCCTATAGCTTCGACGCTCTGAAAAAGCCTTATGAGTGGCTGTTTGGCGGAAAAATTGGCTTGGATCGCTTTTTTGCTCCACTCAACGACGGCTTTTCACCCGACATGTACGGCATTATGGCCCAACGCGCCCGCGAAGGTTTCGGCTCGGACGGCTCCTGGTATTACACGGCCGACATAACCGGCGCTCAAAAGCCCTTTGACTTTAAATTTCAAGACACTCTGAACCAGGTGCGCAACGGCATCAAAGCTTTCTACCATGCCCCCAAAATAAGCCAGGAGCATATCGACGCTTTTGGCGAAATATATTGCGCCCTGCGCTCCAGAGGCATAAAAACATTTGTGTTCATTTCGCCCATTGCCCCGACGGTGCTGGCTGAAATGCAAACCCGCAAAGACAAGTATCCACATCTTTTTGAGCTGCGCGAAGAGTTGCGCATGCGCGGTATTGAGGTTATGGATTTCACCGATCCCCGTACCTTTTCCTCTAATGACTGCGAATTTGTGGACGGTTTCCATGGCGGCGACGTAGCCTACCTTCGCATGCTGAAGCGTATGGCCCAACAGTGGCCGTCGCTGGCGCCCCATGTGAACGTAAAAAAGGTGGACTCGGACATTCGCAACTTCGGCGGCCTGGCTATGGTGCCCGACCCCAGAGTGACCACCTTGCCCGAAGTTGACTTTATGAAATTATCTTGTCCAAGAAAGAAATAACCCATTTTAAGAATTATAGAGTAAAAAACGCCACTGAGCCGTAAATGATGAAAAATGCCGTACTTATTCTGACCTGCCTGATTTTGCTGGCGATTTCCACTCCCCTGAGGGCCGACCCCGTGGAAGAGGCCGTTAACGCCTATCAAAACGGAGATTACGCCAAAGCGGCCGGGTTGTGGGAAAAAATGGCCGCCGCGGGTGATGCCAGGGCCATGCACAATCTCGGCGTGCTCAACGAACAGGGGCTGGGCATGCCCAAAAATCCGCAAAAAGCCGCCAAACTGTACCATGACGCCGCCGCTGCCGGACATGCCGCCGGCATGAGCAATTATGCCCGCATGCTGGAGCAGGGCACAGCGGTGGATCAAAATTTGAAAGAAGCATCAACGTGGTTTCGCAAGGCTGCCGACATGGGCCTGCCCGAAGCCCAGTACAACCTGGGGCTGATGTATGAAAAAGGCCAGGGCATACAGAAAAATGAAAAGGAAGCAGCCGCCTGGTCCAGCCGGGCCGCGGCTCAAGGGCAAACCGACGCCATGTCCAGGCTTGGAGTTTTCTACAAGGACGGGCGCGGCGTAAAGAGTAATTCCACCAGAGCGGTGCTGCTGCTTTACGGCGCCTCGATGGAAGGCAAAAAAGAAGCCATTGACGCCTTGCAGGCCATGGCTGGCAAGAATCCCAAACATCAAAATGTGGCCCTTTTTGGGGAAGTGCTGGCCAAGACCACGCGCCCAGAGATGCGCAAGGCTCTGACTCTAGCCAGGGCAAAAAAATCCAGGGAAGACTCGTCCTTCATCTGTGATACCTATAACGTAACGCAAGCTGTTCCCGGCGCCACAGAGCTGGCGGCCTGCTACGGCAGCGGCGATTCACAGCCTCTCGGATTCATAAAAATAGATTATCCGGCATCCAGCGAACAGCAGGCCGAGAAGGTAAGAGCCATGGTCAGCAAACGCTTCGGCAAGCCTGACGCTTCTGAAAACGCCAACTCGTCATTATGGAACCTGGGCGAAGTGATTCTGGCCATCCAATACGCCTCGTCATTACGCCAGGTAAGCCTTATGTACATGTTGCCCAAAACATATCATCTTACCCGCTCCGCGCTGCCCTAGGCGGCGCGAAAAAGCGGCACAAACAGAGTCATAAAACGAAATGAGCAAAAAATCCCTGTTGCGTGAATACGCCGAAGCCCTTTTAATCGCCCTTATACTGGCCATGTTCATACGCACTTTTGTGGTGCAAGCCTTTAAAATACCATCTGAGTCAATGCTTCAAACCTTGCAGGTTGGCGATCGCCTGCTGGTCAACAAGTTCATATATGGGGTAAAAATGCCCTTTTCCAACAAGTATCTGATCGACGGAGAAAACCCGCAACGCGGCGATATTGTGGTTTTCGAATATCCGCTCGACACTTCAGTTGACTTCATTAAACGCGTCATCGGCGTACCCGGCGACGTGATCGAAGTACGCAACAAGCAACTTTACCGCAATGGCAAGCCCGTGAAAGAACCCTATGTGATTACTCTCGAACCGGATGTGATCATACCGGGACGCGATCAATATGGTCCGGTAACCGTTCCCTCCGGGAAATATTTCTGCATGGGCGACAACCGCGACAATTCCAAAGATTCACGCAGCTGGGGGTTTGTGGAAAAGTCGGCCATTCTGGGTAAAGCCTGGCGCATCTACTGGTCATTCGGCGATCATGGCGACGTGCGCTGGAACCGCATCGGTAAACTCTTGCAGTGACGGCTTAAAGTGCCGTGATACTTCGTAAGGCCCATTTCTTCGATTAAGGAAAATACGTCAAATGTTAGTACGGTTGGCCTGCGGCGCCCTACACGGGGTCGACGCCTTTCGCATCGACCTCGAAGTGGATCTGCTGAGGCGCGGCATGCCTTCCTTTACCATGGTGGGGTTGGCCGAAGGTGCGGTGCGCGAGGCCAAGGAGCGAGTTTTTGCAGCCATAAGAACATGTGGTTTCAAAATTCCCCCGTCGCGCATCACGGTAAATCTGGCCCCGGCCGATCGCCCCAAAGCCGGTTCGGCTTTTGATCTGCCCTTGGCGATAGGTTTGTTGGCCAGTTCCGGACTGCTTGCCCCGGAAAAGGCCGCTGGATGGTTCATGGCCGGTGAGCTTTCTCTGGCCGGAAACTTGCGCCCGGTACCGGGCGTTCTGCCTCTGGCTATTCTGGCCCGTGATGAAAGGGCCAAAGGCCTGCTGGTGCCCCCGCAAAACTCTTCCGAGGCTTCCATAGTGGAAGGCCTGCCGGTATATGCCCCGGAAAATCTGGTGGAAGCCATAGCTTTTCTTGACGGGCGGGTGGCTCTTGAGCCCGCCCGCCCTTATAGCGAGGCCGCCGAAACGGCTTCGGCTATGGAGCCTGGCAACGCTATGGGAGGAGGCAATACGGGCGGATTCGGACAAAGGCTGCTCTTCGCCGATTTTTCTGAAGTGAAGGGCCAACTCATGGCTAAAAGATCTATAGAAGTAGCTGCCGCCGGTTCGCACAACCTGCTCTTCATCGGCCCTCCAGGCAGCGGAAAAAGTATGCTGGCCCAGCGTATTCCCGGAGTTCTTCCGCCGCCCGGCTTTGACGAAGCCCTGGAAATTACCAAAATATATAGTGTGGCCGGCAAGTTGCCGATTAACGGGGGGATTGTGGACACACGCCCCTTTCGCGCCCCCCATCATACCGTATCGGAAATCGGGTTGATCGGAGGAGGCAATGTTCCACGTCCCGGCGAAGTATCACTAGCCCATCGTGGCGTACTGTTTCTGGACGAATTACCCGAATATAAAAAGCAGGCTCTTGAGGTGTTACGCCAGCCTCTGGAAAACGGCGAGGTAACCATAACGAGGTCTTCAAAAAGTGTAACTTTTCCGGCAGCATGCATGCTGGTAGCGGCTATGAATCCCTGTCCTTGCGGATATTATGGCGATTTGGATCATATATGCACCTGCGCCCCCGGCCAAGTGGAGCGCTACCGAAATAAAATTTCCGGCCCGCTTCTGGATCGCATCGACATGCATGTGGAAGTTCCGGCCGTACCTTACGAAGACTTGAGCGCCCAAAGCTCCGGTCCCGGTTCGGCGGACATGCGCGCCAGAATCGTGGCCGCCAGGAACGTACAGCACGCTCGTTATAAAAACCTGCCATGTTCCGTAAATGGCGACTTAAGTGGGAATATGCTGGAAAAATTCTGCGCCCTTGGACCAGCCGAACAAGACTTCATGGGCAAGGCGGTAAAAAATCTAGGATTGTCAGCGCGGTCTTATACGCGCATTTTGCGCCTTGCGCGCACTATAGCCGATCTTGGCGGCGAAGACGGCATAAAAACAAACCACCTGGCCGAGGCTGTAAGTCTGCGGGTGTTGGACAGAGAAAGAAGGTAAACGAGATATGTCTGATGTTATCAATTGTGGAAGTGGAGAGGCCAAGGTGATATGGTTCACGGGGCTGTCCGGCTCTGGCAAGTCGACACTGTCAACAGCGCTGCATAAAATTCTGCGCAAAAACGGCCTGCCTACATTCATTCTGGATGGCGATATTCTACGCAAAGGCCTTTGCAGTGATCTTGGTTTTTCCATGGCTGATCGTCAGGAAAATATGCGCCGCGTGGCCGAGGTGACCAAATTGTTCTGGATGTCCGGAATTTACGTTCTGGCGGCATTTATATCACCCGCTTCACAGGGGCGGGATACGGTGCGAAATCTGTTTCCCAAGGGGCAGTTTATAGAAGTTTTCGTGAATGCGTCCCTGAGTGCCTGCGAGTCGCGTGACCCCAAGGGGCTGTACAAAAAGGCCCGCGCCGGACAAATAAAAGAGTTCACCGGCATCGACTCGCCTTATGAAGCGCCTCTGAACCCCGAAATTACCCTGTGTACAGCGGAAAACAGCGTTAATGACTGCCTTGACGCCCTATTGTCTTATCTGAATATGCCTTTTACCCGTTAACTCTCTTTGCCCGCGCCATGCTGATCAGCAGCAAAATCAGCACGGCGCAGGCAAAAACCGCGCCCGCATAAAACGTAAAACTAGCCCCCAGAGAAGACCACATCCAACCTGCTACAAGGCTGGCAAGCAGCGTGGCCACGCCGCCGACCAGATTAAAAAAGCCAAAGGCCGTTCCTCGAAGATCCGCCGGGGCCGTGGCAGCCACCATAGTGGAAAGCAGACCTTGGGTAATTCCCAGATGCATACCCCACAAAAGCACCCCCGCCAACACCCCGCCCCAATGCCCCTGAAAGGCCAGAGCCAAATCGGCGGCAATGAGCACCGCAACCCCGGCGGCCAACAGGACTCTGTGGCTCACACGGTCGGCCAGACGTCCGAATGGGTAGGCACATAACGCATAAACAAAGTTCATGGCCGCAATGAGCAGAGGTATGAGGGCAAGGGGCATGCCCGCGTCATCGGCCTTCAACACCAGAAAAGCTTCGCTAAAACGTGCCAGGGCGAACACGGCGCCCACCAGCACCACAAACCAGTAATCCCCACCAAGACGCTTCAGGTTTTCCCGTCGAATAGGGTTGTCCCGTTTTTTCCCATCTTCCGAGTCCGGTTCTTTTATACCAAAAAATAATATAATCACGGCCAGCAGAGCCGGGAAAAAGGCTATCCAAAAAATGGCGCGAAAATTGTCGGACAGCAGCAACATCAGGCCGGCCGCCACAAGCGGACCTATAAAAGCACCAAGTGTATCAAGGGACTGGCGCAGGCCAAAAGCCTCGCCACGCACTTCGGGCGGAGTAACATCGGCAATAAGGGCATCGCGCGGAGCCCCACGCACGCCCTTTCCCACTCTGTCCACAAGCCTGGCCCCAAGTACAACAGAGCCCATGGAAGTAACGGCAAAAAACGGCTTGCTGAATGCGCCCAGAGCATATCCGAACACCGTAAGTCCCTTGCGCTTGCCTGTATAATCGCTGAGAACCCCAGAAAATACTTTTACAATCTGGGCCGTGGCCTCGGCCAGGCCTTCAATCAGGCCTACGGCCAGCGCACTCATGCCCAAGGAGGTAACCATGAAAAGTGGCAAAATGCTGTGGATCATTTCCGAGGAAATATCCATGAGCATGCTGACCAGGCCCAAAATCCATACTTCTTTGGGAATGCGCCGGGAAAAGAAACCAGACAGAGAAAAACGCATGGCAAACTCCGGAGAATAGAGCTTATTGACAATTGTCCCAACACATATGAGCAGATCAACTTTTACAAAACAGGCATAAACTTTATGACAATGAACTCTTTCACTTCGTTCCAGGCATTTCGGCTCTCAGGCACGGCATTACCCAGAAGCTGAAACACGTGAAAAAGACCGTAATAGCGTGTGAGCGTGGCGTCAACGCCCGCGTTCACGGCGCGCTGATAGACTTGCTCGGAGTCGCTTTCCAAAATCTCATCCGTGCCTACCTGAATAAGCATGGACGGAAATTTCCTGTAATCGGCAAAGGCTGGAGAAAGATAAGGATTACGCGGATCGGCATTGCCGACATAGCTCAGTATAAAAGGCTTGACCTCGGGCATTACGCCGCCTTTGGGCGGCATATATTCTGGATTGTTGCCGAAAATCGGGTCTATTCCGGCCTTTTCCGTATGTGACTTTCCGCTTCCAATCATGTCGGTCCACGGCGACATGCAAATCAGAGCACCGGGCAGTTCCCGGCCCTGGTCGCGCAGCTTTAGGGTGAGGGCCAGGGTGAGGTTGCCGCCGGCGCTGTCACCCACCACCAAAATGTCGCGTGCCTTATAGCCTTTACTCAGCAGCCAGTTCCAGGCGTCAAGAGCGTCTTCTAGCGCCGCCGGAAATACATGCTCGGGTGCAAGGCGATAGTCAAGGCACAGCACGTCCGAACCGCCGGTCATTTCGGAATACCTGGCGGCCATATCTCTGTAAAGGTTCATGAGTTTAAGAATATAGGCCCCGCCGTGCAGCAGAAGAACAGCCTTGCGCGGGCGAGCGGACTCGTTCGCGGCCCCCGCCGTCTCGGACTTGTGCAACAATTCCGCCCCGCAATGTTTCAAAGTGATGCGCGTCATGCTGTAACCTTCGGGTGCTTTCCATGCTGACTCGCGCTCGATGAATTTATGCATCACGCGCAGCATGTTGTCGCCTTTCAAACCTGGCACGCGCAGCAGCAGGCGCAGCCCATCGCGCACAATTCCGGCCTGCACGGACAGCTTGGGGCCGTCTTCATTGAAATAGCGAGTGGTATCTTCGGCCCGGGCCGTTCCGACCCCGAGCAATATAACAACCAAACCCAGCAGGCCCGGCAGGTATAAAATCAATTTCATAGCAATTCCTCTTATGTTTCAATCCAAGTCAGCTCCATCCGCCGACTGACTCCGTCTGCGGCGGATAGGAACCGCACGGATTATCCTTCTCTGAAGGAAGGGATTACAAAAAGGATTTCCCCGACTTTGCCGTCTTGTCAACCAATTTTTCCCCCCCTATTTTTTACACCCTACATTTCGCAAAAAAAGGCTTGCCTTTTGTTTTATTGTTAGTGTATAAGTCATTCCTGTGCCGAGATGGTGGAACTGGTAGACACGCTATCTTGAGGGGGTAGTGCCAATTGGTGTGAGGGTTCGAGTCCCTCTCTCGGCACCAAAGAAGAATATCATAAAGTCCCGTAAGGTCATAAAAGCCTTGCGGGACTTAACTTTTATGTGGTTTAGGCACTCTCATAATGCCTTCACTGTCAGAAGAAGAAAATTGTACATAGGTGTGAATTGATCAAAAAAAGCCCTTACGATTTTACCGGAAGGGCTTGATTTTATTCTGGTGCGAGAAGAGGGATTTGAACCCTCACGGGGTTACCCGCCGGATTCTAAGTCCGGTGCGTCTACCATTCCGCCATTCTCGCTTTTTATGGCATCACTTCAATTTATCACACTATTTTTAACAGAAAACCACATCCGAGCCATCAGTCGAAAGTTTTT
>JAVBLG010000040.1:0-4988 GCA_031553655.1 Desulfovibrionaceae bacterium | reverse complement strand
GGCAGCTCAAAGGCGCGGCACGCCGCGCGACTACCGTCGGTTTTAAGGTACGGCGCTCGCTGCGCTCCCGCCTACGTTACGAACGCTACGCGTTCTGACGGCCCTACCAACGCACGGGCCGTCAGAGCATTTCGCTCATTTCATTCGCAAAACGCTCTAACTGTTTTACCTGCCAATCATTCTGCGAGCGCTTATCAGAAGCCTTGACAGAAGCCATCATGCTGACATAATAGGACCGAGTGGCTTGCGCCCAGTCTAAAAAATTCAATAAGCTTGTCCTATTTTGCACAAAAAAGTAATCTACCTCATAATTCCGGCCTTATGGCTGCTGTCTATCCCCTTGGCTTGCCTGCCCGGCCCTATGGCTGTTCCGGCCGACCAGGTGATGAAAATTCTGCTTGGCATGTCCGGGCTGGCCGACAGCGCCAATGCGGACCCGTCTGTCGCGCTGGTGGTGGGTCAAATTCGTTTTTCGAGGGTGGTGCTGGCTCTGCTGGCCGGTGGAGGATTGGCCGTGGCCGGAACGGCCCTGCAAGGAGTTTTGCGCAACCCGTTGGCCGACCCTTTCGTGCTGGGCATTTCCGCCGGAGCGGCCTGCGGGGCCAGTCTGGCTATCGTTTTCGGTGGAAGAGGCCATGGCGTGTTTATCGCTCCGGCGGCCTTTGCCGGAGCCATGGCCGCTCTGGGGCTGGCTCTGGCCTTGGGCCGGGCCGCCGGGGGCCTGAGACGCGAAACAGTTATTTTATCCGGAATTGCTGTGGCCACATTTTTGGGTGCGGTGGTGTCACTCACCAAAGCGCTTAACGAAGAAAGCGTAACCAGCATAGTTTTTTGGATTATGGGCAGTTTTCAAGGCCGGGGCTGGGCCGACGCGCCTCTGCTGATCTGGCCGCTGGCCCTGGGCCTTGCCGCTGTGGGCCTGCACTGGCGCGAACTTGATGTTTTGCACCTTGGCGATCTGGAAGCGGCTCAACTGGGGCTGAATGTAAGCCGGGCGCGCTTCTGGATTCTGGCCGGGGCCAGCTGCATGACCGCCGGATGTGTTGCGGTGGCTGGAGTAATAGGCTTTGTGGGCCTGATTGTGCCGCATATTTTACGAATTTTTCTCGGCGCGGCCCACGGTCCACTTTTGTTTTACTCCTGGTTTGGCGGCGGACTGCTGCTGCTTTGGGCCGACGCACTGGCGCGCACGGCTCTGCCCGGAGGATTGGAACTGCCGGTGGGGGTGGTGACTTCGCTCATTGGCGGACCATTTTTCGCTCTGATTTTGGCAAGCCGCAATAAAAATTCATAAAAAACCAGCTTACAAATTTGTAAACGACCACACAATGTGAAAAAAAACGCAAATAAAAAGTTTTGAGGAAAGGGGGATGGGGGTCCGGGGGAAGGGGGAAAGGAACTTTTCCAAAAGTTACTTTCCCCCATACCCCGTAACTCACAACAAACTATAATGATCAACTGCGAAAACATACATGCTGGTTACGGCAAAACCACCGTGCTTGACGGCGTCAGCTTTACCGCCGAGGCTGGCGAGACTGTGGCGGTGCTCGGCCCCAACGGCAGCGGCAAAACCACTCTTTTGCGCGTCATTTCCGGTGTGCTGTCCCCATTTTCAGGTTCCATAAGCCTGGAGGGACGGCATTTACCCACACTTGCCGCTAAGGAAAGGGCGCGGCTGGCGGCCGTGGTACCGCAACGCCTTGGCGAACCTCCCCGGCTTACGGTGCGGGAATTTGTGCTTCTGGGCCGCTACCCGCATCTTTCCTGGCTGGGCAATTACAGCCGGGCCGACTACGAGGCGGCGGAAACGGCAATGGCCGAAACCGGAGTGCTGCCCCTGGCCGAGCGCCAGATGGCGGGGCTTTCCGGCGGCGAAACGCAACGCGCGGCCTTGGCCAGAGCCTTGGCCAGACAAACGCGCATCCTGCTGCTGGATGAGCTTTCAGCCGGACTTGACCTTGCGCGAATGATCGAACTTTTCGATCTCCTTGAGACCAGACGCCGAACCGGATGTTGCCTTTTGCTGATCATGCATGATATCAATCTAGTGTCGTTATACGCCACCCGTATTATCGGCTTGAAAGGCGGCCGCGTAATTTTTGACGGCCCTACAGAAAAAGTTTTTACCGAAAACACTTTGAGCAACCTTTATGACACTGAAATTAAAGTTTTCCACCACCAGGGCCTGGGCCTTGTGGCCAGCCCCCGCAGCCGCCTGCTTGGTGAAAAAAACGCCTCACGTCCTCAAAATATGCCGAACAACCTTTGTTAAAGCTTGTTTCTGCCTCTGCGTCTTTTCAATTACGATGTCTACCCTGCCGGCGGCAGCGGAAATAGTGGTCAAAGACGATCGTAACTGGGAAGTAAAATTTGAAAAACCTGCCACGCGAGTGCTGGCGCTTTACGGCGCGTTGAATGAGATTTTCCTGGCCATGGGGCTCGATCGTCTGCTCGTCGGCCGCACCATGGCCGACGAAAACATACCGGAACTGAAAAACCTGCCCGTGGTCGGCACGCACATGAGGCCGAATCCGGAAATAATCGTGGGGCTGAAGCCCGACGTCGTTCTGCAGATGGCCGGTCGCAAAGAGGCCGAGGCCCTGGCCAACGGACTTGGAAATGTCGGCATACCGGTACTTATTTTTCAAATGGATTCGTTTGAAGACATATTTTCGGTCATCGAACGCATCGGCACATTGACCGGAGAACAGGAACGGGCCGAAATTCTAAGCGATTCCTTGCGCCAGCGTCTCGCTCTCGTCGCCACCAGTCTGTATGGAACCGATCGGCCCGCGGTATTTTATGAGGTGCGTTACCCCAACCTGCTTGGCGCGGGCGCCGAGTCCATAATGAGTGACATAATTACCAGCGCGGGCGGGCGCAATGTGGTGGCTTACAACGGCAAAATAGCCCGTTTGAGCGAAGAGGAACTGATACGCCTGAACCCCGAAGTTTATGTGGTGCAGCAGGGCTATATGAACCCCGCGCCAAGGCCCGTGCAGGATCGAGAGCACTTCCGCACCTTGCGGGCCGTGCGCGACAAGCGCATATTGGAAGTGGAAGAAGCCGTCTTTGCCCGGCCCGGCCCCAAAGCCGTGGACGCCGTGGAAAAACTGGCCCGTTATCTTCACCCTACGGTGAAATTTGTTGACACCCTCAACCCCCATAACAATGAACTCAAAAAATAATTCCACCGCCCCCCAGCCCGGCACTCTTTACGGCATAGGCGTGGGGCCCGGCAGCCCTGATTTGCTGACTCTGCGCGCGGTATCCGCGCTTGGCCGCGTGGACGTGGTGCTCACCCCGGCCTCGCCGCGCAACGATTATTCCACAGCCTTCAACATTGCCAGGCCGCACATAAACCCCAACGTTCAGATAGTGCGCCTGGACTTTCCCATGACCTGCGAGCAAGTAACCCTGGACGCGGCCTGGGAAACAGCGGCGAAAACAACAGCCGAAATTCTGGCTTCGGGCAAAAGCGCGGCGTTTTTAACCATAGGCGACCCCCTGGTTTATAGTACCTTCGGCTATCTCATGAGTACCCTGCGCCAAACGCAACCCGAAGCGCACGTGGAAATAATACCCGGCATTACCTCATTCCAGGCCGCAGCCGCCCAGACCGGCACCATTCTCTGCCAGGGCCGCGAAAACCTTATGGTTCTGCCCGGCATCAACAACCGCGAGGCTCTGGAAGACGGGTTGCGTCCTGAAAACTCCGTTGTCATTCTCAAGGCCTACCGAAACTTTCCGGCCATCCGCGAAGCGCTTGAGCACTGCGACCGTTTGGAATCATCCATGTTGGTATCGCGAATCGGGCTCGACGGAGAAACCGTCACCCCCAACCTTCGCGCCGCTGACGACAAGCCGACCTATCTATCCCTGGTTCTCGCCCCCAAAAACAGAAAAGGCCGCAGCACATGAACTCCTTGGCCCATGTCCTTGGTCTGAATGAAGTGCGCTGTCTGAATTGTCTTGTTCCTTTCGCCCCAGGAGCAACGCAAGACGACTCGCTGGCCTCTATGATTGAGGAAGCACTTTGTCCGGAGTGCCGAAAAACCTTCGCCCGCGCGGGACAGAACGCCTGCCCGCGCTGCGGCATGTCGGCCGCGTCAGGATCGTCCGGCCTTCTGTGCGGATCCTGCATGCACGACCCTCCTCCATGGGAAAAACTGTTTTTTGTCGGTCCCTATGAAGGTCTTCTCCGCCAAATGATCCACAAACTCAAATTCAGTGCCGATTTCGCTTCAGGGTATTTCCTCGGTTCCATGATGGCCTCGGTGCTGGCTGAACATGCCTCTGAATACAACTTGCTCATCCCCGTGCCCATACATCCCTCAAGGCTTATGCAACGCGGCTACAATCAATGCCGCGAGCTGGCCAGGCCTGTTTCCGCCGCGCTAAAAGTCAAGGTCGACACCAACTCCCTGCGCCGCAAAAAGGCCACGGTGCCCCAAGCCGGGCTAAATGTCACCGAACGCCGCGAAAATATCAGAGACGCCTTTCATTGCGCGCCCCTCAAAGGCGGGCGCATCCTGCTGCTCGACGACATCCTCACCACCGGTTCCACCATGCGCTACGCCGCCGAAGCAGTGCTGAACGCCGGGGCCGACAGCGTGGATGTGGTCGTAGCCGCGCGCACGCCGTTGGACAGTGGAGGCGGGCGGGGGAAGGGGGAAACCCCTTTTTGAAAAAAGGGGTTTCCCCCTTCCCCCGTACCCCCATCCCCCTTTACCAAAAACTTTTGATTATATACTCAGCGCCTGAGATAATTTCATGCACTCAAGACTATCCCTGCGTAACACAAGCCCATAGAACATTTTGCGAATGAAATGAGCAAAATGCTCTAATTCTTAAAAAAACAGTTCCAGGTAATGGATGATTTCAAAAGCAAAATGCTATAGGGATATAAAAGGCCGGATTTTGCCCCAGAACAAGGAAAAAGGCCTTTGCGAACCGGGGATAGTACTCTTACGGTACAGCCCCGGTTC
>JAVBLG010000055.1:0-33919 GCA_031553655.1 Desulfovibrionaceae bacterium | reverse complement strand
ACACCCCCCCCCCCACCCACCCACCCCCCCCCACCACCCCCCCCCCCCCCGCCCCCCCCCCCCGCCCCCCCCCCCCCCCCCCCCCCCCCCCCCCCCCCCCCCCCCCCCCCCCCCCCCCCCCCCCCCCCCCCAATATTCCCTACGCTTCTTCGTCAGAATCTACTGTAAAGTAATACTCGGCCATGGTTGGTCCGAAGTAGTCGGACGCGTCGCCGAGTTCTTCTTCGATGCGCAGCAGCTGGTTGTATTTGGCCATGCGGTCGCTGCGGCAGAGAGAACCGGTTTTGATTTGCCCGGCGTTCACGCCCACGGCGAGGTCGGCGATGAAGGAGTCTTCGGTTTCGCCGGAGCGGTGGGAGATCACGGTGGAGTAGGCGGCTTCCTTGGCCATTTCGATGGTGTCGAGGGTTTCGGTGAGGGTGCCGATCTGATTGAGCTTGATCAGAATGGAGTTGCCTACGCCTTCGCCAATGCCTTCGGCCAGAATGGCCGGATTGGTCACGAACACGTCATCGCCCACGAGCTGAATGCTGTCGCCGAGTTCCATGGTGAGGTGCTTCCAGCCGTCCCAGTCGTTTTCGGCCAGGCCGTCTTCGATGGAGATCAGCGGATACTTGGTGGTGAACTCGCCGAGCCAGTTGACCATTTCGGTATTGCTGAATTTTTTCTTTTCGCCGCCAAGCACATATTTGCCGTCTTTGTAAAATTCGCTGGCGGCGGCGTCGATACCCAGGGCGATTTCCGCGCCGGGGATATAGCCCGCTTCCTCAATGGCCTTGATGATATAAGCAAAGGCCTGATCGTGGTTTTTCAGATTGGGGGCAAAGCCGCCTTCATCACCCACGCTGGTGACGTGGCCGTCGGCCGAGAGGATGGTTTTGAGGGTATGGAACACTTCGGCGCCCATGCGCAGGGCGTCGCGGAAAGAGGCCGCGCCCACAGGCATGATCATGAATTCCTGAATATCCAAATTGTTGGGGGCGTGCGCGCCGCCGTTAATAATGTTCATCAACGGCACGGGCATGAGTTTGGAGTTTACGCCGCCGAGATACTGGTAGAGGGGCAGGCCCAGGGAAAGGGCGGCGGCACGGGCTGTGGCCATGGACACGCCGAGCAGGGCATTGGCGCCGAGGCGGTTTTTGCTTTCCGTTCCGTCGAGGTCGATCAGGGTGGAGTCAAGTTGCACCTGACGCAGGGCATTGAGGCCCATCACCGCTTCGGCGATTTCTCCATTGACATTGTCAACAGCTCTGGACACGCCTTTGCCGTTGTAACGGCCTTTATCGCCGTCACGCAGTTCCAGGGCTTCGCGCGAACCGGTGGAGGCCCCGGAGGGCACCGCAGCCCGGCCGGTGTGGCCGGATTCGAGGGAAACTTCAACTTCAACCGTGGGATTGCCGCGGGAGTCGAGTATCTCGCGGGCGATTACGGACATAATGCTGTTCATGGCAACACTCCTGAAGACATTTTTAGAAGGGTTTTTTTTATTAATGCTGGTTTTTGAAATACAGCAGGCGCAGACCTTCCAGCAGCAGCTCCGGCAGAACATGGTCAAAGCAGGACGATACCCTGGCTATACGCGGGGCAAAGCCGCCGGTGGCGATGGCTTCTGTTTTGCCCGGCATATTTTTGGCAAGCCTGGCGATCAGTCCTTCGGACATGGCGGCGAAGCCGAAAATCATGCCGTGGTTGATGCTGGTTGACGTGTCACGGCATGGGCTTGGGGCGTCTTCGGCCACTTCCAGGCTGACTCTGGGCAATTTGGCGGCATTGGCGAAAAGCGATCCGGCCGCCGTGGCCACGCCGGGAAAAATCAGGCCGCCAAGATAAGCCTGGCCGCTGATACAGTCAAATGTGGTGGCTGTGCCAAAATCGACGCAGATAATTGAATCGGCGTCGGGCAAAAATTGTCTGGCTGCAAAGGAGGTAACCAAACGATCCGCTCCGACTTCCATTGGGCGCTCATAGCGGTTTTCCAGCGGCACAGGCAAATTTTCGGGCACAAACCTGGGTTCAAGACCCAAAAAACGCTTACCGGCTTCGCGCAGAAGCGGATTCATCGACGGCACTACTGAACTGCACAAGGCAGCCGAAATCTTGCCGGATTCAATGCCTGCATGCCGCAAAAGCTCTGTGAGAGTGAGCCCCAGGCTATCGGCCGTTTGCCCGGCGTCGGTGCGTAAAGTATAAGAGTTGTATACGCCGTCGGAGTTGGCCAGCCCCACTTTTATTGAAGTGTTGCCTATATCGAAAAGTAAAATATCTCCATCCATAAAAATACCACACTACGTCGGGTCAAGCAAGGTTCTTTAGGAGATCCAAATAACGCTGGCCTGCCTGCCGCCGGCTTTTTCGCGGCGATAGGAAAAGAAAAGATTTTCCATTGTGCAGGTGCAAAAATCAAGGCCGAAAATGCGGTCGGGATGCAGCCCGGCGGTGATCAATTGGTGGCGGGTGAGGCTCCAGAGATCCATTGTTTTGCTTTGTGCATTGAACCAGGGCGCGAAGCCGTTGCCCCACTCCTGTTCGAAATTTATGAATTCGGCCAGAGGCGGACTTAGGGACGGCCCGCGCACCGCGAATATTTCCCCGGGTTCCAGGCCATAGTTGTGGCAGAATTCGTTGACGCCAAGGCCTGGAAAATTCTGCTCGTTTCCGCGCCAGCCCACATGCAGGGCGGCGATATACTGGCCGCTTTCATGGGCCAGCAAAAGGGGTTGGCAATCGGCGGTTTTTATCACCAGGCCGAGGCCTTTGTCCGAGGTGGCCAAACCGTCGCCTTCGAGGTGAGCTGTTGTTTGTGCGCCAACAGGGGCCGCGTCAAAAAACATTTTTACGCCATGCACCTGCTTGAGTTCGGCCAGTTCTTCAACCTGAAGCGAAGAGTGCAGGGCGACGCGGTTTTTATGCACGGTTTCGGCATTGTCGCCTACGTCAAAGGAGATATTTCCCTTGCCGTAAGAGCCGTCTCCATATCCGGACGAGCGGGTCTGGAAGGCGCAGTTGACCATGGGCAGGCCGGGAAATTTGAATTTGATAAAGCTTAAGTCCATATAATTTTTTCCTCCGAGCAAAGACAATCCAATCTACGATCATATTCATCAATAGGCAGGCTGGCAAGGAGCTGGAAGGAATACATGAAGCCCGCGCTCACCGCCGCAGCCAGGGCGGGGCGGGCCAGGGCGCGGTCATAATAGCCGCCGCCGTAGCCCAGGCGAAAGCCGCGCGGCTCAAAAGCCAGGGCCGGAACAATAACAAGCTCGGGCCGCAGGCGCTCGTCGTTCCAGTCCAGGTCGGGCACGGACGGTCCCGGCTCTAGAATGTTGAAAACGCCGGGCGCAAGATCTTCAGGCCCGAGGCAGGGTGCGAAATGAAACATACCTTTCTCGGTTTTATGCACGCGCGGCAGCAGAATCGTTTTTTTGTCCTTCCAGGCTTCGCGCAGCAGCAAATCGGTGCCGATCTCACCACGTATCGGCATATAAAGGGCGATCTGGGCGGCCTTTTTGAAAATAGGCAGATCCAGCATTTTTTGCTGGGCCGCCAAAGATGCGGCGCGCGCCTTTTCCGGAGCGTATGCCCGGCGCAGGGCGAGCATACGTTTGCGTATTTCGGCCTTGTCGGTGTGCGGAGACTTCATGTTGAAACCTCAGTAAGTAGTAGATGCGGCGCAGTGCGGCGGACAAATCTCAAAACTTGACTCGCGCCGCAAATATGTACAAGATATCATTTCTGGTGTAAATTCGGTTTTTTTACATTACTCCATAAAGGATGCGGCCGCTATGGCAAATATGCCGGAAAAAAACGATTATCTTTGGGTTGTTTTTGGGGATATACACGAAGAAATTTCCAAGTTTTCCAGAATTCCGGAATTGATCGCGGCTGACGGCGTAATCATTACCGGCGACATAACCAATGCCGGCGGTGTGAAGCAGGCGGAAAAAGTTCTTGAAAGCATAAATGAAAAAACATCTGTTATTTACGCCCAGATCGGCAACATGGATCGCGGCGAAGTGACAGGCTGGCTGGAAGAAAAAGGTTGGAATATTCACGGTAGGGTGATGGAAATAGCTCCCGGAGTGGCCCTGCTTGGCGCCGGCGCTTCTACCTTTACTCCTTTTGGCACGCCCAGCGAATTTCCGGAATCGTATTTTTCCTCCATACTGGAAGAAGGTTGGAAAACTGCCCGCAACTATAAGCTGGTGGTTCTGGTTTCGCATAATCCACCAAAAGATACGGCCTGCGACATGCTGCCCAATGGTATTCATGTGGGATCAACCGCCGTGCGTGAATTTATAGTGGAAAACCAGCCTGATATCTGCCTTTGCGGCCATATACATGAAGCCAGGGCCATAGATCGCCTGGGCCGCACAGTCGTGGCCAATGCCGGAACTCTGAACTATAGCGGTTACATGGTGCTGCGCCTCAACGGCAAAAAGTTGTCTGTGGAGCTTAAAAGCCTGGAATAATGCCGGAAGACGATCTTTAAATTTTTAGCGTAAATTTTTTAAAACCGGCATAAACATAAAGGTAAGCATCATGTCTCAACAAAATGTCGATTTCACCTCGGCGGTGCGCGAGGTGCTGGCTGCGGTCATGTTTGAAAACTGGCTGCGCTTCTATTTTATCACCGAAAAACCCACAGAGCCCGACAAGCTCTTCATCAGCGTTCCCGAGCGCGCCATGCAGCGTCTGCGTGAGCTGCATCCTTTTTATATGCCCATGGTCGAAGAAATGAACGATAAAGAAATCGACTTTGAAACCTCCCGTCGGGCCATAGCCACCTTTGTGGCGCTGCATGTGGAAGGCAGATACACCAAAGACCGGTTGGCCGAGGCCGTGTTCGACAGCAATACCTTCCAGAACGAACTGCAAATTTTCAATACCTGGGTGCAGGCCCACGAGGCTCAGCTTGATCAGGGGTTTCTGGATTTTTCGGCCTGGACCAAACTATTTAACGAATGGCGCAACTCCAAGGAAGTGCTGGCTTATCTGGACCAGGCAGGAGTGGTCGGAGCGCCGGGCGACAGCGGCAACCAGACCGTGCAGTAAAAGAACATTTTTGAAACCAGATTGCACGCGCCCGGCAAGTAAAAGCTTTTATGATGGTATTTGCCGATAATCAATCTGAATTGTTCAGGAGTTTATATGCCTTCATCCTTTTCGGTCAATGTGGTCACGCGCGCGGCGGTGCCCCTGATCGGCTTGAAAACACGAACCACTATGGCCGATGCGGCCAGAGACTGCTCTGCGCTGTGGGGGAGTTTTGCGCCTTACATGGAAAAACTTATGGCTTTGCCGCAAATTCCGGCCAGGGGATTTTCTTATGGAGTCAGTTGGGTGCTGGACGCAGGTATGGCTTTTGAATATTGGGCCGCTGTGGAAGCCCCGCCTTCTCTGCCGTACGAGCTGGCCGGGGAGCTGCTGAGCGCCGAGATTCCGGCCGGATTTTATGCCGAATGCCGTGTGTCCGATATAGACTCGATACACGAAGCTTACGGATACATATACTGTAACTGGTTTCCGGCTGCAAAGCGTTATGCCCCACTGTACTCCGCCCCATGTTATGAATTTTACCGCCCGGATTTCCTGCAAACCAAGGCCTTGACCCTGTATTGTCCTGTTGTTGAGAAGTAGCCCGGAAATTCAAATTCACGCCGCTCCTGTTGTGCTTGTTGAGGAATTGCAATGTCAGACGTAAAAAAGGCCACCATAGTGCTGGCCACTGCCAATCAGGGCAAAGTACGCGAGCTGGCCGATCCTATGGCCGCTTTCGGGCTTGAGGTTGTGGGACTTTCGGCTTTCCCCCAAATAGGGGAAATAGAGGAAAACGGCTCCACATTTGAAGAAAACGCCCTGATCAAGGCCACAACCGTGGCCCGCCTTACCGGGCTTGTGGCCGTTGCCGACGATTCCGGGCTTGAGGTCGATGCTCTTGGCGGCGCGCCGGGCATACATTCGGCTCGCTACTCCGACGATATGTCTTTTCTGGATGGGGAAACAAAAGATCAGCGCAATATCCGCAAACTGCTGGGAACGCTTGGCGATTTGCCTCCAGAAAAGCGCGGTTGCCGTTTTGTGAGCGCCATGGCCGCCAGCACTCCCGAAGGCCGTACCCTGGTGCTCAGAGGAACATGGGAAGGTGTTTTGCTCAGTGCGCCGAAAGGCAGCAACGGCTTTGGCTATGATCCCATTTTTTTTGACCGTAAGCTGGGCAAAACTGCTGCCGAACTGGAACGCGACGCCAAAAACGCTGTGAGCCACAGGGGCAAGGCTTTGCGCATGCTTTTGGAAAAGTGGCCCGGTTTTTGGGGATGTTGAAAGGCTTCGCTTGTTCAGTTGCGGCCGTATTCGCTGTTTTTGTGGGTACAGCGGCCTTTTGTGCCGATTTTGTACTCGATCCCGGGCATTCTCCAGGCAGCCCCGGAGCAAAAAGCTGTTCTGGAGTATACGAATATACTTATAATGATGCTTTGACTGCTGAAATAGCCGGGCGACTTAAGTCCGCAAAATTTTCCGTAGAACTCACGCGGCGACCAGGCGAAAACAAAAAGTTGCCGGAGCGTGCCGCCATGAGCCGTAACGGAAAATTTTTTCTTTCCGTACACCACGATTCGGTACAACCGCAATTCATTGAAACCGTCAATGGCAATCCCTGTTCCCGGAAGGCCACAGGATATTCAATTTTTATATCCGCTAAAAATCCTTATTACGAAGATTCCTGGAAATATGCCTATTTGCTGGGACAGGCCCTGGAGCGGCGCGGATTCAAGCCCACTCTGCATCATGGCGAGCATATAGCCGGAGAGAACAGGCCCATTCTTAACGAGCAATACGGAATTTATCAATTTGATGATCTGGTGGTGCTGAAACAGGCGCAAACTCCTGCTGTTCTTCTGGAAGCGGCGGTAATCGTAAACCCGTCTGACGAAAAGCTGGCCGCGTCGGCAGCCTACAGAGCCGCCATGGCCGAGGCCGTAGCCGAGGCGCTGGCAATAGCCGGTACAATTCCGGCTAATTCTGATTCCAGATAAAAATTGATTGAAGGGCGGCGCAGGCCAACAAGGTTCAGGGCAAAAACTAAACCTGTGTGTTGTCGAATAAATACGGTTTTAGTTTGGAATAAAGCTGACGCGCCTTAATTTTCTTCATCGGGTGGCGTAATCGCCACGTCAAATACATCCGGCAAGGCCATGACCGCCGTGGCCAGACGGCTGACCGGGTTGTGCCCCTGCACCTGAAGGCTTATGGTGGCCAAAGCGCTCTCTCCACCTTCAACTACTTGTCCTAAACGGCACCCTTGTACCACAAAGCCGTTTTCCGCGCACAGACGCAGGATTTGACTCAGCGTTTCGCGCCCGGCCGTATAGGTGATGCATACCTGGTTGGCAGTGCCCATGATCTTGTTCACCAATGGTGTATAGCCGAAAGACACGATAAAGTATCCCGTCGTTGCGGCCAGAGCCAGCCAATGCAAACCTGCGCCGCAGGCCATTCCGACGCCCGCAGTCAACCATATCGCGGCTGCGGTGGTAAGGCCGTGTACCAGATCTTTACGTACAAAAATCAGCCCGCCACCGATAAAACCTATGCCGGAGACAATTTGGGCGGCCACGCGTGAAGGGTCCAAAACGACATGCTCCAGATTAATCACGTCGGAAAACCCGTATTTGGAAATCATCATGATCAGCGCGGCTCCCAGCCCAACCAGGGCATGGGTGCGCAGGCCCGCGCTACGCGCATCCGGAATTCGCGCTCCAGACCAATCAGCGAAGAGAGCGCAAAAGCCAGGGCCAAGGCGGCAAATTGCGGCCATCCCTGACCAGCGGAAAACAAACTCCAGGACATAATTTGCCTCC
This sequence comes from Desulfovibrionaceae bacterium, assembly GCA_031553655.1. Lineage (GTDB taxonomy): Bacteria > Desulfobacterota > Desulfovibrionia > Desulfovibrionales > Desulfovibrionaceae > JAVBLG01. Next base: position 26,060 of record JAVBLG010000055.1, on the reverse strand, counting down.
AAGGGGAATTATTCAACAATGAAAAGGCGTAGTCATCATAAAGCGTATAGTCAATAGCCGAAAAAGTTTAACGCATATAATTTGGGAGTGAACGCGTGGAGATCAAAAAATCGGCCCTGGCCGGCACTTTGGAGTCCGGGGATGTTCAGGTCTTGGTGGAACCCGCCGTCGAGTTGGCTGTGGGCATCGACAGTAACGTCATGGAGCAATTTGGCGGACGCATCAAGGAAGTTGTCATGGAAACTCTGACTCGACTTGCAGTTGAATCCGGGCGTATAACCGTGATTGACAGGGGAGCGTTTGATTATGCCATTATGGCGCGGTTGGAATGCGCCATTTTCCGAGCGGCGGAGTATAGGGGGGATATTCCATGGGGAGGCATGATAAGATGAGCGTTTCCATATCGGACAAAAAGAACAGGCTGCGCCGTTCCATGATTTTTATGAGTGCGCAACGTCCGGCATCTTTTGGGAATATTTATGCCGCCGGTCCCGACAGCATCATGCTGGATCTTGAGGATACTGTGGCTCAAAATCAAAAGGATGCCGCCAGGTTTTGCCTATATCACTCATTGAAAATGTTCGATTGGGGTGGCGTGGAGCGTATTGTGCGGATAAACGGGCTGGACACCCCTTATTGGCGTGAAGATGTGCGCGCGGCTGTGGCTGGAGGAGCCGACGGTGTGCGTATTCCCAAATGCGAAAGGCCGGAGGATGTGCGGCAGGTGGAGTTGGCAGTGGAAGCGGCTGAAAAAGAATTTTCGCGCCCCGCTGAAACATTGCTTATGGCCGCTCTGGAAAGCCCACGCGGAGTTCTTAACGCCATCGGCATTTGCGAGGCGTCTCCAAGATTGTTCGGAGTAGCGATTTCCGGGGTGGATTTTCGAGCGGGCATGCATGCCCGCCATACTCCCGACGGGGTGGAAATGGCAGCCGCGCGCGGCCTGATTCTGCTGGCGGCCAGAGCCGCCGGGGTGCAATGCTTTGATGCTGTATTTATGGATTATGGCGATGCCGAAGGATTCAGAAAGGAAGTTATACTGGCCAGAGACATGGGATTTGACGGCAAATCTCTGGTTGATTCCCGGCAAATTGCCGTGGTTCACGAAGTATTCACCCCCAACGCCGGGGAAATTCGCGACGCCGAAACGCTGCTGCGTTCCATACGTGACAATGCGGAAAAGGGCATAGGCGTATATGTTGTTAACGGCAAAATGTTGGATATAGCCTTTGTGGCCGGAGCGCGGCGCACTCTGGATTTGGCCAGGGCTTCGGGTGTATATGATGGTGATTTATAGCAGAAAAGCACTCATGACAACACTGTTTAGCAAATAAGTTCGGCGCATACCGGGCGCGTTTCGCAGTCGGTTAACAACACTATCTTTCCTGACAGGCCTCGGCAGGTTCCGAAAATGGCGGCCGCCCGGCCCGGGCTGATGCCTTGACAGTCAACTTCGGGAAAAATGCAATATACCCCGGTGCGTTTGCCGCGTTTCACTTCGAAGGCCGCCACCATTTTTCCGTCTTCCATCTCAATCAGGGAGGTTACAATGCCTCTCGCCAGCGCCTTTTTGTTTTTGTGCCGCATTTCGGCGCGCACCGGATCTTCGTCCCAGTCGGCCCACAAATTCATGACATTGTTGATGCGAAAAGGCATGTCTTCTATGCGCCGCGCAAGCCTTTGCCTGTCACGCTGATCTATGGTTCTGGCTTCAGCTTCGCGCAGAAAAATTACAGCCTGCTCCAGATCCACCAAAAGGGCGCGAGTGTCGCTCATAAGCATGAAGCCTAAGGGTGAAGAGGGAAATTCGCTCATAACCAGCCTGGCCAGTGAAGCGGCCTCGGCCGGGTCGCCGTCAAGCATGCACGCCTCCCAGAAGCGGGCGTAAACGGCCAGCCTGTACGCGGTTTTACGGCCGGCCCGGCTGTCGAGCGCTTCCTGGCAGATTTCCTTGAAGGCGCGCGGAGTTATTTTGCCGTGCCGGAATTTCAGGGACTTTATATCGAATTCGTCCGGGGTTATTCCGTGCTCCACGGAAAATCCGGAAGAAAGAATCAGCCCCATTACCGCAGCGTAGGGTTGAAATTTTTCCATGCGCTATAATGCCACCAATACCGGCATCAGGCAATATGCTGGACCAACATCCGCCAGGGAAAAGGCATAGCTCATACTTTAAGATTTTTCAAAAAGGCATGATACTGGCGAGCATCCGTAATGCGGGCACGCAAAGCGTGAATCCCATCACCAGAATCATCAAAAGCACAAGACGCATATACTGGTCCGGTCGCAGCCGATGCGCGATACGCATGCCCAGGCGATTACCCAAAAAACAAACCGGCATGCAGAACAAGGCCATTTCCCAGACCTTGGCAACCAGCAATCCTTGTATGAAGTGGGTGGCCATAACCAGCAGAAACTCAATGGTCAACAATGCGTTCAACGTACCGCGCATGGCATCGGGCGACCATCCGGTACGTGTGGTATAAATAACAACTGGTGGGCCGTTAACGCCAAAGGCCCCGCCAAAAGCTCCGCTGCAAAAGCCCGCGAAGTAGGCCCAGAACGATCTGGGTTCCTTTTGAGGGGCCGCCTGCTTATGCGTGAGGCACCAAAAGGCATATGCGAAAAACAGGATGCCGAGCATGGTCTTCATATACAGTTCAGGAACGTTGCCCAACATGCTTACGCCAATCCAGATGCCTGGCAGGCTGCCCAGCAGGAGCCGCACAAGAGCGGTTTTTTTGATGTATCGCCTAAAGGCCAATGCGCCCAAAAATTGCAACAGCACGCAACAGGTTACGCCAAGCGGGATGGCGGTTTGCATGTCCAGCACCATGAGGAGCATGGGCACCATTACAAGCAGGGCTCCAAATCCGGTGGCCCCGTTCAGTATTCCTCCCACAAAGCAAACACAGCCAATGAGAATGGAAGTGTTCATCAAAATTTCCTTTATGGTCTGAAATCTCCCCTTTCAGAGGGGAAATTGATTGACAAGACGGCGAAGTCGAGGAGTCTTTTTTAAAGATACGGCACCCGGCTGCGTAATGTAAGCCGAGTGCCGTTAGAGCGTTTTGCAAATGAAATTAGCGAAATACTCTGGCGGCCCGTGCGTTGTCAGGGCCATCCCATCACAAAGTGTCCGTAACTTAGGCGGCGAAGCCACCGTAATAACATGCTATTCCGAGCCGCCGGTGCAAGGCCGCGCGGGACAATCAGCCTTAATTCTAAAAAAATAGTTTCAGGTAATGGATAATTTCAAAGGCAAAATGCTATAGAGGGCTGAGTCTTGATATGCGGGTGGCTCAGCTGGACAAATGCCGGGCGGTTAGACTTTTTCCTTATACCGCAAAACCACTATGGCGCACAGAAGCGAAAACACTGACGCAATCAGATAAATGGAAAACGCCGTAGAGTATTCGTGGGCGTTATAGACTGTTTTTATTCCTCCAAGCGACTCCAGGATCATGCCGGTGAGAGGCTGGAGCGCCAAAACAGCAATGGACGGAAGCGTATTCAACAGACCGCTGGCTGTGCCCACCAGTTTGTGCCCGAACAACTTGGGCATGCAGGCAAAACCGGCAAAGAGTGACCCCATGCCGAACATTGCCAGCAGGAAGAACCATGCGCACAGGGCTGGTATGGAAAAATTCTCGCCCCACAGAATCAAGCCGGCGAACAATCCTATGTACGCAGTCGCTGCCACGGGCATCATCGGCTTCGTGCTTTCTTTGGAAACGGCTCCAACGATCCAGGCATTTGCGAGTGCTCCCACAAAGGTGCCTATGCCGAACATATTGAGCACATTGCCTACGGAAACTGTGTCAAGTTGATGCACATCCCTCAGATACTGCCCGCCCCATAATCCTCCGACCGCGTTACAAAGGCTGAACTGACAGCAGAACCATCCCGCAATAAGCCAGAAGTGTTTGCTTTTTGCGACAGTTTTAAGAGCTGTAAACGGATTTATTTTTTCTTCAACAATCTTTTCAGCTGCCGTTTCCTTGGGGCCGTCCTTTACAATTAAAAAGAGGAGAACGGTGAATATCAGGGTAATGGTTCCTATGCTGAAGCTCGTGTCCCGCCAACCGAGAGAAGCGCACAGATATCCCATCAGTCCGGAACCGAGAATAGCCCCGAGCCCGCCCATGGCCAGCAACAGGCCGTTCAGCCGTGCAAAGGCCGATGGAGGAAACCAGAGACTGAAAAGCTTGATCCCGGCGAGAAAAATGATCGAGGTGCCGAAGCCGATAAGGGCGCGCCCCCCGACCATGCCGAAATAGGAAGTGGCGTTGGCAAAAGCGAGAGTTCCCAGGCCCGCAATCAGAACAAACACTGTCATCGTTTTTCTGGGGCCGAAATAGTCAAGCAACATCCCGCCTACCATTTGCATTATGCCGTAGGTAAGGAAATATGATGAAGCCAGAAGGCCTATCATGGAGGCACTTATTCCCGTGTCGGAAATAATTGGCCCAGCCATTACTGATGGTGTGACGCGATGTAGAGGAATCAACAAATAGACCACACAGACCAGAACTACTATTGTGATCGCATGAAGCTTGACCCGGTTAAGTGGGGGGGCCGTCATTGAAGCGCCTTGCGCCCAAGGCTTGTCATCAAGCTGGGCCGTCTCTGTTTTTGCCGCTGTTTGCATAAAAACTCCTTGTCAGGTGAGGGGTGTTGAGTCCACAACCCCAAGGGGTAGGCAAGCTTTGTGCCAACGTACACAATTATGAAAATATTGACTTTTCTTCCTTTTGCCAATACATGGGCGTGCTCGCCGTCGACACAAAGTGTGTTAACATTGATGCATATGTGTGAGTTTCACTACACAGTTCCTATAGCATTTTGCTTTTTAAATTATCTATTACCTGAAACTGTTTTTTAAGGATTAAGGCTGATTGTCCCGCGCCGCCTTTCACCGGCGGTTCGGAATAGCATGTTATTATGGCGGCTTCGCCGCCTAAGTTACGGACACTTTGTGATGGGATGGCCCTGACAACGCACGCGCCGTCAGAGCATTTCGCTCATTTCATTCGCAAAACGCTCTAAGCAGTCAATCTGACGTATTACAAAAGAAACAGCCCTGAGGCATCCCCAAGGCTTGAGAGAAAACACGGATATACGTGTAAAAGCGAGTTAAGAAGATTTCATCAGTCTTGTGGTATCAGCACAGGATAGCAAAAAATCATCTCGGTACCACACTGTTTGGCAAGATAGACTTATAAATCATACCGGCGCATCCGGTCATAGAGCTTACTCCGGGATATACCCAACTGCTTTGCCGCCGCGCTGCGTTTGCCTCCGCAAGCGTCGAGCGCTGCCGCTATGCGCTCCTTCTCGGCCTGCGCCGCAACCTCCGATAAAGAAGCGGCGCCCAAAGCGGATTGCGGTATTGCGGTATATACCGGATGTGACAAATGGCCTGTGGGCGTCGCCGGTCCCTTGCTTCTTTCGCGAAAAAAGCGATTCGGCAAATGCTGTTTTTTAAGCATTTGTTCATCTTCGGACATGGCATACAAAGCGAAGGTGATAATGTTTTTGAGTTCCCGAACATTCCCTCGCCATTCATTTGCAATAAAAAGCGCAAGAACATCTTGTGCTATGCGCAGAGACTTTGCCCTTTCTATTCCAACCTGTTGCCTGATGAGCGAATAGGCGAGCAGGGGAATGTCTTCGCTGCGATTTCTCAGGGGAGGGATATAGAGTTCAAAAATATTCAAACGTTGGAATAAATCTTCACGGAATTGTCCTTGATCTATCATTGCTTCCAGATTCCGGTTTGTGGCGGCAACAAGGCGAAAATCAACCCGTAGGGGCTGTTCTCTCCCTATTTTCTGAATTTCTTTATTTTCTAAAACCCGAAGAAGCTTTGACTGTACAGAAAGGGGAAGTTCTCCGATTTCGTCCAAGAAAATGGTTCCGCCGTTAGCTACCTCAAACTTGCCTTTCATGCCCGTGCTTCTGGAACCGGTAAAAGCTCCGGATTCGTATCCGAAAAGCTCGGACTCCAGAAGTTCGGCGGGTATGGCCGCACAGTTGATCGCTACAAAGTTGCCAGTGGCGCGTGGGCTGGCCGTGTGAATGGCCTGAGCAACGAGGTCTTTGCCGGTACCGTTTTCGCCAATTATCAGGATAGGCTCGTCTGTTTTTCCGAATCTCAGACCGGCATTTTTCAATTCCAACATGGGAACGGACTGACCGACGATATCCTCAAATATCGCGAGGGTAACTTGTTCCTTATTTTTAGGAGGGGCCGGTTTTTTTTCGGCGGAGTTTCCTTCAAGGGCTCTTTGCACCTCCAACAACCGCCCGCGATTGAAGTCGGCTGAAATGTATTCGCACAGGCAGCCAAGGATATCACCATCATCATCCAGAATAGGATAACGGTAAACAAGGCCATGTAAGCCCTCAATGGTGACACACATACAGGCCACGGCCTGGCGCGTTTCTAAAACGCGTTTCACGCCTTGTTCGGCCGTCAGAAAGTACGCTTGTACAGGTTGGCCCAAGTAATCTCTGAAGCCGTACATTCTCTCAAAAGCCGCATTGGCGTAAAAAAATTTACCCTCGCTGTCGAAAATGGCGATTCCCGTATGAAGCGTATCAAAAAGCTCCACACTTGTGCTGACAATTTCACAGAGGGCATTACGCATATCGTATCATCAGTCTCCCGGCTAAAGAATATCGGATGCCCTTGCACAAGGCAAGGGCATAAAATTAGGCAAAGGTATGCAAAATGAGATGCGTCAACCTTGGCCAAAGTTACGCTGTGCATAACCCCAGCTTGGGAAGAGTATCCGCTATAAGCGTCAATTTGCCTTCCTGGATTGAAATAGTGAATTTTTCGCCATATTGATGGGAAAATCCTTCTTCCGCTATGAACTGGATACCATGTATTTCGGCAAGCAGTTCATCGTTCAGCGTGTCCCGGATATCAATGCTCAAACCAAGCATTATATTTGCGTGTCACCCGGATCCGATATTATAGGTTCGCAGCCGGATACAAGATTTTTTTGCTTCCATTGCCAATAACGTTTGCAACTGGGCAAATGCCTCATCGCTTACAGAGATAGTGGCCATCTTTTCCTCAATCGATATAACTGCTCAACATTTTTTATACAACTGTGGGTACAAGACCCTGCCTGAGAAAACGTTCCAAAACACTGTGGAGTCCTTCCGGCGAGTATTCGGAGAATTGGGGAATAGAGCGATTCAAAGCCAGGTGCTTATTTCGTCCGAAAAGGTGATATGGCATCACATCAACGGTCTCGCAACCATGCCCTTTCAAGAATTCCGCCATAGCCTCAATATTCTCGTTGTCGTCATTGGCTTCAGGAATCAACGGCATACGAATACGCACCTTTTGCGGATCAGTTTTCAGGGCTGTTCGCAAATTGGCGAGGACGACCTTGTTATCAACGCCGGTAAGATCTTTGTGTTGGGCCGGGTCCATATGTTTAATGTCATAAAGAAAGAGATCCGTCAGCGGAATAAGTTGTTCGAACAACTCCGAGGCACAGCAGCCGCAAGTATCAACGCAGGTATGGAACCCTTCGTCTCGGCAAGACTCCAGCAAGGAGAGCAGAAAAGCGCCTTGTGCGGTGCACTCCCCGCCGCCAAAGGTAACTCCTCCGCCCGAATTACGATAAAAACTGGCGTCCTTTCTAACAATACTCATGACCTGGTCAATAGAGTACCGCCTTCCGGACATAACCCGAGCTTTTGCCGAACACACCTCGGCACAAGCGCCGCAGTTTGTACACTGCCCGATATTCCTATTGTACTGTTTCCCATTCTTTACAACGGCGTCATGAGGGCAGGCATTCTCACACGCGCCGCAGCCGACGCAGAGGTTTTCAAAAACCATCAGTTGCGGCGCATAACCCTGGGATTCCGGGTTACTGCACCATGGGCAGGAAAGCGGACATCCTTTGAAAAAAACGGTGGTGCGAATGCCGGGGCCATCGTGTACGGACATTCTCTGAATATTATATAAAACGCCTTGTTCAGACATGGTTGTCTCCTGCCGCGCCGACGGCGGATGCTCGAATGGACGGAAGCAAAAGGCCACCCCCGCAAATTACGGGGATGGCCTCATTAGATTAGGCGACGTATTCCGTGCGTTTGACGATTTCGTTCTGCACGCCCTTGTCAAGTCGGGTGAAGTAGGCGCTAAAACCGGCCACACGCACCACAAGCTCTTTGTGATTATCCGGATGTTCCTGGGCGTCAACCAGAGTTTCACGGGAAACGCAGTTGAACTGAATATGGCTGCCGCCTTCATCGAAATAGGTTTTGATAAGGGTCAGCAACATCCGCGCTCCGGTTGCTCCTTCCAGAGCGGAGGGCAGGAATTTCATATTGAAGTGGTTGGATACGAACCATGAGGTGTCAAGGGTGTGGGCGGCGGAACGTATCAAGGCCGTGGGGCCTTCCTTGTCCGTGCCGGGAGTCGCCGAAACGCTGCCGTCAGTGAAGGCAACGCCTTTCTTACGACCGTCGGGAGTAGCGTTCATCACGGAGCCGTACAGGTTATGGAAGGACAAAGAGTAGGCGTCCGGGCGAGCATGATTGCCGAAGTAGTCCGGGCCATGAGACTTGTACAATTCAGCAAAATTCTTGTATATGCCTTGGACATAGCCGTCGCATTCCTGGTCGTCGTTGCCATATTTGGGCACAGCGAGGCACATTTTATGGATGTCTTCAAAGCCTTCGTAATTGGCGTCCAAGGCTTTCTTCAATTTATTGAAGGAGAGCTGCTTCTTGTCGAAAATCAATTCCTTGATGACGTGCAGGCCGTTGCCCGCATCCACGCCGCTGGAAACGATGTCCATGCCTTGCGGATACATATGACCGCCGCCTTCTTCGCAGATGCCGCTTTCGATGCAGCCTGTGTGCAGGGCGGAACGGAAGACGCTGGGCACGATTTTTTCGTGCGCGGCGACCGAGAGGTTCGAATGACGGCGGTGTTGCATCAGGCCAAAGTCCATCTGTTTGCGGACCGCGTCATAGAATTGTTCGTATGTTTTAAAGGTTTCGGGGTCGCCGGTCTTCGGGCCCATTTGCTTTCTGGAGGTTGGATCCCAGCCGTCGTACAGGGCCAGTTCCACGAACTTGGCCAGGTTGATGGAGTCTCCACCGCCGATATAGGAGCCTTTACCGGCGATGCCTGTGGCGACGCAGCCGAAGCACACCGCGTCCCGGGCGTCTTCCAGGGTTACGCCCCAGTTGGAAAAATGTGACAGGTGGCGCTGCACGGCCACTGCGGCGTTCATAAATTGGGGTTGCCCGCAACCGGTGCGCACCAGCTCCACAGCTTTCATCAGGTACGACTCTTCCATCATGGGCGTAAAGAAAAGCGCCAGGGTCGGCTGAATGTTCTGCAGCTTGATCTGGGCGTCCATGATCACTTCTTCAAACTCGTTGCTGGCGTCCCTGCCGTCCGGAGTGTAGCCGCCGATGGAGATGGTCTGACCGGTGTGGCCGGACAAGGCTTTTTGGTGTGCCATGCCGGAGTAAGTGCCAAGCTCAGTGTGACGAACAAATTGGAAGCGGATAAGTGCTTCAGCTTCTTTGCGAGTAATATGCCCTTCCTCGATGTCCTTCTTATAGAAAGGATACATCCACTGTCCATAACGGCCGGGAGAGTTGGCGCAGCCCATCTGCTCAATTTCGACCAACAGGTGAGTGAACCAGAAGCTTTGTACAGCCTCGCGGAAGTTGGTTGCGGAATGCTCGGGCACACGGCGGCAAACGGTTGCAATTTCAAGTAATTCAGCTTTTTTCTTGGGCTCGGGAGTCTTGTTGGCCGTTTGTTCGGCCAGGTCCGCATAGCGGTTGGCCCAGGCTATAAAAGCATTCAGGGCAATGATGATCGCATTGTAGAAGGCGAGCTTTCTGTATTCGCCCTTCTGAAAGTTGAGTTTTTTCTTCCGCTCTTCAACTTCTTCCAAAAGCCCCCTGGCTCCTTTTTTGAGGATTACCTCGTAATCCACCACGCCTGAACCAAGCGGATTATTCGTCACGTCATAGAGCATGCCGGACTTAATATATGAACGCGGATTCACCCCATATAGTTCTTTAAAGGTCTGGTCGGCGTAGTCCCGGCAGGTTTTCCCTTTCCATTCCGCATAGGTGTCCATCATGAGCATTTTGGTCTCTTCCGGAATAACAACCTCGCCAAGAGAGCTGATCTTGGCCATATCCATTTCGTCCTTGATCCAGTCGCACGTCCATTCGGGATAGGCGTAGACGCCGCAAGGGATGCTTGTCAGTGTGCCCACGACGGGATTGTCATCAAGAAACAGTTTTTTCTGGAGCAGTAGCCGTTCCAGAAGCCTTGCGCGAATAATCACAGGTTCTTCGCCCTTGTATTCTTCGTACACTTCCTTCAAGAAGCGAAGGCGTTCGGGGTCAAAGCTCTGGTTTGTGTCCGTGACAAAGGCTTTGCACGACCGGATCCGTTCCTCTACAGTGCTCCAGTCAAGATTATAGACGCCATGTCCTGCTTTTTCCGCGCGTTGGGCCGCCTCAGTCTTTGTGGTCCTGAACATGCTTGTACTCCTTTTTTAATGGCTCCCCGTTCCGGAGATGATTGTCATCGCTATGAGCAAACATTGTGCCACTTTGCACAAACTAGATAATAACTTGAAATTACAAAATATACTTACATGATTAATTGGAACGGCGTCTGTTTGTGTATTGGTTTTAAAGCAAGCGTGCACGTTTAAGAACAAAATCATCACTTCCAACAGAGAGGAGCTACACCTGATCACAAAACAAAAAACGCACCCTTATCGAGTGCGTTTATTAATAGGCACTATGCCCACTGTACCAAGGGAGCACTACGCGCCGGAATTCGCGAGTATTGAAGAGATGGTTTTCCCACCATCAAAGCGGCGTACAGGCGATTACCTGCGGGAAGACCCAGGCTGGGCAGGGTTTTAGTAGTGCAGGCCTCTATAAGCATTCCCGCCCAGCACGACCCCAGCCCCAGGCCATGCAGGGCCAGCTCCAGGTAGGCGGCCGCTGTGGCGCAGTCCGTTTCGGATAGAACGCGTTCCGGGGCATGGATGAGAATCAGGCCGTGGGCGCCTCTGAACAAGAGGTCGCGACCGTTCCGGAACTGCGCCGTCAGCTTTGGATACATGCCCTGTTCTTCCAGCAGTGACAGTCCTTCTCGGAGCAAGGTCTCCACCTTTTCCCTGCCGTTGATCACAATATAGGCTACTTCACGCGAGTTGTGAGCTGTCGGGGCATAATTAGCAAAACCCAATGCCTTTTCAAGCCGTTGCCTATCTATCGCTTCAGGCATAAAATTGCGTATGGCGCGCCGCCCTTTTAGCAACGATGCAAGACAGTTCTCCTCTGCTTCGCCGTGTGCTGGAGCAAGAGAAGAGGGTGAATTACCGTCAAGGGTAATCGCGCCCTCAGGGCAAACAGCGGCACAGTGACCACAGTGAACGCAAATGCTCTTCAGTGAGTCGTTAATGAAGGGGATTCCTTTATCTGACATGGACACGATCCCGCAAACACAGTCGGCAACGCAACTGCCGCAGTGTGAACATAAAGATTCGTCAACGCAAAAGGCCATGATGCCTCCTCAGGCGCTTTCAGGTTTATCAAGGTCTTGTTTTTCATGTCGTCAGCAAATTGCGTGCCACTATTTAACTCAGTTATATTAGATGAATATTAAAAACAGGAGTTGATATTGTGTGCGAATAAGAACGCTAAATGTATTAAAATCAATACACTCCAAATAATTTTCCTTTGATTGCTCTGCCTGGCCCGGCAGGGCAATAGAATGAATTTGTTACGAGATATTTCAGGTGCCGTTTTTTCCCCTGCCCCTGCCGCCAGAGGCATTTATCCGATTGCTCTCTCTGATCAACTCATATAAAATCATTTTAAAATAGTTCAGGTAGTTAAGATGATAGAGATAGTTTGTGGACATTGTGACTTTTTTTATTTATAGCTATTTGGTGGGAAAAGGAATGTTTTATGCGTTTCACAATAAAAAGCCAATGGCAATAAAAAATTCAGGAGTTGAGCGCTATGAATAAGATGACCAAAGCTATTATCCCCATACTTGTGACGGCAATTTTCTGGTTCCTGCCTGTTCCAGAGGGGCTTACCGTCAATGCTATGCATTATGTGGCCATTTTTATGGGCGTTATTGTGGCTTTGATTCTGGAACCGCTGCCCGGTTCGGCCATTGGCCTGATCGGTGTTGTTCTTGCGGCGACCTTGCAGCTGGTGCCCATGCCTGACGGCAAACCGGCCACCCCCAACTCGTCCCTGGCCTGGGCACTTTCCGGCTTTGTGGACAGCACGGTGTGGTTGATCTTCGCGGCATTCATGTTCGCCATGGGTTATGAAAAAACCGGCCTGGGCAAGCGCATTGCCCTTATGCTGATCAAAGCTCTCGGCAAACGCGCCCTGGGCCTTGGCTATGCCTGTGCTCTGGCCGACATGGCCCTGGCTCCGTTCATTCCCTCCAACACCGCGCGCAGCGCCGGTTCCGTTTATCCGGTAGTGAAAAATATTCCGCCGATTTACGGTTCCACCCCCGACAATGAGCCGGAAAAAATCGGCTCGTACCTCATGTACACCTGTTTGGCCACCACCTGCGTGACCAGCTCCATGTTCTTTACCGGTCTTGCCCCGAACCTGCTGGCTATGTCCATAGTGGGCAAAACCGCCGGTGGCACCATTGAATGGATGACCTGGTTCAAGGCCATGCTGCCCATGGGCATAATCCTGTTTCTGCTTGTTCCTGTGGTGTGTTATTTCGTGATTCCGCCGAAGCAAAAGGAATTTCCCGACACTCCGGCTTGGGCCGCCGGTGAGCTGCACAAGCTCGGCCCTGTCACCCGCAAGGAAATCCTCATGCTGCTGGTCGCCCTTGGCGCGCTCATCGGCTGGATTTTCGGCGGCAAGCTGATTAATGCCACCATGGTGGCTTTGGCCGGCATCTGCGTAATGCTTATTGTGGACATAGTAAAGTGGGACGATATAACCGCCAATAAGTCGGCCTGGAACACCCTTACCTGGTTCGCCACCCTGGTGGCCATGGCCGGCGGCCTGGCCCGCGTGGGCTTCCTCAAGTGGCTGGCCGGTGTGTGCTCTACCTATCTTGCCGGCCACAGCGTGGCCTTCATCTGCTTCGGCCTGCTGTTCATCTTCTACTTCTCACACTACTTTTTTGCCAGCCTCACCGCGCATACCACCGCCATGCTGCCCATTCTGCTTACCGCGGCCATGGCCGTGCCGGGGCTGAATGTCATGTACGCCGGTATGCTCATGGCCGGCAGCCTCGGCCTTATGGGCATCATCACTCCCTACGGCACCGGCCCCAGCCCGGTTTATTACAACTGCGGGTACATCAAGCCCAGCCAGTTCTGGGTGCTCGGCACCGTGTTCGGCTTACTGTTCTTCACTGTTTATGCCGTGTTCGGCATGACCTGGGTTCCCAGGTTCTTCTAAACCGTCAACAGTGTCGGAAAAGGAGTCAAAAAAATTCTGACTCCCCCGAACGAAAAAGATTCCGCTCTTGTCGTAAAGGCAGGGGCGGTTTTTTTATCTCTATGCGTATTGAGCTGGACATTGGAGGCAGATGGCAAAAAAAGAGGGATTTTGGTTTCAATATAAGAATAGCAATCCGGAAAAATTAAATTTTTATTGTTTTTATGCACTATCTTGCTATTTTTGTCACAATGGTACTTGACTAAATGTTTTTTTATTCACATGATGCGGATGGGAAAGCTTTCGACAGGAGCTTTTCTTAATTTATTAGCGCCCGCCCGGCGCTGTGGGCGTAAGTGCGCCACATCAGAGTCGCGTGGCAAAATGGGCAGGGGGCAGGCGCTCCCCGATGTAAAATTTTGTCCGGCAAACATAACCAGGAGAATAAAAAAATGTCCAAATTGGTCCCCCCGCATGGCGGCAAAGGTCTCGTATGTTGTCTGCTCGAAGGCGCTGCTCTTGAAGCGGAAAAGAAAAAAGCCGCCGGCCTTAAACAGGTTGAAATTTCTTCCCGTTCCAAGGGCGATCTTATTATGATGGGCATTGGCGGCTTCTCTCCGCTGAATGGCTTTATGAACAAGGCCGACTGGAAGAGCGTTTGCGAAAACATGACGACGGCCGACGGCACCTTCTGGCCCGTGCCCGTGACCCTCGACGTTTCCAAGGCCGACGCTGCCGCCATCAAGGTTGGCGACGAAGTTGCCCTGGTGCGCAATGGCGAAACCATGGCCACCATGAAGGTCGAAGAGCTCTATGAAATGAGCGAAGCCGACAAGAAATGGGAATGTGAAAAAGTGTTTAAGGGCGACGGCCCCGACTCCCAGAAGTTCTGGGAAGTGGCTCTTGAAGACCATCCCGGCGTGAAAATGGTCATGGCCCAGAAAGAATTTAATATGGCCGGCTCGGTGAAGGTGCTCTCGCAGGGCGAATTCCCCACCAAGTTCCCCGGCGTTTATATGACCCCGGCTCAGCTGCGCGCCAAGATGGACGAACGCGGCTGGGGCAACGTTGCCGCTCTGCAGCTGCGTAACCCCATGCACCGCTCGCATGAATATCTGGCCAAAATCGCCATTGAAGTGTGCGACGGCGTGGTCATCCACTCGTTGGTCGGCGCTCTGAAACCCGGCGACATCCCGGCCGAAGTACGCGTGAAATGCATCGACACCCTGGTCGAAAAGTATTTCATGAAGGAAAACGTGATTCAGGCCGGTTATCCGCTTGACATGCGTTATGCCGGACCGCGCGAAGCTCTGCTTCACGCCACCTTCCGCCAGAACTACGGCCTCAACCGCCTCATCGTCGGCCGCGACCATGCCGGCGTGGGCGACTTCTACACCCTGTTCGAAGCTCAGGAAATCTTTGAAAAGATGCCCAAGCCCGCTGACGACGCCAAACGCCTGCTCTGCGAGCCCCTGAAGATCGACTGGACCTTCTACTGCAAAAAGTGCGACGGCATGGCCTCCATGCGTACCTGCCCGCACACCAAGGACGACCGCGTCATCCTGTCCGGCACCAAGCTGCGCAAGATGCTCTCCGAAGGCGACGTTGTGCCGGATCACTTCGGCCGCGAAGAAGTTCTCGAAATTCTGCGCGAATACTATTCCACTCTTACGGAAAAAGTCGCCATCAAAACCCAGAGCTTTGCTGACGGTACCGCCAAACGCTAAATCCTGGTTTTTGACCGCCTAAATTGAAAGAGCGCCTCGCAAGAGGCGCTCTTTTTATGAGAAGAATTACTTAACCTTCTTTAAGTTCCGAATTTAACCCGGCACATGCCCCCAATTGGACCTGGCCGGAGAAGAGTTTTCATCGGTTTCGGTCCAAGCTTGCGACATTTCCTCAAGCGGCACAATAGATTGCAACTCAATACCACAATCTTGCAAAGCCAGATCCAATTCGTGAGCCGATTGCAGATTGAGCCAGAATTCGGGTCCGGTTCCAAAAAATTTTCCAAGGCGCAAGGCCGTGTCGGCCGAAACATTTCGTTTCTCCGCCATGATCTGGCTGATTCTGTTGGCCGGAACATGAATGCATCTGGCTATTTCCGCAGCGCTCATGTCCATATTTTCGATCCGTTCCCGCAATACCTTACCGGGGTGAAACGCTTTTTTCATGTGAATCTCCTGAAGGGTCAATTACTATAGTCAATATGGTAACACCCCAGAATAGTATATTATTAATGCCTGTTGAGCCTGAACTATTAAATTACGCGATACGTCGCTGGATTGCTTTGTGGAATACCAGCCCATTCCTTAACTTTGTCACATTCCTTGAGGCGGATAATCCTGTTCCACCGCTTCTACCAGCGGCTTGGGAGTTACTTTTTGAGAATATAACTATCTATTATCATTAGCATCAACCTGCTTGTTGAACTCCAGCATTTCGCGGCTGATGCGCGCCGCCTCATCTTCTTCCAGAACAGCCTCGCCACAACTTGGACAAAATAGCCCACATACCATTTTAATTATTACTGATTTTCCTTTATAGCAATGCGCTGCATCGCGTGTGCCGGGCATCAGTTCTTCACCACAATTTGGACACTTCATCTGCTATTACAGCTCCTTGAATGATACAATCAGGAGTTCGTCCACGGCCGTGAGCTTCATATACACGTCCCCGGCGTCAGTGTGCGGCCGGTATACATCCTGCCATGTGCGACTGTCGCTGTATGTGGTCATACTTTTGTAAAAATCTCGCGTAGTTAACACTTCTGTAACTTCTATTACTCCGGCAAAGTCCAATCCCAGGGCAGCGGCCCCGCTGAGGGCGGAAAAAGTGGAACGCACGGCCCTGGCCTTGATAAAGGCCTTTACTGTTGGCAGCTTGTAATGTTGGGTATGCTTTTCCATAACTTCTATCATATAACTATGGATATTAAAAAGCAAATTTGTTATAATTCTATATTATTTTTAATAATTATAGATAAATAGCTATATATTATT
This sequence comes from Desulfovibrionaceae bacterium, assembly GCA_031553655.1. Classification (GTDB taxonomy): domain Bacteria; phylum Desulfobacterota; class Desulfovibrionia; order Desulfovibrionales; family Desulfovibrionaceae; genus JAVBLG01. The sequence goes on along the minus strand of JAVBLG010000055.1, from coordinate 9,594 downwards.
TTTAGTAAATCTTAAGTACGTACTGCATATATTATTGTAAATATTTCGCTAACACATCCTAATTATTACATTTTATCTTGTTTTGAGAAGCTTTTCAATTTATAACGCACTGTAATTACAAAAAAAATCTGATGAAGAATTTTAAATAGTTAGGCTGATAATAATTGTTAGCGCTATTTTTAGCTTTTTACACGTGATAGCATTCGGGAATGGGAACATGTTTGAAAACAGGCATTGCGATATCACGCCAAAACCGTTACGTTATGTTTCATGATAAACGAGCATGTTGAAAACGGGCCAAGTGAACGCGGTCCGATTGTTTCCGTTTTATTGCAGCCGGAAGATAAAAGGCTTCTTTTGCCGCGCCCCAAAACCGCCAGGCAGTTGCTGGCCGCGCTTAATCTGGCGGAGGAAACGGCACTTGTGGCCCGCGAAGGAGAGTTGCTCACGCCCGATCGGCAAATATGGCCGGGCGAGAACATTTTGGTGCGTAAGGTCACTTCCTCCGGTTAACGTCGGATTTGGCCCGCGCTCCATGTGACACTGAAAAAAACAAAAATAACACGATATTATTGCTATGCAGAAACACATCTATTTCGATTCCGACGAAGGAGCGCTTTATCTTCTGGATCAAACCCTGCTGCCGGCGCAAGAAGAGTTTGTAAGCTGCAAAACTTACCACGAGGCCGTGGAAGCCATTAAAACCATGGTTGTCCGCGGCGCTCCGGCCATTGGCGTAACCGCGGCCTGGGCCTGCCTGCTGGCTCTTATGGAGTATGTGGACAAAAACGATTGGACCCAGTTGCTGGAAAAGGCTTTAGATGAAATAGAGAACGCTCGCCCCACTGCCGTAAATGCCCGTTGGGCCGTGGAGCATATGAGACAGACATGGCACAGTACAGGCAGCCTTGACCCTGACATTCTGGTGCGCGTATGGCGATCCGAGGCTGCAACGTTGCAGAGATCCGATGTTGCCTCCTGCAAGGAAATGGGGCGGCACGGGGCCGAGCTGGTACAGGACGGTTGGACAATTATGACCCACTGCAATGCCGGGGCTTTGGCCACAGCCGGTTACGGCACGGCCTTGGGCGTGATTCGCGCCGCCTTTGAAGCCGGGAAAAATATAAAGGTCATAGCCAATGAAACGCGTCCTCTTTTGCAGGGGGCCAGGCTCACCGCCTATGAGCTGCACAGTGACGGCATACCTGTGACTGTGGCCTGCGACAATGCCTGTGCCTCGCTTATGCGCCGAGGTATGGTGCAAATGGTTGTTGTAGGGGCCGATCGCATTGCCGCCAACGGTGATACCGCCAATAAAATAGGCACATACGGCGTGGCCGCCCTGTCCAGGGGGCATGGCATTCCTTTTTATGTGGCCGCGCCGCTATCCACTTTTGACATCAACGCGAAAACCGGCGACGACATCCCCATTGAAAGCCGCTCTGCCGATGAAGTGGCCTTTATCGGAGAAAAACGTATCATGCCCGAAGGGGTCTCGGCCTTCAACTTTGCCTTTGATGTTACTCCAGCTCCTTTTATCAGCGGAATAATCACTGAAAAGGGAGTGCTTTACCCTCCCTACATCGACTCCATCGCCAAAGCCATGGCCCGTTAACGCCATGAAAGAGATTGTGCTTGCGTCCGGCTGCCTGGATTCCGCGCATCTTCCCGATGACGCGCCCATTGTCCTGTGGGAGGGTGATGCGCCGGGGACCACTTCGCTTTCGCGCTTCATGCACGAAAATTTACCGCGCATCCGCAAGGAAATGCGCTCCTTAGCCTATGAACTCGGTCGCCTGAAAGTTGACGGCAAGGAAGTTCAGGAGCATTTGAAGTGCGGCGACACCCTGTCCATGTGGTGGTGTTCGCTCATATATGAAAGTCACCCCAAGGTATTGCCCGAACTTTATCCGCTGTTCAAGCTGCGGGCACTGGAAATTCTACTGGAAAAGGAAGGGACGCAAAGCCTGGTGCTGTACGGGGGCGAACCGCTTCTGATTGAGACCTTGCGGCGGCTTTGCGCGGCTTTGGGGCTGCGCTTTACGGCTCATCCCCTGCCCGATGCGGCGAACAGGCCCGAATGCGGTAACGGGCTTGTGACCGGCCTGAAAAAATTTTTTGTTGATCTTTATTATCGCCTGCCCGCTCCGTTTAAAGCTGTTGTGCGGGTAAAATGGTGGTTTCTGACTCACAAATTTTTGTTTCGGCGCGTAAAAGCTTCGATCCCCGCTGTGTCGCGAGCATCTTCCATTGTCACGTATTTTCCTAATTTAGATAGTTCACTGGCCAAACAGGGTATTTTTCGCTCCAGATATTGGGAAAAATTGCATGATCTTTTGACCCCCAAATCCGGAGAAACGCATCGCATCCACTGGCTGTTTATTCCTTTTCCATCGCGTGATGTCACGTTGCGCCAGTGCCGCGACTTTCGCGACGCTTTTATGCGCCACGACGGCAACGGCGCCTCCATGCATTTTATTGACGAGTTCATAAGTTGGACCGAGGTATACAAGGCCTTTTTCCGCTATGTGCGCATTGCCGTAAAAAGCTTGGCGCTTGAGCGGAGCTTGGGCGAAAAATGCTCCATCGCCGGGTCGCGTCTGGATATTTTTCCCTGGCTGGCCCCTGCTTTTGCTGACTCTTTTAGGGGCTGGCGCTGCCTTGAACGCTGCCTTATGCGCATCGCTATGCAAAATTACGTGAATTGGGCCGGAAAGCAGGAATGGTTCATTTTTCCCATGGAGAACTGTCCCTGGGAGCGCATGCTTTGCGAAGCCGCGCATAAAAGTGAGGCCGGACCTGCATATGGGGTGCAACATTCCGTAATTCGCCCTACCGACTTGCGCTATTTTGACGATGAGCGTACTTTTGCCGCCAAAGATTGCCTTGCTTTCCAGCCGGACAAGATTTTTTGCAACGGCCGGGGGGCTCTTGACGAGCTTACGGCTTTTGGCCTTTCTCCGGACAGATCCGAGGTGCTTGAAGCACTGCGCTATATGTATCTTGGCGAGGTTCGCCCGATCACCGAAGCGGTAACTCCCACACGTCTGCTCATAGTTACCAGTTTTTTTGCCGACGAAGTGAAAAATCATCTGCAAATGCTGGCCAAATCAATGCATTTATTCAATCACCTTGAAGTATTGATCAAGCCTCACCCTCATCTGCCCGTGGACGCTTTGCTGGCCGGTCTTTTTCCCCATGGCGGAGCGCCGGCCGTGTGCCGGGAGCCTGTGAACAGCCTTCTTAAACCAGGCTGCATTCTCTGGGCCTCCAATTCCACAACAGTGGCTCTTGAGGCCGCCATTTCCGGCCTGCCGGTGATGGTGCAGGCCGCCCACGGCGACTTTGATCTTTCGCCCGCGCAGGGCCTGCCCAATGTCGTTACTGTTTATTCACTGGAAGATATCGAGAATTTCCTCAAAGATCCGAAACCGGCCTATGTGGCGCCCGGATATTTCGCGCTTGATGCCGATTTGCCTCGCTGGCGGGAGTTTTTACAATGAGCCGGGAAATTGTGCGTTACCCAGACGCCGGTTGCATTGTGGAGTTTATGGAAGGCAATGCGCCGCAGCTCGCCTGGATTATGGAGGCCCAAACCGGCCGCCTAAGACTGCTTTTGCCCAACCGGCGCGAAACGCGCCTTTCCGCAAACCGCCTTTTGCCTTGGGCCGGACCGTCCGGCCAGGCCAATTGCACCAGAGACGAAGCCATTGCCCGCATGGACAAGGCCGAGGCCGCGCGCAGGCAGCTTCTGGAAGAAATAGACGTGCTGGAAATATGGGAGATGTCGCAAGGCGAGGTGGATCGTGCCCCGGCGGTGTGGTTTGCCGAACTTTTGAACGAAAATCCCGGCATTGACGCCATAGCAGCCATGGGGCGCGCCCTTTTGGCGTGCAAAAGCCATTTCAAATTTTACCCGCCGGATTTTGAAGTTCTGCCGGCCGCTGTCGTGGAAGCCCGCCGCCAGGAACAGGAGGCGACCGCGCGCCGTGAAAGCCTGGTGCGCGGCGGTGGCGTTCTTTTCAAACGGTTGTATGATATTCATTGCAAGCGCACCCCGTCCTCCGACACGGCCGAGTCTCTCGATGAAGATACGCTTCAGCGCATGAAGGAGCTGCTTTTAAAGCGCATTGCGGCACCCGAAGCTTCCGACGATCAGGCCTTATGGCAGATGCTGGCCAAAGGCTTGCCCGACGATTCGTATCTGCCCCTGCATCTGGCCATTGCCTGGGGTCTTGTGCCCGAGCATCATAACCTGTGGCTGGACAGGGCTGGGTACGTCCCCGGTGATTCCTGGGCGGAGAAATTCGCTTCCGAAGTGGAAAAATTGATCGTCGCCACCAAAGAGATGCGCCTGCCGCGCAGTGAACTGCCTTTCGTGAGTATAGACAGCCCCACTACGCGCGACATTGACGACGCTTTTTATGTGCAGGCTCTGCCCGACGGCGCTTTCCGCCTGCATCTGGCCCTGGCTTGCCCGGCCCTGTGCTGGCCTTTCGGATCCGCCTTTGACCGCTCTGTTTTCGACCGTTCCACCAGCATTTATCTGCCGGAAGCAACGCATCACATGTTGCCTGAAATTTTGGGCACTGACGCGTTTTCCCTGTGCGCTGGCCAGGCTCGCCCGGCCTTGCTGTGTGTTTGCGATATAGACAACAACGGCGAAATTGTAGCCTGTGAACCGTCTCTGGCGGAAGTGAGCCTGACGGCCAATCTTTTTTATCATGATTGCGAAGAGATTTTGAATGGGCGGGAGAGTCCTGTTGCCGCTCCTTACGCCGATTTGCTGCGACTTGGCGGGCGATTGGCCGAAGCGCGACGGCAGGCTCGGATAAAAGCCGGAGCGGTTATCATGGATCGTCCCGATCCGGAAATAGTCTTACAGGGCGAAGGCGCGGATATTAAAGTCTCTATTGTTGAAGCGGCAGAGGTGCCGCTCAGCCAATTGCTTGTTTCGGAAATGATGATCCTGGCCAGCGCCGCTCTGGCTCGCTGGGCCGGAGAAAGGGGCCTGCCGCTGCTGCACCGTACCCAGGATATAGCCCTGCCTCCGGAGTATGCAGGCGTATGGACCGAGCCGCAGCACATAGCCAGAATCATTCGGGCCATGGCTCCGGCCAGTCTGGAGCTGACCCCCAGGCCCCATGCCGGGCTGGGCATCAGCGCCTACAGCCCGGTGACATCGCCGTTGCGCCGCTACCCCGACATGCTTAATGAGGCCCAGATTATTTCCTGGTTGCGCAAGGGCGAGGCCATGTTTACGGCCAAAGATTTTGAAGGTATGCTGCCAGCTCTGCACATGCGCCTTGAGGCCGCCTCGCAGGCTCAGCGCTTCCGGCCCCGATACTGGAAGCTTTTGTACGTGCGCCAGCACGGCGACAAGGAATGGCACGGCGCAATAATCACTGAGGTCAACGACGCCTTTGTCACTGTTGTGCTGCCCAAAGAGCAGATTTTTGTGCGCTCGCAACGACGTTTTTTCTGGGACAAGGCCTATCCGGGGCAGAGTGTACAGGTAAGGCTGGGCAAGGTTAATCCGCTTTATAATGAGATTCAACTTTTGGAAGCTCTCGAGGATATATAAGTAGTGGAGGAAATTTATGGCTGAATTTACTCTGATTGTCGTTGCCTACCTTCTTGGTTCCACACCTTTCGGCTATGTGCTGGCAAAGTCCTGCTGCGGTATCGACCCACGCCAAGCCGGAAGCCGCAGCATAGGAGCCACCAATGTTGCTCGTCTGTGCGGATTCCCCATGGGCGTAGCCACCTTGGCCTGCGATCTGCTCAAGGGATTTTTACCGGTATGGGCAGCCCTGGTTCTGAACAATGACGCGGTTTTCATTACCATGGTAGCTATGGCCGCCGTGTTGGGACATGTTTTTTCCTGCTTCCTGGGGCTTAAGGGCGGCAAGGCCGTGGCCACATCTATTGGCGTTTTCATTCCCATAGCCTTTTGCCCGCTGCTGGTTTCCGCCTTTTTGTGCGTATTAGCCATATGGCGCAGCGGGTTTGTCTCCCTGGGGTCGCTGATTCTGGTAACGGCCATGCCTGTGCTGTTGTTATTTTCCGGTAGCTGGCGTTTTATTCCTCTGTCCCTGCTGGTGATGGCTCTGGTGTTCTGGAGCCATAGAGCCAACATTCTGCGTCTTGTGCGCGGTCAGGAAAAGACGTGGCTCAAAAAATCTTATAAAGAATAAAAAAACTGAATTTTCAAATAACCGGGAATTGAAATGAGCGATTTGAATCACGGCTTCCCCGCCTATCGCGGGAAAATGGAATACCATTGCCTTTCCTGCGATCAGCGCAGCCCCATAGATACCTTGCTTTACACCTGCCCGAGTTGCGGCGGCGTGTTTATGCTTGAGGACGCCACTTTCAGCGAGCTTGCCAAGAAAGATCCGGAGCATTGGCGTAATCTTTTTGACGCCCGCGCCTGTTCCAGACGCACATCCATGCGCGGCATATTCCGTTTTTATGAATTGATGGCCCCGGTGCTCGAAGAAGAAGACATCGTGTGCCTGGGCGAAGGGCAAACCCCGATTGTGGAAGCCGCAAAGGCGCTGATCGACAAAGTGGGCGTCGACTTTTCTTTCAAGAACGACGGGCAGAACCCCAGCGCCTCATTCAAGGACAGGGGCATGGCCTGTGCCTTCAGCTTTTTGAAGTATTTGGTGCGCGCCAAGGGTTTTGACGACATCCTGGCCGTATGCGCCTCCACCGGCGATACCTCGGCCGCCGCAGCCATGTATGCCGCTTATGTGGGCGAGCCCGTCAAGTCGGTGGTTATTCTGCCTCAGGGCAAAGTTACCCCGGAGCAGCTCTCCCAGCCGCTCGGCAGCGGAGCCATTGTACTGGAAATGCCCGGAGTTTTCGACGACTGCATGAAAGTGGTGGAGTATTTGGCCGAAAATTATCGCGTGGCTCTGCTCAATTCCAAGAACAGTTGGCGCGTGCTGGGGCAGGAAAGCTATTCTTACGAGGTGGCCCAGTGGTTCAACTGGGACATGGAAAGCCGTTGCGTTTTCGTGCCGATAGGCAATGCCGGCAATATCACCGCTGTGATGTCGGGATTCCTGAAGCTGCGGCGTCTGGGCATAATCAAGACTCTTCCCCGCATTTTCGGAGTGCAGTCGGAGCATGCCGACCCCATTTACCGCTACTATGCGGCTCCAAAAGCCGAGCGTCACTGGCAACCGGTGACTGTGCGTCCCAGCGTGGCCCAGGCCGCAATGATCGGCAACCCCGTGTCATTTCCCCGCGTGGAAAGACTGGCCGAATCCTATATAAACCACGGCGGAGCCGACAGCTTCCAGGTAATCCGTGTGGACGAGCAACGCATAATGGACGCCACCATAATGGCCAACCGTCATGGGCATATATCCTGTACCCAGGGCGGCGAGTGTCTGGCCGGACTCATAGCTGCCAAAGAATTGGGGTTGATCGGCAAGGATGAGCACGCCATTCTCGATTCCACCGCGCACAGCCTGAAATTCTCCATGTTTCAGAAGATGTATTTCGCCGATAACTTCCCGCCGGAATATGAAGTGCGGGCCAAAAATGAACTGCGTAACAACCCTGAACTATTGGTTGACAATGCGGTAAAAGAAAAGCTTTCTCCGACTGATTATACCCGCGCCGTGGCCGAAGCCGTGGCCGCACGGTTGAGTTTGGCGTCTGATTCCAGATAAAAATTGCTTGCAATTTTTATCTGGAATCAGAACGGCTGCCCGTGCGTTGGTAGGGCAGCCCGGATGCGCAGCATCCGTAACGTAGGCGGGAGCGCCAGCGAGCGCCGTACGAAATCATATGCCGAGCCGCCGTTGAAGGGCGGCGCAGGCAAACTGCGCCCGGGGCAAAAGCCGAGTTGTGGCTCGCTGAATAAACGTAATTTTAATGTATAATTGGAATTAGGTATTGTGGGCCGCTATATCATTTGGTAAAATATGCGAACCAGAATTTCTTGAACACCATGATTTGAAACTGAAGAAGCCGGGAGAATATGGTTCTCTCCGGCTTCTTCAGTTTGTGGCTATTTATTCCGAAAGCCACAGTTTTTTGCCCTGAGGCTTATTGGTCTCCGCCGCCCTCAACGGCGGCTCGGCATATGATTTTGTACGGCGCTCGCTGGCGCTCCCGCCTACGATACGGACGCTACGTGATGGGATGGCCCCGCCCGTTAAAAACGGGTATGCATTAGGTTAAACCAAAAAACCATGCAAAGGAGCCATCCCATGAAAAAGGTTACCCTGATTGGCATCGACCTGGCAAAAAATATTTTCCGCATCAACTGCCTGGATGAAAAGGGCAAATGCCTGGAAAATAGAAATATGACACGGGAAACACTCATAAAATATTTGGCACATGTCGAGCCTTGTTCCGTGGCCATGGAGTCATGCGCCACTTCCCAATACTGGGGCCGTCTTGTTCAATCTATGGGGCATACCCCAAAGCTTATTCACGCCAGTCACGTCACACCCTATCGACTTGGCGGCAAAAACGACGCCAATGATGCGGCTGCCATTTGCGCGGCCGCCATACGGCCCGACATGCACTTTGTACGCCTGAAAACGCAAGCGCAGTCAGACATGCAATCCGTACAGCGTGTGCGGCAAAGTTTGGTCGAAGAACACACCGCAACCATCAACCAAGTTCGCGCTCTGCTCATGGAAAACGGAATAACCGTCAAGCAGGGGCCAAGCGCGGTTCTAACTCTTCTGCCCATCATCATAGACAGTCAGGGCAATGACCTGTCTCCCCTGATGCGTCGAATGTTTCGTCAACGACTTGAGCATCTTCTTAGTCTTCAAAAGCAACTTCTTGAAATCAACGATATTATAAAAGCCTTTGCCAAAAACGATGAAAACTGTCAACGGCTTCAGGAAATTCCTGGTATCGGCGTCATCTCATCCACTGTTCTTGCCTGCGAAATAGGCAACGGAACCGGTTTCCGTAATGGACGCGCCTTTGCCGCTTCCATCGGGCTAGTACCGAAGCAATATTCCAGCGGCGGTAAAAGCAAACTTCTTGGTATCACCAAACGCGGCAACAGCTACCTTCGCGGATTGCTTGTGCATGGAGCCCGCGCGGCCATACAATCAATACTTCGTGGTGGAACGCCGTTAAGCGCACACCCAATAGCACAATGGCTATACGCTCTGATAGAGCGCCGTGGTAAAAATAAAGCCACAGTGGCCTTGGCCAATAAAATGGCCCGTATCGCCTTCGCCATAGTCGTTAAAAATGAAAAATATCAAACGACATATTGTGCCGTATAACCGGCTTGTCACGGTATTCGCAGCGGGACATCTTTCTGTTTGGTGTCTCTGGCAAATACCGCGCCAAGCCTGACTAGTCCTTAATTTATAAACAATTATCCCACCCGAGGATGCAAGAGCCAAGAGCTATGGATAAACCGGTCGGACCTGCTTTCGAAGAACCTGGGTCCGGATGTGGCACTTAAATGCCGCCTACGCGATTAGGACCGAAAGCGCGAATTCCCATAATGGCACTATGATGCCGGATATACGTTTGCATCCGATTTAGTTTGACTCCATATAAAATACACTCTTGACTCCAGGGCGGGGCCATATACGT
>JAVBLG010000057.1:0-18510 GCA_031553655.1 Desulfovibrionaceae bacterium | reverse complement strand
ATGTTATTACGGCGGCTTCACCGCCTAAGGTACGGACACTTCGTGTCCGGACGGCCCTAACAACGCTCGGGCCGCCAGAGCATTTCGCAAGCGTTATGCTCTAAGAGAAAAGTTTTTGGTAAGGGGGGATGGGGGTATGGGGGAAGGAGGAAACCCCTTTTTTCAAAAAGGGGTTTCCTCCTTCCCCCATATTCCTAAAGAGTCTCTACGGTCAAATTCTCATTGGTATATACACAAATTTCCGCCGCTATTTTCATGGCGGAACGTACCAGAACTTCGGCTTCCATGTCACTGTGGCGTAGAAGCGCTCTGGCCGCGGCCAGGGCATAGGGACCGCCGCTGCCTATGGCTGCAAGACCGTCGTCCGGCTCTATTACGTCGCCGGTGCCCGAGAGCACCAGAAGATGTTCCTTGTCGGCCACCAGCAGCATGGCTTCGAGGCGGCGCAGATATTTATCGGTGCGCCATTCCTTGGCCATTTCCACGGCGGCGCGGGTAAGGTTGCCCTGCATTTCTTCCAGTTTGGCCTCGAAACGCTCACACAGAGTAAAAGCGTCAGCGGTGGATCCGGCAAAACCGGCCAGCACCTTGCCGTGGTACAGGCGGCGCACCTTGCGCGCCGAGTGTTTCATTATTACAGCCTGCCCCATGGTTACCTGGCCGTCGCCGGCCATGGCCATAATGCCTTTGGCCTTTAAGGCCAGAATGGTGGTGCCGTGAAATTCTATTGTTTCCAAACTTCCTGCCTCTCTTTGTAGCGGGCCGTGAAACGGTCCATTTTTACTTTATCTTCCGGAGTTTTCTGTTGCGATTCAGCCTGCTTGCGGTATTGCTCGACTTTTTTCTTGTCGTTGGCGTACATAGCTCCGTAGGCCATGTGCAAAAAGGCCATAAAGTTTTTGCCGCCCTTGCCCAGGGCCCGGCCGTAGGTGGTGTGTACTTCCTCGTCTTCGGGCACGTAGCGCAGCACTTCTTCGTAGTATTTGTAAGCCTCGGGCAGCCGCCCTGTTTCGTCCAAAAGCCGCGCATAGTAGAAACAGGCCATGTAATCGCGCGGATCTTTGGCCAGGGCCTGGGTGAGCAGGGTATTGGCCCGCCCTGTGTCGCCCTTGCGATATTGGAAATACCCGGCTTCGCGCAGTACCAGCGGGTCGTTACCACCGCAGGCCACGGCCTGATTGAAGGCATCGTTGGCTTCGGCAACCTTGTTGCGCCGAGACAGAACCATACCCTTGCCCATAAGGGCCAGGCAATCATTTTTCGGGGCGGAGGCGAAGCGCTGCATGGCGGCGTCGGAGTCGCCGTAGCGCGCCCACAGCAGGGTTTTTACCCTGAGGAATCTGCGGTTGTCTTCTTTTCTGTTACCTACGGATTTGGGCGAGGACTTGATGCGGGCTATTATGCCGTTGATGCGGTCGCCTATGTCCGGGTGCGAGGACAGGTATGTGGGAATCTCGCTGCCGCTCATCCATGACTTTTGCCTGAGCTTTTGAAAAGATCCCACCATGCCCATGGGTGAATATCCGGCCGCGACCATATACTGGTAGCCGATATGATCAGCCTCATTTTCATCTATGCGGCTGTAATTGAGCATGGCCGACTGCCCCGCGCCAAGGGCTCCGCTGGCCAAGGCCGCGCCCCCGACTCCTCCTGCGGCTATGCCGGCGATGGCCAGCAGCAGGGAGGCGACGCTGAGGTACTGGCCGCGCTCAATACGCGAGGCCACATGGCGCTGGGTAACATGCGCCATTTCGTGGGCCATAACCCCGGCCAGTTCCGCTTCACTGTCCAGGTTCATCATCAGCCCGGTGAAAACAAAAACGTAGCCTCCGGGCACGGCAAAAGCGTTCATTATATTACTTAAAACAACGCCGCTGGTGAAAGTGAAGGGCTGCGGCGGCATTACCTTGGAGAGCCTGGCCACAATGTCCTTGACGTAGTTGGCTACCTCCGGATCTTCCACCAGGGGAAGGCGGGAACGTACCATCACGTCGAATTTGCGGCCCATTTCTTTTTCATCTTTTATGCCCACCCCGCCAAAGCCCAAGAAGGCCGGGGCCGGGGTGGCCATGACCTGACCCAGAAAAATGATGGTGAGCATGATGATGCCCACAGATTTTTTTATGCTTAACTTATATCCCATTTCTGGCCTTCGGGTGTGTCGCGCACACTTATGCCCATAGCGGAAAGTTCATCACGCACGGCGTCGGAGCCGGTGAAATCCTTTTCCTTTTTTAGGTTCAGGCGTTTTTCGAGCAGGGTGTTTACCTTGGCCAGATCAATGCCTGTTTTTTTCATCTTGACTCCGCGCAATTCTTCGAGCCAAACTTCCGGGTCTTGCGCGAAAAGGCCGAATATTGCGGATTTGTCCTTGATTGCCGCCAGGAATTTTTCCAAAAAATCTTTGGCGCCTTCGGCGGCCTTGAGCGTCGGGTCTTCCAGAACACGGTTGGCCAGGCGCACCATATTGAAAATGTGCCCCAGAGCCGAAGCGGTGTTGAGGTCGTCGTCCAGGGCCTGTTCTATGGCCGAGTTCAGACTTTCAAGCTGCCCGAGCAAGTCTTCCTTGAGAATTATTTTTTTCCATTTGGCGCGGGTGAGAGCTTTTTGGCTCTCCATAAGGCACTCATAGATGCGCTTGAGCGCTTTTTCAGCCTCGTCGAGGCTGCCGGCCGTAAAATCAATGGGGCTGCGATAATGCTTGTTCAAGAGGAAAAAACGCAGCGTTTCCGGTTGGCAATTCTCTAAAATGTCGCGTATAGTCCTGAAATTACCCAATGACTTGGACATTTTCTCTGAATCAACCTGCACAAAGCCGTTGTGCATCCAGAAATGGGAAAGCTCGCAGCCGCAGGCGGCCTCGGTTTGGGCTATTTCGTTTTCATGATGAGGAAAGATCAGATCAAGCCCTCCGCCGTGAATATCCAGCGGCAAATATGGCGCGCTCATGGCCGAGCATTCAATATGCCAACCTGGTCGGCCTTTGCCCCAGGGGCTTTCAAAAAAGGGCTCGTCGGGCTTGGCCGACTTCCACAAGGCGAAATCCAGTGGGTCTTCTTTTTCTTCTCCGGGTTCCACTCTGGCCCCAGAGCGCATTTCATCGACATTGCGGCCTGAAAGCTTGCCATAGCCGGGGTAGGAACGCACCCGGAAATACACATCCCCCTCTTTGGTTGCATAAGCCTTGCCTTCGGCGATGAGCTTTTGGCAGATGGCGAACATTTCCTGAATGTTTTCCGTGGCGCGCGGCTCATGGTCGGCCTTTTCCACGCCAAGGCGGTCCATGTCTTCATGAAAGGCGCGGATGTAGGTGTCGGCAACCTCACGCCAGTCGCGGCCCTCGGCATTGGCCCGGTTTATAATTTTGTCATCTATATCGGTAAAATTGCGCACAAAGGTCACTTCAAGCCCTTTGTACCGCAGGTGACGCACCAGCACGTCAAAAACCAGGGCCGAGCGAGCGTGGCCGATGTGGCAATAGTCGTAAGCGGTTATGCCGCATACATACATGACCACCTTGCCCGGTCGCGCCGGGACGAAAGTTTCTTTTTTTCTGTTCAGGCTGTTGTAGAACTGCATTATGATCTGGCCCCTGTGCAATTTGATTTATATAGATTCGATTTCAATAAGATCAATACGACGTTGATGCCGTCCTCCCTCGAAGATGGCCCCCAGAAAGGCGTCGGCGATGGAAAAGGCCAGGCCTATGCCCACAACCCTTTCACCAAGGCACAGCACATTGGCGTCGTTGTGCTGTCGGGCGGCCCTGGCCATGAATTCGTTTCCGCATACCGCCGCCCTTATGCCTTTGAAACGGTTGGCCGCCATGGACATGCCAAGACCGGTGCCGCAGATCAAAATACCTGTGCCGCCTTGTTCAAGAACTGCCAGGCACAGTTTTTGGGCCTGTAGAGGATAATCGCAACTGTCGTCGCTGTACGCGCCGTGATCAACCATGTTGTGCCCAAGAGAGGCCAGACGGCGGCATAAATCGGATTTTAGAGCGTATCCCGCGTGATCGGAGGCGATGTGAATGAGTTGAGGCGTCACTTTTATCTCCTTGCCGAGGCAACTATAACTTAGAGCATTTTGCTCATTTCATTCGCAAAACGTTCTAATCTTATTTTTTTGAACCTTTAAATTCCTTGAGAGGTAGAAGCTCCGTGCCGGGCGGCAACTTTATAGTTATGTTTTCGCGTTCGAACGGGGAGCTTACCTTTTCTCTTTCCTTGACCAGAACAATGGCCCGCTGACCGCCTGGATGGCTTACCTCGATTTTGCGGGGCCTGGCCGGGGTAGCGTCGTCATAATCAATGTTCATGCTCCATCCCCGTCCTCTGGTCTCGGACCAGCGCACGGCTTGCCCGAATTGGTTCAGTTCCAGCACGCCGCCCAGGGGCTTGTCGGGCAAATTGTACGCTAACAGGCCGTTTTTGGAGGTATATACCTGTCCGGTATAGGCCAGACCGAAGGCTTGATCGTAACGGCCGGTGAGAACGGAGCCCAGGGTTTTTAACCCGAAGGGCATGGGCACGCCTATTTGCAGCAGCGGCTTGTTTCCGCCCTGATGGAAATAGGCCCGTCCCTCGCCTGTGGCCAGCAGCAGGAAGTGATCTCCTTCGTCAAATATTTTAGCTATATTGGCTCCCACTCCGGCCATTATGTCCAGGCGCATGGCATCGTCTGTGCCGTTGCCCCAGAAAATAGCCGTAACCCGGCGGCTGTCGTTGTTATCGGAATAGCGCATGCTGAGTTGAATGCGATAGGGGCCGGGTTTGGCCACTGAATTTTCATATTCCAGCCAGGCGCGTCCGGCCGCATCCGGGGCGGCGGGTTCGCCCGAAGGCTGAATTTTGGCGCAGGCTCCAAGAGCAACGGCCAGCAGCGCGAGTATGAGAAGGCGGCATATTTTTTTTATCATAACTCGGACAACTTCCTGCGAATTTCTTCGCTGTTGGTTGATTTCAGTTCCAGAGCCTTGTTCCACCCCTTGGCGGCTTCGTCTCTTTTGCCCAACGCCCAGGCAATGTCGCCGTAATGTTCCCAGATCACCGAATCTTCATCCGCCTGCATGTCAACAGCTTTTTTAATGGTTTCCCAAGCTTCATCAAAGCGTTTCAGACGGTATTGAGCCCAGGCCAGAGAGTCTACAATATAGCCGCTTTTAGGAGACAGATCGTGGGCTTTTTCAAGCAAATGCAGGGAACGTTCAAGTTCGCGGTTTTCATCGGCCAGGGTGTAGCCCACATAGTTGAGGGCCTGATAATGCTTGGGGTTGGCGGCAATAATGCCTTCCATAATTTTAAAGGCGGCTTTTTTGTCGCCCTTTTCATCGAGAATGGAGGCCTTCAAAAATTGCAGATCAATATCGTCGGGCCAATGCTTAAGCGCCATCGAGGCGGCTTCAGTCGCGTCGTTGTAGCGTTTGAGCACGGTCAGCAGGCGAATGCGCACCAGATAGAAATCCTTCACTTCGGGGTGATCTTTTATGGCCTGGCTGACATTGCTAAGCGCCTCTTCATTTTTGCCTTGCGCCGACAGGAGCTCACTGCGCAGAATAAGCGCCCTTGGACCATTTTTGGCGGTGAGCGGGTATTGCTCAAGCCATCCAATGGCTTTGGCGGCGTCCTTGTGGAAATCCCAGCTCAATATGGCCAGATAAAAGTAGATTTCCAGCGGGGCGTCGGGGCGCTCGCGCAATTTGTGCAGCAGGGTTTCAGCTTCGGCGAATTTGCCGGCCTCCATGAAAACCGTTACCACGGCCAACTGAAAACCGGGAGACGAAGGCCCTCTGGAGGCGGCCAGAAGCGCCTTGTCGGGACGATCTTGCTTTAACCACAGCGAAGTGAGGCGCAGAGCCAGTTCCGGAGAGGGATCATTGTTTTTGATCACGTTTTCGTAAAGCTTGATGGCTTTGGCGTATTCCTTGCGTTGCTCATAAATGTAGGCCAGAGTGAGCATTGCCTCGGTGTGATCCGGGGAAAGCTCGATGGTTCTCTGCAGGTGTTTGGCCGCCTCTGCAAGTTTGTTCTGGCCAATCAGTGCTTTGGCCTGGTAAAATTCCACCATGGCATTGCGGCCTTTGCCGCTGATGGAAGATAGAATTTTCTGTCCTTCATCATATTGGTCATTCTTTATCAGCAGTAGAGCCAATTCCAGCTTGCCCTCAAGGGAATCTGGATACTTTTTCAAAAAGGATCGCATGTGCGCTATGGCGTCGTCGCCGCGCCCCTCATCAAGATAGGCCTCGGCCAGAAGCAGATTCAGCGACACGTTTTCGGGATGCGCGGCGATGGCTTTGCGCGCGGCCTCCGGAGCCAGGGGCGATTTGCGGCTCATGAGCCAGATTACGCCGTCCACAAAAATTCCCGCTGGGGCCGACTTGCGGGTCAGCATGTCCATGGACTCCACAAGCGCCATCTCGTCTTCCCGGCGCAGAGCCTGATCATAGAGCAGGTAGGCAAAAGTAGTTTCCGCCTCGGGAGAAAGATTCCATTGTATGGGCCGCCCTTCGCCTGATGCCTCGCGGGCCGCGCAGCCCCCGAAGGTAAACAGACTCAGGCAGACCATGCTGGTCAGAATCAAGAAAACATGCCGGAATGGTGTGATTTTTATCATTTAAGGATTTATCCAGTCTTCTGAAAAATCTTTTATGTCGTCAGTAAGATAGGCGCGCAACTTTTCCAGCAGGCGGGCCTCAAGCTGCCTTACACGCTCCCTTGTAATATTATACCGTTCCCCAATCTCGCGCAAGGTCACCGGCTCATCGGTAAGCAATCTGTTTTGCAGAATATATATTTCTTTTTCATTGAGCTTTGGCAGAATGTCGTTGAGTTTGTCGCGCATAAGATGGCTGATTTCGTATCCGGCATAACTTTCTTCTATGCCGGGGCCGAGCGCGGGCAAAAAGTCCATGCGCGAGCTGCCGCCGGAATCTTCTCCGACGGTCACGTCCAGCGACATGTCCGAAGACATGAGCCGTTGCTCCATTTCTATAATCTGATCCTTGTGCACCCCCAGACGTTCGGCCAGTACTTCCGGTTCGGGGTCGAAGCCCTGGGCGATGAGTTTTTGCTTTTCCTTGTTCAGATTGTAAAAAAGTTTGCGCTGCACCTGGGTGGTGCCCACTTTGACCATGCGCCAGTTGTCCATAATGAACTTGAGTATGTACGCTTTGATCCAGAAGGCCGCGTAATAGGAAAACTTGATGCCCTTGTCAGGGTCGAATTTATTAACCGCGCGCATCAATCCCACATTGCCTTCCTGCACCAGATCGAGCACGTTCTGCATCCAGCGCCGTTGGAAATCCATGGATATTTTCACTACCAGGCGCAGATGTGACGAAACCAGGCGAAAGGCCGCGTCAGTGTCGCCGTGATCGCGCACTCTGATCGCCAGCTCGGCTTCCTCTTCGGGCTTGAGCATGGGAAAGCGGCTTATCTCGCGCAAGTACAGATGAAAGCTGTCTTTCAGGGCCGAAGGGGAGGGCAAATGGGGCGAGGCCAGAGCCGGAAACGCGGAATCGGTTACGTCTACCACGTCCAAATCCGGGTCAACTTCGTCGAAATCGGCCTCTTCCATCAGGGCGGGATCGTCCCCGGCCTCGTCGGCAAGAGAATCTTCCGCCTGCGTGTCTTCGTCCTGCCCGGAGTTTTGCTCTCTGGCATCGTCTTCTATCGCGGACCGCTTTTCAGATTCTTCATTTATATTTTTAAGAGTTTTTTTCTTACTCATTTTATTTTCCATTTTTTTTAACGGCGATTCGTTCTTTTTTTCCACCGTCGAGTCACACCCTATAGTTTTGATTTGTTCTTTTCAACGATTTTCAGTATTACCAAACGAGTGAAAACGCGTAAACATAAAAATGTATCTCAAAGGGAGCCACGGATGCCTGACTTTCGCCATGCTTTAAACGAAAACAAGATTCTTGTCCTTGACGGAGCCATGGGCACTATGCTTCAGGCCTCGGGTATGCCGGCCGGGGTGCATCCGGAACGCTTCTGCCTTGACCAGCCGCATGTTCTGGGAAAAATTCATTCCGCTTATGTGGACGCCGGCGCGAATATTATTACTACCTGCACCTTTGGCGGCAACAGCTTTAAATTGCCGGACGGTATTGAACCTGTGTCTTTCAACCGCGCCATGGCCGAAATAGCCGGAAAGGCGGCCGGAGCCGCGCGCGGAAAAATTTACGTGGCCGGCGATATCGGTCCCACCGGATGTTTCGTGCGTCCGCTTGGCGACAAGCATCCCGACGAATTGCTCGCGGCCTTCCGCGCTCAGGTTCGCGGCCTTTTGCAGGGAGGGGTGGATCTTTTCTTTATTGAGACCCAGTTTGACCTTGCCGAGGCCAGGCTGGCCGTGGCGGCGGTGCGCATGGAAAGCGACCTGCCGGTACTGGTGTCTATGACCTTTGAAAAAGGCGTGAGCCTCACCGGAACCACCCCGGAAATTTTCGCCGAAACCATGCAAAATATGGGCGTGGACGCTCTTGGCGTAAACTGCGGGGCAGGGCCCGACGAGATGGCCGACGTGGTTCGCCGGTTCCTTGAAGTTTGTTCCTGCCCGGTGCTGGTGGAGCCTAATGCCGGATTGCCAGAACTTAAAGGCGATGAAACCGTGTTCCGCCTGCCGCCCGAGGCCTTTGCCAACAAAACCGCCGCATTCGCCGCCGCGGGCGCACGTCTTGTGGGCGGCTGCTGCGGCACCACCCCGGATCACATCAAAGCCCTGCGCCGCGCCCTTGATAATCTGGAAATCGGCAAAATTTCCGGTCGGGCCAGGCCGGGCGGAGTAGTTCTTACTTCGCTTTCTCACCTTGCGCGCATCGGAGCCAATCATCCTTTTATGATCATTGGCGAACGCATCAACCCTACGGGCAAATCCGAGCTTGCGGCCGAGCTTCAGGCCGGAGAGTTCACCACGGCCCTGCGCTATGCCGAAGCGCAGCATCAGGCCGGGGCAACGGTGCTGGACGTGAATGTGGGCGCTCCTTTTGTGGACGAAGCGGTTGTTCTGCCCGATTTGACCCAGAGACTGGTGGCCCAGCTCGCGTTGCCCCTGTCCCTTGACTCTTCCAATGCCGAAGCTATTATAAAATCTCTGCCTTTTTGCCCCGGTTCGGCTTTGATCAATTCCATAAGCGGCGAAAAAGGGCGTATGGAAATTCTTGGCCCGGCCTGCCGTCTGTGGGGCGCTCCCTTTATTCTGCTGCCGTTGCGCGGCAAAAAACTGCCGGTAATGGCCAAGGATCGTATAGCCATTCTCGAAGAGCTTCTGGATGAAGCCGAAATGCTCGGCATTCCCCGCAGGCTGGTGCTGGTGGACATTCTGGCCCTGGCCGTGTCATCCAAGCCCGAGGCCGGGCGGCAGAGCCTTGAGATGATCAAATGGTGCGCCGCTGAGGGCCTGCCCACGGTATGCGGCCTGTCCAATACTTCTTTCGGGCTTCCGGCCCGCGATTTGCTTAACGGCTCTTACCTGGCCCTGGCGGCCGGAGCCGGACTGAACAGCTGTATAGCCAACCCGGAAAACGTTATGGTGCGCGACATAAGCGCGGCGGTTAACGTGTTGCTTGGTCATGATCGTGATGCGGAAAGTTTTATAAAAAATTACGCCGGCTGGACGCCTGGTGAAAACCGCGGGCCGGGTTCCGCCTCCGGCGGAGACGACAATCAGGGCGCAATGGGGCCGGGCGAAGCCGTGCTTTACGGCCGTAAGGAAAACATTGTTGAACTGGTGGAAAAGACCCTGGCCGATGGGCATGACCCTTTCAAACTGGTGAACGATGTGCTTATTCCGGCCATTACCGAGGTTGGAAGAAAGTATGAGAAGAGGGAAATTTTTCTTCCGCAACTGATTCGCTCGGCCGAAACCATGCAGGCGGCTTTTGCTGTGGTGAAACCACTGCTTGAGGCAGGGCGTGGCTCCGCCGAGCGCCCTGTGGCGGTGTTGGCCACAGTGGAGGGCGACATTCACGACATAGGCAAAAATATTGTGGCTCTGCTGCTAGGTAATCACGGCTTCGAAGTTGTGGACGCCGGAAAGGACAGGAAAGCGGACGATATTATAAGTTGCGCCAAAGCCCATAAAGCCGCTATCATAGGCCTGTCGGCGCTGATGACCACCACGATGGTGCGTATGGAAGACACTGTTAAACTGGTCAGAGAGAACAATTTGCCGTTCAAGGTGATGGTGGGAGGCGCCGTGGTCACCCAAGCCTTTGCCGATGCCATTGGAGCCGACGGTTATTCCGCCGATGCCGTGGGGGCGGCCCGTGTGGCCAAGAAACTGCTTAATCTGGATTAATAAATTATGAGATCAGCCAAGAAAATATTTATAGCAACCTTTGTGGCTTTGGCTCTGCTCGCGCCGGTTCTGGCCAATGCCGCGCCCGCGATTAAAACAATTGAATCGCAGGCGCTTCTGGATATGATAGCCAATAACAAAGGTAAAATTGTAATTGTCAATTTTTTTGCCACCTGGTGTCCACCCTGCCGCGAAGAAATACCGGAATTGGTGCGGTTTTACAAAAAGGCCGACAAGAACAAGGTGGTTGTTCTGGGGCTGTCCATCGACGAAGACATTGCCCCGGTATCTTCCTTTTTGCAGCAACTTGGCGTAAAGTATCCCGTTTACAAGTCGGCTATGGATATTGTGGGCATGTATGGGGTGCGCGGAATACCACACAATGTGATTTACGCGCCTTCGGGCAAGATGATCGTCAATATGCCCGGAGTGGCCATGGAAGAAGATTTACAGGAATTCGTAAAATTAGTTTGGGAGGCGGAAAGTAATCAATGAGCCAGTTTGTCATCAGCAAAGCCAGCCTTGGCGATGTAAAGGAAATCCACGGAATGCTGCTGGCCTGCGCCGGCAAGGGCCTCTTGCTGCCGAGGGCGCTTAATCACCTTTATCGCCATGTGCGCGATTTTTCCGTGGCCAGGCGCGAAGACGGCAAGATAGTCGCTTGCTGCGCCCTGGCTCCTGTTTGGGACGACCTGGCGGAAGTATGCTCCCTGGTTGTGGACGAAGAATATCGCGGTCAGGGCCTTGGTCGCAAGATAGTAGAAGCTTCGCTTGAGGAGGCCAGGCCTTTGAGGCTTTCTAAAATTTTCGCCCTGACTTATCAGGAGAAATTTTTTATGCGGCTAGGCTTTTCCGTGGTGGAGAAAGACGTTCTGCCCCAAAAAATATGGGCCGATTGCGTCCATTGTCCCAAGTATCCTGATTGCGACGAAACAGCTGTGCTCAAACAGCTTTAATTTTATCGGGCAATTCGCAGTCCAAGTTTTGAATGCTTTAATGGGCCGAGAGGCCAGTATACGCCGCCGAATCATGCGGACATTACCAAGGATGCTCATATGCGGATCAAGGAACTGAAGGTGTTGTTCAGCGCCGGAGAAATAGAAAGCAGCGTCAACGCCATAGCCGGGCGGATCAATGCCGTGTACAAAGATGAACCCCTGGTTGTGGTTTGCGTGCTCAAGGGGGCTTTCATGTTTTTTGGCGACCTTGTACGCCGTATTGAAAACAAGAATCTTGAGGTGGATTTTGTTCGCCTCAGCAGCTATGGCTCGGGCACTGTTTCCTCACAGAAAGTGGTTCTGGGCAAGGATGTGGATATAGACCTCAAGGGCAAGCATGTGCTGGTTGTGGAAGACATTGTGGACACCGGACACAGCATGCGCTTCCTGCTTGACGAATTCGCCGATCGCGGGGCGCTCGATGTGAAACTGGCCGTGCTGGTGGACAAGAAGGAACGAAGAGTGGTTCCCGTGGCTCCGGATTTTACCGGCTTTGAGCTTTCCGATGGTTTTATCGTGGGCTATGGCCTCGATTGCGCTGAACAGTATCGCCAATTGCCGGATATTTGCGAAGTAATTATGGTGGGAGAAGTCGATGGAAATAACCTGCCCTAGTTGTTCGAGCCGCTTCAATCTGCCGGACGGCGTGGCCAAGCCTGGAGCTAAACTGCGTTGCTCGGTATGCAAGTCGGTTTTTCCGCTGAATCCGCCTGACAGCGCGGCAGCGGGCGACCTTGGCGATGCCTTTTCATCGCCAAAAGGCCGCAAGCAGGCTCTGAAAGAAAAGTTTTCCTGGAAAAAGATGATGATTGCTTTGCTGGTCATCATGGTGCTGGTCGGCGGAGCCGGGGGCGCTTACTGGTTCATGCGCAAGGACGCGGCTACCAAAGGTATGCCCGGCGGCGTGAGTCTGGCCCAGAAAGTGGAAAAACTTACCATGCGCAACGTGCGCCAGTATTATGTGAACAATGAAAAAGTGGGACAGCTCTTTGTCATAGAAGGGCGCGTGGTGAACGGATTTCCCTCTGTGAAGGAACTTGTGCAGGTCGAAGGCAGTCTTTACGGCGTGGACAAGAAAGCCCTGGTAAGCAAGGTTGTGCACGCCGGGACTTCGCTTTCGCTTTTCCAGCTGCAAGTGCTTGGTGAAAAGGAACTGGAATCTTTTCTGAACAACAAAATAGAAATTCTCACCAATAATACCAATATACAGCCGGGCGGCGAAGTACCCTTCATGATTGTGTTTTATAATCCCCCGCAAGGCGTGGCCGAGTTTGGGGTGAAGATAGTCGACGTGCGCGACCCCAAACCTTGATAAAAAGCGTATTTTGATTTTTTGCTTCGTTAAACGCCGTTTTTGCTTCGGGGATGAACTAAAGAGTGCTATCCCCAAATCAAAAACGGCGTTTGCCTTGCCAAAAACCAAACTACGCTTTTTCTCCAGATATTATTTTATCGGAATTCAAATTTACACCGTTCATCAAAATATTTTGACATCAGGTTACAATACGAACACTACGAGTTCTGACGGCCCTACCAACGCACGAGCCGTCAGAGCATTTCGCTAATTTCATTCGTAAAGCGCTCTAGTTATTCGCCATCCGCAGTATTGCGCCACATAGGATGCAGTAGGCCTGTACTACTTGTTCAAGCTGAAGCGCAGGCCCGGCAGGCGTGCGAGAATTCCATCCATTTCCATTTCCACCAGCAGACTCTGAACCTCGGCAGGTGAAAGACTCAGCTCCGCGCATATCTGATCGGCATTGCGCGGGCCTTTTTCTTTAAGCAGGGCGGCTATGCGCGCATTGTCGCCTTCAAGGCCGACTAGAGGGTCTTTGAGTTCGCCATCTTCGATCGCGCCAGCATTGCCGGGTGCGGAGTATTGTTTGTATCCCGCCAGCAGCGGGGCAAGATCGGCCATGATGTCTTCAGCTGAAAAAATCGCTCGAGCTCCCTGGCGCACAAGCTCTTGACAGCCGCGCGAATAGTCCGAATACGTGGGGCCGGGCACCGCATATACCTCGCGGTTTTGTTCCAGGGCAGCCTTTGCGGTGATCAGACTGCCGCTGCGCATGGTCGCTTCCACTACAAGAACGCCAAGCGCCAAGCCGCTGATTATTCTGTTACGTACGGGAAAATTATGGGCCTCGGGCCTTGTGCCGGGCGTGTATTCGGACAAAATGAGCCCGTGTTGCACAAGTTGCTGGTAAATATCCCTATTTTGCATCGGGTATATTATGTCCGGTCCGCAGCCCAGTACCGCTATGCTGCCGCCGGGTTTGCTAACTGAAACCAGATGAGCCTGCCGGTCTATGCCATGGGCCATGCCTGATACGATGGTAATGCCGTTGGACGCCAGCCTGGCGGCAATATCCCCGACTGTAAGCAAACCTTCGGCTGTGCAATCGCGCGCGCCCACCACGGCCACAGCCGGATTTTTCAGCAGGTTGACGTCGCCTACGGCATAAAGAATAACAGGGGGATCAGGCAATTCGCGCAGCAATAAAGGGTATTCCGGACTAGTCCATAAAATGACGCGTCCGGAAAATTTTTGTGCGGCCTTCCATTCGGGCAAGGCTGCTTTACGCCACGCCTCGCTGCGCGCCGCAACAATTTTTTCTTCGGATATTCCGGCTTCGGCCCAGCGGTTTATATTTTTGAACGCTTCGTGGGCCGAACCAAAAAAATTGAGCAGTTTCTTATGGGATCGTGCGCCCAGACCTTCCGTCCTGCGAAAAGCCAACGAGGCCCAAAATTCTCCTTTTTGGGCCTCGTCCATTTTTTCCAAAGCGTTCATTAATGGATGATTTTTTTTATTGACTATTGTTCATGGTAAGAGTGGTTCTATCCACCTTGCCCTTAATTTTTCCGGCAGATTCCGACTGCGGAAACTCCGCAAGCAGAGTGCGGTATTGCGCACTGGCGCTGGCCTTGTCGCCCAACCGGTCATAGCTCATGCCCGCCTTCAACATTGCGTCGGCGGTTTTATGATGCTTGGGATATTTGTCGGCCACAAACTTGAATTGCTCCAAAGCCTCGCGGTATTTGCTCTGGGTGTACAGGGCTTCGCCAAGCCAGTATTCGGCGTTGGCCGCGTAACGGCCTGAGGGGTAGTCGCGCAGAAATTCCCTGAACTTGGCTTCGCCCGCCACGCCCTGACCTGAAGTTACCAGGCTCAGAGCGGCTTTGTAGGCGTTTTCTTCGCCGGCCTTGAGTTCCGTAATGTCTTTGGCGCCGCTGGTGATTCTGCGCGGCGCGGGCGCTGCCCCGCTTTCCGGGGGAAGAGACAGGCCGGGGGTCGGGTCAGAAGCAGGTGCGGACGTTGGCGTCGGTTTGGGCTGTTTAGCCGGCTGCTGCATTTTGCCCTTGGGGGCCGGGGCAGCATTGGGCAAAACAATCCTTCCTCCCTTGGTGTCCGACGCGCCGGGAGCGCTATCACTTGGTAAAGTAATGGCTGGCGGAAGCGGAGTAGTGCCTTCCGGAATTGCCGGGGCGGGCGGGGTTGCAACCGGAGCCGCCGGGGCGGCGCTTGGAGCCGGTTTGGCCGGAGCGCTCTTGGCCGGAGCGGCCGGGGTTGGGGCTGCCGGAATGGGGGCCGGACCACCTGGAGCGACAACTCCCGAAGGTGGAAGGGACAATGGCGTTGTGCTGGTTTCAATATTAGCGGGTACCGGAGCGGGGCCGGGAGCCGGTTTGGCCGGCGTGACGGCAGCCACTGCCAAGGGAGCTTCTCTGGGCAGAGCGGGGGCGTGGGCCACAAGAGATGTTCTTTTGTTACCTCTGACGGTTTTAACTTCATATATGCCGGTGGACAAAACACCCACTGTTCCGGCAACATCGTCAACCCTCCCTTCAACCACACGAAGCCTGCTGTCCAAATCGCCCATTTCGCTGCGCAATACCCGCTTGTCGATGTCATTTTCCTGAAATTTGAGATTTGTGCTTTCACGTCCCGCGCAGCCGGCAAGTGTAAAGCAAATGGCGGCCAGAGCGTAATGTTTTATATGGCGCATGGATTTCCTCCAAAAAGGGAACTGTGCCGCATTTTTGCACACTTGGCGGAACAGTTTTATTATAATGTGCAAATGCAATATAATATAAATGACGCCGGTATTCAACTGGTTGAATGCCAAATATACGCGTGAAAATACAATTTTATATTGCGCTTGAGTTCTTTTTAAGGCAAAAAACAATATCCGGCATGTAAAAATTACTTTGGAGATTATCCCCGATGGAAATTGAATATAAAGGACTGCTGGTTCAGGCTCTTGATGTTATATTTATTTTCTTGCCCGCGTCTGTATGTCTTGCTCTGGCTGGGCTGCCTTTTATGTCCATTTTCGGACAAATTTTGGCAAAAATTCGCCAGAGAAGTTTTTATGACAAATGCGCGCGACAACTGGCCAAACTGGCCATGTGGCTAGGTTTTTTCCTGATCATCGGTGCCAGTTATGAAATATGGCCCTATCTGGAACGAGTGGTGCGACATCTGTGGGAAGCAGAGGCTGTAGCTCCGGCCGGAGTGGAGAGTGGAGCCGGAATTGTGGCTGCGGCAGCTAAGCCGGAAGTTTCGGCCTTGGATATCAGTTTCGCCCTGTGCTGGTTTATCTGGGTGTGCAGCTGGTTTTTCAGCAGTTTGTATTTTTCAACATGGTCCATGTTGAAAAGTTTCCCCATCATACATCGTGGGCTGGCTTTTCTGGGAGGCTTTTTCGCCTTTTGCGGGCTTTACACTATAGTGGTAATCAGACTGGCAACTGGAATTGTAGATGCTTCTGGCAAAATTACCCTTTATGAAATCTTTGTTCCGCCGATGGATTTTTCCATGCTCATTCTGGCGGTGTTCATTCCTCCTTTAGTCTTTGCCATGGCCGGAGGGTTTGGGGCGGCGTGGCTGGTGCTGAGGCGTGGACGGGATGATTTCGGCCGAGATTACTACAATCTTATGACCCCATGGTGCGCTGCTTGGGCGCGCAATTCCTGGTTTTTGGTATGGCTTCTGCTGCTGGTGCAGGGGGGGCTGGATTTGTGGCTGATATGGGATGAAACCGGAAGTATCCCTCCCGACTATCCTTTCCGCGACTTGGGTATGTTCATGGTTTTGTGGTTCATTCCCGTTCTGTTGTGGCATATTGTGGTTGGCAGTCTGACTCCGTTACGCCATAAACTGGCCATTTTTATAGCCCCGATGATGCTCATGGGGTTTTTGTATGTTATGATTCAATAATATCGAACCGGACACACACATAGGTGCGCCCGATTCAGAGCGTTTTATCCGTCCATCAACGTTTAATTTTTAGAGCATATTGCTGATTTTATTCGCAATATGCTCTAATTTTTTATTAAAAAGTGGAAAATTAGCGGTGCTGTGACGCTTATGATTAGCAGGCGCACGAAATGAAAGGCCGAAACAAGAGCTACGTCGGCCTTAACATCCTGGCTTATGGCAACTAGCACATTCATGGCCCCGGGGCTTCCGGCCATGTAGGCAGTTGGAAAGTCAATGTACCCCAGACGGTAAAATACATAGGAAATGCATATTCCGGCCATAATCAGCATGAGGCAGGAAATGATCATCGGCCACATCAGCGAATATACCTTACGTGCGAATTCCGCGTCGCAGGCCGCAGCGATTACCATGCCGAACAAAACCTGAGCCATGAA
Organism: Desulfovibrionaceae bacterium; assembly: GCA_031553655.1. Lineage (GTDB taxonomy): Bacteria > Desulfobacterota > Desulfovibrionia > Desulfovibrionales > Desulfovibrionaceae > JAVBLG01. Next base: position 1,543 of record JAVBLG010000057.1, on the reverse strand, counting down.
GTTTATGTGGGGAGGTAGCTGTAATGGTTTATCGGCAAAATAACGGTAAGCCACAACTCCCAAAGTCGCCCCGAGCATGATACCGGAGGGAAATCTGGTTTTCAGTCCTATATACCCCCCCGCGCAGGCCGCTAAAAATGAAAAAAATAGTTGTTGCATAACTTGCTCGCAATATTTAGCTGTTTATTGTTTGTCATTTTGCTTCAAATGAGGAGATTGGTCCAGACCTTGATGCCGCGCGACTTAAAGCTGATGTCAGCCGCGCGGCATGCCGTTTTTTTGAAAATTCACCAGAAGTAGCAATGTTTCAGTTATAGGCGGCATTTGAAGCTATTTTCACAGCTCTGCGTTACAAACTACGTTTTTGTATAACCACCCCATACTCAAAAAAGTGGAAATTTGGTATATGGTTGGCCCCCGGGCTTTGCCGAAGGTGCTGGCTAAGACGGTAGTATACTAATTTTATTTTTGTAATTAAGCAATAATTTTAGATAGTAACCATGCCAACTTGTCTTTTTTTCATACAATCCGCAAAATTTTACTTGCCACCGATCGAAGATTGATATAGAAATTCTTTCCAGGCCGAAGTGGTGGAATTGGTAGACACGCTAGGTTCAGGGTCTAGTATTCGCAAGGATGTGGGAGTTCGAGTCTCCCCTTCGGCACCATAATAAAATTAAAGGGTTAGAGAAGAAAACAAGCTTCTCTAACCCTTTTGTTTTTTGCTGTTCCTCAATTTGCCCCCACTATTCCCCCACCTTTGAGGAAGTGCCCCCACTGCCACTTCCCCCCGTGCCCCCCAACGCAAAAAACAGCGGCGGGCCAGATAAGGCCTTTGTGCAAACCGCACAGTCCCTCTGTATTACGTCTTTTGGTTATACCCAAAAAGCATTGTTTATTCATACTCAAAAAGTAATATTTAATCATACCAAAAAAAGTATTATCAGGATTTTTATCCATAAATATAGGGTCCTTCCCGAGGTCTTTAATCTGCAAGGGCGGCGCGGCCCCGCACTGTGGTCGCGACTTGCGGAATCGAAAGAGCGGAAAAACGGAATGCTTCTGGCTTCCGAGCCTGACAAAAAGCTATTTGGCCATGTCGAAAATTTATTTTTCGATTGTGCCAGAGCTTTTTGGCAGCGTCGGAACCGAGGCATCCCGGTTTTTTCGCTCTTTTTTGGTTTTACACCAACCGGTTTTCCGCTCTTTTTTGGCTCTACAGCAAAGACGGGATGGGGCTTTTTCCAAGGTTTTCATTGGTCTCACCTGCCAACTACTCGTTGTTTCATATTTTTTATTTATTTCAGCCTGTTACCACTAACTGATTATTTATTTCAGCTTGTTACCACTAATTAATCACCGGTAAACCCCCGGCTTTGCCGGGGGACTCCCAAAGTTTGATTTTTCCAGACTGAAAAAGGAGCCTGTATTTCGAACCGCTCAAAGTTCATCAATACGAGGCTCCCTATGGAATAAGTCCAAAATTTAAACCATACGAAGTGGGAATGCAAATACCATGTAATCTGGATTCCCAAATATCGGA
>JAVBLG010000049.1:0-74977 GCA_031553655.1 Desulfovibrionaceae bacterium | reverse complement strand
GCCATTGGGCACGGATAAGCTCGGTCCAACGCACTGGCGAGGCCATTTGCTCAAGCATGGCTTCTCTGAGGCTCTCTCCATCAAAAATGGCCATGCCGCGGACATTGCTGTAGACGGCAAAACGCGGTTTGCCCCATACGGCTTTTTTGAGGGCCAGGCTTAGTTCCTTATTGGCTTCGGCTACCAGTGGGCTGTGGAAGGCCCCGCTAACCCGTAGCGGCAGAACGCGGCCTTTTTTTTCTTTTACCTTGGCGGCCGCAATTTCCAGGGCCTTGGCCGTTCCGCTGATGATCAGCTGGGAGGGGGTGTTGTAGTTGGCGGCTACAATTATCTCTCCGCTGGATTCCGCAACTTCGCGCACAATGCTTTCTGTGTCTTCACGATTGATTTTGAGCACTGCGCTCATGGAGCCAAGATGACCAGGGTCGGCCTCGGCCATGAGCCGCCCGCGCAGGGTGACCATATTCAGGGTGTCGTCGAGACTCAATACTCCGGCGGCGGCAAGGGCACTGTATTCGCCAAGGCTGTGCCCGGCGGCCGCTTTGGGCTTAACGCGCCCGGACAGCTTGCCCCACAGAGTTAAACACACCACGGTGAGAGCAGGCTGAAGCGAAGCCGTGTCGGCCATGGCCGCTTCATCGCCTTCCCAATATATCTCTCTGAGAGGTCGCCCGCTTATGCGTTCAGCCTTTTTCCAAAGCTCCATGGAAAAATTGTCCGCTTCGGCCGCTTCCCGGCCCATGCCGCGCTCCTGTGCGCCTTGCCCAGGGAAAAGAATGGCGGTATTCGACATGGTATCCTCCGATGCAATATATTTTTTACATATTCAAGTTAAAGCGAATGCGAGTTTCATGTTCCGCGCGCCAGAAAACCGCCCGGATGCTCGACCGTCAACAACTATATTACTTATTCGACCGAATGTAAAAACGTTGAAAATGCCAGAAAGCGACGCTCCATAGCCCGAGACGATGTGGTTAAAATTCTTTTTATAAAAATATAGTGAATATTTACAAATAAATATGGTAATAATTTTATCTGTAACCTCCATAAAAATATTTGAATGAGATAATAATTTATTTTTTTAGCTTGACAATACCATACCGAAAATATATTTACTACGAGTTGGCTGCACGCAGCAAACACAACACGACGCGGGGTGGAGCAGCATGGTAGCTCATCGGGCTCATAACCCGAAGGCCGCAGGTTCAAATCCTGTCCCCGCAACCAAAACAAAATCAGGCGGTTAACATGAAAATGTTAACCGCCTTTTTGCGTCTGGTGCTAACAGATTGCTAACATGGCGCGCATCTGCTACGGCTGATAACAGCAAGATGAGCAGCGAAGGAGGCTGCCGGCATGGCTCACAAGCGCGTCAAATCAAGTAGATTCCCAGGAGTGTATTGGAGAGAAACCACGGATCCGCATCGCAGGCATAGCGGGCGGCCCGACCGGTGCTATGATTATTGTCTCCGTGAGGCCGGAAAACTTAAATGGGTTTCCGTCGGCTGGAGCAGTGAAGGATTTAGTGAACAAAAAGCGGCCAATATGCGCCGCGAGGCTCTGGAGAAGCTCGCCAGAGGCGAAAAGGCCGTATCTCAGGAGCGGGCGCATGTTATCACGCTGAATGAAATCGCCGATGCCTATATGAATTGGCTGGAAGGCGAGGGCAAATACGCCAAACAGGAAATTAACCGCTACAAAGTGCATGTGCGGAACACATTGGGGCATTTGCCTGTTAGCACTGTTAGCACCGACCACGTCGATAATCTGAAAAAGGTCTTAAGCGCAAAATATGCCCCGGCCTCCGTGCTGAGGGTTCTCGCAACCTGCCGAGCCATAGTGAATCATGCGATTCGCGGCGGCAAATGGGAAGGAGTCAATCCTTTCGGACGAGACAGAATATCCCTGCCGAGGCCTCAGAACAAGGGCGAGCGCTTCCTTACGCCGGATGAGGCTCGGGCTTTACTGGATGCTTTGGAAAAGCGCAGCCCTCAATTGCGGGACATGTCCTGGCTCTCGCTCAAGACCGGTCTGCGCAGTACGGAAATATTCAGGCTGACCGGGGCGGACGTGGATAAAAAGGGCGGAGTATTGTGGGTTACGGAAAAAGGAGGCCGCCGGGTGGCGGTGCGTGTTGTGCCGGAGGTTTTGGACTTGTTGGAAGGGTACGGGCGCGGGGCTGTGGAATATATATTCCAATCCCGCGAGGGAGAAAAAATAAAGCAGATCAGCGACACTTTCGAACGAGTGTGCATGGATCTGAAGCTGCTGCCGGAAGATGCCAAGGAACGCGCTTCTATGGACAGCCGCAAAAAAGTCTGGTTCCACACCCTCCGGCATACTTTCGCCTCGTGGCTGGCTCAATCAGGATCCGTAACCCTTCATGAATTGAGAGAATTGATGCGGCACAGCAGCATTGTCATGACCGAGCGATACGCCCATCTGATCCCTGGAGAGGCTCAGGCAAAGGCTGCCTTAATCGGAGATATTTTGAAGAATTAGCTTAAATTGTTGATTATGGGGCCGGAATGATATTCGTTCCGATTCACACTTCTATGGATGGCTCTACCACAAGCTCTACGCTGATCGCTGCCGCTAGACCTTCCATTCCGGCCCCGTTCCTTGCAACCGCCTCTGTTCATTCTGTCAGGATTTTTTGAGCGTCATCCCACTTTCTCATATCAGCCGGATCATATACTGGACGTCGTCCCATTTTGCGATATGGCGGGCCTTTTTTGAGGCTGCGCCATTTTTGCCAAGTTGTTGCCGGTATTCCTGTAATTCTTACAAGATCTTCCGTGAATAAATATTTACGTCCGGCTGGCGGAATATAACCTATGCTCTCTGACGCTTGACTCATAAATAGTTTTCTCCTTTTTAATAATTAAGGATTTATTTCGCAGTATTATGCTTATTTTTGATTCATAAGCTGCACTTGTAAAATTTTTATTCATTTTGTATGTTATTTATAAATAAATAAATCGTATATAGTCAATATATATTCGCTAAAATAAAGTAATTAAAAATTAAAAAATATTATACTTAATAATTTTAACATATTAATCTGAGATATGTAAATATTTTTTGTGCTATTATCTATTTAAAATATTGCGTATATAATTTTTATTGTTACCATCCCTGTTTTGGGAGTAGTGACAACAATGAAAAATACTGGATTCTCAGAGGGGCTTACAGAGGAGCAACGCGCTGTGGTTGAAGTCGATTTACCCCGTGGCGGCTTGGCCGTGGTGCAGGCCTACGCGGGGAGCGGCAAGACATCCACACTTAAGGTATTCGCGGCATTACGACCTAAAATCCGCATTTTGTACCTTGCCTTTAACAAGGCCATGGCGCTCGAAGCCAAAAGTAAATTCAAGGGCATGGGCCATGTCAGCGCCATGACTATCCACTCTCTGGCCTATCAGAGATATGGCAGATATTTTTCGGAACGCATCGGTGAGATTCGCCCGTATGAAATGCTTCCAATTGTAATAAAATACAGCAAAAGTGAAAATGCGCATTGTATTTGCTGGCTTATTCAGAGATGGATTGCCAAATATTGCGCGTCAGCGGCCCAGACGCCTTCCGGATTGCTATTTGCACATGCCGATGAGGAAACTACGAACGCCTTGCGCTTCGCCGACATAAAAATCGACGACCTTGGGCATATGGTAGATTTGGTCTGGCAATACATCATCAGTGGCGAGCCGGTAAACGGCAGTCCCTTACCCTTTCCGCACAATGCCTATCTGAAATTGATGCAGTTAAACGGCGCGTCCCTGCCCTATGATATTATCCTTGTTGACGAAGCCCAAGACGTAACTCCGTGCATGATGGATATTGTGTTGCGGCAAAACGGCTGCAAAGTCTTTGTGGGTGACACCTATCAGCAGATTTACGGGTGGAATGGAGCTGTGGACAGCCTGGAGCACGCCAGAGAGCTTGGTGGTAAAGTATTTTATCTTACACAGTCATTTCGTTGCCCCAAGCCGGTGGCGGCCATTGCTGACAAGTATCTTCGATTGCTCGGAGCCTCTAAACCGTTTCTCGGGACGACCATGGAAAAAGAATCGAACAACTCTGAGGTTGCCTACATATGCCGTGGCAATGCCGGCGTGTTCGCCAAGGCGGTATCTCGCCTGGATGAAGGCCCGGTGCATTTTATGGGCGGCTTCAACGGCTACAATTTCCATGCGCTGCTGAATATTGCCTATTTGTGCATGGATTGCGCAAGCAAAGTTACGGATGACTTTGTGGCTCAATTCAGCTCGGCCTCCGCGCTCAAGGAATATGCCTCAGAAGTGAAAGACACTTATTTGTGTTGCTCCGAAAATCTCGGGCTGCTTAAAAAAAAACGGAAAATCAAATTACAACTGAAACAATTATAAGGAGATAGTTATGGGCGCTGAGAATTTTTTGAAATACGGTCTCGCCTTGGGGGCCGGCGCGCTTGTTGGCGCGGTTGGAGTGTCGCTGCTTTCTGGCGGCTCTGTGGATCTTAAGAAAGCCATGGCCAAAGTTGTGAGTCACGGCATGGACATAAAGGATAAGGCGGCCACAATCGCGGAAACCGCCAAAGAAAATCTTGACGATATAGCCGCCGAAGCCCGCGACGTGCGCGAAAAACGTAAGGCCGGAGTCTAGACTCCGCCGGAGGTTCACCTCATGGGTACCGCATCTTTTAATAAAAGTGAAATATCCACCTGTAGAGCTCACACCCATGAGGTGGACTATTTCCATTTGCGTAGCGAGGATCGCGCCATTGATTTTCTGGCGCGGCAGGAATTTTCCATTGTGCATTTTTTGTCCGGGCGCATGCGTCTGCGGCCTCGTTATCATCCGGGAGCCGCGGCCGGGGTGGAGGCGGCCCTGGCTTCTCTGACCCGGCTTTTGGATGGAACGGACATTACCGTTTCGCCGCGTACCGGCAGCCTGTTGATTTATTACGAGGCGGACTGCCTCGCCAATATCTGCCGGGTGTTTAGTCTGGGGTGGCAAGATTTGGGGATTCCAGCCTTTGCGGCATCGACTGATGCTGGCCTTCAACCCTGCGGCTTGCGTCTGGCCCGGGCCACGGATCGGGGGCGGGCGCTGGTCGGAAGCGATTCCGACGAGGAAGCGGCGGTGGTCAATCCCATTCCCAGGCGTATCGCCAATCTGTTCATGCCGGGTTTTGTAACCGGAATCATATCGGCCTTCCGGGCCTTGCCCTACATTTTTACCGGGTTCAGGCAACTGCTGCGGGGGCGGCTCAATCTGGAAGTTCTGGACGGCGCGGCTCTGATGGTCTGCCTGGTGCGGCGCGACTTCCGCTCTCTGGGGTCAATCATATTTTTCTTCGCCCTGGGTGAATATTTGGCGGACTGGACGCGCAAAAAGTCTCGCGCCAAACTGGCGGACAGCCTGGCCCTGAATATTGATCAGGTATGGGTACGCGGCGAGGGCGGAGTGGAATATCAGATTCCACATGCCCAGGTGCGGCCTGGCGACGCGGTGGTGGTGCGGGCCGGGAGTATTCTGCCTGTTGACGGCAACGTGCTTTCGGGCGAGGGCATGGTCAACCAAAGTTCCATGACCGGCGAATCGTTGCCCGTGCATCGCGCCAAAGGGGCTTTTGTCCATGCCGGAACAGTGCTGGAAGAAGGCGAGCTGCTTGTGGAGGCGGTCAAGGTGGGCTCGGACACCAGAATTCACGCCATTCTTAACATCATTGAGCGCTCCGAAAGCGTAAAGGCTTCCATCCAGGGACGCTACGAACGTCTGGCCGACTCCATAGTCCCTTACAACTTCCTGCTTAGCGGAGCGGTGTACGCGGCCACCGGAGATACGATGCGCGCCGGTTCGGTGCTGTTGGTGGATTATTCTTGCGCCATACGGCTGGCCACGCCCCTTACCATGTTTACGGCCATGCGCGAGGCCGCCGAGCACGGTGTGCTGATCAAGGGCGGCAAGTTCATGGAAGCGGTGGCCGAGGCCGATGTGATCGTGTTTGACAAAACCGGCACGCTCACCGAGGCAAAACCAGTGCTGGCCGGGGTAATACCCTTTGGCAAGCGCGCACGTTCCACTGTGCTGCGTCTGGCGGCCTGCCTTGAGGAACATTTTCCCCATCCCATGGGCCAGGCCGTGGTGCGCGCCGCCGAGGCCGAGCATCTGCGGCATCGTGAAGAGCATACCAAGGTGGACTTTCTGGTGGCCCACGGCATAGCTTCCACCTGGCGCGGGCAGCGGGTGCTTATAGGCAGCGGGCATTTTGTGCTGGAAGATGAAAAAATCGCCATAACTCCGGAGCAGGAACAGATCGCCAGGGCCGAGGCCGCAAAGGGCCACAGCCTGATTTATCTGGCCATAGGCGGCGAATTGGCCGGTATTCTGCTGATTGAAGACAAAATACGCGAAGAAACCCCGGTGGTGGTGGAAGCCCTGCGCCGTGACGGCATAAAGCGGGTGATCATGCTCACCGGCGACTGCGAGCTTACCGCCGCGAGCATCGCGGCCAGAGCCGGATTGGACGAATTCCGCGCCCGCATGCTGCCCGAAGAGAAGGCCGCTTTTGTGGAATCTCTGCGCAATGAAGGCCGCAAGATAATTATGGTGGGCGACGGCATCAACGATTCCCCGGCCCTATCCGCGGCCGATGTGGGCGTGGCCATGGCAGGAGGCGCGGACATGGCCCGCGAAGTGGCCGACATTGTATTGATGAATGAGCGGCTTGAGGGGCTGCTCATCGCCAGGGAAATTTCGCGTCTGGCCCTTGGGCGCGTGCGTAAAAATTTCCATACCTCCCTGATCTGGAACAGTATTTTTCTCATGGGCGGTCTGATGGGCATTTTAAATCCGGGCTTGTCCGCCTTTTTGCACAATGCCTCCACCTCGGCCATAGCCGTGCACAGCATTCAGCCTCTGTTGCCGGTTATGGGCGGGTATGAGGAAACTGAGGAATAAATCCCTGGAAAAGGAAAAACAAATGATTGACAGCTTTAGCGACGGTCTGGTGAGCTTGCGCCACGAGGCCCTTAAAAATCCGGACAAAATGGCCATGGTGGAAGGGTTTGTCAAAAAACAGAACGGTGTTTTGCGCACAACATCCAACCTGGGCGCGGGAAGTCTGCTTGTGGAATATGATCCGCAAAAGATCCCCCGGTCCAGCCTGATGCTGGCCGTCCAGGCGCTTCAGGCCCATTTGTGTGATGCCGCCCCGTAGTAGATTATGACGCGGAATGGACATGTCGTTCACATCTTTAAAGTCTGCGCGGCTTTCCTTTGGGGCCGCGCGGTTTTTTTATCAGCGCGCTGTGCTACCAGGGTGAAACCGGCGACGCGCATGGCCGAGTAAGAGTCCGGACTGCGCAAAAATAATGTTCAATGGCGTAGCATGGCGTCAAACGGCAATTGAGGCTGTTGACAAAGCGCCCGTAGTGCCAAAAAGCGAAGTTTTTTGGCCCATCAGATCTCGCAAGAGGCAGTTAAATTCGTGTGACAGACCTTAAACCATGCGTCCTGTGATACCATGCTATTTATTTTATTACTAATTTTTTTAAAGGCTTTTGCGTTGACGAGTATAATATAATATTATATTAGATAATTCATCGTATGTACCGCAAGCGAATGGAGGCCGTATGAATATTCAGGATGCCAGGTGGGCGGGAATGCTGCTGGCGCGGGCGACCCGGATTGCCCTGGCGGAAAATGACAGGATTTTCTCCCGGTTTGGATTGAGGCACAAATCCTGGCTGGTGTTGTATAAAATCGCCCATAATCCAGGGCTGTCGTCCCACGCCCTGGCGGAACTGTGCATGGACAGCGATCAGGCATTCGGGCAGATAGCGGAAAAATTGGAGCAAGCGGGCCTGATTGAACGCAAGCCCGCCCCCAGACGCGCCCTTATTCATAATGTAACGGCAAAAGGCGCAAACCTGCTTGCCGAAGCCGAACCGCTTATTGACGAGGGAATGCGGGAGTTGTTTTCTCCTTTGACCAGCCAGGAGATTGCCCAGTTCGGTGAAATGCTCCAGAAGGTGGTTTTGGCAAGGGGAGATGAACCAACACGAAATTCGGTGCTCAAACTCGCCAGCGAACGTGAAAAAGCCAACGGCTGAAATGGAAGCAGAGAGAAATGCTCATGTTCATGAAACAAGATACCGGGAAAGCAGAGGCTTTGTGGACGATGCCGTTTGCCGGGTTCGCGTCGCTTAATCTTTTCTCTTTTCCGCAATCGGTATATTTGCCGCGCGTTTGTTCTCGGGCCGTCTGCAAGATGAGTTCGGGCACGGCTGGGTGATTATCCCCTCCGCCGTTGTTCTCGGCGTTACCATGTTCGCGCTGAGCCAGGTTCAGAGCCGGGAAATGCTTTTGTTCCTCGCCGTGGCTTACGGATTGGCCAACGGCGCTCTGCTGCCGGGCCTTCAGGCGCTTACGCTCGGCTCCGTGGATATGAGCGCGCGCACCGAGGCCACCGCTTCCATATTCAATTCATTCGATCTGGGGATCGGAGTCGGGTCCACGCTCATGGGAATAGTGGCTTTGCGCGTGGGAAGCTATAGCGCGATTTATGTGGCGGCGGCTTTTATCGCTGCCGTTCTTCTGGGTGTTTATACAGTACGCTACACGCTGCGGAGGTAAATTAAAATGAATGGCTTTTCCTGTTTTTGTCCCACCAGAATTGTTTTGGGCAGAGGAGTTGAAACCGAGGCCGGGCGCTTGATCGCGGCCGCCGGAATGAAGCGTGTCATGCTTCACTATGGCGGAACTTCGGCGAAAAAGAGCGGCCTTATCGACAGGGCGGCCGCTTCCTTAAAGGAGCACGGGCTTGCTGTGGTCGAATACGGCGGGGTTAAGCCGAACACGGCGCTTGCCATCGTACGCGACGCCATCGGCGTGTGCCGGCGGGAAAGAATAGATTTCATCCTCGCCGTCGGCGGGGGCAGCGTTATCGATTCGGCCAAGGCCGTCGCGGTTGGCATGTGCGCGGAACGAGACGTGTAGGATTATTATTCGGGCAAGGCAACGGTGGAGCGGGCTGCTCCCGTCGGCGTGGTGCTCACCCTGGCCGCGTCGGGATCGGAATCGAACCCGGCCGGCGCGGTTTATAACGAGGAAACCAGGGAAAAAGGCGGAGCCATGGCGGACGCGCTGTTTCCGGTTTTCGCGCTCATCAATCCGGAAACGAACTATACTCTTTCCCCCTTCCAGACGGCCTGCGGCTGTTGCGATATTTTTTCCCATCTCATGGAGCGGTACTTTACCAATACCCCCGATGTTTCCCTGACGGATGAACTGCTGGAAGGGGTGATGCGAAATGTGCTGGCGAACTCGATTCTGGCCATGGAGAAGCCGGATGACTACAGCGCCCGCGCCGAGCTTAACTATGCCGGCACACTGGCTCCGAATCCTTTTATCAGTTCGGGCAGAGAGGCGTGTTTCGGCATGCATCGCATCGAACGCGCCCTGGGCGCGCTGTATGATTCGGTTCCCCACGGCGCGGGAATTGCGCTTATCGCGCCCGCGTGGCTTGAGTTTGTCAAGCTGCACGATGTCTCCCGTCTCACACGGTTTTCCCGGCAGGTCATGGGTGTGGAAACTACTGACGGTGATATCGCCGGTGAGGGAATACACCGGTTCAGGAACTGGCTGGCCGCGCTTGGTTTGCCGAAACATTTGCCGCAAGTCGGGGTCAGCAGGGAAAACCTGCGCGCCATTGCGGAAAAAACGGTCGAGGGCATGGGATACGCGGGGTACTATGTCAAGCTTGATGCCGATGCGGTTGAACGCATACTTACGCGGGCCTGGTGACAGGGCTGACGCGCTCATATCCCGAAGTGAGCGATGAACCATTTTTCGGCGCTAGAATCTCGCAGTTGACATAATTTTGCTTTTTCCTATTGACTATAAAGCCGCTTCATACTTTATTGTATCTGAAATCTAGAAGCACCAGGCGGCAAAAGCCGAAAAATCAGGAGAAGATAAAATGGAATACAAAGGTCTCGGCCTTGGCAGCATGCATATGAATTTGGGTAATGTGGAAGACTGCGCCACTGTTGTCCATACGGCATTGGAAGAAAATGTCACCTTTTTAAATACCGCGGACTTCTATAAAGCCGGCGAAAGCGAAATGGTTCTCGGCGAGGCCCTGAAGGGCTATGACCGCAAGCAGTTCTATATCTCTGTTAAATTCGGGGTGCTTTTACAGCCTGACGGCGGCATATGCGGGTTGGACGTGCATCCGGACAGGATCAGGAATTATCTGACTCATTCTCTCAAGCGCCTGCGGCTGGACTATATCGATCTGTACCAGCCGGCCAGAATAGATCTCGCCATCCCTGTGGAAGAAACCATTGGCGCGATATCTGATTTGGTAAAAGCCGGATATGTCCGCCACATAGGAATCAGCGAAGTGGACGCCGCCACGCTTGAAAAAGCGAATGCCGTTCACAAGATTGAAGCTGTGGAAATGGAATATTCCCTTTTCAACCGGAGCATTGAGCAGGATATTATACCAGCCGCCAGAAGATTGGGTGTAGGCATTGTGGCATTCGGCATTATCGCGCACGGCCTGATGAGCGGTACCTGGACAAAGGAACGCCTGGCGCGGGGGGAATATCCGACCCATATCCCGATTCCCCTTTTTGATAAAGATAATATCGGCAAAAATATTGAGCTGGTGGATAATTTGCGCGCCATCGCGGAAGAAAAGTATATGACTCTGCCGCAGCTCGCCCATGCCTGGGCGCTGGCAAAGGGGGCTGACATTATTCCTCTTATCGGCGCGAGCAAGGTGAAAAACTTTAAGGATTCCGTCAAGGCCAGGGAGCTTCCCCTGAGCTCGCTGGATATGCGAAGAATAGAGGTGGCCGTTCCGCAAAACGAAATCGCCGGCAACAGCTTTCCCAGAATGCGCTTCAAAAACGGCCGCGTGCTTATGCCGTAACTACATGCCGGGAATTAAGCAAAACAGCAAGGATAAAATATGCTCAACATTAAATGCGCGAAGAACTGCATGCCCGCGCTGGCGCTGTGGGCTGGTTTGGCCACAGCCGCTGTCGCGGCGGAGGCCCCCGCTCCGGCGGATCTTTATGACCTCGCCTATGCGCAACAGAACAAACCGGCTCTGGTCATGATGGGCACTATTGACGAAAACGGATTCCCACAGATTCGAGTTATGTCCAACCTGTGCAACCCGGCACATGCCGCGTCCGGCCTGGCCGGCAAAAATGATTTCACCGCCTACGCCATTACGCGGGTGGATACGGACAAGCTGAAACATCTGGCAAAGAATCCGAACATGTCCATGTATTACCAGAGCGGAGGGCAGGGATTGCTGCTCATGGGCAAGGGCGAGGTGGTGACTGACCGTGCAACGCGGCATGCGGTCTGGGATGATGCGTTTAAGCGGATGGGCTATGCCGACGCCGACGATCCTGCGCTGGTCTTTCTGCGATTTACCCCTACGCACGGAAAATTTTATCACCAGAGAGAGCAGCATAATCTGTCTCTGCCCCAGGTAACGCATTAACCAGTGACATGGCAAATCGTTTGGCAACTAAATGTAAAGCAATGTTCCTGAATAAAATTTAATTGTAACCAGGCAGGAGTAGCCGCAATGAAATTTCAGATACTTCTTACCCCTGCATTCTTGATTATGCTTGCCTTGTCGCCGACTGGACAGGCTTCCGCTCAGGATACTCCGCTGGCGTATGCAGCCAGGGAATTCTGGTTGGAGTTCGAAGGTGAACTCCAGAAAGCGGAGGAGGAGTTTATCGGCAAAAACGTGAAGATCACGGGCGTGGTCGTTGATGCCGGAATGAGTGTGTACCTGACCCCTGCGGTAAGGCTTTCCGACAAAATTGATGGCCAGACCTATGTGGTTTGCGTTCTGCCCAGGATCGACGCCAGTAAATTGGCGGAATTCCGCAAGGGAGACACGGTAACGCTTATAGGGCGTGTGTACTCGGGCAGAAAAAGCAATGCCGTGGTGGTCAAGGAGTGCCGGCGGGTGGAATAGCGTCAGCACTGAAGCCGGCCGGAAAAGTGCCTCTTTCCGGCCGGCTTTTTTTATTCCACATGCGTGCAATACTTTGCGAAATATTCTTTCGCATTGCCTGTGGTGAAGTAGCCCATCATGTCATAAGCATATATATTCCCGGCAATAACAATGCCCGACTTTTTAATATTCTCAAGCATTTTTGCATAAGCCGCCTTATGTGAATCCATATCTCCCGCGTGCAGGAATACGGCATACCGCCCTTTGGGCCTGATATGCAGGCTCGCCTTGGGCGTAGCGCGGCTGCCGCCGCAAAAAAAATGCCCGGCGAGGTAACGCCCGGCAACAGCATCATCTTTGCTCATCATTACGCCGAACGGAGCCTGGCAGAAACGCTCCTGCTCCTCCAATTTCTGAGAGAATTCGGCAAAAAGAAAAGCGCAGCCTTCCGCAGTGGTCTGGTCTTCCGGGCTGACCGGCATAAGCTCCAGAGCTTCCTTCTCCATTTCCACCACCTCAAGCGTATCGTGGCTTGCGTGCCTTGTAGCCCTGGTCAGGCTGATAAGGACATCAAGCGTCTTCTGCCGCCGGATGATTTTTTCCTTCTCCTTTTCGAGCAGCAGCTTTTTTTTTTCAAACAGCTCCAAAAATTCTTCAGGGTCTCTCCTGCGCATGTGCAGCTTGATTTCCTTGAGGGAACTGCCGGTCTCCTTGAGCATGGTGATTATGTCGTATTCGAAAAATTGCTCCGCGCCATAGCGCCGATATCCGTTTTCCGAGACGTATTTGGGCTTCAGCAGCCCTTCTTTGTCATAAAAGAACAGTGTGCCTTTTTGTGTTCCGCACAACTTGGCGAATTCGCCTGTTTTTAAGAGTTTCATTTTTTCATTTTTCCTGTTGACTATGAAGTTACTTCATACTTTATGCTGGCACGGAATTAAGAAAACGGCAAGCCTTTATAAGGCGTTTGTCCGTTAAACCAATTGAACCGGACGGAACTGGAGCCTGCGCATGAGAAAACATCTTTTTAAATATTTGATGATTGCCATGACTATAGCGGCGTCCGCGGCCATGGTGCCGGCTTGCAGCCCAAAATTCGGCAAACTCCCTGGCGGGGAACGTCTGGAGCGCATCAAGGCGTCGCCGAATTATGTTGACGGCGAATTTCGTAATCTGGAACCGGCGGAGCCGTCCCCCGAAGGCGGCGGGCGGTTGGCTGCGATTTGGAGACATCTGTTCAAAGAAAGCGGGGGCCGCATGCCTTCCACGGCGCTGCCCATGCGCAAAACCGACCTAAATTCTTTGGAAAGGCAGCGGGATTGCATTGTCTGGCTGGGGCATTCCTCGTGCTATTTGCACTTGGGCGGCAGGCGGATTCTCATCGACCCGGTCTTTGCGGGCAATGCCGCGCCTTTTTCCTTTCTGAACCAGGCTTTTAAAGGCGATTATCCCTACAGCGCCGAAAATATGCCGGACATCGACCTGCTGATTATCTCGCACGACCATTGGGATCATCTGGAATATCAGACCATGATCGCCTTGCAGCCGCGCGTGAAAGCGGTTGTATGCCCGCTTGGCGTGGGCGCGCACCTGGAGCGCTGGGGCTTTGCCCCTTCGGTCATCCATGAGGGTGACTGGAATGAAGCCTTTGAACTGGAGCCGGGGATCACCGTGCACATCCTGCCCGCCCGGCATTTTTCGGGGCGCTGGCTTCAGCGTAACAAAGCGCTTTGGGCCTCTTTTATGCTTGAAACTCCCGGCCGCAGGGTTTTCTACAGCGGCGACAGCGGATATGGAAAGCATTTCGCGGATATAGGCCGTAAATTTGTAGAGTTGGACTTAGCCATCATAGAGAACGGCCAGTATAACGCGTCATGGAAAAAGATGCATATGACGCCGGAAGAAACGGCGCAAGCGGCGGAAGACTTGCGGGCCGGGGCGGTTCTGCCCGTGCATTCCGGGCGTTTTTCCATGGCCCACCACCCCTGGGACGAACCTTATACCCGTATTGCGGCCGCAAGCGAGGGTAAAGGCTTCCGGCTGCTGACTCCGATCATTGGCGAAGTGCTTTACCTGGACGGAAGGGAGCGGAACTTCGGACGCTGGTGGGAATCTGTGAACGCGCAGTCGCCGCATAGGGATTAAAGCGTCGGGGAAGGCACCGCAAAGGCTTTGCCGATGAAAACAAAAACTATATGCGGACGACTGCAACATATACGTGTGCAGTCAAGCGTCGGGGGAACGAGTCATGACGTCGGTGAGCAGTTTCCTGGAAAAGAAACTCAAACTGAAAGTGAACTCCCTCCAAAAGCGCGGTGGACCTGTGCCGCCGTCGTAAATTCCTTGGCTATCGGCTGGGAGAAGGAGGGAGATTGCACATCAGCCCGGAGAGTTTGAGCCGGTTCAGGAATCATATACGAGTTCTGACCCGGCGTAACCAGGGTAAAGAATTTGAGCGTGTTATAGAGCGGTTGAACAGTTATCTGACCGGCTGGTTTGGCTACTATCAATATGGCTGTAGCGCCAGCCTTCCGCAATGGCTGGATGAATGGATACGTCGCAAACTACGCTGCTATCGGCTGAAACAGTGCAAACGCGCCATCGGCATAAGCCGTTTTCTCCAATCCCTGGGCGTGCCTGAATGGCAAGCCTGGATACTGGCATTATCCGGTAAGGGTTGGTGGCGTCTCTCCCTGGCCTGGCAAAGCGCCAGGGCCATGAGTATGTCCTGGTTTGGACTTGTGTCGCTGTCAGAAAGAAGTGTAAAAGCTGCTGCGGTGAAAATCTGAGGGAAACCGCCGGATGCGATGAGCTTGTCCGGTGGTGTGAGAGGGGGATAGCCGTGAGGTACCCCGAATATATCCGTACGGTTCTCCGTTTTTCCTCGAAAAAACGACGTGTAATAAAGCCTGATGGAACGCTCCACCACATAGTACGGAGTCGGCGTGATTCAGCTTACCCGAAGCGGTCTTTCACTGTTATGCTCTGCCTGCACGGTTAAGTCGGGCAACTCACTGGACAGGAGAACGTCAAGCTTTTTCCCGCGCGGCGCGGCCTTGACCGCATACTCAAGGCTGTATGCTTGCCTTTTGCCAAGGCAAGTTCTGAATGCCGCAAGTTTTACGGGACGCCGCGCGCGGGTATATTTCGATCCCCCGGCCTGCAATCCGTTGTGTTGCGCCAGACGGCGGTCAATGTTCTTGGTGACTCCGCAATAATATGTGGAATCCGCGCATTCAAGAAGGTACACCTTCCAAGAATCCGCGTCATCCGCAACCAGTTCGGAAGCACCGCAAGACAGCGCGGAGGCCGCGTCTTCATCGGGAGGCCGGGAAAAGTTCATGAGAAAGCCTACAAGCTTTCTTTCAGCGCCTTGCTCGGCGTAAATTTTACAGCATTGGACTCAGGAATCTGAATTTCCGCGCCGGAACGAGGATTGCGGTCTTTGCGCGCGGCGCGCTTCACCGGTTTGAAACCGCCGAATCCCAGAATGGAAACGCTTTCGCCTTTCTTCAGTGTTTCCGCAAGCAGAGAAAAAAGCGAGTTATAGGCGCTTTCAGCCTGAGCCAGGGAAGCAAACCCGGCTTCTTCTTTCAATTGCTTTATGAGTTCAGATTTCGTCATAACCATCCAATCTCTTTGTTTATGCTTGGCTCATTTATTGTGAATCCTCATCTTTGCCTCGCAGTGTTGCCGGATTCCCATTACATACGGCCAAATCACAGTCGCAGCAAACTCTCGGCGTTGCCGTGCGCGATTTTTTCTTTGTCTTCCCGGCAGATCGGCGCGGTTTCGAGAAAGGATCGCGCGTTTTCATTGGGCAGATACGGAAAATCCACGGCAAAAAGGATGCGGTCGGCTCCCAACGTTTCAATGATGAAATTGAGGTGCGGCAGCGTAAACATGCCGCTGGGCGTCACATATACGTGCTTCCTGAATGTGTCGCCGATCGTCCGTGTGAGTCCGCTCACATCTGGCGGCAGGCATTCATCCAGGCGGTCGAGAAAGAAGGGAACCATCTCGCCCCAATGGCCGGAAATAACCTTAAGGTCTGGGTACTTGTCAAAAGCGCCGGACAAGATAAGCCGGAACAGGTGCACGCCGGCTTCATTATGCCACCCCCAACCGTAGCTGGCGAGTCTCGCGCTGACAACCGGATTGAACCCGGCGTAATAGGTCTCCGTCACCGCCGTGTAAGGAAAACCCGGATGCAGATACAGCGGCACCCGTAATTCGTCGGCCTTGGCCAGTACGGGAGCATACTTGGGATCGTCAAGAAAGCGCGGGCCGGCTTCGGGGCGGCCGTTGATTAGCGCTCCCTTGAATCCGTACTCGGTGACGGCGCGTTCCAGTTCATCCGAGGCGGCTTTGGGGTCCGACAGCGGCAGGGTGGCGAAGGCGGCAAAACGATCCGGGTGCATCGCGACGGCCGCCCCCAGGCGATCGTTGGCGGCCCGGCAAAGAGGCACGGCCTCTGCCGGGTGCAATAACTGCGGATAATCGCTGAGTGAAAGAACCTGCATGTCGATGCCGTTGGCATCCATGTCCGCCAGACGTTTTTCACTTAGCTCATGCAGCACGCCGGGATCTTTCAGCTTAGGCGGGGCAAAATCCTTGATGTAAGGAGCTGTTTCCAACAAAGCCATCCGGGTCGCCGCGCTGATATCAGGATCCGAAGCATGTTCTTCAAACGTGATGATTTTCATGAGTATTTCTCCCGTGTGTTTGTCGTGTGTCGCATAGATATATGTTTCAGGCAAATCCGCCCAGGGGCTTGCCTTCGTGGTACATCTCCACGTAGCCGTCATCCGACACTTTGACCCCGTATCCATATCTGGCCATGGACAGCGCTGCGGCGGTGCGTCCGCCCGCTCCCGGGCTGCCGTCCGTTTTCACGATGGTGCCGGCGGCCAGAATAGTTCCCACGCTATCCATGAGAAGAGCGCCGTCAACCGCGCAGAGATTGACGCGAACTTTTCTGGGAATCTCGTAAAACTTTCTGGAGTTGACAACGGTTTTGAACATGGCGGTCATCTGAGGCGGATTGACAAAAGAAAAAAGCGCTTCAGGAGCAACAAGATCGAAAACGTTCCGTTGTTCCGCTCCTTCGCGCAATACTCCTATGCACCCGCCGTAACGGGAGAACGCCAGATCCAGAAGCGTCCGGTACAGAGCCAGCCTGTTCCTTTCTTCTTCACTGTTTCCGTTTCCGGACAGGAGGAGGTCCAAAAGGCGCTTATGCGGAAAAGATCGCCAATGGGAGCGGCGTTTGGCGAACATGAGCATCTTATTTTTGAAGACAAGAATCTCTCCGTCTTCCGTCAGGCGAAGGGCCACCCTGCCGCCGGATCCGGCCCACAGGGCGGTGCCGTGCATGGTCACGGGGGCGAGGGTTTCTTCGTTATTTCGGTATGTCGTCAGCTTGGACGGAATATTTTCAACTCCGAGCAACGTGCCGCCATTGCCGAGCGTAAGCAGAATATCGTCGCCCGAACCGAGCTTTTTCAGGTGTCCGCTTTTTTGCAAAGTAAGGAAAGTTTCGCTTCCTGTCTTGCCTTGTGCGGGGCATAGTCCCACAGTATGCGGAACTCGTCTCCCTTCACAGGTTTCCGCCGCCCATTGGTTGTAAACCTGTATAACGCCATACGCGGTCGCCGCATCCGAAGGCAGAATTGCTGAGGCGATAGCCCGCTCGACCGCATCGCAGAGCATGAGGTGGCACGGCACTGTCCTGTGCCTGAAATCGGCGTGCATATTTTCCGCGATACGCAGAAGCAGATCGCGTTCCTCGTCCGTAAAGGGGGCGAAACGTTTCAAAATGAAATGTGTGCCGCCGGAATTTGGAACAGCGATACGCAGCCTGTTCCCCGTGTCAAATGTAACCAGATCTTGCGCCGTGTTTGCGCCTTTCTCCGGACCCGCAAGGGTAGAGCCGGGAAGCAGGGGCATGATGTATGATTCTATGATGGAACGGATTTCTTCCATATTCGGCGTGGAAGCCGCACTGTCCGCGTCGGCATGGGCCACATCAGCCACATGATGTTCTTTGTTTGCTGCTGTCCTCATGATGACTCCTTGCAAAAGTATGCTGGCTAGAAGGTTTCACACTTGAAAGGCGTTGCAATGATTCGCGATAACCATCGCTGTGTGATGATTATAGGAGGGCGTTGCCCACCGTTAAGCAATCATCACATGTGTTCATTGCTCTAGGTGATGGAATGGGAAAGTTCTCCGGTCGGCTGTACTTCCTTTTCCGCCCCAACAGCCTTCTTTCTGGAAAAGAATCTGGTGACCACGACAAAGAATATCGGCGTGTAGTAAATGCCGAAGGCGGTGGCCGCCGACACCCCGCAAACCACTGTGGTGCCTATGGCGTTCTGCCCCCCGGAACCCGCGCCGGAGTTGAGAGCCAACGGGAGCACGCCAAGAATGAAGCACAGGGACGTCATGATGATGGGGCGCAGCCGCAGCCGGACGGCCTGCACTGTGGCTTCAAAAAGATCCTTTCCCTGTTCGTGCAGATCCTTCGCGAATTCAACGATCAGGATGGCGTTTTTGGCGGCAAGCCCCACGACGGTCAAGAGGCCGATCTGGAAATAAATATCGTTGTTCATCCCGCGCAGCAGTACACCGCAAAGAGCCCCGACAGCGCCAAGCGGCACGACCAGCAGCACGGATAAAGGGATGGTCCAGCTTTCATACAGCGCGGCAAGGCAGAGAAAAACAACGGCCAGCGAAAGAGCGTACAGCATAGGAGCCTGATTGCCGGAAAGCTTTTCCTGATAGGACATGCCCGTCCAGGCATGGCCGAAACCGGCTGGAAGTTCGCGCATCAATTCTTCCATGGCCGCCATGGCCTGGCCGGAAGAGTAGCCGGGCGCGGGCTCGCCGAGAATTTCCACAGCGGGCAGCCCGCCGTACCGTTCCAGGCGTGGAGAGCCCTGCTGCGAGTCCGCCGTCAGAAAAGAGGCAAAGGGAACCATCGCTCCTTTGGCGTTCCGGATATGGTAACGGGAAAAATCAGCCAATTGCATGCGGAACGGGGCGGCCGCCTGCAAAAAGACTTTCTTTGTCCGGCCGTTGTCCATGAAGTCATTGACGTAGACCCCACCCCAGTAAGCGGCGATGGTCGTATTGATCTCTCCCTTGTCCAGGCTTTGCGCGCCGGCCTTGGCCAGATCTATTTTAAGGCGGTACTGCTCTTCATCGTCCAGGCCGTTGGGGCGGATATTTCTCAGGGCGGGGTGGGCCGCCGCTTTTTCCAGCAAGGTGTTCCGCGCCGCCATCAGCGCATCGTGCCCAAGCCCGCCCCGGTCGATCAATTCAAAGTCAAAGCCCGTGGCGTTGCCCAATTCCAGAACGGCGGGAGGTGCGAAGGCGAACACTCTGCCTTCGGGGATTTGGGAAAAACGAGCCATGGCCCGCTCCGCCACGGCGGAAAGCCGCAGGCTGTCCTTGTTCCGTTCATTCCAGTCCTTGAGCATCACAAAGCCCATGCCCACGTTCTGGCTGCTGCCGTTGAAACTCACACCGGAAACAGTCAGGGAGCTCTTGACCGCATCCGCTTCCTGTTCGCGGAAATAACGGTCAACCTGCTCAAGCACCTTGTCCGTACGCTCGAAACTCGCGCCAGTCGGAAGTTGTACGGAAACGATGAGGATGCCCTGATCTTCTTCCGGCAAAAACGCGGAAGGCAGGTTGTGCAAGAGCAGGACGATCAGCGCGAGGCACCCCCCAAAAGCGGCGAGCCAGCGCGTTGGCCTGGAGATCATCCGGCTTACCGAGCCTTGATAGCGTGAGGTGATGTTTTCAAACCAGCGGTTGAACCAGCCGAAAAAACCGCGTTCCACGGCATGCGAATTTTGCGGCAGCATGGTGGCGCAAAGCGCGGGGGTGAGCACCATGGCCACAAACACCGACAAGGTCATGGCGGTGACAATGGTGATGGAAAACTGCCTAAAAATGACGCCTGTGGAACCGCCCATAAAGGCCATGGGCACGAACACGGCGCAGATGACTACAGCCACGCCGACCAGAGCGCCGGATATCTGGTCCATGGATTTCCGGGCTGCCTCCTTCGGGCCGAGTTTTTCTTCCCGCATGAGCCGCTCCACGTTTTCAACCACCACGATGGCATCGTCCACCAGAAGGCCGATGGCCAGCACCATGCCGAACATGGTCAGGGAATTGATGGAAAATCCGGCCACGGAAAGAACCCCGAAGGTGCCCAACAGCACCACAGGAATGGCGATGGTGGGAATAAGCGTGGCCCTGAAGCTTTGCAGGAAGAGAAGCATGATCAGAAACACCAGGGCAACGGCTTCAATCAGGGTCTTGAACACCTCTTTGATGGAGTGGCTGATAATGGGGGCGGTATCATACGAAAGAACGTATTTCACGCCGGCAGGGAAAAAAGCGGAAAGCGCGTCAAGCTCCGCGCGGATTGCCTTCACCGTTTCCAGGGCGTTTCCGCCCGAAGCCAGCTTGATGCCCAGCGCGGAAGACTTCTTGCCGTTGTACATGACCGTGGCGATGAACTGCTCCGCGTTCAATTCAATTCTGGCCACATCTTTCAGGTAAAGCGCCGAACCGTCCTCTCTGGCGCGCAGGAACAGGTTCTCGAATTCGTCAATGCTTTCAAAGCGCGATGAGGCGTTGATGGTCAGATTGAGTTCCTGGCCCGGCAGAGCCGGACCGGCTCCCACCTGCCCGCCGGTCACCTGCTCGTTCTGGGTTTGGATCGCGGCGATGACATCCGAAGGGTTCAGCTTGAACTGTTCGAATTTTTGCGGGTCGCACCAGATGCGCATGGCGCGCTGCGCGCCGAAAAGCATGGTGTCGCCAACGCCCTGCAGGCGTCCGATGGGATCTTGCAGGTTGCTCGCGATATAGTCGCTGAGGGCGTTGCCGTCCAAGCGTCCGTCTTCGGAAATAAGCGCGAAGATGACAAGGTAGTTGTTGACCGCCTTGGCCACCGTGATCCCCTGCCGCTGCACCGCCTGCGGGAGCATCGGGGTCGCCAGGTTCAGCTTGTTCTGGACCTGCACCTGGGCGGTGTCGATATTGGTTCCGGCCTCAAAGGCAAAGTGTATTTCCGCCCGCCCTGAGGAGTCGCTTGTGGAATACATGTACATGAGATGGTCGAGCCACTTCATCTGCTGCTCGATAACCTGCGTCACGGAGTCCTCCAGCGTTTTTGCCGATGCGCCGGGGTAGATGGCCACTATGGATATTTCCGGGGCCGCGATGCCCGGATACTGGGCCACGGGGAGCTTCGCCAAAGCGAAACAGCCGGCCATCATGATTAATATTGCGAGAACCCAGGCAAAAATAGGTCGGTCAATAAAAAATCTGCTCATGGCTTACTTCGCCTCCTGTGATTCCGAAGGTTGTCCCGCCGCCACGGCATCGCCGGCGGCATGCTGTCCCGAAACGATCTGGCCGGGCTGCACTTTTTGCAGGCCTTCCACCAGCAGAAGTTCATCGGGTTCAAGGCCGGAATCAATCAGCCACCTGTTGCCCTGAACGCTGTGGAGCGCCACGGTCTTTGACCGGACATAAAATTCATTCTCCGCCAGGGCCGCCGTCCGGCCCGCCGCTCCATCCGCCGCCGCGGCAGCCTCCGGCGCTTCCTTTGTCAGCACATAGACAAGGTAACGGCCGCGCGCATCGCGGAATACGGCTTTTTGCGGAACCAACACGGCATGCTCTATCACGCCTCCTTCCAGAGTGGCCCGCACGTACATGCCGGGCAGGAGCAGGTTGTCGGGGTTGTCGAATTTAATCCGCACCGTGACGACACTGGTGCTTTGTTCCACAGTAACATCCGAGAAAAGCAGCACGCCGTCTATCGCTTCCGGCTCCCTGCCCGCTTTTGCCCCGTCCAGGCGGATATATGGCGAACCGTCTTCCAGCTTCAGCCGGACACGCACGGAGTTTCCGTTGTTCGACTTGAACCGGCCGCCGGCTATATCCCGGCGCAGCTTGAGCAGTTCCGAACTTGACACGGTAACGTCGACATAGGCGGGACTGAGCTGCTGGATGGTGGCCAGGGGGGTCGCCTGATTCTGCGTGACCAGGGCACCCGGAGTGACGAAAGAGCGTCCTATTCTGCCGCTGATAGGAGCCCTGACCTCGGTATAACCAAGATCTATGGCCGCCAGTTCCAGGTTTTCCCTGGCTGATACTACTTCGGCATCGGCCTGCCTGGTCGTAGAAACAGCATTCTCGTGTTCCTGAACACTTACGGCGCCGGCCTTGACCAGGGTACCCTTCCGCCTGGCAGAGAGACTGGCTGGAACGGCGTTGGCCTCGGCCTTGACCAGACGGGATTTCGCGTTGTTGTACGCCGCCTGATACGGCCTTGGATCAATGCGATATAAAACTTGTCCGGCAGCCACATCCGTTCCCTCTTCAAACAGACGTTCCAGAAGGATGCCGCCCACCTGCGGGCGCACATCGGAAATTTGCATGGACGACACGCGGCCGGGCAGCTCGATACGCATGGGTATGCTTTCGCTTACGATTTGTGCGTAGCGCACCAGAGGTTTTTGCGGAACCTGCGCGGTCTTTTTTTCATCGCAGCCGGCAAGCTGCGCTACAAGAGCCAACATCAGACAGACGCCGAACATTTTTTGTTTTGACCGTGTAGACATGGTTTTCTCCTCGGGATTATCGCTTTAGAATGTGTCCAGATGGAGATCTTCTATCATTGTCAATATCGGAAATATATGACATTAAATCAAAATACTTTTGCATATATGCAAAAATAGAGGAGCAAAAATGGATCGACTGTTGCCGAGTATGCCGTATTTCATGGAGGTCGCCAGAAGGAGGAGCTTCACGCAGGCGGCCGATGCGCTGGATATTCCCGTTTCCACCCTGTCGCGGCGCATTGCGGCCTTGGAGAGGGACTTGGGCGTCCAGTTGTTGTACCGGAGCACCCGTATTGTGGAGTTGACGGAAAGCGGCAAAAGTTTTCTGGAAAGCTGCGAGTTTATCGTGTCCGAGGCCACCAGCGCCCGCGAACGGCTCGTCCGGGATCAAAAAAGCCCCGTGGGGCTGGTGCGGCTGTCATTACTCGCGGATGTCTACCACCTGTACCTACGCGGAAAGCTCGGCGCATTCGCAACGCAATATCCCGGCATTGAACTGCACATCATTTTTTCCACCCGCCGCGTGGATCTGCATGCCGAGCCCTTTGATCTGGAAATACGGGTCGGCAGGCTTCCGGACTCCGAACTCAAAGCGCGCAAGCTGGCGACCGTTCACGCCGGCGTGTATGCGGACCCCAGGCTGCTGGAGTTTTATCCGGTTCCAGATACTCCCGCCGGGTTGTCGCGGCTTCCCTGGATCCACAACGATCAGCCTGGCGTCATCCAGGAGTTGCACAAGGACGATCAGGTCGAGCTCATGCCTTCCCGGCCGGCGCATGTGGTCAACAGCCTCGCGTCCGGACTTGAACTTGCGCTGGCTGGCCTTGGCGCTATACCCCTGATGACTGCCGTGGCGGCCGAATACGAAAAGAAAGGGCAGCTCGTGAGGCTGCTACCGGAGTGGCGAACCCCCGGACTCGACATCAGCGTGGTCATGGCCGGAGCGCAGCTTCCGCACCGGATTCGCCTGTTTGTGGATTATCTTGCCGCGCACTTCGCTAAATTGGCGAACTGATCAACTCCGTCGCATGCCACGCCAATAACATCACTCTGTGCCTCCAAAACATATTTTAGCATAAAAAGCGGGAAGATAAAGATTTGCATCCAGACTATGCCTCTATTATCCTGCGCGTGGGAGATACTGCAAATGCAAGTCGGACGCCTCTTAAAGATAGTCTTTTTGCTCATGAACGGCTCATGCGGCACCGCCAAAGAATTGCCCGGACTGTTGCGTCTGTGACCGTGCCGGATACTTTTGGGGAACTGGTGCGCATGACGGGAAGGCATGCCGCAAGACACAGGCATATCAGCGCCGCCTGGAAACTGGTTTTGGAGAAAAGCATGCAATGCTCCGATTTGAAAAATTATCATATTTGTGAGAACCACAAAAAATATGCTATTAAATCAGGACACAATATGCAACAACGCAACAAAAAAGTTACACATTGACAGTAGCCGCCAAAAAACATCATATATGACTCATACTAATCCCTTATGGGATACCCGCCGGTTTCAGGCATACGGTTCTCCGTTTTTCTTCGGAAAAACGACGTGTAATAAAGCCTGATGGAACGCTCCACCATATAGTACGGAGTCGGCGTGATTCAGCTTACCCGAAGCGGCTCTTTACAGAGTTGCGAAGTCGAGCCTTGATCGCACAAGGTCGTCCGCGAAAGCGGTTAGTCGGCGTTTTAGCAAAAATCCCAAATGCCCGCGCAAAAACCGAGGGTAAGTCGGTTTGCCCGGGGGCTGCATCAGATTTTAATTCTGCTCAGCCGGGCAGCATTTTCGATGCCGTGCGAACGCATCGGATACGCCAATCCACCAGGATTTGACGGAAGGCCCCTTCGCCCGTGAAAGCTCATTTCACAGAGTAGGGAGTTCTCCGTCTTCAGTTCATATCTTCAAATCTTCCCATCATATATCCCAAATCATCAATTCTTACGGGTTGCGCTCATCCCGTTGGATGCCGCCGCATTTCGTAATCATTACCAAGGAGAATTATCATGATGAACATGACGAAACCCAACAGTTCTTCGCGTTTCGCCCCTTTTACCCCTCATCGCAAGCAGCATAAAATTCGCCCTGAATTGCAGGATGAATATGAAGCCCTTGCCGAACGGGTCGGATCTGAAGAGGCATTGCGAATTATGCAGTTGGTTATGAATTACAACGAAATTTTCGTGTGATCATGTCATCACGCGCACAGGCGTAATTTACCCGCGCTGCCAGGCGCTGGGTCAACGAACATTTTAAACACAAAATCCTCATAAGGAGCAAAAAAATGGCTTCCATGAACAGAGTTTTTATTCTTGGCCGGCTGGGCAAAGACCCCGAGGTGCATTACGGGCAAAACGGAAACGCGCTGGCGAGCCTGAGCGTTGCCACTGACGAATCCTACACGGATTCCGAAGGCAACAAGCAGGAACGCACTGAATGGCACAAGATTGTCGTTTATCAGCGTATGGCCGAAAACTGCGCCACATATCTGCGCAAGGGCAGCCAGGTGCTCGTTGAGGGCAGCTTGCAGACCCGCAAGTGGCAGGATCAGCAAGGCCAGGACCGTTATTCCACCGAAATCAAGGCCGCGCGCATTCAGTTTTTGGACGGACGCAATGGAAACTCCGAAGACGCGCCGGAAAAAAGAGCCGGCAACTCCTCTCGCGGTTATCAAGGCAAACCTTCCAATCAGAATGGTTATAAGGGCGGCCAGCAGGGCCGTATGAATCAGAAATCCAGAGATTATGCGTCCGGCGATGTGCCTTTTTAAACGAATTTCATAATTTTTAAGGAGATAGACATGAACCAGGACACCGAATGGGGCGAAGCCGCTTAGGTTGCCGCCATCGTACAGACAGCACAGAAAAAAACATATTTATCCACCATCAGGGGGAAGTTTCCCCGATGGGGAGCTTTCCCCTGATTTTCAAGGAGAAAGCTCATGAGCGGCATTTCTTACTGTTCGGAAAAAATCAGCAAACTGGCCAAGGCCATGCGTGATGCTCAAAACGCCATGGAACCGGTGATCAAGAATGCGGATAATCCTTTTACTAAAAGCAAATACGCCACGCTCACCCAGGTTGTGGAGGCGTGCCGCGATGTTTTGTTTAAAAACGGCTTGTGGGTGACTCAGTACAACATTCCCGCCGAACCGGGATATGTTTCTCTGGTTACCAAAATACTGCATATTGAATCGGAGCAATGGCAGGCGTCCATTCTGACCATGCCCGCGCCCAAAAATGATCCGCAGGCTTACGGATCCGCTTTAACATATCTTCGCCGCTACGGCCTTTGCGTGGTTGCCGGCATTGTCTGCGAAGACGATGACGACGCCAATATGGCTTCCGGTAAAAACGGTTGCCATGCCGACCGCAATCCGCAGCAAGGCCGTAGCCAACAGGCTAATAGGGTAAAGAGAGCTTTACCAGCTCCCCAACAGCCCGACGCTCCTTATGATGACCAGCCTATTTCCCCACATCAGCCGTCCGGACCGAACCGCGAGCTGCTTGCTTCGCTGCCGAGGCTGGACGGTGTCCGTTATGACACGGTTCAGGCTGGCAACGGCAAACTCTGCATAACCGCTTCAGGCAATACCGGCCAGCGCAAAGAAATGCTGCGTGGAGCCGGCTTCCAATGGAGCGGCGAACGCCGTGTCTGGTGGCGCTATGCGGATGCCGCATAGTTTTTTTCGCCAAATCATTCCACATAAAATAAATGGAGAACTTCATGTCCACGCAGAAAGTGATTTTTTTGTATTGTTCGCCTGAGGGCGAAAGATATTTGCAAGAAAGGTTGGCTGAGGCCATTGCTGTGCTGCCTTGTGACAAGCAAGAAGTACTGAGCGGTTTTTTCTCCGGCTCCTTGTACAAGCAGGATGACGAATGCTCCATCCGCGTATGGTTTAACTATGACTTGAACGACTTCGAGGTGGCCTTTCTATGTGAAATTGCTGCCGTTATGGAAGCCAAAAATCTGTTCTTCGCCAGAATCGGCGAAAAAGACGACGATTTTGACTCAAGGGGCGAATGCGGAAGTGAATATTTCGCAGGCGACCCCGCTTATATGGCCTACTACAGCCATATCAATCTGCCGGCTAATTCATACCGTTGAAGGGAGACGACCATGGGATATTGCTCCAATGTGGCCCTTTGCCTTGATTCGGTGAGCGAAGCCTTGCTGAAAGAACGCTATGAAAAAGCCGAAAATGACATGGCCCCCTACGAGTATCAGTCGTTGCGCGAATTGTTGTTCAAATCCGACGAAATGCATGAAAAGTACGGCTCGACCTTGCGAATATGGAGAGCCCAGAAATGGCATATGGAGTTTGTGGAAATTGACTTTTTGCACCAGCTATTTGACGAGATGGAGTATGAAGGTTTCATATTCTATCGCATAGGCGAGGAGTTGGACGATGTGCGGCGCGAAGGGGGATATTTTGACAATCCTTTCGGCCTGCGCATCTCCAGGGGCTTTTCATTTAATAATTGAACAGCAATAAAAACAACCCAAGCGGGGAGCCTACCCGCATGGGAAGCTCTCCGCTCTTTTGCAAGGAGAGCTTTATGGGCTATCAGTGTGAAATCGTGCTGTGCCTCTCACCTGACGGACAAGAGGCCTTCAACAAGCACGCCAGAGAAACTGCCGAAAAACTTCAGGCTGAGGAATTCAAGGCTTTCACGGAATTCCTGGCCAACCCCACCGAACGTCTGGATGCCGAAGGCGCGACCTTGCGCTTCTGGTCTTGGCGTACCTGGCATAAAGATGTGCCCGAATGGCGCATCATGCGCAACATCATGGACTTGCTCGAACCTGGGCAAATACTGTTCTATTCAGTCGGGCAAGACCTGGACGACATAGAACGCCAGGGACTGATCACGACAATCCTTTCAATCTGCATCTGGTCAGAGCGATCTCTTTTGCCGCACAAGCGAAGAGTGCATCAGCATAGATTAATCAGACACAATTTTTGAATACACGCAATATACCCGACATGGGGAGCATCTCCCTTTGCCGGGAGCTCTCCATGTTTTACGGAGGGCATATGATCAAACAAAAATCCACCGGGCTTCTGGGTCTTCTGGCCAGAGGTTTTTTGCTGCATGGCGCGGCGCGCGGCGCTCGCGAACTCGGAGAACGCGGCTCATATCTGGGAATGTCGGATATCGGGCGCGGCATTGAGTGCCTGCGCTCGGCCGTGGCCGGGAAACTTGAACATTCATTTGCGGTAGGCCCGGAAACACTGGACGGCCTGCATGCATCCGGAGATCTGGAACGCATAGAGGATGAGTTGAAACTGCAAGTTACCCTGCAACGCGGCCATTGGGTGGAAGGCGGCATAGCCAATGCCCTTTCCGCCGCGGGAGTCCGCTTTATCCCTCAACTTGAAATACGTACCCGGTATCAGGACGTTCCCATACAGGCACATCTCGATTTTACGCTTGTATGGGGCGGCAAAAATCCGGCCGTGCGCATTTTGGAAATCAAAAGCTCCAAAAAACTGCCCCGAAATCTTTATACCGCGCACGAAACTCAGCTTTACGCGCAACTCGGACTGCTCAAAATCTTATGGAACAAAAACTGTTTTAATCTGAAAGATGCGCAAGGGGCTCTTATTCATCAGAATAAAACCTTCCCAGAACTTGCAGCCCTGGTTTTCGGCATACAACTGCCGTTAAACCCGGAGGAAGCGAATATTGAAGGGTGGGTGGTGAGCATCGCTCCGGATGACGCCAAGGTCTTCGGCCCCTATGAACCGAGCCCTGACACGTTGAACGTGTGCCTGGACGTGGCCGCCCGCATCTGGGCCGCCGTGTCGGAAATCAGGGCCGGAAATCTTTCGCTTGATGATGTGCCTTTTCGCGGCGGATTCTATCCGCTTTGCGACTGGTGCGCTCATGGCGGCGGCTGCCCAAAATTCTGCGGGCATGACTATTCCGAGTACGAAGCTCTGCTCTCCCAAAGAAGTGAACTCAAAACCCTGATCAAATCCCTGGAAGAAGAAACAGCGGATTTGGACAATCAAATCAAGGCCGCTTACTGGCGGATTACTGAAGATGAAACTTCCGGCCTGAAACCCGGCGACTGGATCGCTGCGGGCGAGAAACGCTTTAAAGTAAGCATCGCCTCGGATCAGTCGGCCAGGCTTTACGTCAACACCATAAAGAAAGGGGCCAAGGCCGGTTCCGGCAAAAGCGCCACACCTCACGAAGCCGCGGATCCAGCGCCGCTCGGCAAGGTAGCCTGATTTGTCGTTTTCCAGATAGCGGAAATTCAGGCTGCATTTTTATCAAATTTTTACATTCATACCCCCCCAACATAACGGCGGAAAAAGAGTTTCCGCCGCCCGGCGCGCTCTTTTTCCGCCTTTGAAAAGGAGCGAACCATGTCTCAATATATTTATCCCACCTATTCGGAACAGCAGTACGCCATTAAAGAGCGCCACCGCGCCCAGGCTCTGCTTGTGGATTTACGCGATCTCCTGGCCGGCGATTGCCCGGAACATTTGCGGGCTCCGATTCAGGCCCTGGTGCTCACGTTCCAGAATTTCCTGAATGACGACAGAACCACGGCGTTGAAAATCTCGCCTCCGTTTTTTATGCATATGGGCGAATTCTGGCTCAACAAGGTCAAGGAACATCTGGAAAACAGGAAAAACAAAAAAATAAAAGAAGTAGCCCTGATTGCCGCGGCCAGGCAGCGGTTGGAGTTTTTCGACTCGGCTTCTGACGATTTGCGGAAAAGGGCTCACCCTTTTTGCAGCGCCTTTCGCAGACATCTGGCCGGAAAAAAAGCCAGGGTGTTTCCAAAATCGGAATACGAAATTGTGCTCGATTCTGTGGGGTTTCTTCGGGAAACGGAAAACCTGCTGCCGAATCAGACCGTTTTCAGGCGTCCCATATGCCCCGTGCGGGAAACCGGCATTGCCGCGTAAAGGAGATAAAAAATGGCGCGCTTCGCCTCTCAGAGCAAGATGGGCTATTACAAAACCCCGCCGCATCTGGTTCCGCTTATCGCGGAATACCTGCATGCGCCGGAACCTTCAAAAACCATGATTCTGGACCCATGCGCCGGAACCGGGGAGGCTTTGCTTCTGCTCGGCCGGGCATTGGGAGTAACCAGACTGTTCGCCAATGAACTGGACGAATCCAGGGCGGAAGAATGCCGCGCCAATGGCCTGACCACGGCCTGTGGCGACGGTGTGTTCGAGCTGAAAACTCCGGAGAGGAGTTTTTCTCTGATACTTCTTAACCCGCCATACGATCAGGAATCCGGCGAAGGCCGCACGGAAATGAAATTCCTTCACACGCTGCGCTTTCTGCGCAAAGACGGCATATTGGTTTACATAGTGCCGCTTGAAGTGCTGAAACGCAAAGAATTCAGTGAAAAACTGCCCGTACTTCTGAAAGACATCATTGTTTGCCGCTTTCCCGACCAGGATTTCAAGGCCTTCGGCCAGGCGGTTCTTTTCGGGCGCAAATGCACCGGAAAGCTTCAGGAGGAAACGGCGCGTTACCATCATTATATAAACAATCCCCTTGTTATTGGCGACGGGCAAAGGCCGTCCGGTTCGTACACGGTGCCCCCGGCCATAGCCTCTTCCCCATTTTACTTTTATTCCCAAAATCTTGATCCGCATACGGTGCGGCATTTGTTGCGGCACCCCCAGGCCAAAAAAGCGCTGGAACACGGTATCGCCCAGGATGTATCGCGCACGGTCAGCACACTGATGCCGCTGCGCAGCGGGCATCAGGCGGTCATACTGGCCACCGGCATAATGGACGGCGTATACCGCGCGGAAAACGGCAACTTATGGATAGTGGCCGGAGCCACCGGCATCGCCGAACATGTCACGACGGAGCATGATGAAGACAAAACCGTGACCAGAACGCGATTCACTCCCACGCCCACGGTAAATGCCGTGGATCTGACCGCCACTTTGGCGGCCGGGGAGTTCGTAGTTCACAATCTTACCTGAAGGCCATGTATGAATATTACCGCGTCTCCCCATATAATCGGGACAAATGTCAAACTTGTGCAAGCTATTTGCATGAATTCGCGCCACAGCGCGCAAGTGATCAAAGCCGTATTCATAGGCGTGGCGGAAGAAGTAAAAGCTGTCTGCGCCGATCTGGTTTGCAAAAAAACTGTCAGCTTCACGGCCGGCGACAGTGTAAAGAGCTTTTACGCTCCCCATATGCCCGGCAAAACAATTACCCGCCAACTCGCTCCCACAGGGTATGCCGTGGGTTTGGTTTATTACCCCGGGCTGCTCGGAAAAGTTGTCTGCGGGCAGCCGGAAGAACTGGCCGCGCGGGCTTTCAGGCTTTTCAGGAAAGAGTTTGGCCAATCATTGCCGCTGATTGAGGAATTTGCTCCGATTCTGTGGAATATGGCCAAAGATTACGGCTATGCGGATAAGTTGCGCATTTTCGGCCTGGAACCAGGCGAAGAAGTGTATACTTTGAATTTGCCGTCCATTGATACCCTGGAAGAACTGCTGATGCCGGAAATTCCGCGCTTTATCGACATCGCGGCTGAACTGGCCGCGTAATTTGCTTTCAATTTAAACTCATCACCGTAACCGGGGAGGGAATCACTCTCCCCGGGGAGTGTTTTCCTCTCGTATATGAGAGGGGAACCATGCAAATCCTTCCTTCTTCACTTAAAGAATTCATCCTTGCCCAGAGCAAAAAGCTCGCCGAAACAGTGCAAAAAGTGCTCGCCCCCGACTATGTTCCGGGTGAACAGAATGAATTGACTCAAAAAATCAAGGCCAGGCTTAATAGCGCGAAAAAGCCCTATCCCGCGCAGCAGGAGGCCATTTGCGCCTTGCTAAAAGGCTTCAAAAAAAAGCGGGCCATGGGCCTTATTGCGGAAATGGGCACCGGAAAAACTTTGCAAGCAAGCTATGTTAGCCGATGCATGGAGCTGGTATTCGGCCACGCCACGCGTACCCTGGTTCTTTGCCCGACCACTCTGATTTCCACCTGGACGCGGGAGTTACAGGCCCTGTTCGGCGATGCCGTGCGGATAATCGACGCCAACGGCCCGGATGCTCTGAGCCTTCTGGCCAAGTTGCGCCTGGCTCCGCGCGTGCCGGACAAGCCGGAGGTATGGATTTGCGGCTTCAACCGCATGAAAATCTCTTATTCGTGGAGCACATCCTACTACAGAAAATCCGCATATCAAATCAAGGAAACAAATGAAAACGGCGTGATCATTTCCTACCCGCTGCGCATGGAAATTCCCATTTGCCCGCGCTGCGCTGCGGAGTGCCTGTATGTGAAAAATACCAGGCGCACCTGTTGCGGACATTGCGGCGAACCGCTCTGGGGCCCGGCTCCGGACAGCCGCAAGGTTTACGCGCCGGTAATGTACATAAAGAAGTACCTTAAAAAACATTTCCATCTGCTCATCACGGACGAGGCCCACAAGCTCAAAGGTTCCAATACCATACAAGGAGCTGTGCTTGGACAGCTCGCCGGGGTGATTCCCAAAACCCTGGTGCTCACCGGCACGTTGAGCGGCGGCAAGGCTTCGGACATATATTATCTTTTGCAGCGGGTATTCGCGTTGAATTACTCCAAAGAGGAACGGTGCAAGGCTTTGCCGAGCTACAGTTCCATAACGGAATTCATCCGCGATTATGGCTCGCTGGAAAAGGTGCATACGGTCAGAGCCGCCGATCCGGCAACGGGCCGCGCTTCACGCGAGGATCACAGCATCAACGAAAAACCTGGCATATCACCCTTGCTTTTGCGCCAGTTCTTCATCGACTGCTGCGTGTTTCTGCGCGTGAGCGACATTGCCGACGCTCTGCCCGGCTATCAGGAAGTGCTTGAATGCACGGATTTGACGGATGAAATGCGCGTGGAATACGAACAGTTCGAGAAAAAACTGCGCGATGAAGTGCGCATAGCCCTGCGTAACAACGACATGAAAGTGGTCGGTCAAATGCTGCACAGCCTGCTGGCCTGGCCGGACTTTCCGCAGCGGCAGCTTGAGGTTTTGAATAAAAAATACGATGTGGTGGCCACGGCCCAAGCTCTGGACATTAAAAAAACGCCCAAAGACGAGCGCCTTTTGCAATGCGCCCTGGAATCAAAGGCCAACAAGCGCAAATTCATTGTATATGTGGAATATACGGGAAAAATGGGCGCTCTTGAGCATATTTCCGGCATGTTGCGGGCCGAAGGGCTGCGCCCCCTGGTTCTGAAATCCGTTTCCGCCGATAAACGGCTGGAGTGGATTGAGAAACATATGGCCACTGGATCTTGCGACTGCCTGATTACCCATCCGCAAATGGTGGAAACAGGTATGAACTTGCTTGGTTTTCAGGATTTGTTCTTCTGGGAAACAGGCTATTCCGTATATCTGCTGCGGCAGGCCGCCCGCCGTTCCTGGCGGCCCGGCCAGACCAAGGACGTGACTGTGCGCTTTTTTGTGAATCGCGGCACCATGCAGGAAAAGGCCATGAGCCTGATCGCCTGCAAATTGGAAGCCGCTCTGGTTCTGGAAGGCGAGCTGTCGGAAAACGGCCTGGTGTCCCTGGCCAATCAGGGCGACAATATGAGCGCGGAGCTTGCCCGTGCCCTGGTGGGCGAATTGACTCTGGACAGCCTGGAGTCAACCTTTGCCAGCTACAGGGCTCTGGACAGCACAGCCAAATCCGTAAGTGGAAATGTTTCAGCAGGTTCGGCCACAAGTCCAAGTACGAATACCCCTGTTACTTCAGCGCATACGGATTCATCTTCCGCGTCCCAGACGGTTCCGCGTACATCTGATTCTTCCGGTCTCGCCGGCCGCAAAATCGGAAGCATATGCGGGCTGCACGCCAAGGCCGTACATGGCCGTTTTCGCGGCTATGACATTACTTTGCAAAGCTGCCAGAACGGCGGCTACGATATTATCGTCAACGGCTCCGCTGTAGGTCAATGGACAGGTCATTTATTGGAAACAGTGCTTCTGCCTCCGGTAAACCTGCTCATGAAGCCGCAACCGGCTTTGCCCGGCATGGTAAACCTCACGGTGTACCGGCTGGCCGCCTGACGGCGCGGGCCATAAAAACAGGATCGCCTAATATGGGGATCCGCCATCATATAATATATCGTCAAACAAACCCCACCGGGGCGCATCGCCCTTATGGGGAAGGTGCGCCCTTTGCCAACTTTAAGCATAAGGAGTGCATCTCATGGCAATCACAAATATAAATCAGGAATTGCAAAATCTGGTTCCGGCCGACCTTGACGCCGGGCTGGTATTCAGCGGTTCGCCTTCGGGCAAAATAGTCAGGGGCTTTGCCGCCCCCAACGCTTTTACGCCCAAAATAGACCCAAACTACCTTTTTCATGACAGCATGCGCGACGTGGCCGTGTGGTTCATGGGTCCGCCCGAGCCTCTTTATATGTGCGGCCCCACCGGCAGCGGCAAAACCAGCCTGATCAAGCAGGTGGCAGCGCGATTACAGTATCCCGTATTCGAGGTTACCGGGCACGGCAGGCTTGAGCTTGTCGATCTCGTCGGCCATCTTACCGTGCGCAACGGCAATATGGAGATGCAGTACGGCCCGTTGGCTTTAGCAATGAAATACGGCGGCTTAGCTTTGCTCAACGAGATAGACATTACAGACCCTTCCACGCTTTGCGGTCTGAACAGCGTGCTTGACGGCTCGCCGCTCTGTATACCGGAAAACGAGGGGGAACTGATCGAACCTCATCCCCTTTTTCGCTTCGCCTGTACCGCCAACTCCAATGGAGCGTCGGATGAAACAGGCTTATACCAAGGTGTTATGATGCAGAACATGGCCTTTTTGGACAGATTTGTCTTCTGCCAGGTGGATTACCCAAGCGCTGAAGCCGAAAGCAATCTGCTCGCCAAAATAGTCCCTGTTCTGCCCGAAAAAGTACGCGACAGCATGATCTTCATGGCCAATGAGGTCAGAAAGCGTTTTATGAACGAAGGGCAGGGCCAGGGCATGGAACTGACCTTTTCCACGCGCACCTTGATTCGTTGGGCGGATCTCACTGTCCGCTATCAGCCCCTGGCCAGACAAGGCATAAAGCCCATCATCCACGCCCTGGATCGCGCTCTGGCCTTCCGGGCCTCGCGTGAAACGCGGGCCGCCCTGCACGAGCTGGCGCAGCGGATATTCCCGGCCGGCCTGGGGGAGAATTAGGGAGCGAAGCTGCCGAACAGGATGCTTCCTCTCCTGCCTCCCGGGCGCGCGACTGGTCTTTCATCCGCAAAACGCTGAAAGACGTTTACGACGCGCACCGAAACAATCCGCAATTAAAGTCAGCTTATTTTCAGAATGGCCAGCCCAAGGTGTATCTTACTCAGGATACGCAGGCAGGAGGCAAATTCTGGGAATGCACGGCATATCCCGACAAGGTAGTTGTTCGCTGGGGCCCGCGAAGCTCTCAAGGGCAACAGCGAGAGTACCCGCCTTCCATATGTACTAACCATGATACCATATGGGATCTCATGGTGCGAGCCGAAGGCAAAATCAACAAGGGATATCAGATGATCTGGGCCAAAAGCTATCTACCCCAGGTCTGCTGAATTTCGCATCTGAACTTTGAAAATACAAACCCAAGCGGGGAGAATAACCCGCGCGGGCTTCTCTCCGCTTCACAAGGGAGAGAATATGAACGCCACATCCATAAATGCCAGCGACCTTGGCATTATTCACAATCTTCTGGCCATAAACCTTGAAATAAATGTGTGGTCGGCTCGCCGCAAGCTTCAGCCCGAAGCCTTTGGCGGCGCGGTGCTGCCCCCGGACGAACTGGCTTCGCTCGGTTCCATGAAAGTATGCAGCCCTGACGCCTTAAAGGTGTTCGGCACGCTCAAAACCCGCGCCGTAACCATGCTGGACAGGAACGGTGTGCGCTTTTTGGGTGGCTGGGCCATTGCCGAAGCTCTGGCTGATGAAATAGTGCGCGAGCTTGAGGAAATAAAAATCGAGTTCGAGCGGGCCAAGACAGAGTTTCTGGACAACTATGATCTGGCTGTGCAGGAATGGATGGACAAGCATCCCGACTGGGCCGGGGTGATAGCCGATTCGAGCGTCAGCGCCGATTATGTGCGTAGCCGCATGGGCTTTCGCTGGCAGCTTTACAAGGTGGCCATGCCTGAGCCTGTGAACTCCGTCACTGCGGAAAATGATATCACCCACGGTCTGCGCCATGAAATTGAAAGCCTCGGCCGCACGCTCTTTGCGGAAACAGCCAAAGCGGCCACCGAAGCCTGGCAAAAATGCTATGCCGGCAAGTCGGAAATCAGCCACAAGGCCCTCTCGCCTCTGCGCGCCATACATCACAAGCTGATCAGCCTCTCCTTTGTTGAGCCGCATGTGGCTCCCATTGCCGATTTGATCCACACCGCCCTGGCTGAAATACCCAAGCGCGGCTACATTCAGGGAGCCAATCTCATAATGCTGCAAGGCCTGGTTTCGCTGCTGCGCGACCCGGAGGCCCTGGCGGATCATGCCAAAATGGTCATTGCCGGACACGATCCCAGAAACATTCTGGCCGGTTTTGTCAGCACGGAACAGCAGGGTGAACCGGAAACGACATCAGAAGAGCCCGAGGGCACAGCCCCGGATTTGTCCGTTTTTACTGCGGTCATTGATGCCGAAACTACAGGCGAAACGCCTTCCGCGCCGCCCATTGTGGTGCCGCCTCTGGCCGCCGCGCTAAAGGTGGACAGCATGGGGCTCTGGTAAATGCTTCCCGCCGACACGGGGTATATTTTTTCATACCCCTGTCGGGGGGTATGCTTGA
This sequence comes from Desulfovibrionaceae bacterium, assembly GCA_031553655.1. Taxonomy (GTDB): domain Bacteria; phylum Desulfobacterota; class Desulfovibrionia; order Desulfovibrionales; family Desulfovibrionaceae; genus JAVBLG01. The sequence goes on along the minus strand of JAVBLG010000049.1, from coordinate 38,558 downwards.
GCATACTGTCATGAGGCTATTTTTGTCCCAGCCTGCGTCAGAAAACTTTTTTATTCCAGTCGAGGACCATAAGAGTACACTCCTTCCATAAAAAAAGCTTTCTTCCTTGGCAGATAACAAAAATCTTCCTCATGACAGCACACTCTGACGGAGTATATAAATATGAATAATCCCCAATTCGATCCCAAGGTGCTGATGCGTTCACTGCCCCTGGTGGCCGGCATTCTGGGCCGCCAGTATAATGTTGACGTGAAAATAGGCGGAGCTACTGCTTCCACGGATGGAAAAACCATTTATCTGCCGACGCTGCCACTGGATTGTAACAGCAAATTATTAATGCTTGCTCGCGGTTATATTGACCACGAGGCCGGGCATATTCGAGAGACGGACTTTGCCGCCATGCGCGCGACGAATATGAGCCCGCTATGCCGTACTCTTTTCAATATTTTGGAAGACTGGCGCATTGAAAAGCGGCTTGCCGAGATTTTCCCCGGCTGCCGCAAGAATATGGAAGATTTGGTTCATCATATTTTCCTTGATGATGCTGATCAGGTGGATACGAAAAATCCCGCGAACAACATATTGAATTGGTTCCTTCTATCGGTGCGGGCCTGGGAATACCCTGCCATTGCCGCCAGGCGCGACGAGTGCCATGCGGCTGTGGAGATGTTCTTTCACGGCTTGTCTCCGCAATTGGAACCGCATTTGGCTTTTGCGCGCGCAAATTGCGCCTCTCCCCAGGATTGCATCACATGGGCCGAGAAAGTGGAGCGCTTTTTACGGCAATACCTGGCCCGGAATTCCAAACATGAATCCGGGAAGGACGAAGATGATGACTGCGACAGTGAGGAGCGGAAACAGGAGCCGCAAAATCAAGATGCGAATTCAAGTGGCCAGCAACAGCCGTCGCCTTCCGGCTCACAGGCAAACCAGGATTTTTCAGATTCTGAACCTGAAAATGAAGAAACCAGCGCGGAGCAATCCGATAAACAGAACGGTGACGCCTCATCATACTCGCCCTCGGAGGTAACCGCCTCGGACTCGGATAAGGAGGTGCCTGATCAAGAGGATGAATCCTCCACAAACTCCGCTCTGAGCGAAGAAATATGCCAGGCGCTCGAAAAATTGCTCAATGCGGATATCAACGAACTGCCGAAAGACTTGGGCGACAAACTGAGCACCACCCTGGAGTCGGCCAGCCGGAATTGCCCGCGCGAACAAGAACTGATCGTTGCCGTGCCCACCAGGCAGAATATACCGCCACTTCCACAAGATTTGCTGGATTCGACAAGAGGAACCACCAGGGCTCTGGCTTCACGCCTCCATGGCCTGCTGCAAACCTTGACTATGCAGCGCCGCTGTAACAGCCGCAGGGGCAAACTCGACGGTTCCCGCCTGCAACGCCTGGCTGTTAATAATCCGAGGGTTTTTGTTCGAGAAACGCAGAAACAGGGCATAGATACGGCAGTACACATTTTGTTGGACTGCTCAACGTCCATGTCATCCATAATGACTTTGGCCTCGTCAGCATGCTACGCGGTTGCCGCGGCTCTGGCCCCCATCAGGGATGTCAGCCTGGCTGTGACGCTGTTTCCCGGCAATGTCTACCATACCGATAATTCCGTAACGCCCATCCTTACGCCCGGCCAGAAATTGCATCACAATTTCATGGCTCACTCCTGCGGCAGTACGCCCATGGGCGAAGCCTTGTGGTGGGTTATGCAGCAGATGGTTCATCTGCCGGAAAACCGCAAGATCATCCTGATGCTGACAGACGGCGAGCCGGATTCATATCAGAATACCCTGGCCGCCATTCAAACCGGCCAAAGGCTCGGCCTTGAGATTCACGGCATCGGCATAGGCGAGCATGCCTCAAAACTACTTCACCTACTTCCCGGCAGCCCAATGGTAAAAACAATAGAAGAGCTGGCCCCGGCCATGTTCGCCATCCTTCAGGATGCGCTTACCGGACGCCGCCAACAAAGGAATTGAAAATGAACAGTATCGCAAGGACTTTCATGGGCCACAATATAGACTTGGCCAATCCCCAACCGGAACAAATCGACATAGTGGACATCGCCCACCATATGAGCCAGATAAACCGTTACAACGGAGCCTGCCCCTTTCCCTACTCGGTGGCGCAGCACTCCATTCTGGTGGCCTCCATACTGCCGGATGAACTCAAGCTGTGGGGCTTGTTGCATGACGCGGCCGAAGCCTACACCGGCGATAAAATCCGGCCGGCCAAAATCCTTTGCCCTGACGACAAGACTTTGGAAGACAAGGTCCAGCGAGTAATCTGTGAAAAGTTCGGCCTGCCTTGGCCGGAACCCGCCGAGGTGAAAGAGGCCGACAATGCGGTTTACGCCATGGAGAAATATCATTTGATGTTCTGGCGCGACCTAGTGGAAGATATTCCGGAATCAGTGCGAAATATGAGGGTTGACCCTATGCATTGGGAATCGGTGAAGGAAGAATTCCTGGCCGCATACTTTCAGTATGTTTACGGAACCAGGGATATCCGCTTCGAGTCCGGGGAAATTTTCTTCTCCGGCCCGGCCTCAGCCGCTTACCGTGAGTTGAGGAAGATGTTCGGCATGAGTCCGACAATGGAGGCAATGAATACCGGGATCGTTCCGGGATTCAGAGTGCCGGTGCTGAAGTGGGATGGGAAAGCCGCTTAGAGCGAATCTGCATCCGAATATACCTGGTAGCCCCTCCGCGCGAGGGGCTTTTTTCGCGTATACGATACTTTATAAGTGTGTACCGAATATATTCATAATGAGGTGGTGGCTATGTTTTTGAGAACATGGTCAAATTGTGCTTTGGTATACATGATCATCTCACACCAGTTTGGGAAATTACTCTCGTATATTCGAGTGCGCTATACGGGAAATGAATTCATCTCTCACAGAACGCTACTTACACGAATTTTCTCAATTTTTTCAAGCTGCTTTTCACGGAAAGAACTGGAATAAATATGAGGAAGATTATAAATTACCTTCACTGCTTGATCAAAATCGCCATTATGGGCAAGCAGTAAAACATCATTAATTACAATAATATCTTCAAATGAATCTTTATCTTTTGCAAATTCTCTTATACTACCACTTGTAACTTGCATCATGGGAATATCAAATGCTTTTTCTGCTATATTAAATTTTTCAATTAAAGCATAAATATCATTTTTATGCGTCACGACCTGCCTATTGAGGATGTTGTATGCTTCATCTTTACTTGCGTTTATGTGGTACGTATAAAGTGCTTGCATCGCTGCCAACATGCTCTTATCTCTAAAATCATCAGAAATTTTTATTTCAAGAATTTTTTCCATTTTTTCTTTATATTTTTTATCATGAGCTTTTGCATACTTTGACAGTAAACATTTGAAATACCCATGAGCAAAGTATATATTACTACTATCAGTGCAGTAGCATTCTTCGGCTAGGACAAATGCCTTATCGTATTCATCTAGGCGAATGTACGCTGTCATTAACTCTCGCTTTGCCCTTTTATGCTCGGGATACTCTTTTAGCGCATTCTCAAGTTGGCCTATCGCTTGTGCCCATTCGCCAATCAACCGATAGTAGAATCCTGATATAAAATATCTCTCTGCATTATTTAGTAGTGATACTTCTATAAGCACGCGTGGATCACGTTTTCTCGCCAAAGCAAGGCATAAATAATATCTTGCAGTATTCAGAGTATAGCGATCTATGGTGCGTTCTTTGTTTATTAAATATTCTGCAATTTTAATAACTTGCTTGTCATCTTCACGCTTATTATACAAATCACGCATACACCGCGCAAGGTGCGAAGGAAATAAGTATTTATTGTCAAGAGTACCATTTTCCTCAATATCTACCTTCATTGCAAAATATAAATCTGAAGAATCTGGTAAGCCATGAGCGTCACTATTCATATCATCTAAAATAATGCTCTTTATCTTGCTTATAACTTCTTCAGGTTTTTTAATTTTCTTTCTATCTATGTAATCTTTAATCGAATCACTAAGCCTAACATATTCTTTTGAAACTCCTTCATTTGTACAGACAGACAGTAAGAGCATGTCTGTAAAGAGTATGCGGTATTTTTCATTGTCACCAAAAGCTTTCAAAAGAGTATCAACCTTTATTATTCCTGTCTCTGCTATTGTTGCAATAAACGCCATGCTATCTGAATCATCCATATATCTTGAAAGTATTGAACCTGCTCTCTGCAAACTATAATCAACAATATTCTTAGAATCAGATCTAGTTGCTTCATATCCTATTTTTTCTATGGAGTTTACCAAAAAAAATACTTGCTCAGGATAGCCTTGGAGCCAGTTTAGACATGTATCAAACTCATCGTTTGAAAGCGATATGCTTGAAATTTGTAAATATTTACTAAAAAGCCAGCTGCGCTCTTGTTCTGTCAACTCAGTCAGAGAGATACTCCACAGTTTTTGCTCATAAGCATTCTGACAACTATATCGAGAAGAAATAATCAATCTTGCACCAATTTTTATATTGTCTACACCCTTTATGATAGATTCAAACCATTCAGATACCTTACCATTACTTCTAATTATGCACCCGCTATCAACAATATGAATGATGTCATCATTATTGGAAAATCCTTCAAGCTGTTGTTGCGCTATCTTAATCTTTTCTTCCATACTCTTATTGCCGAGATATTCTAAGTCAACAAAAGGAGACACACCACTCTCATTGATATTATAAATAAAACTCTCAATGCCATCCAATGATGATAAATGAAACTTTGGAAATGAATATGCTTCTCTACATCTATTAACTTTTTTCAGACAGTGAGTTAGAAAAGCTGTTCTACCAATTTTGTCAAATCCTGACGCTACATACACAATTGCCTTGCCAATCTTTCTATCATAGTAGCGTTGTTCAAAACGATTAATAAAATCGTTTCTCCCTACAAATAGTTGCTCTCTTTCTTTTAGCAGATGATAATATCGCCACGTTTTTATTCTTATCGCCTCATCTATGATTGCAAAAGCCTTACTTGGTTTTGTCACCCTTCTAAGATTATAGTCCCGAAACCATTCTCGCATTCTCCCATCATCATATGCAATATCACCTTCTATGATTATAGGTATAAACTCTTTATCTGTTGTTTTTTTATACTTTTCAAATAAATCTAGTTCTTTTTTGACATTTTCAGATGCGAGAGATTCTTTTGAAATGAAGTACGTAAAAATATCGCAGTCAGAAATAAGGCGATCCATTTCTGCGTCATTTTTTCTAGAAGGTATAAACGATTTTGTATCAATAATGACTTCGTCAGAATTCAATTTTTCTGCGATATAATTAACGTATTTTTTCTTATCAGAGCTGCTGTGGGATAAAAAAACACGCATATTCCATCTCCTATATGTTTATCATGCCAGTTCATCTTTTACCAACACAGGCAAGCTCTTCACAATCTTCATAGTTTCTAGGCCCGAATATCTCCAAAAATACGAAAAATGAAGAGAAATGCACCGCACATCAGGCGCACTTCCTCGCGGTCAAAAAAGAGGTTGGAACGCGGCGCGTAGATCGGCACGCCGTTTTCTTCCAGAAAGGCGGCCAAAGCCTGGGCCTTGTCATTGCGCACCGAGCGGAACAGAAAAGCGACCTGGTTCCAGTCTTCCAGGTGATTTTCGCGCATAGTTTGCAGAAAGGCCAAAACTTCCTCATGCCAATTCACGGTATTAGGGTCGCCTGGGAGTTTTATAACCGCCTGCGCTCCTATGTTCGGTTTATCGGCCGGAGGAACAATGGATTTGGCATATCGGAAGGTTCTATCGCCATATTTCCAGGAAAAATTGTCCGCACTGCCGTCCATCCAGCGGTTATAGAAATCAATGATAGCCGGATCAGAGCGGTAATTCACAGTTAGGCTGCACACCGCGCATTCGCCCTTGGCAAAACGCTGAGGGAATTCCAGAATATTGCGGATGGTAGCCCCACGGAAGCGGTATAGCCCCTGGTCATCATCTCCCACCACACAGATATTCCGACTTTTACCGGCCAGAGCCATGAGCAGGCGCTCTTGCACGGTGTTGGTGTCCTGATATTCATCAATCATGATGTATCGGATCCGCTCATGCAATCGAGCAAGCACGGTATCCGGGTGAGCGTTGAATAACTTAAGCGTTTCCAATTGAATGACGGAAAAATCCAGCAAATTTTCCTGTTCAAGTAGATCCAGATAATGGGTGTACCATTTGCCTAGAGCCGCCACAGCCTCATCAGTATCCTGTTGCAGCATGGCGGGATCAATGACTTCTTCCGACAGCTTGTTGACCCAAGCGCATAGTGAAGTAGCCCGTTTCCAGCGCGAAACACTTTCCCGACCAAGCAGGAGTGACAGCGGAGCTCGCTCTTCAAAGGTAGGAAGGCGCTGATAGATGAAATAGCTCTGGTCGAACTGATCCATCAGAGTAAAATTCTTTTTAAGCCGGGTAAACTCACGGCTTTCTTCCAAAATACGCAGACAAATGGAATGCAGTGTTCCTACATACATTTCATCCACATTTACAGTGATATTATTGGATAAAATCCTGCGGGTGATACGAGTGACGAGTTCCGTTGCCGCCTTCTCTGTAAACGTGCCCACCAGTATATTGTCAGGCGCAATGCCTTTTTCCGTCACAAGATAGGCTATGCGCTCCACCAAGGTGAAGGTTTTGCCAGCCCCTGGACCGGCAATAACCAATAATGGCCCTTCAGTATGTAGGATGACTTCTTGTTGCTGCTTGGTTGGGGTAACTGGCATGGTTGTCTGCGGTATTAAAAGGAAAAGTGGCTCCACCGGAACAAGCAAATATTTCTTTGGCCTGTGGAAATATTTCAGTTATTAGCGGTGCATAGGACGAGTTTTATTGTGCTCTGTGTGGATTATATACTAAAGCTTATATTTTTTCATCAACTTTCGTGCTCTGGCGCGCATAGCCGGAGTGCCGCATTCCAGAGCCTGCCATAAAATGGGTATAACTTCCGAGCGCAGGCTCGGATCATTATCGGCAAACTCCACAAGCATATGCAGAGATAAGGTTTTCACAATGCTGCTGTCGCTGAACATAAAGCCGCGCAGCATATCTTTGAGCAGGCTTATATCTTCCGCTGTCAGGGGCATTTTATGCAAAGCTTGCAACATGCAGGCGCGGGCCAGGTGACCGCTGCCGGGATCGGCCAGGTAATCCAGAAGATGATCTTTGTGAGGCTGAAGCAAATCCGGGCGGCTATCCGCAATTTTCGATATGGCATAGGCCGCGCGCATGCGTATCAGGGAATCTTCATTTTTAAGCATATCAAAAAGATCTTCAAAAAGTTCTGGTTTGGCCAGTACAATGTTGGCAACAGCCACGGCTTCGCCGATGGAATTTCTTTTTCCGCCATGTAATTTTATTAACAGGTCGTATTTTGGCATTTTCCCAACTGGAATATTATAAAATTGCGCCGGTTCGATTTATGTAGTCCCGCGCATCCGCATCAGGCGCAATAAAGCAGGCTTGCGGACCGATTTCAAGCAGGTATAACCAGGCCGTCAGGAACAGACAATAGATAGATTTGCGCCTTATCATACCACTTTAAGTAATTGAATAAATTGGGGCGACCACCACGATGATTTCCAAATCTGAATACATCCTGCTCAATGCCTATCATGTGCTGATTGACGGCCTGTTCGACTCCGTGCCCATTTTGCTGGCCTTTATGGCGGTTTATTTCGGATATGGTGAGAAGGAGGTGGGGTTTGTCACCTCTCTTGGCGGTGCGGCCGGAACCCTGGCCGGGTTGGGTTCCATATTTTTTGCCCGCAAGTTTGGATTCAATCATTCTGTTTGCCTTGTCACGGTAATATACGGCGCGGGCTTCTTCGCCGCCTCGTTGTCCGGCAGTATGGCTGTGGCCGGATTGTGCTTCATTTTGGCTGTGGCCGGGCACGGCATTTACCATAATATAGCCTTTTCCCACCTGACAGTGAATACCGAGCGCCGACTGTTGGGCAAGGTAATGAGCGATTTTACAGCTATCGGCGACATAGGCAGAATTCCGCTGGTGTCTTTTGCCGGATTCGCGGCGGCGTTCACCATTTTAGGCGTTTCCGGATGGCGGACGGTGTGCTTCGGCTATGGAGCGCTGGCTTTGCTGGCCGCCGGATGGCTGTTTATTTCCAGCAGGGGTAAAAATGACGCCCCAACCACCCCCGCGCCCAAACGGCGCTTGCCGTCATTCTCCCTGCTTCGGATCCGCGCGGTGGCTTTGTCCATGCTGGCCAGCGCGTTAAATGCCTTCAGCAATGATCGTGTTTTCACCTTTCTGCCGTTGCTGTTGCTCGACAGAGGGTTTGATCCCAAAGTAATCGGAGCGCTGGCTCTGGGCTTCACCACGGGATCGTTTTTCGGTAAAATGGCCTGTGGCAGACTGGTAGATCGCGTTGGCGCGCGCAAGGTATTCATTGTCGCACAGTTGTTGCTCACAGTTTTGCTCGTGGCGCTGATTTTCGGCCGGGAGCTGGTTTTCATAATTATTGTGGCTTTGTTGCTGGGCGTCGTCACAAGAGGAACGGTACCTGTAATCCAGACTATTATCACTGAACCGGTAAGAGATAGCCAGACTTATGACGATGTGTTTTCCATCAGTAATTTCGCGCGCGGCATAATCAATATTTTAACGCCGCTATTGTTCGGTCTCATGGCCGCCGCCTGGGGCATAGACTGGATTTATGCTCTTATGGCCGTAGTCGCTTCAATTGCCGTAGTCCCGGTTCTGCTGATGGAAAAAACAGGCGTTGAAGATAGCAACTAAATAAAGCTGTTGGAGAAGTTTTATGAATCTGACTTTCAAACTTACCGCGCATATTGCCAAACCTGTGGCGGAAGTATTCGAGGCTGTTGCCGATCCCGAAAAGTTATCGCGTTACTTCACCACCGGGGGCGCGAAGGGACGCATGGAGACAGGCGCGACAGTGTACTGGGATTTTCATGACTTCCCTGGAGAATTTCCGGTTTCGGTTGTTGAAGTGGTGCCAGAGCGGAAAATCATATTCAGGTGGGACGCCAATGACACATCCTGGTCAACCGCCTACCAGACCACAGTGACAATGACTTTTGAGTCGCTCGAAGACGGCCGTACCCTGGTTGCCGTGAGTGAACGCGGCTGGCGGGAAACGGAAGCCGGACTCAAAGCCTCTTACGATAATTGCCAGGGCTGGACCCAGATGCTTTGCGCGCTGAAGGCCTGGCTGGAACATGGCATCAACTTGCGCGAGGGCATGTTCAAATAGCTTGTATCCATTCGCTTCACACTGATGTGAAACGGAATGGCCAACGCCTGGTCATAAAGTAAATTTCAGAAGGAATAATATGAAACACCTGCTTTTGATGAGCAGTTCGCGAAAGGGCGACATGGGATATCTGGAGCATGCGCGTGAGCAAATGCGCCTGCTGTTGCAAGATACGGTGAAACGGGCGCTTTTTATCCCTTATGCGGCGGTGTCTTTCAGTTTTGATGAATACATCGGCCTTGTGCGTCCTGTATTTTCGCGTCTGGGAGTAGAGCTCGTTTCCATTCATGAGTGCGGGGATGGGCTTAAAGCTCTGGATTCGGCTGAAGCCCTGGTAGTTGGCGGCGGCAATACTTTTGCGTTGCTGAAGCGCCTTTACGATAACAAACTTGTCGAAGCCGTGCGCGAACGGGTGGAAAACAGCATGCCCTACATGGGCTGGAGCGCCGGCAGCAATGTGGCCTGCCCCAGTATTCGCACCACCAACGATATGCCCATAATGGAAACAGGAACTCTGGCCGCCTTCAATTTGATTCCCTTCCAGATAAATCCGCATTTCATCAGCGGTAAACCGGCCGGGCATAATGGCGAAAGCAGGGAAGAGCGGCTGGTGGAATTTTTGGCCGCCAATCCCAAAGAAAGCGTTCTGGCCTTGCGTGAAGGTTCGGCCCTGCATGTTCAGGGCGAAAACGCCACTTTACTTGGAGATACCGAGGCCATAATTTTCCGTCAGGGTAATATCACTGAAACAGTCGCTCCTGGCGATAGTATCTCCCTGAATTATATTAACGGATAATACCCGTCGCGATTTCTTTCGACAATAAACTCCGATAGCTTGTGAGCACGTGATTGGAAAGCGCTTGGCGAAAGGGAAAACAGAATATGGCTATACCAACATCCAGAACCAACGAAGCGGCACGCATTACAATACGCTACGATGCCTGCACAGGCTGTGGCTTGTGCGTATCTGTATGTAAAGATTTTGGCCTGCGCTTGGAAAACGGAAAGGTGAAGCAAGCGGATGCCCCTCTTTTCGGCTGCATAGGCTGCGGGCACTGCATGGCCGTGTGCCCGGCCGGAGCCATTGAAGTGCATGGCCGCACGCTGGCCCCTGAAGACATGTTCCTCTCGCCTCCGCGCAGCGCCTCCGCTTCATATGACCGGATGCTCGCCCTATTGCAGCGCCGAAGAAGCATCCGCGAATTTCTGGAGTCTCCGGTGGAAGCCCATTTTGTTGAAAAGATACTTGCCGCCGCGAGCACAGCCCCTTCTGGTCTGCCTCCATCGGATGTGCATGTGCTGGTTTTGGACAGCAGGGAGAAAAACAGAGCCTTTGCTCTGGATTTCTGCACCTATCTGAAAAAGATGCGCTGGCTTGTCTCCCCCTGTTTTTTGACGCTGATGCGCCCTTTATGGAGAAAGGCGAATGACGCGCTGTTCCGGAACTTTGTGCGGCCCACGCTGACCGCGTTTACAGCCCGCATGGACGATGGCGTAAATATCGTCACCTATGACGCTCCGCTCGCCATCTACTTCTATGGTTCGCCCTATGCCGATCCGGCCGACCCGATTATCGCGGCAACTTACGCCATGCTGAGCGCTGAATCTCTGGGGCTCGGCACTTGTATAATCGGCTCCATCCATCCGCTTATTCAGTACGGAAAAAGGGCTAAAGAGTTCAGGAGGCGACATGGAATCAAATATGCCAGCCGTGAAGGCGTATTCGTCATTTTCGGGCATTCCGCTGTCGCCTATGACAAGAGTATCCGAAGGACTTTTGCCTCCGTCACTTATGCCTGAGAATATTATAAAAATACGGGGCATTTATTCGCTGCAAAAAAATCGAACAATACTTTGTTCACCGCATCACACTGCCGATTGGGCATGTGTAAATAGTGGCCGGCATCCTTGATGGCATGCACCGTGAAAGATCGAATATTATCTTTGAGTTCCGTAATTTCTTCAGGATTTATCAACGAATCGCCATCTCCATATATTAAGAGAAACGGCATAGATATGGCAGCCAATTCAGCTTTGGTGAAATTGGGATAAAGTTCGCAATTTTTGATTGTTTCCGTTATGAATTCCTCCCATTTGCCTTTGTGGGCCAGGGAGTGATCATTTTGCAGGCGTTCAATGAACTTCCCATGTCTTTCCTTACATAACCTTTCAGGATGAAATTCACGCACATATCTTTTGACTTCCTCGTTGGCGACGCCAGTCGAGGCGATGGAGGTCGCGGTGGCCACACGTTCGGAATGCCGAATGGCGCAATACATGGCCACATCGCCGCCCATGCTGTGCCCGACGATGTGGGCTTTGGGTATATGCAGTTCATCTAACAAATATATTATATCATCGGCCAGTTGCGGCGTTGTCCAATGCGGTGATGCTGCAATCGTTCTCCCATGCCCGCGGAGGTCGGGGCACATTACCCTGTAACTACGGCTGAATACCGGTACCTGCGCGGCAAAAGCGGAGTCTCCCCGCGAAAAGCTGCCGTGAATAAAAACGATTGGCTCACCTTTGCCGCTGTCTTCATAGTATAGCCTTATGTCACTCGCATTGGCGTATGCCATCAGTTGGCCTTTCAGATCGTGAAATCCGTGTTTCGCAACCCTTCGTAGTAATTTCCGCGCTCCGCCGTGAATTGCACGACCACAAAATCGGGATCGAGCGGCCCCTGCGGGTAGTACATGGTCATAAAGTCTTGCCATAACGAGCGCCGCAGGTCATCGTCCCAGGACAATTCGGCCGTACCAGACAGCATCACGCCTCGGCAGATCATCGGGTTTGTGTCGGCCGCAAACTCATAGGCATAGAGGCTGGCGCGGCCGTTGTGCCGCAATATTTCCGTACGCCGCGCCGATGTGTTGCTGCAAAACCAGAACTGGTGCAGGCCGTCATTGCGCGCCTTAACCATTGCCTTGATCTCGGGCGCGCCGTCTTGGCCGATGGTTCCAAGCATCATTACCAGCGGATTGCGTTCTACCAGAACCAGAGCTTTTTGTTTCGCTTCGACGTTCATTATAAATACCTCTTTGTTTGACGCGCCGACAGGTATGTCGTAACGCCGTTGTGCGTTTTATTCAGAAATTTTTCTGTAGGCCTGCCGGGTACACAGTTGGCAATTGATTTATAATATGTATAACTATCTGCCTGTACGGAAAAATACAAGCATGACATCCGCCGTTGCAGTGGCCCCGTGGCTGCTGATGGAAACGATGGACGCCAAAGATTTCTGACGCTGATGCGTATTACATTTTAATCTGATAACACCATGAAAAATGAAAATACCATGTCCGCCGAACGCGGCAAGGAGCTGCGCGGCAGGCATTCGCTGTACTCCAGACTCTCTGGAGAAGTTGTTTGGGGGCTCTATGAGGAACTCGGCTATAGTGTGGAAGACTGCGGCAAAGCCATGGACGCTTTTCTGGAACAAATGCGCGAGGTGTTGCTCGTAATGGCTGCTCTGGAAGCAGAGCCTGAAGGCTACTTCGCCCTTGAATTCAGCAATTCGGATTGCGCGTGCTGCCAAAGTATTCCAGAGCGTGTAATTCCGGTTGCCAGGGCTGATTGGCGTAGATTTTTGCCGCCATTCGCAGTGGGCTGTAAGGCAAAAGCCAGGATATTAAATGACGCGGAACGTAAGCTGACAAATGACGATTCCGTATTGGGTGAAAACGTGTTTCCCCTGCGTTGTCCGCTTATGTGCCCTCTGTTGGATAAAACCGAATAGATACGCCAATCCGAATTTTATATACACCAAATGGAGTTGAAAAAACGTTATGACCCCATCCACAACAGCTTTCGCGTATCTTGGCGCGGCAATCGTTATGGAAACCGCCGCCACATCCATACTTGTCAAAACTGAACAGTTTAGTCGGCCGCTGCTTACAGTGGCGATGGCGATCTGTTATTTAATTTCCTTCTATTTTCTTGCCCAATCGTTGAAAGTTGTGCCTGTCGGGCTTGCCTATGCCATATGGAGCGGGCTCGGCATTGTGCTGATTTCCGCCATCGGTTTCGTGGCCTTCGGCCAACGCCTGGATCTGCCCGCCTGCATCGGAATAGCTCTGATTATCGCCGGAGTGTTGGTTATACGCTTTTTCTCGTCTTCACTTGCGCATTGAGCCAGTTTTCCCCGCATCAAATTTTAAACGCTATAATGCAGCAGCAAAATAGGACGTAACATGGAAGAAATAATCGAAAATGTGCGGCGTCAGCTCAGAGAAAACGGCGATGAAAAAGCCAGAGAGAACGGGCAGCGCTTTTTCAAGGAAGCCGTGCGCATGTATGGCATGAAAACCACGGTTGCCACGAACATAGCCAAACAGGCTTTTGCCGCGATCAAGAGCCGCCCGAAAGAGGAAATCTTCTCCATGTGCGAAGAATTATGGCGTTCGGGCTACATGGAAGAAGGGTTTATCGCCTGCGCCTGGGCCTACAATTTGCGCAAACAATACCTTCCAGAAGACTTTCCTGTTTTTGAGCGTTGGGTGGATAATTACATAAGCAACTGGGCTTCGTGCGATACCCTGTGCAATCACAGCCTGGGCACTTTCATCATGATGCATCCGGAGTTCATTAATGAATTGAAGCTCTGGACGGTTTCAGAAAACCGTTGGAAAAAGCGGGCCGCCGCCGTGACCTTGATCATTCCGGGCCGCAAGGGCATGTTTTTGGCTGATATTCTGGAAATCGCCGAGAAATTGCTTTTGGATACCGATGATATGGTGCAAAAAGGCTACGGATGGATGCTGAAAGCCGCCAGCCAGGCGCATCCGGAAGAAGTGTTCGCGTATCTTATGTCCAAAAAGGATGTAATGCCGCGCACCGCCTTTCGTTACGCCCTGGAAAAGATGCCGCCGGAATGGCGGGCCGAGGCCATGAAGAAGTGAGGAAAAATATGAACATGATTGCCAAAACAACCGAAGCCATGCTGAACTTTTATTCCGGAGACATACGACGCATCAATCATTTTTTGTGTGTGCACGGTCTGGCTAAAACAATAGGCGAACTTGAACTGCTTGACCGCAAAACTCAGGAAATTCTTGAAATCGCCGCCCTCACTCACGATATCGGCATTAAAGTGGTGGAGGACAAGTTCGGCTCCTGCACTCCCGCTCAGCAGGAAAAAGAAGGGCCGCCTGTTGCCGCCGACATGCTCAGGGCTCTCGGATGCCCTGAAGACATAATTTCCAGAGTAAGCGCTCTCATTGGCAGGCATCATACATATACAGACATTGACGGCATCGACTGCCAGATTCTGCTTGAGGCTGACTTCCTTGTGAACATCCATGGAATGGGCATCAGCGAACATGCGGTTCAAAGCTTCAAGAAAAAGGTGTTCAAAACAGAAAGTGGCATGCGGTTGCTCAAGGCGATGTACAAGGCGTAGTGGACGCGCGTTTGATGGGCAGTGGGCTGTGCAAGAAATTTCGGCGGCGGGCCGAAAGCCGTGAGTCGCGACTCCTGACTTGATTAACCAGGCCGTCAGGTATAACCTTGTTCCCATATTCTCAGGGCGGGGTGCAAGTCCCCACCGGCGGTGATACCGGGGCAATGTAAATGTTCCCGGACAAGTCCGCGAGCGCCTCTTCAGGTAAAGAGGGTCAGCAGATCCGGTGCGATTCCGGAACCGACGGTGACAGTCCGGATGAAAGAGAATGCGCTTACGACCGGGCCGCCACACGCCCGGCTGTTTGCGCTATTGCGGCCTTTTGCCGCTTTGCCCTGATTCTGGCCAACCCCAAGGAGGTGTATATGTGCCGGAATCTTTTGTTTTTTGGAGAGACGGAACAGGAACGGGTGGAAAAAGCGCTTACGGCGCTACGCCGAGGCAAAGGTGTTCTGGTTGTGGACGATGGCGACCGGGAAAATGAGGGTGACATGATTTTTCCCGCCCAAACGCTCACCCCGGAACAAATGGCCCTGCTCATCCGTGAAGGCAGCGGCATAGTGTGCCTGTGCCTCACCGGCGAAAAAGCCGGGCAACTTGATTTGCCGCCAATGGTGGAGCAAAATACCAGCGTCTACGGAACAGCCTTCACCATAAGCATAGAAGCCGCTCGCGGCGTCACCACCGGAGTTTCCGCTTTTGACCGGGTGACAACAATCAAGGCCGCCGTGGCCAAAAACGCCGCGCCTTCAGATTTGCACCGGCCCGGCCATGTCTTTCCGCTGATAGCCAAAAACGGCGGCGTGTTGGAAAGAACTGGCCATACTGAAGCCACAGTGGACCTCATGAAGCTGGCCGGTCTTGAGCCTGCGGGTGTGCTGTGCGAACTGACCAATCCAGACGGAACCATGGCCCGTATGCCTGAAATAACCGCCTTTGCCGAAAAGCACGCCATGCCTGTGCTGGCTGTGGCCGATATAATTGCTTACCGAGAGAATATGGTATGATCCTGATGTTGTAACAAAGCCGGGGCCTGCCCTTTTTCGGCACGCCCCGGTCATTGAGGATTTACAATGAAAAAAATTGATGCACATGCGCATGTGGGCTATTTCGGCTCGTGGAGCGACTGCGGGTTCACCTCGCACGAAATGGCGGCCGAGATGAAGCAGTACGATATTGAAAAGGCCGTTATCAGCTATATGGACAATAATGTCACGCAAGAGGCCTTGCAACAACATCCGGAGCTGTTTTGCGCCTTGGCCTGGGAAAATCCATATCACCCCGGAGCGGCGGAGGATCTGGCCGGGCGGGTTGCGGAACAGGGCTTCAGCGGGCTTAAATTGCATCCGCTTTTTGATGCTTATACGGCCAATGATGCCGTGGTATACCCCCTTATGGATGTGGCCAGGGCACAAAATCTGCCGGTTTTCATTCACTGCGGGCACCCTCCGTTTTCTCTCCCCTGGAGCATCGCCCAACTCGCTGAAGTGTACCCGGATGTGCGTATCGTTATGGTGCATATGGGGCACGGCCACGGCGTCTACATCCAGGCTTCCATAGACATGGCGATCAAGCATGACAATCTCTGGTTGGAAACATCAGGCCAGCCCATGCATTTCAAAATTAAAGAAGCCTACAACCGGGTAGGGCGTGACCGTTTATTCTGGGGGAGTGACGCGCCGTTCCATCATTATGCCGTGGAAATACTCCGCACAGAGGTTTCCGGGCTTTCCGAACACCAGCTTGAAGAAGTGTTTTACAATAATATCAAGGCATTTATGAAGCTGTAGACAAGACCGCTTACCCCAGGCAATCGCAATGTTTTTCAAGGCTTTTCAACAAGATACGCAATGAACGAAAGCAACAACCTGCATATCATTTCGGGTGGGCCGGGTTCCGGTAAAAGCTCTTTGCTTGCGGCTTTGCGGCAACAAGGTTGTAAAACCATGCCCGAGGCCGGGCGGGCCATCATTCAGGATCAGGTTTTGATCGGAGGCTCCGCGTTGCCCTGGGCGGATCGCCTGTCCTTTGCAGAATTGATGCTGGGGTGGGAGTTGCGCTCCTATCATGAAGCATGTTCCTGCACAGAACCGGTCTTTTTCGATCGGGGCGTTCCGGACGTGATTGGCTATCTGCGGGTGTGCGGCCTGGATGTTCCGCGGCACATGCTCACAGCGGCAGATAAATTCCGTTATAACAAGCGGGTATTCCTGGCTCCGCCATGGCGGGAGATTTTTCATGAAGACACGGAACGTAAGCAATCCTGGGAAGAAGCCGTAGCCACATTTGAGGCCATGGTGCGCACCTATGAAACTTTTGATTATGAAATCGTGCCGCTTCCTCTGGCTTCTTTAGAGGAGCGCGCCAAATTTGTACTTGAACAACTATCCGTCTGATGTTTGCCGGGTGAATGAAATGGATATTCCTCGCGAGGCAGACCAAGCATTATTAGTCGTTCGGGAACGACTGCGGGAATCTTTGCTGGCCGTCTACCTTCACGGCTCGGCAGTATCCGGCGGCCTGCGTCCTCACAGCGATGTGGATTTGCTTGCGGTCACCGGCGGCCCGATGGAGCCTGAGAGCAGGATGCGTCTTGCTGCCGACCTCATGGAAATATCCGGGCGATATCCTTTTGCCCCTGGCGGACAGCGCCCTCTCGAACTGATTATATTCGTGAAATTTGATCTGTCCACGCCCGCATATCCCGCGCGGTGCGACTTTATTTATGGCGAGTGGCTGCGTAGCTCATATGGAACGGGAGAGATTCCAGGCCCTGTTTGCGACCCGGAGCTCACTCTGGTGCTGGCTCAGGCGAGACAGGAAGCAAAGGCGCTGTTCGGCCCGGAGCCGGACGAATTGTTGCCGAAGGTTCCGCAAGCGGACATACGCCGGGCCATAGGGAATTGCCTGCCTGTTCTGGCGGAATCTTTCGCGGGAGATGAACGTAACGTTCTCTTAACCCTGGCGCGCATGTGGCGCACACTGGTTTCTTGTGAATTTGTCCCTAAGGATGTCGCCGCTGAATGGGCGGAATCCCGCCTGCCCAAAGAGCATGCCGTGATATTGGCCGATGCCCGGCGGGCTCACTTGGGGCTGTGCGAGGATGCATGGAACCAGCGGCAGGAAGCCAGGCGAACGATGCGTGCGTTATATGAACGCGTGATGGAGAATATGTAGGATTATGGCAGTTGCCATGCAGAATGCCCCCCGCCGATTTTATTTCGCGTCCTGGCGCATGACGGTTGGCTGTTCTTTCACGGCGAAACCTCACCATATGAAGGGTATCAAGGCTTTTGTGCGTTTCTTGTAATCGGGAAAACTGTCTGGAAACTGCCTGGCCAGCAGCCTGTCTTCAGCAAATACGCGCCAGATGAAAAGCGGAGTCAGCAGAGCACACATAAGCACAAAAGCCCGCCCGGCCACCATGGCCGAACCGAGGCAGGAGACAATGCCGCCAAAATACATGGGGTGACGCACATATTTATACGGCCCGGATGTGACCAGTTCATGTCCTTCCTTGGCGGAAACAGTCTGGCTCCAGTTATTGCCGAGCGTCTGCCGTGCCCATACAAAAAAAGCCACGCCCATAAACGTAAGCGCCAGGCCTGTGCCGCAAACGGCCGGAGCGGGCCTGAATTTCAGAAAAGAAAATATCGACAGATGCGGCAAGGTAAAGGACACGAGCAGAGCAACTGTCAGAATCAGACTCTGTCCCAGATGCGGCCGAGTGTCCTTTTTGGCCTTGTCGCCGACAACGATCAGGTAAATCACAAGACAGGCCCACAGGGCGTAAATGAGCATGGACGGGTAATCGGAATTCATGGTGCTCCTTTATCGCCTCACATAGATTCCCTGGAGCAAACCGCTCGGCAATGCGCGCGACTCTTTGAGTTGCCAAGCCTGAAACGGCATACCGGGAATGAACAGGGGAATTCCATTCCCAAGAACGACCGGAATCCAGCTCAAGGTAATCTCGTCCACAATATCAACTTCCAGGCCCTGCCGCACCGCCATTCCGCCATCGAGGTAGATGTGGCGGCATTCATCTTTTGCCAAGTATTGCAACAGATCTTCCAAAGGCCCGTTCCAGGCTTTCGCGCCATGCGCCGGAACAAATTCTCTGCGTGTCAGAACAATGATCTTTTTGCCCGCATACGGCCAGGGAACAAAGTTCACCACAGTGTCATAGCTGTTGCGTCCGAACACCATGGTATCAATGGAATTCATCAGAGCGCTGTATCCGGTATGTTCGGGCGGATCGGTGGAATACGGCTCCAGCCAGGATACATCGCCGTTTTCCCGCGCGATATATCCATCAAGGCTTAGAGCCAGAAAAACGCTGATTTTTGGCCGTTGCATATGGGTAACACCTTATATCGTATCATCCTTCATCTTGGAGATGAGGGTTTTGCGGGTAATGCCCAGCCGCCGGGCGGCCTCGCTTTTGTTGCCGCCCACACTTTCCACGGCCTTGGTTACAATAACTCTTTCGATTTCTTCAAGGGTCATATCGGCAAAATTGATTCCCTGAGCGGTGGTTTCCTCGTTGCCAAGGAGGCCGGGCGGCAATTCCCTTTCGCTGACGTATTCGCCCATAAGTAGAACCACCGCGCGTTCCACCACGTTTTCCAATTCCCGCACATTGCCGGGCCAGCAATACTTGACCAGTCTGTCCATGGCGTTGGGGGTGAAGCCTTTCACGTTTTTTTCATTTTTGGCCGCATAGCGTTTGAGAAAATGCATGGCCAGGAGCGGAATGTCTTCCACCCGTTCCCGCAACGGCGGCAGCACAAGCGCCACAACATTAAGCCGGTAATACAAATCCTGCCTGAAGCGCCCGCGTTCGACCTCTTCTTTTAGATCTTTGTTGGTAGCCGCCAGAATGCGCACGTCAACTTTAAGAGGGTGTTCTCCGCCCACGCGCTGTATTTCCCGCTCCTGAATGGCCCGCAGCAGCTTGGCTTGCATGGGCATGGACATTTCGCCTATTTCATCCAGAAAAATCGTTCCGCCGTTGGCGGCCATAAAGCGGCCGTCGCGCCGCTTTTCCGCGCCTGTGAACGCGCCTTTTTCATGGCCGAAAAGCTCCGATTCCAATAGAGTTTCCGCCAGCGCCGCGCAGTTGATGGCCACATAGGGGCCGTTTTTGCGTTTGCTGTTGGCATGGATCAGTTTGGCCAGCAACTCCTTGCCGGTGCCGGATTCGCCGTTGATAAGCACGGTTACTTCAGACGGGGCCACATTCGCGGCCATGTCCATAACGGCGCGCATGGCAAGGCTTTGGCCGATAATGCCGCCGCTGTCCAGGCCCGCCAGCATGTCGCGCAGGGCTTTGTTTTCGCTGCGCAAATTGGCGTGATCAACGGCCCGTTCCAGAGTCAGCCGCAATTCGTCGAAATCCAGGGGTTTTGTCAGATAGTCATAGGCCCCGGCCTTAATGGCCTCCACAGCATTTTCCACATCGGAATAAGCGGTCATAATCAAAATGGGAATGGCCGGATTGTATGCCTTTATTTCCTTCAGGGCTTCAATGCCGCTGATGCCGGTCATGCGCACATCCATAAACACCAGATCAAAGGGCCGCTCCCGGCATAGTTCTATGGCCGATTCCCCGTCTTCCGCACCGCTGGTTTCATAGCCCCATTCAGCAATAAGGGTGAGCAGGGTGCGGCGGTGGCTGGCGTCGTCATCCACAACCAGCAGCCGTATTTTGGATTTTCGCTTCATTTTTCTTCTCCGTGAGTGCACACGTTGGCTACAGGCTGCATTTTGTATAGCCGAGCGGAATAAGCAGGGTGAACACGCTCCCGGCCCCCGGCGCGCTTTTTACCGAAATAGTTCCGCCATGCCCCTCGATAATCTGATGGACAATAGCCAGCCCCAGCCCGGTTCCTGATGATTTTGTAGTAAAATACGGAGTAAAAATTGAAGCCTGCACTTCCGGCGACATGCCCTTGCCGTCGTCCTTTACGCTTATGCGGCATGTGTTGGCAGCCTCCGCAAGGCCGATGTCCACAGCCAGATTACCGCCTGGCTCCATGGACTGAATCGCGTTGAGAAATAGATTGAGCAAGGCTTGCGTAAGGCGTTCCGCATTCAGGGGAATCGGTGTCAGGTCTTTCGCCGCGTTAAAAGCCACCTGTATTTTTTTAGCCTGAATATCCGTGTCTGCCAGACGCAAAGCGCGTACTACCACCTCATTGATGTTGGCGGCGGCAAGTTTTATGGCGCTTGGCTTTGCAAATTCAAGCAATTGCGACACCACGCGATTTAAGCGATCAACCTCCGCAATCATGGCTTTGGCGGCTTCTTCCTCAGGCGTGGAAGGTTTCATCTTGCTTGCCAAATAGGTTGCCAAACCTTTTATGGAGCTGAGCGGGTTGCGTATTTCGTGGGCCACGCCGGCGGCAAGGCTGCCAAGAGCCCTTAGTTTGTCATTGCGCCGGGCTTCGGCCTGCAAGCGCTTCATTTCGGAAATATCGCGCAGAATGAAAAGATGTCCCAGGAACAGGCCGTCTTCATTGCGAATGGGTGAGGCGCTCAGGCTGACTGTTCTGGATTCGCCGTTTACGGCCAGTTCCATTTCGCGCTCGATCACTTTTTGGTTCCGGGCCGTGGCATCGGTTGCCGCAATATGGCTCAGCCCCGGAATGTCCTGTATCGGCACGCCCATAGCCTGGCTTCTGTCCATATGCAACATGGCCAGGGCCGCTTCATTGATCATGCCGATGCGGCCGTCCGGTTCGCAGGTGATCAACCCCACCGGCAGGCAGGTAACCACTTCCGAGGCCAGGGCGCGTGTGTCCTGAAGCAGCCGCCGCGAACGCTGGTAGCTGTGCGCCCAAAACAGGGAAAAGAAGCTTCCCAGACCGAGCGCCGCCGCCACAAGGGCGGTGAGCAGGTTGCTCAAACGGTCTTTGTCAAGCATTTCCTCATAGGGCTTTTTGTCAAAGCCGATCAGGGCGAAACTGCGCGGAGTTCGATCTTCCTGCACCGCAAACGCGCCGCCGCTGTTACGCCCGCCATGCCTGTGCCCGTTTACATGTTCGCCCTTTATACCATGATGGTAACCTGGAGCGGGCGCGAATTCCCTGTATACCTCGTAGACATCGGAATTTTCGGAATGCGAGGTGTTCCAGGCAATGGTTTTGGGCGGTTCGGTGGAGGGCAGTTCCGCCTTGGGAACAAGTTTTCCTACTTCACTGGGGTTGCTGTGCGCCAGAATCCGCCCGTTGTCATCAATAATGGCAATGTACGCAATGCCGCGCTGATGAGCTATTTCCGCCACAAAAGGCTGCAAAATCTTTGGCGCTTCGCCAAGCTCTATGCCGGTGCGCGTGCCCGCCTCCAAAGCCCAGATAAGCGCGTCCGCCCGATCGAGAAAGTTGCGGGTGATGTGCTCCCGTTCCCGCTCCGTGTTCCACAGCGCCATAACAATAATGGCAAGCGCCAGAATGGTGGAAAGGCAAACCAGCAGCCAGGGCGAAAAGCCAAAAAGCGGATTTTTAAGAGGCGGGTTACTCGGGGTAACCTCGGCCGCATTTTTTTTATATGAATTATCCATGCTTTTATTTGAGTATTTTTTACTCGCCTGGTCAAGCCATCCGAGTAAATTTTATCGAAATATTTTGGAGTGAAAGAAAGCTGTTTTCGATAATAAACTTTTATATCAATATATTATCATCAAAAAAGTAATCTGGCATGCTACTTGCCTTATAGAAGGCATCAACGGAAACCGGCCACTGGAGTTGAGTAGAAAAAGACGTAGCGCGCGGCTTAGGCCGCAAGCCGGTTACATAATTAAAAAAATGCACAGGAGATTGTTATGAAAAAAATTACCATTTTCGCGGCTGCGGCCCTTGTTGTTTCCCTTGGCGCGGGTTCGGCCGCTTATGCCTGGCACGGAGAAGACCACAACCGCTCATCGTGGCATGGAAACGGCCAGCACCATGGTGTAGCGCCCGCACAGCAAAGCGGCGGCCAGGCTCCTTCTTTCAACCAGCATGGCGGCGGGCACGAGCAGGCGCAGAACAACCAGGCCATTCACGAGTCGGAACGCAACGATCCCAAGCACAGCGATAACCCCGCAAGCAAATAGGAAGGCGTGAGCCATATTTGCAACCCGTCATGAAGGAGAGAACGGATATGCATGGGATCAATTTTATCCACGGCATGGGAGGGGGCGCGCTTCTTCTGGCGGGGGCAATAGTCATGGGCTGCTTCATTTATGCTAAATACATACGGAAAAGTGATAATGCCGATAAACGGGATTCTCTGGAAATCCTTAAAAGACGCCTTGCTTCTGGAGACATCACTATGGATGAATTCAACAGTATCAGAGAAGTTCTTTAAAATTAATCCACATTGAGAATAACGTATTTTCAATGTGGCAATATAAAAGTGGAACGCAATTGTTACCCGAAACACTTGATAATGAAGGACAGCATAATGAACACGGCTAATTTTCGTAAGGGAGCGGCAATAATGGGCGTCTTCGCAATTTTGGGCCTGGCCGGTTCGGCCTCCGCCCTCCCGGTATCCCACGCCTCCGGGTACACCGGTCAGGAACAGATGAACAAGGCCAGGCAACTGGAAGTTGCGCATCAGGAGGCGCTTGCTCCTCTCGCGCAACAGTTGTTCGCCAAAAAGTCCGATCTTGCCGCGCAGCTTGACAGCGCAACCCCGGATACGGCCAAAATTGAATCTCTGAGCAGGGATATCGGTGAAATTATGGGTAAAATCCGCTCCGCCGAAGTATCGTTCAGCGCCGAAATGGCCAAAGAGGGAATTACGGTCAACGGCCGGTGCGCGGGATATAATAACATGATGGCACACGGTTATGGGCATGGCGGCGGCCACGGAGGGGGATATGGCGGCTATGGCGGAGGGCATGGCGGCGGGCACTGGTAAACTGTGAATTGCATATGTGCGGCAGAGAAGTGAATGTTCTTTGCCGCACAATTTTGCGCATTACGGTTTCTATCCGAAAATAACCACCCAAACCATAAACTTCAATCCTGGCGGCAATCCGCATGACCCAAAAAAACTCCGACGGCGCAACTTCATCTTTATCTGGCAAATCCGGCTCCGGCAGCTGTTATGAGCTTGAACCTGTGCGAATATTTTTGAAACCAGGCCTGATCCTCAATGAAAAATGGGAAATTCTGGAGCATATCGCATCCGGGGGCAAAGGCGACGTATACCTGGCGCATCAAAAAAACTTGCAGCGCAATGTGGCGCTGAAGGTTATTTCGCCGAATTTTGTGAATTCCCTTGAAGGCAATGTTGAAGAACTTGCAGCGGAAAAAGAACGTTTTCGCCGTGAAGTGCGGGCCATGGCCAGCATACGCCACCCCAATGTATTGCAGGTTTTTGATTTTGATTTGGAGGAAATAGAAGGGAATAAGCTCGAATACATTGTTATGGAATACATACCCGGCGCTACGCTGCGATCCGTTATTCCCGATGACGGCTGCGGCTTTGACCGAAAAACCGTATGCCAATGGCTTAAAACATATTACATGCCGGTTTTGCAAGGCCTGGCTGCGGTGCATGAAGCCGGGATAATCCACCGGGACATAAAGCCCGAAAATATAATGCTTGACGGTAACATTCCCAAAATAGCCGACTTTGGCCTGGCGCGTATGCGGCATCAGCATGGGCTTACCCATACGGCCAACATCCTGGGTACCATTTTTTATATGCCCAAAGAGCAATTTGAGGATGGGGGAATGGTTGACGCCAGTGCGGATGTATACGCCCTGGGCAAAATTCTTTTTGAGCTTGTGCATGGCAAGGCGGCCAACAAGGGCCGTCTGGCTTTCAAACAGGTGGGGCTGGAGATTGAGGCTTGCGCGGAAGAAGACAAGGCATTTTTCGCGCGGCTTGACGCGATCATGCGTAAAGCCACCGGAGAAGAACCGCAATGCCGCACATCTTCCGTTTCCGATCTGTACCGGGAATTGCGCGAGCTTTCCGGATGCGTGGAGGAAAGCACAAACTTCATAAATACCGCCCCGCGCAACACGTTCAGGAACATCCTGCATGCTGGCGCGGTTGTCCTGTTGCTCTGCGGGGTATTCCTTTATTTCTACCACACCCAATATCAGGAAAAAGTGGCTGAACAACACCCGGCATCGGCTGTCGTGTCTTCCGCTCCAGTTTTTTCTTCGGCCTCTACTCCTGATGATTCCCATCGGAAGTCGGAAAAATTGCGCGAGTCGGACGGCGCTCAACTGAAATTGGTGCCGGGCGGCGAAGCCCGTTTGGGGGCGGAACCCGGCTCCGCGCCGCGCACGGCTTCGGTAAAGTCCTTTTATATGGAAGAAGGACTGGTGAGCAATGAGCGCTATGTGACCTTTCTTAATGCCGTGAAAGACACGCTTACTGTTCAGGATGCGGTGGTGTCGTTTCGTGGCGGCGTTTACCTGCTGCTGGGCGAAGTGCGCGAGGGTTATGAACCAATTGTGTACCGCGACGGCAAGTTCGCGCTCAGTTCCGGAGATGACGCGGGCAAGCCGGTGGTGCGGGTTTCCCCGGAGGGAGCGCAGGCCTATGCGCACTATTATAACCGGGAACTTCCCGATCTTGGGCAATGGGTTGTGGCCCGGCGCAACGGTCTGCCAACCGGCTATGACCAGCGTATATCCGGCGAATGGGGCTATGAAAAAACGGGAGAGACGCGGCGTTATCTGGCCTTTGAAGCCAAAGAAGACGTAGGTGACGGGTTTTGCCCGCTTGCGCGGCAAAAGTGGGAATGCTTCCCGGACGTGGGCTTTCGCACCGTCCGCAACATAACATCTTAGGCCGGAGGCGGTAAATGGACATTGCATTTAATACCGTCAGTCATGCGGGAAAAACGAGAAAAACGAACGAAGACGCTTTTTTTACTCAACAGCAGGATGATGGCTCCATTCTGCTGGCGGTGGCCGACGGCATGGGCGGCATGCCCGGCGGAAAACAGGCCTCCGCAATGGCGCTGAAAGCGTTCGACGGATTAAGCGGCGCAAAGCGCTTTACCCCGGAACTGTTAAGCCGGGCCGTAACAATCGGGCATGAATCCATCGTAAATTACAGCCGTATGAACCCGGACCTGGACGGCATGGGGACCACGCTCACCGCCGCCTTGTTGCAAAATGGGGCCATTTTCTGGGCGCATGTTGGAGACAGCCGCCTTTACAGGCTGCATGGCAACAAATTGGAGCAATTAACCAGGGATCATCGTTTTTTGACCAGCATGATCGAGGATGGAGACATTACCATGGAAGAGGCGCGATGCCATCCTTTAAAAAGCATTCTCGAACAATGCCTGGGCTGCCAAAGCATTAATCCGGAGTTCGGCAATCAGAATTTGGCCTTGGGCGACCTGCTTCTTTTGTGCACGGACGGCCTGCACGACGAAATATCTTTTGAATTGATTGAGCAAATTATGAATATGGGAATAAATGCCGCCGAAAAGGCTGAAAAGCTTCTGCACGCGGCGCTTGAGGCCGGAGGAAGGGACAATATTACAGTAATTGTGGCGAAAGTTATATAATAAATTCAGTGAAAAACATCTTAATCCCATACATTAACAACAATATAACATATTGCTGCGGAGCACACATGATTCGTACCTTTTTTTGCCTGTCTTCACTGCTCATCCTCGGCTTGTTGACAACCAACTGTTATGCAACCCCCAAATTGGCGATAGTCGATTCCGAGGTTGTGTATACGCAGAGCACATTGATCCAGAATGGCAAGGATTACCTGCAATCTCTTTCTTCAAAATTTGAGGTGGAACTGGCTGAATTGCAAAAGAAAGTAGACACGGGATCTGAAGAAGAAAAGAAAGCGGCGCAGGAAGAATTGCAGAAAAAGCTCGGTGAAGTCCAGAAACAATTCAATGAAGCCCAACAAAACGTGGCCGAAATTATTACCGAGGCGTTCAACAGGGCTGTTGAAGCCTGCCGCGCCAAGAACGGTTACGATATGATTTTGGTAAAAAATGCGGTGCTCGCTTCCGGGGCGAACCTTGATGTCACGGCCAAAGCCCTGGAGGAATTGAATTCCATGGCTTCTTCCGTGGATTTCGCGTTTCCCGGAGGAAGACTCCCGCAGAAGTAGCTTTTTCGCGCAATAAAGAGTTTGCCGCGCCTGAAACAGCGCCGGTAAAAAGTATTTCATCAGCCATTTTTCAACCCGCTCCCGTTTGGAGGAACAATGTACTTAGCCGCACATGGAGCCATGCTCGCAGCATTGGCGCTATGCCTGGCCGGATCCGCGCTCGCCTGTCATCAGGCGTGGATCGGCCGGGCCGAACGAGTAAACATTCTGGAAAAAATGCAGACCGGCACCTTCCTTTTGCTGCTGGCTGCTTCCCTGGCTTTGTTGTACGCGCTGCTGGCGCGCGATTACTCCTTGTCATATGTGGCCCGGTACACCGATAATACCTTGCCGCTTTTCTACACCCTGGCGGCCTTTTGGGCCGGGCAGGAAGGCTCTTTGCTTTTTTGGGCCGTCCTGGTGGCGGCTTTCGGCTATATGCTCACCAGAAGCGCGTCATACCAAAAATTATCCGCCGGACATCAGATCTATTTCTGGTTATTCTACATGCTGGTACAGGCGTTTTTTCTGCTTTTGCTGACCAGAATGAGCAATCCGTTCGCAATGCTCGATAATCCTCCAGGCGACGGGCAGGGGCTGAATCCGTTGCTGCGCAATATCGGCATGGTGCTGCATCCGCCCCTGCTGTTCATGGGCTATGCCGGCTTCACCATTCCGGCCTGCCTGGCCCTGGGGGCCGTGATGGCGGGAGACGGCAAGGCGTGGCATGAACCCTCGCACAATTGGATTCTCATGTCCTGGGCCACGCTGACCTCCGGAATTTTGCTCGGGGCCTGGTGGGCCTATATGGAGCTTGGCTGGGGCGGCTACTGGGCCTGGGATCCGGTGGAAAACGCCTCGCTCATTCCCTGGTTCTCGGCCACGGCGCTGCTGCATACCTGCATAGTGGAACGACGGTTCGGCTATCTATCACGCATCAATGTTTTCCTCACCTGCGTAACATTTCTTCTGTGCATTTTCGCCACCTATCTGGTGCGCAGCGGGGTTGTGGAGTCTTTGCACGCCTTCGGCCAGGGCGCGGTGGGCGCTCCTCTGCTGTTCGGGATAGTGTTTATAGGCGTTTTAAGCCTCATGGTTATTGCGGGCATGCCCCGGGCCGGGTTTGAGCAGTTGCCCCCGCTTAACAGCAGAACCGGGATAATGGTGCTGCTGGCCTGGCTGTTCCTGTGCCTCGGCCTTCTTGTGGTGCTCGGCACCATATGGCCGGTTATCAGCCAACTGTGGGACCCTCGGCCCTCCGGTGTGACCCAGAGTTTTTACAATGCCGTATGCCTGCCCCTGTTCACGCTGCTGGCCATGATTCTGGCCTGCGCTCCGTGGTTCGGCTGGCAGGGCGGGCTCTGGAAACCGCGCCTCGCCCTTGTGCCCGCGACAGTGTGGACGTTAATCCTTGTGATCGGAGTCATGCAGGGGATCAGGCCGTATCTCGCCATTGCGGGTGTGGCCTCGGCCGCCGCCGTTTTGGCCACTGTAGTCATGCTGGCTTTGACCATGGGGGCAAAAGCGTGGAACCGGAGCTTTCTGGCCAGCCAGGGAGCGCATGTGGCCTTCGCGCTTATTGTTCTGGGGGTTGCCGTGTCCGGCCCGTTTCAAAAAAATTGGGAACGCCCCATGGCGCTGAACGAAAGTTTTTCTTCGGACGGGTACACCTTCACCTATAAAAACCTGCGCCAGATCAAAGGCGATAATCTGACCATCAATGAAGCGGATATTGAAATAAGCAAGGATAATAAAGTCATAGGCACGCTGAAACCGCAGCAGCGGATTTATCGCAACTTCGATCATCCCAACAGTGAGGTTTCCACGCTGTTCAGTTTGGGCAATGAATTTTACTCCACTATTCACGACATTGAAAACGGTCAGCTAAAGCCGCTCCGGGTCAGCGTGCACCCTATGATCAACTGGCTATGGATCGGCTCCATCCTAATCAGCATTCTGCCATTGCTGGCCTGGCGCGTGCAGGCATCGCGCAAAGGAGAAAATCATGGCGAAGAATAAAGCAAATTGCACTCAAACGGCTGAATTCGCCATGCGCAAGCCGATTATCTGCCTGATGGCGGTGGGTATCGTCATCATCTTTATGACGTCGTTCATTAATGGCGCGGGCATACCGAGCGGCGTGCGGGCGTCGCAGGCATCCGGCGGAGAAGGGCAGGGCCAGGAACAGATGCTGGCGGAAGTTCCCGCGCTTATGGACAAGCTGCGTAAGAACCCCAAAGACACCGAAGCCCTGCAGGAGCTGGCCGAGGCTTTCAGCCGCGCGCAGGATTGGGAAAGAGCCACTCTGTTCTGGGCCAAGGTCATCGACCTTATGCCCAACGACATCAACGCGCTCACCCACCGCGCGGCGGCCTTGATACGGTCGGACCGCTATCATGACGCGGTGGCCGATTATGAAAAAATTCTGGGCATCGACCCCAATGAGTATCACGCCCTGTATTATCTTGGCATGGTCAACAAATATGTCTTTAAGGAAAAAGACAAGGCCAGAGCATACTTTCAGCGCGTTCTTGATTTAAAGCCTCAGGAAAAGAATTTTATCAAGAGCGTTCAGGAAGAAATGGCGGAGTTATAAGCGCAGGCTCGTCTCGTTCAGGTATATAAACCGCCGGGCTCCATCTGGAGCCTGGCGGTTTTAGTAAAGTAATCACAAGGCTATCATACTGGTTGGTGCATCGCCGCATCCGCCGGCAAATGCGTCAGGCTGTACTGTGCGACCTTTAGACGGTGGCATTAGTCAGAAACGGACTGCCGGAACCAATACTACTGATTTCCGCTTAACATGGTGTTCTAATTGCGGTTATAATTTAACAGCATATCTCAAATGTGCTATAAAATGATATGGTGGCTAAAGTCTAAAATCGCCTTACGCGACAAGATGTTTTGCCAGTTCTTCCATTACATATCACGTTAATATTACATATCTTTTTACCACTAGCATAGACTTTTCCTTGCCCATCTGGCCGACAGCAGCGTAGTCGCGGGGACTATAATGCTGATCGCGCGATATCAAATTTTGGAGGACTCCATGAGTACTTTCAAGAGGCGGCATATATTGGGTTTGATGGGCGGTATTGCTGCCGGAGGCGCAATTGCCGGGCTTACATCCCCAATATCGGCTGTGGCGGCTGCCAAGTCCGCGGCTCCTGCTTCGTACCCTGGGACATTGAAAAGCCTTATGTACGCTGTTAAGGGTGAAATAGAAGCCGGCACAAAATACAACGCTTTCGCGGATGTGGCCGACAAGGAAGGCCACAAGGAAATCGGCGCGATTTTCCGGGCGATTGCCGCAGCCGAATTCAAGCATGCCGAAGACGAGTTCCGCATTGCGCAAAACTTGGAAAAGGTTACAAAGCCGGAAGCCGGCAAATTTAAGAGCGGCACTACCAAAGAGAACCTGCAAGCGGCCATAGACGGAGAGACTGCGGAATACACGAAAATGTATCCCGAGTTTATCAACATTGCCGAAGATGAGCATATGACTGATGCGCGCCTGGTCTTTATTCTCGCCAAACTGGGGGAAGAGGTTCACGCGGTCATATATGCTGATCTGTTGAAAAACATTGACAAGTTTGACAAGGAGAAATACGCGAAAATTTACCGTTGCCCGGAGTGCGGCAATATTATTTTGCGGAACCGTCCCAAGTATTGCCCCATATGCGCCGAGCCGGATGAAAAGCTGATAGAGTACAAAATAGTCACTTAATATATCTCCTCGGGCTGCCGCGCGGGCGCGGCGGCCCTGATGACCAGGCAGCCTGCCAGGAGGCAATATGGGGAATGACATAACCGGCAAGACTCCCTGTGAACGAACGGCTCTTGTAATCTTTGCGCTGTTTCTGGGGGGCCTTCTGCTGACATGGGCGGTACACGGCTCTGGCGTAATCAAAAACGATCCGCAAAATAACATCCACATCCCCGATCAACTGACCATGCCGTTACAGGTGAAGGCGGCCTACAACGACACTTTTATCTTTTTCCGGTATCGTTGGCCTTCGGAATATCCCGGTTTCCTTCATGATGTGCTCGTCTATCAGGATGGGAAATGGTCCGCAAAAGGCGGAGGCATGCCCTGGTCCGATCCCGACGGGCTGGGTGAAGACAGGGTGGCCATGATGTTGGACGACGGCAGCGTTCCCGAGTTTGCCCGGTATGGCGGCTACTATGTCATTGGATCCGGAATGGCGGGATTCAGCACTCACGCCGACAAAAAGGAGGTAGCGGCGCACCCTTATCTCGGAGAAAAGAAGAAGCTGAGCGAAATCACCAAGCATTTGCCGCAAACACGCATGGACATTAACGACTGGGGCTCGGTGCGCTCCGAGCAGGTTTTGCAGGCGCAGCGCGCTGCCGGGTATTTTGTCGATTTATGGCACTGGCGCGCCAACCGCTCTAATCCTGTCAATATGTCTGATGACCAGTTTGTTGCCGAAGCCCGCTATACCGATCAGGGCACAAGCGTTGTTGCCACCAATTGGGATGGCAAGGCAAAGCTCCCCCGGTATATGTTCAACAGCGCGGTCACTGGTTACAAGGCTTTGAAGTGGGATGACATGATCGGGAAAAAACTGACCCAGGATTCCGCCTACTTCCTGACCATGGACGATGCCGTCGCCTTTGATCCCAATGCGGGATGGGCCGATGGCGATGTTCTGCCGCGCCGTTTTTTGCGGGAACCCAAAGGCTCCGCCGGTGATATCGCCGTACAGGGCAGAGGGCATTGGGAAAACGGATACTGGAATGTTGAATTGAGGCGCAAGCTGGAGACCGGGCATCCGTTGGATGACAAAATCCTGAAGGATCAGGGCGCGTATACCGCCGCGTTTTCCGTGCATCGGGATGCCAATGCCGGACGCTGGCACTATGTATCATTGCCGGTATCCTTGGGCCTGGGCCGGGATGCGGCCCTTATGGCGCAAAAGTTTGAGGGCGATATGACCGGGTGGAACGATAGGTGGCTTGAGATCACCCTGTTCTATCCGGGTCAGGTCAACTGGCCGCACCTGAACAGCAAACACCATGCCGGGGCGGACTACATCCGCCAGGGACAACCGGCCGTTGCGCATCACACGCCGGAGCAGCTTGCCCATTATGGGGTTGAGGCCGAATTTGCGGATAAGATTGGGAAACAATGGCGGCTTACGCTGCTTGCCGGCCTCGCGCTCATCGTCGGCATGGGTATCGGCCTGGCTGTGGCCTGCGGGCGTAAAGAAAAGGGGAATCAGCCATGAAACAATATCATAGCATGTTTGTGCATCTTTCTTTGGCGCTCTGGAGCTTCTCCGCCCTGATTATCATTTTTCGCGCTTTCAGTGACAGCCAGATGGCCAAATCGTTGGCGCGGGTGCTTTTATTTGTGCTGACGGCCGCGCTTGTCACCGCATCGGGCACATTGCTGACAGGCTACTCCGTCTGGCCCTGGGAAGCTGTATCCACCACTCCCCTTGGGCGTAACCATATGCTTTTTGCCGCATGGTGTACGGTTTTCTGGGCGGCGGTGCTGTTTATCCGCCTGCGCGCGGGTGAGGCATTGTGGGAAGGCGCTCTCCGTTTTGTTATGGCCGGCCTGGCGTTTATAGGTTGCGGGCTGTTCGCCGTAACCGCCACCTTGGGAGGTGGGCTTGGCGGTCTAAAAACAACGCTTTCCAAAATGTTGCGCGCTTTTGGCTGGGAAGTTTATACAACCTATTACCTGCCGAACTTCGCTCTGGGGCTGCTTGTGGTCATTGCCTTGTTGCTGGCGGGCCTGGGCTTTATCCGCAAAAAGAGGTTAGCGTAAATCATGAAAAAGGCTACTTGGACTCAATTTTTCCCGGTTGCGGCTTGTTTTATTCTATTCAGCGTATTTGCGTTCTCAAGCGCGTTTGCGGATGACCATGGCAGAAAAAGGCGGGAGCGGTCGCATAAGAGCGACTTTGCCCATTCGTACCAGATGCCGGCGGCATATAAGGAAAGCTGTGGAAGTTGCCATATGGCCTATGGAGCCTATCTGCTGCCCGAAGCGTCCTGGCGTAAAATACTTGATACGCCGGATGACCATTTTGGAGCTACAATCAGCTTGGATGCGGAGGCAAAGCGGCAGGTGTCAGACTATCTGCTTGCAAATGCGGCGGACAGGAACGGCGGCAAAATCGGCAGAAAGATTATGAAGCGTTCCCATGGGGACGTCCCGGAGCGCATATCTACGCAGCCTTATATCCAGCGGAAACATAGAAAGATTGCCCCAGCCGTCTTCAATCAGGCTTCAGTAGGCGGCTTACAAAATTGCATTGCCTGCCATGCCGGGGCTGAGCAAGGCGATTTTGACGAGGATAGAGTGTCAATTCCTCATTAAGTTGCAGCGGAGGCGCTTGCCGCCAGAGGCTGGGCTTTTGGCCTTATATATCCAGTATGCCGAATTATTCATAAAAACGAGCCGAGCATCAGTTGAAAACTAATGTCCGACCCATGCCCATTCCGCCGGTGTCAAGCTTGGAGGAAAGACCCGGAAAATGGCCGTGCGTAAGGACGGCCGAGGGTATGCATCATCTAATCTGCGTAAAGTAAAACTCTTTAGATCGTAGTTACTTGGCCCTTATACGGGTTTCCCCGTCCAGGATTGCCCGAATCTGTTTGAGCAGAGGGTGAAAATCCATATACTCCTGCCCGTAGGCAAGGTTGAATGCATAATCGAAATCAGGAGGATTACGGCCCTGGTTATGCTGGCTAATCGTCTCCAATTTGTCCAATCCCTTGATTATGCGCGCTTCCGGAGTGCTTGCGGTGTCGTACTCATCCCACAACGCAAGCAGTTCCGCTTGTAAATCAGGCGGCAGATCCGCGCAAAGCTCACACATTCCCAGGCGTTCTACTGTTGCTTTGCCGGTGGAAGCAATTTGGTGGATGGCTGGAATGTCACCGCAAACAGCTTCCCCGAGATCGTGGATAACCGCCAGACGGAGCAATTTGTCAGCATCAATGCCGTCAAAGAACTTGCTTATGACCATTACAAACAGGCAGAGCCGCCAACTGTGCTCGGCGCTGCTTTCGTGCCTGCCGTTTGAGGTATGAGCGCTGCGAAGGGTATTTTTCAAATTTTCCGCCTTGCGCATGAATACGATGATACCCGCCAGCATGTTGTGATCCATGATTCCTCCGTAAGACGGCTCTTATACTATCGCAACTCGCAGCTTTCAATTGCCGACTCACTTGGATAAATGCCGGTTCGTCCAGTTTCTCCACCCCTGCCCCTGATAATACTTCGCGTTATTGCAACGTATTTTCAGAATTCATTAGACTATTGGCCTTCAATAGTGAGAAGTTGGCTTTTACTTTCACCGTGCTTCACGCCCCAACTGCACAACCTTGTCAGCACAGGCTTCAGGGATTTGCCCTCTTTGGTGAGGCTGAATTCAACCCTTGGGATTTTATGGTTTGATTTTTTACAGACGATCAGTCCATCGTTCTCCATCTGCTTCAGAATTAATCGCAAATAATTAATGGAGATGGGAGCAATCATGCTTCTCAGGCGGCTCGCCCGGGCTGTAGTCAAATTTAACAGGCAAAACAGGATGAGCATTTTGTGTTTACCGCCTATAAGCGACATGGTGTAGCCAAGACCGCTGTAATTTATGAGCTGATCCGAATTCAGGGTATATTTTTTATGCGCGCGCATGTCAGTTCTCGTTATAAGCGTATCCAATGGGATTACGCCGGTTTTGAGGTTTTCGTCTGGTGATTCCGCCACGGGTTTTCCATGGCCCATGGCGCACGAGGCAATCAAATCATATTGCCAAATATCTATTTTTAAGTATAGCTTTGTATCTTATAATTGGTTAATCCCATGATAATTTTGCGCTAAAGCTATTAAACTGAAATTCCATGACCTTGCCGAGCATATTCCGCTAATGCCTGTGACTGTCCCAGTCAAAAAGCAGGGCCGCGCCGCCGTTTTCCCGCATACGGTCGAGCGCGCGGTCGCCCAGGTAATCCACGATCTCGCTCTGATTCAAATTTGAAATCACAATGGACGGCTTTATCTCCTCATAGCGGCCGTTCAGCACTTCAAAGAGAAGCAGTTTTTCCGTATCCGTGCCGAACTGCACGCCAACCTCATCGACAATCAGCAGCGCCGGCTCGATAAAGCCTTTAACCACTTCTTTTTCATCCGCTCCGTTTTTGAAAGTGGCTTTGATGTCGCGCACGATGTGATAGGCCGTGGCGTATTTGCAGTGCCGCCCGTGCGTCAGGATGATGTGCCGGGCCATGGCGCAGGCCAGCATGCTTTTGCCGGTGCCGGTGCGGCCGTAAAGGACAAGAGAACGCCCGTCTTCGTAGTATTTGGCGAAATTATGCGCATAATCCTGGGCTATGCCGCATGCCCGCTTTGCCGCGGCAACGGGCGGCCTGAAGGCGGAAAATCCAAGAGTTCTGAAGCGTCGGGGAATGCCTGATTTTTCTTCCAGCCATTTGTGACGCTCGGCCGCAGTCTTTTTTTCCCGTCCCGCCTCCTGGCACTTGGGGCAGGCCACGGACAACGAATCTATGGCGCTCAGATCGCCATAGGTGAAATCACCGTGTTGCGGGCAGCGGCCGGCAATTTCGCGGTTTCGCGCATCAGCCGCTGCTTTGGCGTTGTTGACCATTGCCTGGAAATCAGCCTTCTGTGCCTGTTCGCATTGCATTTTCCATCACCTCTTTAGCCCATTCCGGGAGTGTTGGTTGTTCGTACTGCCTGGCCATGCCTTGGTTGTTCCTGCTCGCCTGGGCGCTTGGCCCAACTTTGGCAACCGGAGAGGCTCTGGCCCTGTCCAGGGCATATACTTTCTGCCAGGAGCTCATGATGGATTGCTCCAGAATTTCGATTTTGGTCTTGTCGTCGTCGGCCAGAGTGTCCAACTGACGCAGAATGAGCGACAGGGCTTTCACGGTCATGGGCTTGCGAATCCGCTCGCGCATTAGGCGAAAATCCTCCAGGGCCGTGCGCAGGTCGGGATTGGCGGTGTATTGCTCCATGACCGCCCGAAGCTCCGCTTTGGAGCCGCCAGGGGAGCGCGTTGCTCCGGCTTTTGCTCCAGGGTTGCCCTTATCGGCAACTTCAGGCGACAGCGGCTGTTCTTCCGCAGCCCCAACAAGCTCCCCCTTTTGGGGGGTGGGGGGGATAATATTATTATTAATTATTTCTTTCTTACATTCTTGTTTTGTGATCTGATGCCCGGCCTCTGCTGGTTGCTCGCTGGTTGTTTGTGGGTTGATTGCTGGTTGGAAGCTGGTTGCTTCCTGGTTAGCCGGCTGGTTTACTGTTGGTTGTTGCTGCTGGCATGTGCCATAATTTATTATAGAAATTACGCTGTACTTGTTGGTTGTCCGCTGGTTGATAATTCCAGATTTTTCGAGAAAATTCAGAGTTGTTCTGACCCGTTGTTCGCTGCTGCCCAAAGCCAGGGCCAGATGCTTGCGGCTGGTGACGAGTTGCCCAGGCCGCAAATCCACCACCTGTTTGCCAACCCCTTCCTTGCGCTCTTTATGCGTGGCCTTGAGCATGAAGTAGAGGAACATCTGGCAGGCATCGGCATTGGCCAAAATGCCGCTGTCTTCCAGGGTGCGCCACACTGTGACATAGCCGCGACTCATCGGATTTGCCGCCTGATTTTAAATGATGGATGTGAATCAGAACGCACAGCAATCCCGCCAGCGCCATAGCAGATAGGCGAAGTTGTCGGCCTTGCCCGGAGCTGGCGGGTTGTTTCCGGCCCCCCATAGCAGCTCCGAGCGCCCGATGGGCACGCAGGAGCCGGTTTGCAGGGGGCGCACCGGCTGAATTTTGTATTGGGATTTCATCGTCACCGGCTGCGGATAGAATCCGCACAGAGCGGCCTCGCCCTTGGTGCCCCATAGCATCAAATTGTTGTGGGCGCGGGCGATGCTCTTGACCGCCACATTGGCCGAGGCCGATATATTGGTGTTGCCCTTTACCGTGCTGTGGCCGGTAAGCGGATAAACCGGCCCCCAGGTTCCGGCGCACCAGAAAAGCGCGTCCAGAGGATAGCCGGTGGTCGCGGCAATGGAATCGGCCATGCATACGGCCACGGAAACGGGATTGGAAAACAACAGGCTCTGCGGGTACATCATCAGATTGAGCACAGCGTCATTATGATCGGGCCGAATCTCCGAAATGTCGGTTATGGCCATCGGCGCTTTGTCCAGGCATTTGGCGTCGAGCAGGATTTCCAGAATGTAGAGCGGATTGTAGTAATAGCTGTGGGTGTTGGCGTAGTAGAGTTCGGCCATGCTCTTTTTGCCGGCGAGCCCGCCTTCGGAGCCGTCACCCCATACCGAGCTTTTGCCCATATCCAGGCCAAGCCCGGCGAAGCACCAGGAATCTTTGGTCACATCAACCATATAGGAAGGCTCGCGGAAACCCATGGTGAAGCCCACGCGTTTGAAAGCCCCGTCCTGGCAGGAACAGAGCGGCGCGGAAACATATGTTTCCGGATCCGGGGCCGAGGGGGTGAGCGCTATGCCCGCCAGGCGAATGGGAAACATGCAGGGCCAGGCCGGATCCGTCAGCGGATTCACGAAAGTGGTCTTGCACACGGCCTGGGCTTGATGTGGCAAAATGAGCATCACAGCCAATGCAGCAATGAAACACGCCTTGAATGCGCTACACTTTATTGTCTGGAATTTATTGAATATTTTACTGGAATCGTTTGGAAAAATCACTTCACACCCTCCATCTGCTGAGTGTATTTGTCCACAATGGATTGCACTTTGTTCACAATTTGCCCTTCATTAAGCAGTTGGCGGGTGAGATCGTCGGCATACTCGCTGAAATCCATGCGAGAGAAATCAAGCCGGGCGAATTCTTCCAAGGTGAAACCCCGGCAGTCATTCTGGCCCATGCCCAGTTGCGGGCGGCCCTGTTCGTGGATGATGCGGGCCAGACTGGTTTCGTAGCAGCACTGGCGTTCGATTTTTTGCAGGCAAACGCCGAAGATGCGCGTGGTGCATTTGTGGCCGGTGAAGATGCAGGATTTTTTGGCCACCTTGCACCAGAGTATTTTTTCACCGGGCTTGCATTCCTGCATGGCCTTGACCATGTTGTACATCTGGTAAATCATGTAGGCGTAGCCCACGAAGGAGATCACATTGCCGATGGCCGCGGCGATCTGCCCGGCCACAAAGCTGGTGGCCTCGGCAATGCTGCCTCCGGCCGAAAGCGCCACATCGGCAAAGCCCT
Source organism: Desulfovibrionaceae bacterium (assembly GCA_031553655.1). Lineage (GTDB taxonomy): Bacteria > Desulfobacterota > Desulfovibrionia > Desulfovibrionales > Desulfovibrionaceae > JAVBLG01. The sequence goes on along the minus strand of JAVBLG010000049.1, from coordinate 546 downwards.
TCATCATTTCCACGCTGAGGTCGCCGAAGAGGCTGTACGGGCCCGAGGCCCAGAACGGCAGGGTTCCCTGGGAAATAAGCTGCGTTGCCGCGTATTCGGCCAGGGACGACACCACATATTGCTGCGCGAAATAACCGCCCACGGTTTTGACCATCATGATCGCCGCGCTGTCCCAGCCCAGAGTTTCGGCCATGGCGTCGAAGCTGCATTCACCGGAGCTGGAGTGCTGATAGTCGCAGCAATTCGCGCCCATGGTGTCTATGCCCGCTTCGCGGCATTCCTCCTGCTTGCCCGGGAAGATGTAGACCGTGCCCTCGCATTGTTTGGCGTGGGTGGCATCATTCATCTTGTCTTTCAGGTAGCAGGAGTCCGCGCCCCGGCAGGCGCATTGCCCGGGGCCCCAGGTCGTGCGCCGGACATGGCGCGTTCTTAAAAGTGGTGCAAGTCCACTCTGGGCCGTAGTGAGCGGAACCAGTAGCCGGAGGCAAGGGCGCTGTCGTGAGGCAGAGTCTGAAGGAAGCCCGAGGCAAAAGCCGGACGTGACGG
>JAVBLG010000058.1:0-12884 GCA_031553655.1 Desulfovibrionaceae bacterium | reverse complement strand
TCGTCAGCGGGCTTGATGTCGTTAAGAACCTTGGACACGCGCAGGTAGGAGGTGCCGCCGCCAGGCACGATACCTTCTTCAACAGCGGCGCGGGTGGCATTGAGGGCATCTTCCACGCGGTCTTTCTTTTCTTTCATTTCAGTTTCGGTGGCCGCGCCAACATGCACAACAGCCACGCCGCCCACCAGCTTGGCCAGGCGTTCCTGGAGCTTTTCACGATCGTAATCGGAGGTGGTTTCTTCAATCTGGGCGCGGATCTGCTTCACGCGGGCCTTGATGTCGTCGCCCTTGCCAGCGCCGTCCACCACGGTGGTGTTATCCTTGTCGATGACCACGCGCTTGGCGGTGCCGAGGTCGCTGAGGGCGAGGTTTTCAAGCTTAATGCCCATGTCTTCGGAGGCAACCTGGCCGCCGGTGAGAATGGCGATATCCTGAAGCATAGCCTTGCGGCGGTCGCCGAAGCCGGGAGCCTTCACGGCCACAACCTGCAGAGCGCCGCGCAGCTTGTTGACCACCAAGGTGGCCAAGGCTTCGCCTTCCACGTCTTCAGCGATGATCACCAGCGGACGATTCACTTTGGCAACCTGTTCAAGCACCGGCAGCATGTCTTTCATGCTGGAAATTTTCTTTTCGGTGCAAAGAATGTAAGGATTGTCCATTTCGCAGATCATCTTTTCCGCGTTGGTGACAAAATAGGGGGAAAGATAGCCGCGGTCAAACTGCATGCCTTCCACCACTTCCATGGTGGTTTCCAGACCCTTGGCTTCTTCCACGGTGATCACGCCTTCCTTGCCCACTTTGGCCATGGCTTCGGCAATGATGTTACCGATGGTGGCGTCGGAGTTGGCGGAAATGGTGCCGACCTGGGCAATTTCCTTCTGGTCGCGGGTGGGCTTGGCCAAGTTGCCGAGCTCGACCACCAGAGATTCAACGGCTTTGTCGATGCCGCGCTTGATGGCCATGGGATTGCGGCCGGCGGCCACAAGCTTCACGCCTTCGCGGTAGATGGCCTGGGCCAGAATGGTGGCTGTGGTGGTACCGTCACCGGCAACGTCGGAAGTTTTGGAAGCCACTTCCTTGACCATCTGGGCGCCCATGTTTTCAAACTTGTCTTCCAGTTCCACTTCCTTGGCGACGGTAACGCCGTCCTTGGTGATTATCGGGGAGCCGAAGGACTTTTCCAGAACAACGTTGCGGCCTTTGGGTCCAAGGGTCACTTTAACGGCATTGGCGAGTTTATCCACACCGCGGGAAAGTTTTTCGCGGGCTTTGACATCAAAAAGAATTTCTTTGGCAGCCATGGTAAATTTTCCTCCAGAAAAAAACTTGTATCTAAGGTGGTTACTTTAAAATTTGGCCGAAAATTTCAATTAATCAAGAACAGCCAGAATGTCATCTTCGCGCATTACGAGATGCTCGATGCCGTCAAGCTTGATTTCGGTGCCGGCATACTTGCTGAAAAGAACGGTGTCCCCGGCTTTAACAGCCATGGCCACGCGCTGACCGTTGTCGGCAACTTTGCCCGGACCCACGGCGACAACTTCGCCCTTGGAAGGCTTTTCTTTGGCGGTATCGGGAATGTAGAGACCACCAGCGGTTTTTTCTTCAGACTCAAGGCGTTTGACCAGCACGCGGTCATTCAGGGGCTTCATGTTCATGACGACTATCCTCCAGACTTTTGATTAACTTTTTTCCGGCACTATTCTGGCCGGTCCCTTTACTTTTGGCCCGGAGCCGGAGACAGCGCGCGGCTTCGGCGCTTTTTCCGGGTTAGGCCTTGGTTGCCTGTGCTCTTTTGATTCACCGGAGTTCACCGCCAGATAAGTGGCGTTCCGGCACAGCTTGGGGCCGGATTGCCGCCGGTTAAAGCGGCATTCCCCAATCGAGGGGTAAAATAAGGCTGTCTTGAAAATTGAAAAGGGGGGGAAGGCAAGATTTTTTTTATTTTTTTAAAAAAATGTGTAAAATTAATTTGTTATTATTTTATAAAAATCATTTTATTCGTAAAAAGAAAAACCGCCTCTTCCCTCTAAAGAAAAAAGAGGCGGACATTATCCTTTGGCTTATTTGCCCCGCACCGCCTTTCAACTGCGGTTCGGGATCCTTCGTTCGCCGCCCTACTAAAGCATGGGCAGCCAGCCTGCTGACTTCGTCAGCAGATTAGGGATGGCACTTGGAGCCTTTGCACGCCGTCAATTCTTTTTTCTGTTCGGGCTTGGCCTGGGCGACTTCAAGGTGGCAGCCGAGGCAGGTTCTGAACTTGGTGCCCTTGTCATGGATTATGTGGTAATAACCCTTTGCGCTCTTGTCTTTGCGGTCCATGCTGTCATGGCAGCCGGCAGTGGCGCACTTGCGGTAATCTTCCTTGCCGTCCACGGGGTGGTGGCATTCGCCGCATTTTTGTTCTTTGTGGGTGCTGTGGTTGAACACTACGCCTTTTTTGGCGGCGTCCATTTTGATGCCGTCCGCCGGAGCCGCAGGCTGATCAGCGGCAATGGCCGGAATGGCCAGGGCCAGAGCCAGAAGGGCGAACCCGCCCAAAATCAATTTTCTCATCGTGGAACCCTCGTTTAGCGGTTAAGAAAATATGTTACCCTTTATCCTTGGATTCTGGTTGTGTCAATATGCCCGTCGCGTTTTGGCGCATGCGCACGACGCGGCGGGCATATCATAAATACGGGCCGCCAGGGCATTTTGCTTACTGAGTTTGCAAAATGCCTTTACACCGGTTGTACGGCTTCCTCTGATGATATTTTTCCATCCAAGGCCGCTTGCAATTTTTTCTCATCAAGAGCGCCCTCCCATTTGGATACCACAATTGTGGCCACACCGTTGCCTATGAGGTTGGTTAACGCTCTGGCTTCGGACATGAAGCGGTCAACGCCCAGCAGCAGAGCCAAACCGGCCACGGGCAGGGCATCGATACTTTCAAAGGTGGCCGCCAGGGTGATGAATCCTCCGCCGGTAACCGCTGCCGCGCCCTTGGAAGTGAGCAGCAGCACGCCCAGAATGGTCAGTTTGTGGCCCAACGTAAGAGGAATGTCGCAGGCCTGGCCCACGAAGATGGCAGCCATGGTGAGGTAGATGCAGGTTCCGTCAAGGTTGAAGCTGTAGCCGGTGGGAATAACGAGGCCCACAACGGGTTTGGAACATCCGGCATGTTCGAGCTTGCTCATCATGCGCGGCAGGGCCGATTCGGAAGAAGACGTGCCAAGCACGATGAGAAATTCTTCTTTGATATATTTGATGAATTTCCAAACACTGAACCCACCATAATATTTGCACACCAAGCCAAGCACGAGAAAAATAAATAAAATGCAGGTAGCGTACACCGAGCACATGAGGAAGGCCAGGTTTTTAAGGCTGGCCACGCCATATTTGCCGATGGTGAAGCCCATGGCCCCAAAGGCGCCTATGGGGGCGAGGCGCATGATCATGTTGATTACGCCGAAAAAGCCGTGAGTCATTTCATCTATAAAAATGGTAACGTTTCTGCCGTGTTCGCCCATTTGAGCAATAGCAAAACCGAAAAGACAGGAGAAAAGCAGCACTTGCAAAATTTCACCTTGGGCAAAGGCGCTGACCACGGTATTGGGGATGATGTTCATTAAAAAGGCTGTGGTACTCTGGGCTTTGGCCTTGGAAGCGAAAGCAGCCACGGAAGAGGCATCGAGCTGGCTGGGGTCAACATGCATGCCCGCGCCGGGCTGAAGCACTTCCACCACGATCAGGCCGATAATAAGAGCGGCGGTGGTGAGAATTTCGAAGTAAATAAGAGCCTTCATGCCCACTCGGCCGACTTTTTTCATGTCGCCCATGCGGGCTATGCCCACAACGATGGTGCCGAAAATGATCGGGGCGATGACCATCTTAATAAGTTTGATGAAGCCGTCGCCAAGGGGCTTCATGGCTTCACCCCAGGTGGGATAAAAATGCCCCAGCAGAATGCCGAGGGTTATGCCGGTAATAACTTGAAAATACAGGGAACTCCAAATGGGTTTCTTTTTCATCAAACGCGTCTCCTTACGTGTTGTTCCGGGCAGGCAGGGGAAAAAATGCCGTTTTTGCCTCTGCCTGCTCGGCGTGATGCTGACCACATTATCCAAGAGCTCCCTGACTTGGACATCGCCCGACAAAAATTATTTAAATCTAATATATCTCATAGCAAAACAATAGACGCGGCGCAAGAATTGCGCCGCTATAGTTACTTTTTTCACTTTGTTTTTTGCTGGGGCTGGAGTAAATTTTCGAACTTCCGTATATTTTTCTCAAGTCAGGTATTTTTTGCTGATTACGGCCCTATCAACGCACGCGCCGTCAGAGCATTTCGCTCATTTCATTCGCAAAATGCTCCAGGAGATTTGCTTTTATGAAACGCATTGGAGGAATCATACTCGCAGCCGGGACGTCAAGGCGCATGGGACAGCCCAAGTTGCTCATGCCCTTCAGAGGCGGTCCGCTGATAAATTGCGCCATGCGGGCCGCGCTGGACGGAGGGCTTGAACCGGTAGTGGCGGTAATCGGGCCGGGTTCTTCGCCGGAACTGGCCGGGCTTTTGGCCGGGGAGCCCTCAATTATAATGGTTCGAGCCGCCTTTGAGCCGGTGGAGCAAAGCGCTTCCCTCAAGGCCGGGCTTAAGGGGCTTTTGCTGACCGAAGGAAACCGGCCTGTGGCCGGGGCCTGCGTGCTGCTTGGAGATCAGCCGCTGATTACGGCAGAGCTTGTAGCCCGCCTTGCCTCATCCGCGCTTGCCAATCCCGGTTGTCTGATCGCGCCGCGTTTCGGTGAGCGACGGGGCAATCCGGTAATTATTCCTCGCGAATTTTTCGCCGAAGTCATGGCCCTTTCCGGAGATAACGGAGCGCGCGGTCTTTTCCTGCGCCCGGGAGCCGCCGCGCATTATCTGGAGGTTGATGAGCAATCCGTCATCTTTGACATTGACACTCCAGAGGATTATGATGCTCTGTTGCGGCTTGAAAAAAGCCCATAATGGAAAAAACAATGAAAAATACCCCCAAAACCAGCCCTTATTCCCTTACGGCCCTGCCAAATTTGCAGTTTTCCCACTCCGATCCCGACCCTGCCCCGGATGAAGCCGAGTGTATGGCGTTGTGGAAGAAATATGCGATGTTGGACAATATTCAGCGGCACTCCCGATTTGTGGCGGATATCGCCACATCCATAGCCGAAAAAGCCGTATCGGCCGGGATGGATGTTTCTGTTCCTCATGTTCGGGCCAGCGCGCTTTTGCACGATCTGGCCAAAACATACACCATAAAATATGGCGGCAGCCACGCCCAGCTCGGAGCTTGCTGGGTGGTGGCCGAAACGCGCGCCTACGGCATAGCCCAGGGAATTTTGCACCATGTATGCTGGCCTTGGGAGGTAAATGAAAATAATATTTGCAGCCTGCCTTTTTTTGTTATCTATGCGGATAAACGTGTCAGGCACGATATTGCGGTTCCTCTGAACGAACGTTTTTCCGATCTTTTGACGCGCTACGGGCATTCCGAGGCGTCGCGGGCGGGCATAAAGGCCTCACATGAGCAGGGACGGCTGATTGAAAGCCTCTTATCCGAAAAAATAGGAGTCAACTTGAATGAATGTTCTTTTGATCGCGGGAGGCTGGTCCCCTGAGCGCCAGGTATCGCTGAACGGGGCCGAGGTGATTGCCGAATCGCTTGCGAAGCGCGGGCACAATGTCACTAGATTCGATCTTTCCGAAGGTTTCGGCAAGCTTCTGGAAGTTGCGGTGCGGCACGACTTTGCCTTCATTAATCTGCACGGCTCTCCGGGCGAGGACGGTCTGGTGCAGGCCATGCTGGACACAATCAAATGCCCCTATCAGGGATCCGGCCCGGCCGGTTCTTTCCTGGCCTTGAACAAGGCCGCAGCCAAACATATTTTCCGCCGTATAGGGCTCCTTACGCCAAATTTCATCCATCTGCCGCAAAAAACGACGGAAAACATGAAAACAGGCCTGGCTTATCCGCTTTTTGTAAAGGGCAATACCGGCGGTTCCAGTTTAAACCTTTTTCGGGCGGAGAACAGCGCGGAGCTGAACCAGGCCCTGGATGCCGTTTTCGCGGCGGGCGACGAAGCGCTGGTTGAGGAAATGATTTCCGGCTTCGAGGTCACCTGCGGAGTACTGGGCGAGGAAGCTCTGCCTCCTATTCTGATCAAGCCTCTGGCCGGAGTTTTTTTCGATTACAAAAGTAAATACGAAAAGGGCGCGGCAACAGAAATATGCCCTGCCCCCCTGCCGCCGGAACTCACGGCGCGTATACAGGAAATGGCCCTTGCCGCGCACCGGGTCTTGGGTCTTTCGGGTTACAGTCGGGCCGACTTTATTGTTAATGAAGCGGGCGATGCCTATATATTGGAAACAAACACTCTCCCCGGAATGACCAGAACCAGCCTTATTCCCCAGGAGGCGGCCGCCATCGGGCTGTCTTTTGGAGAATTGCTTGAGAAACTGATGGAACTTGGAGGAAGAAAATGAAAAACACACTCATAATTATATTGCTTGCGGCAGCTATTGCTCTGAGCGCCGATCATGCGTCAGCCGCCGCACAGGATGGAAATTCTTATGAAAAAGCGGTGGAGTATTACAATATTGGCAAATACGCCGATGTGTTGCGTATTGTGAAACCCATGGCCGAAAGCGGCAATCTGGCGGCCATGGTGCTGCTCGGCCGCTGTTACGAAAATGGCCTTGGAGTGCCGCAAGATCCGTCCACAGCGGTGAAATGGTATGCCGAAGCAGCCCGGCATGGCGATGCCGAAGCCCAGGCATTGCTCGGATTCGCCTATGAAAGCGGCATGGGCGTGGCCCGCGACGAAGGTACGGCCATATCCTGGTACAAAAGAGCGGCGGACAGAGGTTATGCCGACGCCCAGTACAAGCTCGGGCTTATCTATCACGAAGGGCGCGGCGTGCCGGAAGACAAGGGAGAGGCCGCGCGCTACTTTGAGGCGGCCGCGCAGAACGGCAACGGCGACGCTCAGCTCATGCTTGCCGCCTACTATAAATATGGCCTTGGCGGCCTTACCAAAGACGAGTCGCTCTTCCAGATGTGGAAAGGCAAAGCGGAGCGGCAGGGGCTGCAATATTCCAGCCATATTTTCGAAAAGGTCCAATAAACGGCGCGGTCACGAGTGTTTTTTCGCTCGCGACCACACTGTCTTGCATTCGAAACTGTCGTAAAGGTCGGCGGGAGGAAGCTATATTTTTTCCTCCCGCAACAAACCTCATTGATATCAGGCTATTTTATGATGTCCCCGCGCTTGTAATCTTTTGATATCCGGGTTATACTAGTCAATCCTGCTAAAAGGCGATGGAAAAGCATGGATGTCGCTTGAGGGAAATTTTGTTTGGAGGCTATGTAAATATGGTCAACCAGGAAACCGGCCACGATGCCGATTTTAACTTTGAAAGTGCACTGGAAAATTATTTAAGTACTGATTTCGGCGACCTTGAGGAAGGTTCGATCGTCAAGGGCGAAATCGTCCGCATTGGCGACGAGCATGTGCTCGTGGACGTCAATTTCAAGTCGGAAGGGCAGATACCCACCAATGAATTCCGCGACCCCCTCGGCAATCTTGCCGTAAAGGTTGGAGATCGCGTGGACGTGTTTGTGGTGCGCAAAAACGAAGTAGAGGGAACAATCACCCTTTCCTTTGAAAAAGCCAAGAGAATGCAGCTTTTTGACCAGCTTGAAGACATGCAGGAAAAGAGCGGCATAATCAAGGGCCACATCATGCGCCGGATCAAGGGCGGCTACACCGTGGATATCGGCGGAGTGGAAGCCTTTTTGCCCGGTTCGCATGTGGACCTTCGCCCCGTGCCCGATATGGACGCGCTGGTTAATCAGGAATATGAATTCCGCGTGCTCAAGATCAACCGCCGCCGCAGCAATGTCATTGTTTCCCGGCGCGTGCTGCTCGAAGAAGAACGCGATTCCAAGAAGCAGGATCTGCTGCGCACTCTCGAAGAAGGGCAAACCGTGGTCGGCAAGGCCAAGAACATCACCGAGTACGGCGTATTCGTCGATCTCGGCGGTTTAGACGGCCTTTTGCATATCACCGACATGTCCTGGAAGCGTATTCGCCATCCTAAGGAAATGATCACCCTCGGCCAGGAACTCGAACTGAAGGTCTTGTCATTTGACAAGGCAAATCACAAGGTTTCCCTCGGCCTCAAGCAGCTCGTGCCCGATCCCTGGCAGGACATCACAGAACGCTTCCCCGTGGGCCACAAATGCCATGGCAAGGTCACCAATCTGGTGGACTACGGCGTGTTTGTGGAACTTGAACCCGGCGTGGAAGGGCTGGTGCACATTTCCGAAATGTCCTGGACCAGAAAACTGCGCCATCCGTCCCAGATGGTTCATGCCGGCGACGAAGTGGAAGTTATCATTCTCGGGGTGGACAGCGACAAAAAGCGTATCTCCCTCGGTATGAAGCAGGTTCGTCCCAACCCGTGGGAACTTGTGGCTGAAAAATATCCCGAAGGCACCATTCTGGAAGGCGTCATTAAAAATATTACCGAATTCGGCCTGTTTATCGGCATTGAAGACGGTATTGACGGCCTCATCCACGTTTCGGATATCAGCTGGACCAAAAAGGTGCGCCACCCCAACGAGCTTTATAAGGTCGGCGACACTATTCAGGCCAAAGTGCTTACCGTGGATCAGGAAAGCGAAAAGTTCACCTTGGGCGTCAAGCAACTGGTGGACGATCCTTGGGGGCATGTGCCTTCCACCTATCCGGTGGGTTGCACTGTAAAGGGTATTGTGACCAATATTACCGACTTCGGGCTTTTTGTGGAAGTTGAAGAAGGCATTGAAGGACTCGTGCATGTGTCCGAGCTTTCCAATAAGAAAATAAAGAGCCCTTCAGAAATATACAAAGAAAATCAGGAAATTCAGGCTAAGGTTATTCATGTGAGCGCCGAAGAACGCCGCCTGGGCCTTTCCATAAAGCAGCTTAAGGAAGAAGAAGAAAAACGCAAGCCCAAGGAATTCCGCGCCGGTCCCTCCGAGTCTGGCCAGAACCTTGGTGATTTGTTGAAGCAGAAGATGGAAGAGGAAGCCAACTAGGCGTAAAAAGCGCATTTTGACTTCTGGTTGTTTTAAAAAACTATTTCGGCCCGGATTTGTACAGTTTAGTACTGTTTCCGGGCTGAAATAGTTTTTTGCTTTTTAAGTACATCGTAGACCATTTTTATCCTGAGTCTTATTGTCCTGCGCCGCCTTTATAGCATTTTGTTGCGGATCGTCATCATTTCGGAATCAATCATAGAGCTTTTGCCGAAGCGCCGCTATGTTTAAAGCATTGAGTATTCCAAGGAGGAACTTCTATGTCAACTACAGAACCGGAAATGTCCCCCAAAGTGGAGGTGCCGCGGAGTGTCGGCACACCATGTGTCTCCTGCCCGCTGCTCGGCCATCTTGAGCGGCTTTTTCCCCCAAAAAAACCTTTTTACAGGCGCAGACCGATCATTTTTACCCTGCTCATGATTGCGTTGCTTTGCATACTGTGGAATGTAGTTAAATTCATATTTTTTGATGAAGGTGCGGATTCTTTTGCCGATGGCGCCAAAATAGCTGTTGTGCGCGTGGAAGGTGCGATACTCGACAACAAACAGACCTTGAAATGGATTTCAAAAATACGCCGCGATAAAAACGTGAAAGGCGTTCTGCTGCGCATTGATTCCCCTGGAGGCGGGGCCGCGGCCTCGCAGGAATTGTTCGAATACTTGCGTTCGCTCAATGAAGTAAAGCCGGTTGTTGCTTCCATGGGCTCCATGGCTGCTTCAGGTGGGCTGATGGTAGCCATGTCCGCCAGACATATTGTGGCCAATCCATCCACTCTGACTGGTTCTATCGGCGTAAAAATGACCTTGCCGCAGATATATAACCTCATGGACAAAGTGGGGGTAAGCCAGGAAAGCTTGGCCACCGGCAAATATAAAGATGCCGGTTCGCCGTTCAAGCCGCTGAAGGAAGATGATAAAAAGTATTTTACTGAGCTTATTGATGATATGTATGCGCAATTTGTGGAACTTGTGGCCCGGAGTCGTAATATTCCGGAAGACAAAATACGCTTGCTCGCTGACGGCAAGGCCTTTACCGGGCGCGAAGCCAAGGTATACGGCCTGGTTGATGAACTTGGCAGCCAGGATGTGGCCCTGCGCCACCTGAGTAAGCTCTGTGGAGTGTCTGCGGAGACGCCACTTATGGAACGCCCAAGACAAAGAGACGTATTGCGCATGTTTGCCGAAAGCCTCATGGAATTGGAAATCTCCACCAGGTATCGCCCCCCGGACTTTATGTTCATATTTTAGAGGGTTCCGGCCTTAAAGGAAATTTTAATGAAAAAAATTTTGCTCCACGTCTGCTGCGGTCCCTGCGCTATCGCCCCTATAACAGCTCTACGGGAAGAAGGCTTTGAGGTGACGGGGTTTTTTATGAACCCCAACATTCACCCTTTGAGCGAATACTTGAAACGGCGCGAAGCTCTGGCGCAATGCGCCGAAAAATTGGAACTACCGGTCATCTTTGTCGATGAAACATGGAATATCAGCGCCTGGCTGGCCACCAGAGCGGGCAAATGCGACAACAGCGAGGCCCGCTGCGCTTCCTGCTACAAGGAACGCCTGAAAGCCGCACATGAATTTGCAGCCGGGGGCGGTTTCGATGCCTTCACCAGCACCCTGCTCTACTCCAGAAGGCAAAAACATGAACTTATTGCCGCCATAGGGCAAAAAGAGGCTGAAACTCCTCTCTCGGGGCAAAATTTTTTGACCGAGGGCTCCGTTCCCACTATCAGGCAGGTGCCGTTTCTTTACCGCGACTTCCGCCCCCTATGGCAACAAGGTATAGACAGCTCCAAAACTATGGGCATATATCGCCAAAATTATTGTGGCTGCATTTATAGTGAAGCGGAACGCCACGAAAAAAGCCTGCGCGCCTTGATTAGCGCTATATAACACGTAAATACATATTAAAACGATACATTATAAATAGATATGGATATGGGTAAGCTGGAAGAGAGTGGCTGGAAAAATATTTTTAATTATTTTTACGTTAAATTTGCCCGATCATGAAAAATTTGCTTGACCTTTTACCGGGCCTCGCGTAATTAAAGACCTCGCTGGAACAATTCAGCCACATTCCCCGGTAGCTCAATCGGCAGAGCGGGTGGCTGTTAACCACTAGGTTGGCGGTTCAAGTCCGTCCCGGGGAGCCATAAGAATCAGGCACTTACGATGAAAGTCGTAAGTGCCTTTTTCCGTTTAGGGCTTTTTATCCCGCTATTATCCCGCTCAGAATAAGCAAGCCATTTTATCCCGCAAAATATCCCGGCGCTTCTGTCGATACTCTCAGGCTGCGACAGTTCGCCGCATATGGGCATCACTGACCCTGCCTGTGCGTCTATTCTGTGTTTGTAAAATCTCCGCTGCCTCTTTTACACTTCCTTTCCGTGCCCAATAGAGTACGAAGCCCTATTACCCCGCTCAGAATAAGTAAGGCATCACTGTTAGTGATTGACATCGCCTGTGTGGCAGTTGGCACAGGTTTGGACTTCTGTGCCCAGCATCTTTTCACGGTACAGTAATTCCTTGCGCGTAATGACAGCACTTTTGTACAGTCGGAAATTTTCTTCTTGGATAGGAGCGTGTTTTGCGCAGAGGTGCGCAGGTACAAGACCGACCCTCTGGATATCCGAGGCAGTCATGAGCCACAGTTCCAGAGTACGCTCAGCGTTACTGTCGTCTTTGTAGCATAATACGATACTTGGCACCTCGATATCTTTGTTCGTGATGTACATAGATTCAAGACCGCATTCGGAGCTGAGCCTGTCAAGGTTGTTTTCCAGCACGGCAAGTGCCTTGGGCGGCAAAGGTTCTTCACAACCATGGTTTACTTTGGAGACTTCATACAGACTACTCGCGATTAATTTTTCCAGTTCTTTGCGTATTGAGATGATATTCTGAGGGGTCATAATATTCCTTATGGTTAGCAAGTAATTTCTTACCGTGAATTCGAATTGAACTTCTTCCTTACCTTGGCTCAGGAACCGTCCCGACGCTTCTTCAAGATACGCGCCGTTATGTATATCCCTATGAGTATCACTCACCATGCCTGTGCGTCTATTCTGTGCTTGTAAAATTTCCGCCGCCTCTTTTACACTTCCTTTTCGTGCCCGAAAAATTACGAAGTATTTTATCCCGCGCCATTCCTTCCAAACCGCACAATCCGCATCACGCTAAATTTCCACACTAAAAGCGAACCTGCACGTTACCGGCTAACTATAAGGCCGGTAACGCCCATGTAAAACCTTTGACGCTTTTTTTACATAAATCCTGCGGCATACGGTAACAACGTTATCGACAGCGTTTGTTAATGACGGGGTGGACTGGAGAACGTTCGACGCGGAACGAATAAAAATATTGCCATAGTCAATCGGCATCCAAATTTTGCACAGCTTGCGTTTCTCTATATGGATAGTAAGGGGGAATACACCCGGCAAAACATTGAGAGCACGGAGCCAATAATAGGCCGCAAAAAATAAGCCTCACGGCTCCTGTAATCGTCGCAAAGCAAATTCCTGACCCCAAGGCCGCATCAGGCTATTTGAGCGTTATAAAATTGAATTAGGCGCATGAAAGGTCATGCCGGTAGGTGGGCCGTTCCCAAATTGAAAAGGAGGCGTCCGCGCCCCCAGGGGGAATGCCGTTCTAAGGAAGCGCTGATTTAATGTCCCCTGAAGGGATCGTCAAAAGGATAGTTTTGTGTTAAATTCTTTCATCATTTTAAGGAGAAAAGCATGAAACGTCCCAGTTTGAGCGACATCGAATACGGCATGCGCAAGCGCAC
>JAVBLG010000068.1:0-33824 GCA_031553655.1 Desulfovibrionaceae bacterium | reverse complement strand
TTTAAAAAAAACAGTTTCAGGTAATGGATAATTTCAAAAGTGAAATACTATAATCGTATAGGCAGATCGTGTCGTCATGAGATAATTTTTCGCCATTTGACGGAGAAAAAGCGCTCGTGACGGCGCAGTCTACGACTTCGGCAGGTCCTGCAATCCTTCTCCCCTGGCTGCCGCCAGATAAGCCTTTTTCAACAGGGGCAATTCTTCGGCTTCGGCCATCAGCAAATACGGCCCTTTGAGCCAGGTTTCGCGTATTTTGGCGGATTTGGCCAACCGTCTGGCCACAATATCGCTCCCCAGCGCCTCTTGTATGCGTCTGGTGAAATTTTGCGCTCTGTGCCTGGCTCTGTGCCCGGAGTCAACGGCTTGCAGGCCCGCCTTGCGCATTGCGGCGCGCATGACCGGGTTGCCCAGCAGCGTTTCAAGACGGGCGGCGGCGTTGCGCGCGTCGTCGGAATTATAGAGCGCCAGTTCTTGCCCGTCCATAAAAATATCCTCAAGCCCGTGGCCCACGCGCGGAGTAAGCAGACAGCCGCCGCAGCCCAGAGCCTCGAAAACGCGAAAATTCAGGTCCCCGCCTTCGCAATGATTGAGCAACACCTTGCCCTGGGCAAAAAGTTTGCGATAATCGCCTCGGCGCGTTACCAATCCAGGCGTTTCACGGCCCAGGGCGTGCAGAAAGGCCGAGCGTTTGGGCATTTTTTCCGCATTGATTGAACCTACGAAAAGGCAGTCGGCATCTTTGCCGCTTTCGTCCGCAAGGTCGGGACAAAGCGGGGCATCCTCGTCGCGGGCGTAGGGCGGCGACCAGATCAGGCGGCTCTCGTGCAGTTCTTTGCCTGTAAAAAGCGGCATGTGGTCGCGCAGGCTGATCAGGCAAAAGTCAAAGGCCTGGGCGAATAACGGATACCAACTGTGTATATGTGAATCAACACAGTAAAATATCGTGAGGCAAGGAAAATTTTCCATCCCCAGCACAAAGGGCGGGCGGCTTTTGTCGGCTACTACAACCACGTCCGGGGGGCCTTCGGACAATTCGCAAATGCGCTCAAAGTCGAAGACAGCCGGATGCTCAAAATTATGGGTGTAAACTTCCCAGCCCTGCGCGGCCAGCGAGGAACTAAAAAACGGACTGCCAATCCAGAACAATTTTGGTAGCTTTGACATGCTTTGGGCTTTGGTGATATTTGTAAAAGAAAGATTTTCGCCTGCGCCTTCAATTTATAAAATTTTTTGAGACAGACGGTTGCCGAAGGTTCGGGATTTTTGCCCACATATGCTTTTTTGTCAATAAAACACCGGCCGGGTTTGATCTTTCTCCTATCCTGCGGCCGGACGATGAATGGAAATATCGCTTTGCTGAAATTTTCTCTGCCTCATTGGCGGGTCTGTATGCAAGTCGTCCTGGCGTTGCTCACGGCGATTATAATGCTGACCATGGGCGTATTTTTTTATCTACGCCAAAACCCGGATTTGCTCGGGCCAAAACTGGCCAGACAAATATCGGAACGCACCGGCCTTGAATGCGGCATGGGCGTTGTGAGTGCGGTGCTTTTTCCTCTTCCGGCGCTTTCGGTTACCAATATAGAACTTTCCAGCCCCAGAGCTGCGGTTTCCATTGATTATCTTACTTTTCGCCCGGCCTTGCTGCCTCTTTTGCTCGGAGATCTGGCTCCGGCCCAAGTTACCTTGCTCCGGCCGGAAATTACGCTTAAAGCGCAAAACTTGCCCGCTAAACCGGCTTCTACAAAAATTTCTTCTGATGCTGCCGTTGCCGATGATAACCGTCGCCCGCCGGATGCTTTTTCTATACCTCAACTTCCGGAAGACTGCGAAATAATCATAATGAATGGCTCGTTCAGAAAAATCCGCCAGAGTGGGGATTTTTTTGTAAGCGGCGTCAATGCCCGGCTTAACTTCAATGGGAAAGAACGACTGGCGGACATAAACGGGCTCATATCCGGACGAGACCTGGACCTTCCCTTCAATGTGATGTTCAACACCGATGAAAGACGTCCTGGAACCATTTTTTTCAAAAAGATGATTTTGGGGCTGGGCAAGGATTCGGCCGGATTCTTCGGCGAGTTGTCCCTGCCCGACGGATACGGCAGCGCTTTTTCACTGGAAGGACGGGTAGAGGTGAACAACATTGATTTGCCGCGCTGGTTTTCTTTTGGGCGAGGCCTGCCGGATGGCTTGCAACACGCTCTGGGATCTGTGCGTGGAGCTTTTGACCTGCGGATGAACGCTCACAGTCTGCTGGCTGAAAACCTTCAGGCCGAAGTGGGGAAATTCGCGTTCAAGGGTTTGGGCAAAGTGGAAAACTTCAGCAAGCCACTGATTTTTATTGATGCCTCTAGCTCCGGAGTGGTGCGTCTGGAGGACATCTTGCCCGAATCGGCGGGCAAGAATGTGCCTTCAAGGCGCTACGGACACGATCCTCTTGATTCCGGGAACGGCGCGAGCAAGGCGGACAAGGGGCCGGGCCTGGGCTATGATATCAATCTGTCCGCGGCCGGGGTAGATTATTGGCGTTTCAAGGCCGCACGAGCCGCTTTTCGCTGCACGGAAGAGCCGGGCGGCACAGCTTTGCATTTTAAAATAGGCGATCTGGCGGGCGGAACAGGCACGGCCCGTCTACTTTTGCCCGAAGAATCCGTAAAAGGAAAGACTCCTCGTAAGGTGCTGCGTGCCTCACTCAAATCTTTCAACCTGGATGCTTTCACCAGAACCCTGATGGGCGCGAGCGGGGGCAACCTGATTTCCGGCAAGGGCGATCTGAACGCCAATGTTTCTTTTTATGCGGGAAGTTTAAGGGGGTTTCTGGCTTCGCTCGACGGCCCCATCAAACTGAATTCGCAGAACGGCAAATTTACCGCTCTGGGCACACCTTTCAGCCGTCTCGAAATACAGGCCGGGCTGCGCGGTCAGGAAAAAGCCGGGGCCGGTTCCGACAGCGTCTCCTGTGTGGGGGATTGGCAGGTTTCGGCTCAAGGTGAAAACTGGCATGCTTCCTTGCGTGTGGACGGCCCGGCCACTTTTTCCAGCCGCGCCTTTTTGCCTGCCAGGGGACAGAATCTGTCCGGAACCGTGCAATTCAACAAGAATATTCTTTCCGGCCGTTTTTCTTTTGACAGCGCCACCGGGAGCGTGGGGGTGGACAATGGGCGAATTAAAGCCTTTGATGCGGATTTTTCCGGCTCGGCCCAACTGTTTTTGGCTGGGGAAAAACTCCCCGAAGCCAAAGGGCGCATTGTGGTGGACTGCCCCTCGCTGCGACGCACCCTGAGCCATTTCAAAATTGATCCAGGCTCCGACATTCCTGCCAAAATGCTGCAAAGATCCAGGATGGCCGCCGACTTCAGCGCCAATGCGCAGTCCCTGACCCTGACCTCTGTGGAAGGGCGCATAGACGCCACTACCTTCCAGGGTAAATTGTCCGGCAATTGGAAGGCTCGACCACTCTGGAATTTTGACCTCAAGGCCGGAACTCTGGACGCGGATGAATATCGCGGAAAGCCGGTTGCCAGAGCTGGAAAGGGTGTGGGCGACAGTAAACCAAGGGCAGGGGATTTGCCTATAAAATTGCTGCGCGACTTTGATTTGTCCGGCATGCTGAAGATTGATGCGCTGCGGGTACATAAGCTGGTCATGCTCAATGCTGTTGTCCCGATGGAATTGAAAAACGGGCTGTTGCAATGCTCGCCCATGGAATCGGATTTTTACGGTGCGCGCTCGCGTTCCGGCTTGCGGGCCGAGGTGGGGCCGGGGGAAAAACCGGCACTGAAAACCCATTTGAGCTTTGACGTCAAAAGATTCGATTTGCTGGCTATGACTATGGAGCGAGACCTGGGCTTCGTGCTTGGCGGCAAGGCCGATTTTGCCGCCGATGTGGCGGGCCAATTACGCTCATTTTCGGACTTTCCGCTTAATTTCAATGCAACTTCACGTATTTATGCTGATAACGGCTTTATGCAGAACAGAAGCCCCGGCGGCAGGCTTGAAGGAAACAGAACAGTATTTCACAGCGTTTCAGCCACTACAATGTTGGATAAAGGAGTGATACGCAACAATGATTTGTTGCTTCACGGGGAGTCTCTCAGCGCGTCGGGCCAGGGCCGTGTTGATTTGAAAGCCGAAACCATTAATTACACTCTTCGCGTGAGCATGTACAACTTGCCGGAATTTCCCGTTCATTTTACCGGCAGCCTGAATAATCCCAAACGTGACGTACGGGCCGGGCAGGCGATTACGGGGGCTTTGAACAGCTTCGGCAGTGGGGTGTTGGATGTGGTGGGGGGGATTATCAGGGCGCCTTTGAAACTGTTTCGTTAGCTCAAAAAATTCTGATGGTAATTGACACGGTTTGTGAAAAAGAGTACTTTATTATGATAATAAGCAGATTTTATGGAGGCATGCTGTGAATATCTTGATCTTTGGACCCAATGGCAGCGGTAAAGGCACCCAGGGCGATCTGGTGAAAGACAAATACAAGCTGGCTCACATTGAATCCGGCGCCATTTTCCGCGAGCATATCGGCGGAGGCACGGAGCTTGGCAAAAAAGCCAAAGCCTACATTGATCGCGGCGACCTGGTACCCGACGACATAACCATTCCCATGGTGCTTGAAACCCTGAAGTCCAAAGGCGAGAACGGCTGGCTGCTCGACGGCTTCCCGCGCAACATGGTGCAGGCCGAGAAGTTGTGGGACGCCCTGAAGGCCGAAAATATCAAACTTGACTACGTGATTGAAATTATTTTGCCGCGCGAAGTGGCCAAACAGCGCATCATGGGCCGCAGGCTCTGCAAGAACAACAACAATCACCCCAACAACGTCTTTATTGAGCCCATCAAGCCCAATGGCGACGTGTGCCGCGTGTGCGGCGGCGAGCTTTCCTGCCGCTCCGACGACCAGGACGAAGGCGCGATCAATAAGCGCCACGATATTTACTACGACGACAAAAGCGGCACTCTGGCCGCCGCCTATTTTTATAAAGACCTGGCCTCCAAAAATCTCACCAAATACATTGAACTCGACGGCCTTGGCGCCATCAACGAAATCAAAGAAACCCTGCTGAAGCAGCTTTCTTAATTCCTGTTAAAATTGTGTAATAAAGCCGCCGGACGTGATTGCGTCCGGCGGCTTTATTACTGCTTATATAAGTCTTTACGCAAGATAGATACCTTCCCAGTCTTTATACTCTGGTTTCCTTATGATGATTAAGGATATGTTGTTGTCTCTTGTCGCAGAAATGGCACCTTTCTGGAATCCTTTTCTTGTTAATTGTGATAGGAGTTGACTTTAATCACAATGGGATTCATTGTATCACAAAAAGGAGTAAGGGCTATGTCAACGCAAATATCCATCCGTACCAGCGCGGATCTGGTCGGGCAATTTACGGCTATGGCCAAAGCCACTGGCAGAACACGAAGTTTTCTTATCAACCAGGCCATGGAAGAGTATATTGCCCGTGAAGCATGGCAAGTTGCTGAAATCAAGAAGGCTTTAGAAGAGGCTGATGCTGGTCAATTTGTGCCTGATGAGGAGATGGAGGCCTTTTGGGACCGGTGGACTAAATGAAAATTCGATGGCTGCCCACGGCCCAACGTAACTTTGAAGCCGAATTACTAAAAATCGCGGCTGACGATGAAAATGCCGCTAAGCGTATTGCCGCATTAGTTAAGGAGAGAGTGGAACGCTTGGCGCAGTTCCCTGAATCTGGAAGGCCTGGGCGCATACCCGGAGTACGCGAATTGGTGTTGTCCGGACTTCCCTATATCCTGCCTTATAGAGTTCGTGGCCGTGTGGTGGAAGTGTTACGGTTTTTTCATACGTCACAGGAGCCTCCCAAGCAATGGTAGTCCAGTTGTTTCACCCGTCAACCCAGGCATCGGTTCCGCCGCCTTCCACCCGTTCACGCCACTGCTTCGCATAGTTTTCGCAGTCTTCGCGCTTGCCCCGTACTCCGTTGGTCGCAAAGAGGAACGACAACCGATCGCAAAATGGTCGCAAAAAAGATAAGGGCCTACCCTTTATATGAAGGCAGGCCCTTGATTTTTCTTGGTGGGTCGTGCTGGACTCGAACCAGCAACTCTCTGCTTAAAAGGCCATAATATACCGCTTATACCCACTTTCATTTAGTCCTATCCTGTAACATTTGCCATTAAAAATCAAATGGTTAATTGCTATGGCGCTTGCATGGTGTTATAGTCAACTGCATTTGAAACCGCCATGGATGGTGGAAACAATGGTGGAAAAAAACAGGGGGATCATATGGACGAAAAGGTAAGAAACAAGCGGGTTGGAACCCGTTATCCGGGTATTTTTTATCGCATAGCGAAGCGCAAAGGTAAAGCCGGAACGGAAAAAGTATTTTACGCCGTTTATTGGGAGGGCAGCCGAAAGCGTGAAGTAAAAGTCGGGCGTGAATTTGCGGACGACATGACTCCGGCCAGGGCGGCTGGTATGCGCGCACGACTCATTGAAAATGAGATTAAGCCCCCGCAGGATCGGCGCGGGAAGAGGCGGCGCGTCCTACCATCCATAAACTGTGGCAGGAATATAACGCCGCGCATACCGAGCACAAACAAGCCACCAACAATAAATATCTGATGGGGTTTCTTGCGGAGTTCCTGACCAGTACGCCCAATCAGATCGAAACCTCGCAACTGGAAAAACTCCGTGACAAGCTTTTGGTTGACGGCAAATCGCCCCAGACTGTCAAGCATGTGCTCGGAATACTTCAGCGGGTTATCAGGTTTGGCGCAAAGCGCGGCCTGTGCGAACTGCCCGCAAATCTATTTTTTCCACACCCTCACATAGACAACAAAGTCACAGAAAATCTTACCCCGGCCCAAGTCAAGAAGCTCTTACAAGTCCTTGATGAGGATTATGATCAGGAGTTAGCAAATTTGATGCGCCTGGCCCTGTTTACGGGCGCGCGAAAAACGGCGCTTCTGGCT
Source organism: Desulfovibrionaceae bacterium (assembly GCA_031553655.1). Taxonomy (GTDB): domain Bacteria; phylum Desulfobacterota; class Desulfovibrionia; order Desulfovibrionales; family Desulfovibrionaceae; genus JAVBLG01. The sequence goes on along the minus strand of JAVBLG010000068.1, from coordinate 26,861 downwards.
CTGGAATGGGCGGACATTGATTTTACGCGGAATTTTATTGTTCTGCGCGGGTTATCGGCCAAAAACAAGCGTACGGCCACAATTCCCATGTCAGCCCCAGTTCGTGACATTCTGGAATCTATGCGCCACACAAAATCGCCATTTTTATTTCCTGGCCGTAATGGTGGACGGCGAACATCCACACAAAACTTTACCCGACGAATTGCCAAGGCCGCCGGGTTTCCCGAAGGCTTCCGGCCTTTGCACGGCTTGCGGCATGTTTACGCTTCCTGGCTGGCCAGCAGCGGACAAGTAGACTTGTACACGCTTCAACGCCTCCTAACGCATGAAAGTCCAACAATGACGGCACGTTACGCGCACCTGGCGGACGAGGCTTTGCGCCGGGCAGCCGATGTGAGTGCGAAAGTATTTGACTTGCAGGAATAAAGGAAGCCCCGGAATGTTGCCCGCGCCAACGGACAGCACCCAGGGCCAGAAAGGGAAGTTCAGGTTGCCGCGCCAACGGCAAGCACTGAGGGCACTACAAACACCCTCAAAATACTGCCAAAATTCCTTTCTGACAATCTTTGATTTATTTACATATAAATCAATTAATTATCTATTGTTTGCGCATAGAGAGTGGTAAGGAAAAATACAACCTTGGGAAATCCCGCGCATTTTCTTGCCTAAAACGCAAAAAAAGTATTGACATGTAAATAGATTTATGTCTGTGGCGCTGATTTGCTCTGCAATGGAATAATCTAATTTAATGAAGGAAGAACAAAATGGCTGATAATATTATAGATTTACAAGATCGTTTGAGCAGCGAAGAAGCCGCAACTTTTCTTAAAGTATCAATTTCAACGATTATCAGTTGGAGGTTTAAGAGAGTCGGGCCGCCTTATCTGCGAGTTGGTAAGAAGATTTTTTACCGCAGGGGAGATCTTATTCAATGGCTCGAAGGGTGCCTCGTAGATCCTGAGGGAGCCATTTAATGGTGACGGATTCGGAACCCCACGCCGCAGGCTACTACGATTTTCTGCACCCAATAGCAAAAAATGTGCCCCTGGAAATGAGGCCGTACCGCCAATGGGTATGTTGGATCGCGGCCCCGGATCCAAGCAGGCTGAAGCCAGCAAAGATATTGATTAGCCCCGTCAAACGGTTTGCGGCAAGCGTCAATAAGTTCGAATCGTGGGGAACGTTTGAATCCGCTGTGGACTGCTGCAAATCCTTTTGGGGCAAGCCTATCACAGTAAAGACGGGCGGCCAGGAGCGAACCGGGCCGCTATCGGGCATCGGGTTTGTGTTAACCCGCAACGACCCTTTTACGGGCGTCGATCTGGATGCTTGCGTTGACAATTTAGACGTTGTGGCCCCTTGGGCTATGGAAATAGTCAATGAATTTAGCTCATATACAGAATATTCCCCCTCCAATACCGGCTTGAGGATTTTTGCCAAGGGGAAATTACCAAAACCGGGCATCAAAAGGCCCGGCGCGGAAGTGTATTTTGAAGGCCGCTACTTGACCATTACAGGCCATGTTTTTCAAGGATAACACGGTATTATAATGGCATTTGATAAAATTGAAGATCGCCAGGCAGAAATTACAGCCCTTTTTGAAGAGCTATCGAACCCGGACTGGAACAAATCATCCGCGTCCGCGCCCGCTAAAATCACGCGCATGGCCGATGATTCGCCGCTTACACGGGATGATGTCGCGCTGACCGCTAGGGCCCAGGCGGCCAAAGACGGCGAAGCGTTCCAACGCCTCATGGGCGGCGCCTGGGCTGACTATCCGAGCCAGTCCGAAGCGGATCAGGCTTTGTGCAATAAGCTGGCCTTCTGGACGGGCAAAGACCCGGCCCGCATGGATCGTATTTTTCGCAGCAGCGGACTCATGCGGCCAAAATGGGATGTGGTCCATGTGCAAGGCCAAACCTACGGCACGGTCACAATCCAAAAAGCATTAAACGGCACTATGGAAACATACAAGCCGAAGGCGCGCACGAAGATGAAAGCGAAGCCCCAGGCGAAGCCGAAAGCGCAGGCGACCGAAAACGCCCAAAAAGACGCTGAGGCCGTTGAAGCCAATGAAGAGGTCATAGCGGCGGAATTTTCGGCAGAGCATAAGGATCACTTACGCTTCTGTGGTGAATGGGGCGCGTGGCTCGAATGGGACAGGCAACGGCATGTTTGGAAAAAAGACCGCACCCGCAAGGCGTTTCACTATGCGCGCCTCGTCTGTAAGCGCATGAATCCCAACGGTAAAGCCACACTCGGAAAAGCCAGTACGGCGGGCGGAGTAGAAAAATTTGCGCGGGCAGATCCAGGGTTAGCCACGACTTCGGAGCAATGGGACGTTGATCCAATGATGCTCGGAACCCCTTCCGGCGTGAAACATCTTAACTGAGAGGATGAAAATGCCCGATCGCCATTTCATGATCACAAAATCTACCAGCGTTCCGCCTGAGCCGGGAACACCTACCCATTGGCTGAACTTTTTGGAACAGGCCACCAATGGCGACAACGACTTGATAAGATTCTTGCACCAGATGTGTGGATATTGCCTAACCGGCCAAACGCGGGAACATGCACTTTTTTGCTTATATGGCAGCGGTGGGAACGGAAAATCTGTTTTTGTAAATGCCTTAGTTGAAATTATGGGCGATTACGCCGCAACCGCAGCCATGGACATTTTTACAGACAGCAAAGCCGAGCGACACAGCACAGATCTGGCCATGCTACGCGGCGCGCGACTTGTCGTGGTCAGCGAAACCGAGGAAGGCCGGGCATGGAAAGAAAGCCTGATAAAGCAGCTTACCGGCGGCGACAAGGTTACGGCCAGGTTCATGAGGCAGGATAACTTTACCTTTAAGCCGGAATTTAAAATTCTTGTCGTGAGCAACCACAAACCCCGCTTGCGCAATGTTGACATTGCCATGAAGCGCCGGATCAACATCATTCCTTTCACCCACAAGCCGGAAAAGCCAGATCCTTACCTATCGGAGAAGCTCAGGGCCGAATATCCGCAAATTCTGAATTGGATGATGGAAGGCTGTTCCGATTGGAACAAAAACGGCCTGGTGCGCCCTCAGGTGGTGCTGGACGCAACAGAAGATTATTTCGAGGGGCAAGACACTTTTGGGCGATGGATTGAAGAAAATTGCGAGCAAGGCATCAACAGATTCACAGCCAGCGGTAATCTTTACGCTGATTGGAAAGCCTACGCCGAACGCGCCGGGGAAAATCCGGGCAGCCAGGTGAAGTTTGCGGATAACATGGAAAAACGAGGCTTTGAAAAGAAAAGAACGAATAATGCGCGAGGGTATGACGGCATATCTATTAAGCCCAAAAGCAACGATGAAAGACTTCCTTACCGCGATGATTAGTGACGGAGTGACGGGTAGTGACTGGTTATCTGGATGATATACATACGCGCACGCGCACACGCATAAGAGACATACTGAAAATGCGTCACATCCTGTCACCTTGTCACTGTCCGGTGAGTGATATGGCCGGAAAAAAATACGTTGGTCGGCACCCCCGGCCCCGGCCCTTGCGCGATGGCTTTGGGCGGCGAAATCCCCCCAAACTGTGGTCAAATGTTTCACCACCACTTAGTGAGGCAACACCACACCCCGCCCACACCTTACAGCCGCAACAGTTTTCAGGAATGCAGCGCGAAGCGCGAAGGATAAGAAGGAATGAGCGACAGCAGCAACAAGACGATTAAAGCCGCCAGACAGCCCCAGGACGGCACCCCGGCGAAGGCCCGGCCCAAGGTGAAGAAGGAACGGCGCAGCCGCGCCAAAAAGCGGCCTGACGATGTTCCCGGCCTGATCGTGGCTTTGCGGGAAGGCGACCTTGACCAACGAGTACAGGCGGCCCGCGATGCCCTGGCCGTGCGCGATGCCCTTGCGCGTGAACCACGACAGGTGGCCATGGCCTTGGTTCGCGATGCCTTGACGTTCGACGCCGTAGTGATGAGCCGCCTTCAAACTGAAATCTTGCGGCCTGACTTGCGCATCGTGGACGAGGCCGGAGAATTGAACCCGTTGATCAGCAGGCATTGGCCAGAAATCAGGAACGGCATTTTACGCGGCGGAAAGGCTCTGGTTGACCTGGAAGCCAAAGGCACCCCGGCCCCGGCCTCGGCCCAGGGGAAGCCCGGACAGGATAGCGTTATGGATTTGTCGGCCTTGGTTTTGGCAGCAGCCACGGAGGCTGACCATGACAACGAATAACGGCGCTATTCTCCGAGTGGCTTACGAATTGGTGAACGCGGCCCGCCAAGACGATTACGGCAGCCCGGCGGACAGCCTGGCCCGGATAGCGGCGCTATGGACGGCCTACTTGGGCCATGCCGTCACAGCCAAGGACGCGGCCCTGTGCCTGGCTCTGATGAAGATTGCCCGCGAAGCCCACAACAATAAGCAAGACAATCTTCTGGACGCAGCCGGATACATCGGCCTGGCGGCGGACGTGGCGGCGCTTGAGGAGGTGAAGCAATGATTATCCTCGTCGATTCCCGCGAGCAATGCCCGTACACCTTTCAGCCTCCCAGGTACGAAGGCGCGACCGTGGAGACAGCCACACTTCAAACGGCGGATTACAGTTTGCGCGGCCTTGAAGACCGCATCGGCCTTGAGCGCAAATCCCTTGACGATCTGACCGGCACTCTGACCAAAGGCCGGGAGCGGTTCACGCGGGAATGTGAGCGAGGCAGGGCTTTTGACTACTTCGGCCTGATTATCGAAGCCTCCCTGGAAGACGTGCGCTCCCACAGCTACCGTTCACAGATGACCCCGCAAAGCCTGTTGCAAACCCTGGCCGCTTTCTCTGTACGGTATGGCCTGCATGTGCATTGGTGCGGCAATCGGGCGGGCGGCGAGTACATGACTTTCAGCCTTTTACAGAAATATCTACGCGAGGCGGAAACTCGTCTTGCGGCGCTTGTGAAGGCCCACGGCAGCGGCGGCGATGCGGCTTAACCGCGCACAATCTTTAACCACGAGGAAAAACAAAATGAAGATACAGAATGAAGTAAATCAGACCATCATTACCAGCACCGGATGTCCCAACCTGGCCGCTTGCGATCTGGCGGAAGCTGTTTTGGACGGCACCGTCACCGGCAAGGAAATTATAGCCAAGCTCATGCACATTTCCGACCTGATCGTTGAGGAGCGTAAAAATGGTGGCCCTGAGCTGGTTCCGGCTCATGTGCAATATTTGAAGGCCCCCAGCGAAGCAATGAATTGAGGCCATTTGAGGGGGGCTATCGGACACTCCCCCGCATAATCGCCCATAACCATTTAACTCAAAAGGATTTACACCATGACCAAGTACATAACCGAAGACGAGGCAATTAATTCTATAATGCAGGAAGCCCAGGCCGTTTGCCCGAATGTTCCGCCGATGGTGACATTGGGCGTGCATTTTTTGCGTAACCAGCTGTCTGAACTCCATGAGCAGCTTTCTACCCCGGAAAATCAGCACTTGGCCGCCGAAGTGGCGGAATGCATCAGCCTAACGCGGGAAATCTTCGAGCAGATGGAAGCCGGATACGACGCCCTTGTTGAAACACAAGGCCAGACCTGGAATTAAGGCCGGAACATGACGAAGTTCACAAAGGCCCAGGTTCAATCATGGCGGCGCGGCTCGGACGGATTTCTGCAATGGATTCAGGATGTGCAGCCCCACGTTTTGAATAGTAAAAATCGCTATATACCGTTCGTTCCAGAAGAGTTCCAGGTGGCGGCTTTGCGCGGCGCGCTCAAGCAACGGCCTGACGGCGGCTGGCAGTATCTCACAATCGCGTTCAGCTTCCCCAGGCGGCATTCCAAAACCGTCTTGTGCGCTCTGCTGGCCTTGTGGCGCTTCAGTCTGTGGCCGAACGAAAACATAATCAATCTTGCCAACTCCGAATCACAGGCCAAGGCTACCGGCTTCGGCCTGTGCCGGAAAATAGTCTTGAACACGCCGTTTTTGCTTGCCCAAATCGGCCAGGAAAATATTTTCGCCAATGAAATACGCTATCCGGACTTGCAGAGCACTATCCGGTTGGTGGCGAACAATGCCCCGGCTCTTTATGGCGAAAAGATTACTTGTGGTTGGATAAGTGAAATTCACGCGGCCCAGAGTATCGAGGGGATGCAGATTTTAAGCTCAAGCCTTGGCGATACGGAAGACGCGTGGCTTTTAATCGACAGCACATGCGACAGCATCGGCGGCCCCTTGCACGCCCTGGAAAAGGCTCAGGAAGACCCGGAAACGGACAGCGTTTATGTGAGCAGGCTTGAATATGCCGATCTGGCCGAAGCCCTGGAAAAATCCCCGCCCTGGATAGACCGGCGCTGGCTCAAGTTGCAGGAAAAACAGTTGCCGGGCGTGATGTTCGCCACACAACATCTAAACCGGCGCTGTGAATCGCAAAATAATCTGTTCAGCGTTGTCGATGTTGACCGTTGCCGGGAACCTCTGCCGCATCCTCTGAACATGGCGGATGTGCAGCGGATCGCGGCTGGCCGGACTTTTATTTGTGGCGGCGGGTTTGACCGGGCAAAAAGCCTTTCCGTGCATGGCGACAACACAATTTGGACGGCAGTTGCAAAAATCGCGGAGCCGGAAGGAGAACCGCATTTCTATGTTCTGAACCAGCATAATGTATTGGGCAGTCTTGGCTTTACCTCAAAAAAGGTCATTCAACAGGATTGGGATACTTACAATATCGCCCACATGATCCTTGAAGGGTACGAGGTGCAAGATATCAGCGCATGGGCAACGGATCGCGGCCTCTCGCATGAAGTCGTTCACCCCACAGCACAGGCGCAGATGCCCGCCTTTTTGCACCTACACCAGATAGTCCGGGAAGGCCGTCTGCATTTTTCCGACAAGTTGCGCGACCTGGCCGAAGAAATGAAGCATTTTCCCTATGAACTGAAGGGGGAAATGGCCCGCTTCGGCAAGTCCGAAAAATTCAAGGATGACCGCGTTTTTTCCCTGGCATGGGCAATTCACGCCCTCAGGCGGCAGGAACTCGCCATTTACAGCCTGGACAACGTAATTTGCCGCAGTAAATCGCCTCACGCCTCCATGTGCTACCTTCGGGGCGGCGGCGACATGGTTTTGATTTGTGCGCAAGAATGCCTCTCTCACAGGCAAGTTGCCGCCATGTATCAGCAGCACATGAAGAGGGATGTGGACAGTGAAATGCAACTACAGGATTTTTTCAAAGCAATGGTGCGATTCGACGGTATAACGTCATACAAAATGCTATAACTCAATACAACAGAATAACAAATTGATTTTACTTGACATTTTACCGCATTTATGGGTTATAATCTAGCAGGAGTCCGAACCATGCAATTTTCCCAGGCCGAAACCCTTGTACAGCAAACATACCGCCAGGCCATGCGCGAGGCCGACACCCGGCGCAAGGATGATGCGGCGCGCAAACTGGCTTTTTTCAATGACATGCAAACTCCGTACATTTTGGAGCAGCTTGCCCGTGAACATGCGGAGCCGGAACGGTATCACGCGGTTTTCGTGAACGTGGTCAAAAAAATAGTCAAGGCTCTGGCCACGGTTTATTTGCAAGACGCCACGCGCGAAGTGGGCAGCGGCACGGAGCAGGACAAGCAAATTTATGCGGAGATTGAAACCACAGCGCAGCTACCCGTCAAAATGAAGCTGGCGAACAGGTATTCCAAGCTTTGCGGCACTATCCTGCTTCGGCCCGTCTGGCGCAACGGCCAAATGGATCTGGATGTGCTGCCCCCTGACGTGCTGGATGTGGCCACCGGCGACACCCCGGAAGACCTTACCGCCGTGCTGGTGACTACATTCAACCAGAGCGGGCGCACGGATGAAGTCGAATACGATTTGTGGACAGCGGAAACGTATCAGCGCCTCGACTACAGGGGCAACGTGCTGACGACCGAGCCGAACCCATACGGGCAAATTCCCTTTATAGCGATTTTCAGCCATGCGCCCACAGAAACATTCTGGCTTCCTGGCGTGGCTGACCTGATGACCATTCAGGATGAAATCAACCGCCGTTTGACCGCGCTCAGTTTCACGGCGGATCTGCAAGGCTTCGGCATTCCATGGACAAAGGGCGCGAACAAGGACGGCAGAGCGCCGGATTTGCGCTTCGGCCCTGGTGATTACATCGGCCTGCCCAAAGATGCGGATTTCGGCTTTGCGAGTCCGAACGCGCCCATTTCCGAGATGCTTAATTTAGTGGATTTTTTGATGAAACAGGCCGCCGTGAGCAATGGCATCCCGGCCGCCAGCATGAGTACGCAGCCGACCCAGGAAAGCGGCATTTCCAAGGTGGTGGGCAACAGCGAGCTTGAGGAACAGCGCCGCGACGATATTGCACTTTTCGCCCAATATGAGCAGCAGCTTTTTTCCATGTTCCGCACTGTCTGGAACGTCCACAATCCGCAGCGGCCCATGAGCGAAGCGGCCACCCTTCGCGTTGACTTCTACGATCCGAAGCCCGTTCTTTCCGGATACGAGCAGGCCAAAGAATGGGAATTGCTCATGGATAAGGGCCTGATCAGCCCTGTGGACATTATGGTTGAACGAAATCCCGACCTGAACCGCGAAGAAGCCAAGGCCCGCTTGCGGGAAATTCAGGCCGAACTCAAAGAATTTTCATATGACAGCCAGGAATATACACCGAACTTCGGCAGCTTTCCCGGCATTCCGAGCGACTACAACAATTCCGCCGACCCGGCGTAAAGGGGGAAGATATGAGCGTTGAAAATTCCGGTTCCGCCACCGTCAACGGCGCGCAGCAACCCCAGGCCCTGGCCCCCGATGCCGACACAGCGAAAATCGCCCAAAATGGCCAGCAGGGCGCACAGGATACCCCGGCGCAGCCCGACGGCAAAACCCCGGCCAGCCCGCCACAGACTGAAAATAGCGTTCCTTATGCCCGTTTCAAGGAAATGGTGGAGGCGCGCAAGACGGCGGAAGACGCCCTTTCCTCTGTTGTGGAGGAAGTGCTTGCCACCTTGCCGGAAGATATGCGCGAGCTGGTGCCGAATTTGTCCCCGGTGGAAAAAATCCGTTGGGTGAACATGGCCAGACAAAAAGGTTTTTTCGTGAAAAGCGGCGGCAGCGGCGAACCGGACAGCCCCGGCAGCAAACGCCCCGGAGCGAAACCCACACAAGATTACAGCGACATGAACCCGATGGAAAAATTGCAATTCGGGCTTAAGCGCCGATAGGAGAATATTACATGCTGACTTTACTCGAATCCAAAAAGTACAAAAATGACCCTCTGCAACAGGGCGTGGTAGAAATTTTCGCGGAATCCACCCCGGTTTTGCAGTATATGCCCTTCATGGACGTGGCGGGAGATGCCTACCAGTTCAATGTGGAAAAGACCCTGCCCGGCGTGTCGTTTCGCTCGTATAATGAACAATATGACGAAAGCACCGGCGTGATCCAGCGCAATATAGAAGCCCTGAAGGTGTTCGGCGGTTCCGCCAAGGTTGACCGCGCCCAGATCAAGAGCCAGGGCAACGAAAATGACTTGCTGGCCATACAGACCCGCATGAAAAGCAAAGCCGCGGCTCTGGATTTCAGCCGGAATTTTTTCAAGGGCGACAGCACTGCCGACCCCAAGGGCTTTGACGGATTGCAAAACCGTCTGACCGGCGCACAGGTGATTGATATGAGCGGCCCCCTGACCCTTGCGGCCCTGGATGAAGCCATTGACGCCGTGCAGGGCGCGCCTACCGTGATTTTTGCGAATAAGGATACGCGCCGCCAGATTAACGCGCTCATGCGGGCATCCGGCCAGGCCACGGAAACCGTTTCCGATGTGTTCGGGAAGCAAATTCCGGCCTATGCGGGCATTCCCATTGGCGTGATAGAAACCGATGCCGGCGGCAATCCCATTCTCGGCTTTGACGAGCCGGGCGACAGCACCAGCATTTATATTGTGCGTTTCGGCGCGGCGGAATACGTCTCCGGCCTGCAATGCGGCGGCCTCGATGTTATCGACCTCGGCATGGTGCAGAACTTCCGGCAGATTGACATTGAGTGGATCGTGAGCTTCGCCGTATTCAACGGCCAAAGCGCCGCCAGACTCAAGGGCATTACCGCATCCTGATTTTTCCAAGGTCAAATGCCAGACCATCGTACCGCCTATTGGCACAGCCTTGAAAACCGTGTGATATGCGTTACAGCCACATGGTGAATAAGACGGCGGGCCTCCACCCGAAAAAAGGCTGACCCGGCGCAGCGGACGCCGTAAACGTGGGCAACCACTCCGCACAGACCCCTTTGCTGAGTTCGGCAGAGGGGTTTTGCATTGCGGCCAGGCCTGAAATAGCATATTGATTTTGTAAGGCATCCTCTAACGTCTCAGGACAAGGAGGTGCCGCTTATGGAGCACTTTCTGCTTGACGTTCTCGCCGCGATTGTGGCGGGCGTCATTGTGGCCTTGATAACCAAGTGGATTAACCGCTAACGTTTCAGGCCCCGGCAGGAGTCGCAATCCATACCGGGGCCTGAAACTTGTAGATAACCGTCTACAGGGGGATGCCCTAGGGGCGGCGGTGTTAACAGCACTTAGCCGCCCCGTCTGTTTTTAATATATTCGCTTATGGCCGCAAGTCAACGGCAAAAATTAAAGCCCCTCAATCTTACGAAAGAGAGGCTAAAAGTGCCTGATTAACAGACCCTTACCGTGCCTTGCCGTGCGTTACCATACGTTGCTCCCGCCACACCATTCGATGCCTGCCGAGCCGTACCGCGCCTAAGCATAACTTGCCTAGCCGTGCCCATCCATCCCAATCCTAACCATATAAGGTACATAGTTTATCTGGGCTTAGAATATTTAGGCTGTACCCACAAGAAGTGATGTACGACAAAATTTTTCTACCAAACACAAAAAAATAAGTCAACCGTTTTTTTCCTCAAAAAGCTCTTTCACCGGCACCCCCAGGTAATCCGCTATCCGCTTGAGCGTGGATAGGCGGCACTCGGCTATCCCGGCGTCCGTCCGGGCTTTACTGATGGTTTTGTCTGATAAGCCCGTTTTCAAGGTCATCTCAGCGTACGTTTTGCCTTGATTTTTCATTATATTTTTAACTTTGCTTATAAACATTTTTATCTTCTTATATTATTTTGTATTGACTTATTCACTGTACTATCGTACTGTGTTTTTAACGCAACAAAACGGCCCAACTAGAAACTGGTACTTTCTTGGCTGGGCCTAACCACAACCAACATTTAGGAGATGTTGAAATGGCTACTTCTTTATTAACGCCTTATGCCCCACAAATCAACAGGACACCGATCAAGGCGATCAGGGCCAAATGCATCGATTGCAGCGGCGCTGTTTCCCAACTTACGTTCCTGGAGGAAGTTTTAACGGCTTGCGCTGGTGAAAAGCTCGCCCTGTCGGAATATGCCCCGGATGGTCTGGCCCGTATCCTGTGCAACATCGGCCATGACGTGTGGCAGGCGCATGGGTATTACATCGGTGAAGACCCCACGCCAGGAATTGACCCCGATGCGCGGGAGGTGAGCCACCATGAGTAACGAAGGCAAGCCAGCGCCCTTTTACCGCACGGGCGACGAGATGAACATGGATTTGACCAAGCTCGCTTTGGACGTACATAAGCGCAGCCGGGAATTGAGCGAGTTTATAGATTTTTTGCCAAAATTGGTAAGGAAAGCCATAGATCATCCCGACCGCAAATCGAATGTGGGCACCTGCGAAGATGAATACGTTGACCAACAGTGCCGGGCTCTTTTGGGGATCAGTCAGAATATCTATCAGGCCGGGAACAGCGCGTCTCACATCCTGGAGGCTTTGGGCAGTTTAGGCTATTTGTTTGAAAGTGCCCAACGGCGCACCATGGGGATTCAAGATCTGTTGCTTGAAAAAGATAAGTACAGTTTTTATTTAAAAATGTGTTTTCTTGTGGCTGGCATGGTCAATCTCTTTGCCACAATCGGAGGGCTGGCCATATGTGTGGCGCTGAAGCTTAACCCCTGGTGGGCGGGCGCGGTTTTCGCCCTCACTACTCCCTTGTGGGTACATGCGGGGCTGGCCCTGTTCAGATGTAGGCACAGAAAGTCATGAAGGCGATAGGATATATCAGAGTGTCCACAGAGGAGCAGGCCACCCATGGCATAAGCCTTGACGCGCAGCGGGCCAAAATCGAAGCCTATGCCCTCACCAAAGACCTCGACCTTGTGGGCATAGTTGAAGACGCGGGCAAGAGCGCCAAAGACCTCAAGCGCCCCGGAGTGCAAAAGGTGCTGGCCATGACCAGAGGCAAGGACATTGACGCTGTGATCATAATCAAGCTGGATCGCATGTTCCGCAACACCGTTGACGCCCTGAATACGGCCCAGGACTTCGACCGGCGCGGCGTGGCCCTGCATTCCATATCTGAATCCCTGGACACTCAGAGCGCCATGGGCAAGTTTTTCTTCACCCTCACGGCAGCCCTGGCCGAAATGGAACGCGGGATTACTTCGGAGCGTGTCAGCGGCGCTTTGGCTCGCAAAAAAGAGAAGGGCGAAGTTTACGGAGAAGTTCCGTATGGCTTTGATAATGTGGACGGCAAACTTGTAAAGAACCAGACAGAACAAAAAACTTTGGCCAAAATGCACCGGCTCCGCGACATCGGCAAGAGCTTTCAGAAAATTGTCGACACCCTGAACGCGGGCGGCATTCCGGCGAAGCATGGCGGCCAGTGGGATCGCGTCCGTGTGTTCAAGATTATGAAAAACGCGGCTTGAAATGGATAAATGGATAGGGCTTTCTGGTGGAAATGGCGGTGGAAAGAAAAAAGCCCTTGCAGCAAACTTCACTGTAAAGGCTTGATTTATATGGTGGGTCGTGCTGGACTCGAACCAGCAACTCTCTGCTTAAAAGGCAGATACTCTACCTCTTGAGTTAACGACCCTTTTTATCGGCTCCCCATCGTGAGCGAGCTACCGAATCTACAATGCGTTATTATATTTTGTCAAGCATTTTTGGGTAAAAATTTCTTTTCCATTTTTGCCCAAGTATCTTTGAGGGTTACGGTACGGTTAAACACCGGAAGCTCGGGGGTGGAATCTTTGTCGCGGCAGAAGTAGCCCAAACGTTCAAATTGAACCTGTTTCATTTCGGTGTTTTCGGCCGGGGCCGGTTCCATCAGCGCTTCAATTTCACGCAGTGAATCGCGATTCACATAATCCAGAAATGTTTTTCCTTCTTCCACGGCATTGGGGTTTTCCGTATTGAACAGGTGCTCATAGAGGCGCACTGTAACCCGGCGGGCCTGAGCGGCCGAAACCCAGTGTATGGTGCCCTTCACCTTGCGCCCGTCCGGGCTTTCGCCTCCGCGCGATTTGGGATCATATGTGCAGACAATTTCTTTCACATTGCCGTTTTCGTCCTTAATCACGTCCTTGCAAGTGATGAAGTAGGCATAACGCAGCCGCACTTCCTTGCCTGGGGCCAGTCTGTGGTATTTGGGAGGGGCTTCGAGACGAAAATCATCCCGCTCAATATATATTTCTCGCGAGAACGGCACTTGGCGTTTGCCAAAGGCCGGATCTTCCGGGTGATAGGGCATATCGAAAATTTCCGTTTCGCCTTCGGGATAATTTTCAATGGTCACTTTAATCGGGTCAAGCACGGCCATGATTCTGGGGTCCACGGCATTGAGGTATTCACGTATGCAAAATTCCAGAAAGCTGTATTCCACAGTGGAATCGGCCCTGGACATGCCGATGCGGGCGCAGAATTCCTTCAGGGCTTCGGCCGGCACGCCGCGCCGCCGCAGTCCACTTAACGTAGGCATGCGCGGGTCGTCCCAGCCGCGCACATAGCCGCCTTGCACAAGCTGAATCAGTTTGCGCTTGGAAAGAATCGTGTGGGTGATGTTGAGCCGGGCAAATTCAATCTGCTGTGGGTGATAAACCCCCAAGGTGTCGAGAATCCAGTCGTAAAGCTCGCGGTTGTTTTCAAATTCCAGTGTGCAAAGAGAATGGGTGATGCCTTCTATAGAGTCGGAGAGGCAGTGTGCAAAGTCATAGAGTGGGTAAATGCACCACTTGGCGCCGGTGCGGTGGTGGTCGGCATGGCGGATGCGGTAAATTGCGGGGTCACGCATCACCACATTGGGCGAGGACATGTCTATTTTGGCCCGCAGCACATATTCACCGTCCTTGAACTCCCCGGCGCGCATGCGGCGAAAAAGCTCGAGGTTTTCTTCCACGCTCCGGTTGCGCCAAGGGCTTTCCCGGCCCGGTGCGGTCAGCGTGCCGCGGTATTCGCGTATTTCATCGGCGCTCAGGCTTTCCACATAGGCCTTGCCCAGCTTGATCAATTGTTCCGCGTAGCCATATAGTTTTTCAAAATAATCCGAGGCATAAAATTCCCGGTCCTCCCAATTGCCGCCCAGCCAACGCACGTCTTCTCTTATGGAATCGACATATTCCACTTCTTCTTTGGTGGGATTGGTATCGTCCAGGCGCAGGTTGCACTTGCCGTTAAATTCAGCGGCTACCCCAAAGTTCAGGCATATGGACTTGGAGTGTCCGAGATGCAGGTAGCCGTTGGGTTCGGGCGGAAAGCGCGTATGCACTCTGGAATTAAAACGGCCGGATAGATTATCGGCAGCAATGCGGGCGCGGATGAAATCCGGACCCGGAGTTGATTCGGTATTATTGTTGGGATTCGGGGAATCTTTCATGCGGTTACTTCCATTGAGGTGAAATATCGGGGTATAATACCAATATTGGCGGCGATTGCCAATACGTCTTGACGCGATTTGCTTTCCGTGTTTCCCTGCGCGAATGGAAAGGGTTGACGTAAGCAAAATCGGCCTATTAGCTTTGGAGACAGCCTCTGGAGCGTCTCGAGAATGAAAGAGTTAGATACTGTTATGATAATGGAGCTAAGTGTTCAAGGCCTTATGAACTTTGCCGGAACAGTTTGCATTTTTAACAAATATATAAAAACAAGCCGGAGTCGTGAAATATGTCATCGCGAACTTTGATAATAAAAGCCCTGGCCTCCGAAGCCTCCAAGGCGTCAATAACCATTTGCGGCTGGGTGCGCACCCGGCGCGACGCCAAGGGGTTTTCTTTTCTGGAGCTTAATGACGGCTCGTGTCTGGCCAACATGCAATGCGTCATTAATGAAGGCACAGCCGCTTTTGCCGCGCTGGGAGACGTCAATACAGGGGCCTGCGTTTCCGTTTCGGGCGCGCTGGTGGAATCTCCGGGCAAGGGTCAGAAATGGGAAGTGCATGCTTCGGAAATGACTGTTTTCGGCCTGGCGGATCAGGAAGCCTTTCCCTTGCAGAAAAAGCGTCATTCCGACGAATTCTTGCGCGGTATCGCCCATCTGCGGCCGCGCACCAATAAATATGGCGCGGCTTTCCGCATCAGATCCGAAGCTGCTTTTGCCGTGCACGATTTTTTCCGCAAGGAAAATTTCCACCTGGTACATACGCCGCTGCTTACCGGGTCAGACTGCGAGGGCGCGGGGGAAATGTTTCGGGTAACCACTCTGCCGCCCGGTGAAAAAAATCTGGCTGAGGATTTTTTCGGCAAAGAAAGTAATCTGACCGTTTCGGGGCAGCTTGAGGCCGAAGCTCTGGCTTTGGGTCTGGGGAGGGTATATTCCTTCGGCCCCACCTTTCGCGCGGAAAATTCCAATACCCCGCGCCATGCCGCCGAATTTTGGATGATCGAGCCGGAGGTGGCTTTTTTCGATCTTATCGACAATATGAATCTGGCCGAGAACCTCACCACGCACATCATAAATCATATGCTGGACAATTGCGCGGCCGATCTGGATTTATTCAACCGCTTTGTGGATACCGAGCTGCTGGCGCGGCTGAAAGGCATGTTATCGCAGCCCTTTGCCCGCATTTCTTACGGCGAGGCCATAAATATTCTGGAAGATTCCGGCAGGGAATTCGAGTTCCCGGTTGCTTTCGGTGTTGATTTACAGACCGAGCACGAACGCTATCTGGCCGAGGAGCATTTCCGGAGGCCGGTGATTGTTTATGACTATCCTGCGGCCATCAAGGCTTTTTATATGCGCATCAATGAAGATCAGGAAACCGTGGCCGCCATGGACGTGCTGGTTCCGCGCATCGGCGAGCTTATAGGCGGCTCGCAAAGGGAAGAACGGCTCGACGTGCTTGAACGGCGCATCAAGAGCATGGGCCAGAAGCCTGAAGATTACTGGTGGTATCTTGATTTGCGGCGCTTCGGCTCCGTGCCTCATGCCGGATTCGGCATGGGCTTCGAGCGGTTGCTGATGATGCTTACCGGCATAACTAATATCAGAGACGTGATCCCCTTCCCAAGAACACCGGGAAACCTTGAGTTTTAAAAAATGAAAACCAGGGAAATTATTCACACTCTGTCAACCGGGCGAGTAGAAATGGATGACCTGGAGCTTGCCGAGGCCGCCGCCCTTTCCGGAGTGAGCCTGCTCATGGCGCAGAAAAGGGCACTGGAGGTCGGAGTGTGGCCGGCGCGTTATGCTCGCAACAAAAATACCCTGTCGGCCAAAGACCAGTTGAAGCTTCTGGATTCGCGGGTGTTGCTGGTTGGGCTTGGAGGCCTTGGAGGGTATATTCTGGAAATTCTGGCTCGCCTTGGCGTAGGGCGGATAACAGGAATTGACGGCGACAGTTTTGAGCCGCGCAACTGTAATCGTCAGCTTTTATGCACTGAAGAAACCCTGGGCCGCTCCAAGGCCCAGGCCGCTGAGGCGCGCGTTGCCAAAATCAACCCGGTCGTGAAATTTTCGGCTGTGTCGGAATTTGCGGACGCCGAAATGCTACGCGCCATGGCCGGGTCTTTTGACTTGATTGTCGATGCCCTGGGCGGGCTCAAAGATCGCAAGGCCTTGCAGGTTGCCGCTACCGAGGCGGGCATTCCCATGGTTTCCGCCGGAATAGCCGGGCTTTCCGGCTGGGTAATGACTGTCCGGCCGGGGCAACCCGGCCCGGCCGATTTTCTGGGCGACGGCGGTGCTTCCGGCGACGGCGTTGAGGTGCAAACTGGCAGTCTGGCCCCGGCTGTGTCGTTGGCCGCGTCGCTGCAATGCGGCGAAGTATTGAATCTGCTCACGGGAAAGCCCGTGAGTGCGGGGATGTTGTTGTTTGATCTGGTAGATCAGAGTTTTACGAGGGTTTGCCTCTAAAAAGTACATCAAGGTTTGCCTCCAGAAGTTGTTTTGCTTTCGGCAACCTGTCCGCAATTTCCGAGGCCAGGTTGCCGCGAGCTGGAAACTCCCTCCCAAGCATTTGCCCGGCTATAATATGTAACATTATGCCGCAGGCCGCCGCGCTGAAGGAATCCGCCCCGGCAGCCAGCAAGGCCGCGATGCATCCGGCCAGCACGTCGCCCGAACCGGCTACGGCCAGGCGCGGTTCGTCGTGAGGCGCAAAGTATAGAACTCCTCCCCGGCGAACCAGAATGGAACCGGCTCCCTTCAATACAATATGCGCGGGGTACTTTTCGGCCAGAGCCAGGGCCGCGCCTTCACGGTTATCCTGCACTTCGGATGGTGATATGTTCAGCAGCCGGGCCGCTTCACCCGGATGTGGGGTAAGAATGTCGCTTTCGCGGATCAGCGCATCTGTTTCAGAAGGGGAAAATTCCGCCAGGGCAAACAGCGCGTCGGCGTCAATTACAGCCGCCGGGCGGTTTTCCATGGCCAATATTTCGCGCAGCGCGCCGGAAGCGGCAGCGGAGCGCCCCATCCCCGGCCCGACAGCCAAGCCTCGGCAATTGGTCATTAGCTGTAACAGAGGGGTCAAATCGCCTTTGTCCCAATTATCACCGCAGGGCAGGGGTAAGGTCATAATATTGGGGTTGTTGCCCTTTATTTCCGAGCACAGCCCGGCAGGCGCGGCAATGGTGGCCAGGCCCGCGCCGCCGCGTAATGCGGCCAACGCGGCCAGATGTGGTGCTCCAGTCAGGCCCGGAGAACCTCCCGCGATCAGCGTGTGCCCAAATACGCCCTTGTGCGCCCCGGCTCGCGGGTGCGGCAGCAGCCTTGCGCAACCGCGCGCATCGAGCAGGCGGCGGGCGGGTAAAAGTTCAGTTTGCACCTTCAAGGGAATGCCTATGGGCCGCACTTCAAGACGTCCGGTGAATTCCGCCGCGCCCGGCGCGAGCAGGCCCGGCTTGGCCGCTTGAAATGTAACCGTCATATCGGCGCGCACGGCTTCAGGGAGCGGTTTGCCAGCAAGTCCGTCCAGGCCCGAGGGAATATCCAGAGCCAGCACAAAACATGATTGCCCGAGCCTGTTTATTTCCCTGATCAAATTCAGCGTGTCGGTTTTTACCGGCCCGGAAAGCCCGGTACCCAGCAGCCCGTCAACCACAATCCACGGCGCGGGCTTCCCGCGTCTGACAGTCTCGAGTTTTGCCGCCGGAACAAAAAGCACTCCGCAGGATCTGGCCATGTCTATGTGCTTGGCGGCCGCGCCCTTATAGCGGCCGAGAGGCTTTGTATGCAGCACCAGAGGCCGCGCCCCGGCGTCCAGAAGATGCCGGGCCAGGCAGGCCGCATCCCCTCCGTTGTTGCCCCCGCCCATGAAAAGCAGGATATCCGCTCCTTCAAGATTCGCCATGGGCTGTTTGCAAGTCGGAGGGGCCTCGACTGCTTCTATGGCCGTTTTTTTACCCTCGTGTTTCACTTTTGCTCTGTTTTGTCTGCCCATAGCTTCAGCCAGCGCGTCAAATGCCGCTCTGGCGGCGTTCTCCATAAGCATGGCCTCGGGCAGACCCAGAGCAATGGCGGCCCGATCCCAGGCAGCCATTTCGGTCGGGGCGGGCAGGGGAGGAAATAATATTTTCGCGTTCATGGCAAAGACTCCAGAATAACCACGGCCGAAGCGTGTTCACGGCTGTGGGTAAGAGTAACCCAGGCTCTTTCCGCGCCAAGTTCGCGGAATCTCTCGGCCGCTGGTCCATAAAAAAATATGATCGGCCGCCCGGAAGGCAATTTTTTCACTTCCACATGCTGAAAAGTTATGCCGTTGGCAAATCCGGTGCCCAGCGCCTTTACCGCTGCTTCTTTGGCGGCGAAACGGGCCGCCGCATAGCTTGCGCTGGGCTGGGGCATGGTTTCCATTTCCGCTGGGGTGAGCACGCGCCGTAAAAAAGATTCCCCAAAGCGGTCAATGGATTTTTCGATGCGATCTATTTCGATTATGTCTGTGCCCAGACCCACAATCATCTTTATGTGCCTTTATATGTTTTTTAATATACATTTTTGGAAGATATACCGATGAAAACGAAGTTTTTTGCGTATATTTGACCGCTGAAAAAGCTTTTCGTCAAGGGGGGTGTGGTGTTATAAAAAAACGGAGTTATCGAGGCATTGAAACATTTTCACAATTCAAACTATAATATAAATTGGATGATTTCATGAACATATGTGTGATTGGAACCGGGTATGTGGGGTTGGTCAGCGCCGCCTGTTTCGCGGAAATGGGCAATAATGTGGTTTGTGTGGACACCAATCCCAAGGTGGTGGAACGTCTTGTCGGCGGGAAAGTGCATATTTATGAGCCGGGCCTTGAAGCCATGGTGCGCAAGAGTTATACCGACGGCCGCCTTACCTTTACCACTAATATTGCCGAAGGACTGGAAAAGGCCGAATTTGCCTTTATTTGCGTGGGCACGCCCTCCATGCCCGACGGTTCCTGCGATTTGAGCTATGTGCGCGCTGTGTCCGGCGACATAGGACGCAACATGCGCGGCCCACTGATTGTGGTTGACAAATCCACAGTTCCCGTGGGCACGGCCGACATGGTGCGCGGAGAAATAGAGCGCGAACTTAAGGTCAGAGGCGAGTCTTTTTCCTTTGAGGTTGTTTCCAATCCGGAGTTTTTGAAGGAAGGGGACGCCATAAACGATTTCATGAAGCCCGATCGCGTGGTCATAGGCGCTAATTCCCCCGAAGCCATACAGATGATGCGCGAACTTTACGCGCCTTTTGCCCGAACCAGGGAAAAATTGCTGGTTATGGGGGTGCGCAGCGCGGAGATGACCAAATATGCCGCCAACTGCATGCTGGCTACCAAGATATCTTTTATCAATGAAATAGCCGGAATATGTGAAAAAGTCGGGGCCGATGTGCGTGATGTGCGCGTGGGAATAGGTTCGGACTCGCGTATTGGCTTTCAGTTCATATATCCCGGACTGGGGTATGGCGGATCGTGTTTCCCCAAAGACGTCAAGGCTCTTATCAACACGGCCAAAATTGCCGGATACGAACCGATGCTTCTCAACGCGGTCGAAGATGTAAATGCGCGGCAAAAAAAGAGTATGGCCCGGCGTATTATGGAATACTTCGAGCCTCAAGGCGGGGTTGCGGGTAAAGTGCTGGCCATGTGGGGGCTGGCCTTCAAGGCCAATACCGACGACATGCGCGACGCCGCCTCGCTCAGCATAATTGAAACCCTCACTGCCGCCGGCATGAAAGTGCAGGCCTTTGACCCTGTGGCTTCGGAAAACGCCGCCAGAATGCTGGCCGACAACAAACTTGTGGAAATAGTGCCTAAACAGTACGAAACCTGCCGAGGAGCCGACGCCCTGCTCACGGTTACAGAGTGGAACCAGTTCCGCAATCCGGACTTTGAGCGAGTGAAAAGTCTGCTTGCGGCTCCGATCATTTTTGACGGGCGCAATCTGTATTCGCCGCAATCCCTGGCCAAAAAAGGCTTTGCCTATTTTTGCGTGGGGCGGGCCAACTAAAGTACCTTAAAGCCGACGGCAGTCGCGAGCGGTAGCGAGCCTTTCAGCCGCCAAGCCGCGTCGATCGGGCTCCGCCCGCCAGCATCCGACGCGGCGCTGTGCGGCGGACAAAGGAGAGAAAATGGCGAAAAGATCCTTTGGGGCCACCACCCTGGCTTATCCTCAGCCGGTTTTTCTGGTTGGCACTTACGATCGAAACGGAAGACCGAATATAATGACTTCTTCCTGGGGCGGGGTATGTGCCCTTGATCCGCCCTGCCTGGCCGTGTCCATCCGGGAATCGCGCTGGACATATCACGCCGTGGTGATGCGCAAGGCCTTTACCGTTAATATTCCCTCAACCGCGCTGGTTGCGGAAACCGATTATGCGGGCATGGTTTTTGGGCATAAAACCAACAAGTTTGAGCACACCGGGCTGACCCCGGTTCGAGGAACCTATGTTGACGCCCCATATGTGGAGGAATGCCCGATAGTTATTGAACTTGAGCTGTTCAAGACCATGGCTTTGGGCTCGCATACTCAATTCATAGGCCGGGTAATGGACGTCAAGGTTGATGAAAATTGCTTTGAGCCGGAAACAGACAAGCTGGACGTGCTCAAAGTTGATCCCATGGTTTATGACGCTTGTTCCGAAGCCTATTACAGCTTTGGAAAAATTATCGGCTCGGCTTTTTCCGTGGGCAAGAAAATAGCATAATAATCCGGCGGGGCGCGCTGCTCCCCTTGGCCGCACGCTCCGCCACGTTATTTTTTTGTTATAACTTCATTATGCCAACAGGCCAAAAGTTTTGTGTTTTTTGCCGTTATTCCTGTTCGCATTTTGCGCCTTAATTTTGTTTTTTTGTTGATGCTCTAATGAAAATCACCAGTAGGGCGAATATAAAAATGATGACGGTGATTTCCCCAATACGCGGGGTGTCAGCAGATTATCAATAGTTAAGGAGTATAATTGTAAACTTTTAGCGCATTAAGGGAGCGCTGCCATGACTACCAAATATCGCATAATACTCGGTTTCACCATTGTTGTCGGCATTATGGCCTTTGTGGCCTGGCTTGGTTACGACGGAGCAAAAACGGCGAAAAACCGCAATGAGGAATACAATCGTCTGGCTGTTTTCAATGTGGCCATGAGCGACCTCAACACCGCTCTGGGCCGTAGCGCCTATCAGGTTTACCGCTTCATCGACAGCGACGACGCCGCGCAGGCTGAGCGCGCTCGTACCTATGTCAATGATGCCGGCAAGCAAATCAAAATAGCCGAAAGCGTGGTGCACATGCCCGACCGCAAGCGCAGGCTGGAAGAATTGGAATCCGACCGCGTCAGGTATATGGCCAATATCGAGCAAATGCAAAAAGATTACATGGCCATGCGTTCCTTTGTGAACAACGATATTCCGGTGGTTGTTCGCGATCTTATGGCCGCCATCAAAAAATTGGTGCTTATGGCCAATGACGCGGGCAATACCGCCGCCGTGTTGAAAGTGAGCGATTCCGTGGCTCAGATTTCCGTCATGCGCGCCGCATTTACCCGGTATACGCGCAGCCGCGAGAATGCGGACGCCGATACCACTGTAAAGGCGCTGGCCAGCGCCGAGGAAATCATAAAAAGTATAGCCGCGCTTTTGTGGGCGGAGAACGACAAAGCCGCGCTTACCGACATTATAGGCCAGTTCAACGTTTACCGTACGGACTTCAACAAAGTTGAAGGCATGATCCGGAATATAAATAAGGAGCTTGACGAGCAGCGCACCCTGCGCGACCGGCAAATAGCGCTATCCAACGCGCTCAATGACGAAGTTGACCGGCAGATGAACGAATTCGGCAAGGAAACAGCGGCCGCTCTGGACACAACCCAGAACAATCTTGGTATGATGGGCGGCGCGGGCCTTTTATTAGGCCTGGCCTGCGCGGCTTTTATTATCGTCCTGCTCAACAAAACCCTGAACCGGCTGGCTACCTTTGCCGGGGAAATAGCCGGAGGCAATTTCGAGGCCGAACTAAAGATACGCGAAGGTGGCGAAATAGGGACTATGGTCAGGTCCATCATGGCCATACCTGCTACCCTCAAAGATATGGTCGCCGAATACCGCCGTCTGGAAAACCGCTTTGAGGAAGGATATCTAGGGGTTGACGGCGATACCTCCAAATTTTCCGGCGGATTTGCCGCCATTGTCCAGGGGTCGAACAATATTCTCAACCGCGTACGCATGATTTTTGACAACATCCCCTCGCCGGTAGTGGTGCTCAATCGCAATTTGCAGGGCAGCTACCTGAACAGAGTAGCTCAGGAACTGGCCGGAAACGACTACGAGGGACGCTCATGTAAGGAGCTTTTCGGACGTGAAGATTACGGCTCCGCTTCTTGTGGGCTGACCAACGCGGCGGGGAGCAAGAGGGTGAGCACCAGCGAAACAGTGGCTCACACCCGCAAGGGCAAGCGTCTGGACATCAGCTACACGGCCATTCCCATGCTCGACGCTAAAGGCAATGTTGCCTCAGTGCTGCAGATGATTATAGATCTCACCCAGATCAAGGAAACCCAGCGTAAAATATTGGATGTGGCCAACCAGGCTCAGGAAATATCCGATCGGGTAGCCACAGCCTCGGAGCAGTTGGCCGCCCAGGTGGAGCAGGTTTCACGCGGGGCAGAGGTGCAGCGCCGTCGCATGGAATCGACAGTAAGCGCTATGACCGAAATGAATTCCACAGTCATTGAAGTTGCCCGCAACGCCGGGCAGGCTTCGGAGCAAAGCGAAAATACCCGTCAAAAGGCTTCGGACGGAGCCGGATTGGTGAATAAGGTTGTCAATTCCATTAATGCCGTTAACCAAGTGGCAAGTAATTTGCAAGGGAATATGCAGGAATTGGGGCGACAGGCCGAGAGTATTGGCGGAGTTATGAACGTAATCTCCGACATTGCCGACCAGACCAACCTGCTCGCCCTTAATGCGGCCATTGAAGCGGCCCGCGCCGGAGAAGCCGGGCGCGGTTTTGCCGTAGTGGCCGACGAAGTGCGCAAGTTGGCTGAAAAAACCATGCAAGCTACCAAGGAAGTAGGCGACAATATTAACGCCATACAAGATTCGGCCCATAAAAATATTAATGAAGTTAATGAAGCGGTGAAAAGCGTTACCGACGCTACGGAACTGGCCAATTCCTCGGGTGAGGCCCTGCGCGAAATAGTGGCTCTGGCTTCGGCCAACTCCAGCGTGGTGGCTTCCATTGCGACCGCCGCCGAGGAACAGAGCGCCACTTCCGAGGAAATCAACCGCGCTTTGGACGAAGTTAACCGTATTGTCGGCGAAACCGCCGACGGAATGGTGCAGTCGTCTTCAGCCGTGCAGGATCTTTCGTCCACGGCCCAAAATTTGAAGCGGGTTATGGAAGGATTGAAGCAATAAGCAAAAGCCCCGGTCCGCGAAATATTTTTGCTTCAGGCGAAGAAAACGCCGCCGGCTTTGTGTCGGCGGCGTGAGGCATTTTGGCGGGTACGGCAAGTAAAATTTACCGTTGCCACGTATACAGTGTCGTCAAATATTGACCGCCCGGTTCACGCCCACCCGGCCATTTTTTCCCTGGGGCGCTTTGTGTCGCAACCCGAACGCTAATGGAGCTGTCATGACCACGAAGTACAAAATTATTGTCGGTTTTCTTTTTATGATTGTTTTGCTGGCCGGCCTGTCCATTTTTGCCTGGATGCGCTTGTCCGGAGCTTCCAGAGGATTCAACGACTATCGGGTGGAGTCCCACACCACGGTTAATGCCAACGCGTCCGATGCCCTTATGCGTGAAGCCAAAGATAATATGAGTAATTTCATAATCACGCTCGACAAAAATCTTGTGGATCAGGCGCGCAAGAATCTGGAGGGCAGTCGAAAATATGTGCTTGAAGCCCGCGAAGTGGAGCTGGACCCCGCCAGAGCGAAAGACCTGGACGAACAGGCGGTGCGGCTGCGTAAGCTTGACGAGCTTGCGGTGCGGGTGCGGGACAGGTTGCTTGACGCCGACAAGAATATGCAGGAGAAAATCATTCCTTCGGCCGAGGCCATAAATGAACAGCTTACCGCCATAAATATGGCCGCCCAGCAGGCGGGCAACATGTCCGCCCTGGAATTTCTGGACGCGGTCTATAGCCTGTATGCCGATTTCAGAGTTGCTGTGCGCATTTACTGCGCGACATATCTGCCGGAGGACGGAGTCAAGTCTTTCGGTCTGCTCAAAGAATTTGAAGACGCCCTGAAAACGCTCGAGGGCTCGCTCAAGCGCGAGGAAACCAAAGCAGCCTATGATGTGCTGTGGATGGGCTATCAGAATTACCTTGCCGCCTTTAAAGAAATTGACGCGGAGATAAAAGAAAGCCGGATAGCCAGAGAACAGTTCGTTTCCACCGTTGCCTCGGCTGTTAAATTTTTTGATGAGTATACATCCGAGTCGCATGAAGACATGAATCGGCTGGGCGCGTCCAATAAGGCCAACAACGAAGGCGCGCAAAAAGCCCTTGCTGTGGGCAGCACGGCCGGTGTAATCCTGGGCGCGCTGTTCGCCCTGTGGATAATTTTAGGAGTGGTGCGTGTGCTCACCAGAGTGGCCGCCTTTTCGGGCGAAATCGCCAAAGGCAATTTTGAGGCCGAACTCAATGTGCGCGAAGGCGGCGAAATCGGCTCCATGGTCAAGTCCATTATGGTTATACCGGCCACTCTTAAAAATATGGTCACCGAATACCACCATTTGGAAAATCGTTTTGAAGAGGGCTATCTTGGCGTTGATGGCGACACCTCCAAATTTTCCGGAGGATTTGCCGCCATTATTCAGGGTTCGAACAATATTCTCAGGCGTGTGCGCATGATTTTCGATAGTATTCCCTCACCGGTGGTGGTGCTCAACCGTAATTTACAAGGCAGCTATTTGAACAAGGTTGCCCAAGATTTGGCCGGAAATGATTATCAAGGCAAAACCTGCAAAGAGCTTTTTGGGCGTGAAGACTACGGTACCGCCACCTGCGGGCTGACAAATGCGGCTGTAAACAAACGGGTGAGCAGCGGAGAAACCGTGGCTCACACCCGCAAGGGAAAGCGTCTGGACATCAACTATACGGCCATTCCCATGCTAGACGCCAATGGCAATGTGGTTTCGGTGCTGCAAATGATTATAGATCTTACCCAGATCAAAGAAACTCAGCGCAAAATACTTGAAGTGGCCCGCCAGGCCCAGGAAATATCCGACCGCGTAGCCACGGCCTCGGAACAGCTTGCCGCCCAGGTGGAGCAAGTTTCCCGAGGGGCCGAAGTGCAGCGCGTGCGCATGGAATCCACCGTAAGCGCCATGGCCGAAATGAATTCTACCGTAATGGAAGTGGCCCGCAGTGCCGGGCAAGCTTCGGAGCAAAGTGAGAATACCCGTAAAAAGGCTGAAGACGGCGCACAGTTGGTGAACAAGGTTGTCTCAGCCATCAATACTGTAAATACCGTTGCCGCCAATCTGCAAGAGAATATGCAGGACCTTGGCAAGCAGGCCGAAAGCATTGGCGGGGTGATGAACGTAATTTCGGACATCGCCGATCAGACCAATTTGCTCGCCCTCAACGCGGCCATTGAAGCGGCTCGCGCCGGGGAAGCCGGGCGCGGCTTTGCCGTAGTGGCCGACGAAGTACGCAAGTTGGCGGAAAAAACCATGCAGGCCACCAAGGAAGTGGGCGACAATATCAATTCCATACAGAATTCCGCCCATGTCAACATACAGGAAGTGGATAAGGCCGCCAAAAGTGTGCATGAAGCCACCAGTCTGGCCGATTCATCCGGTGCGGCCCTGCGCGAAATTGTTGATCTGGCCGCAGCCAACTCCGGCGTGGTAACCTCCATTGCTACCGCTGCCGACGAACAGAGCGCCACCTCAGAGGAAATCAACCGCGCCCTGGACGAAATCAACCGCATTGCGGGCGAAACCGCCGACGGCATGGGGCAGTCGTCCTCCGCCGTGCAGGACCTTTCCGGCACGGCCCAGCGGCTGAAACAGGTTATGGAAGGTTTGCGTGGTTAGATTTTTTGGGGGAGGGCAGGAAAAATTTTGAAAAATTTTTCCTGCCCTCCCCCAAACCCCCTCCCATCCTTTCAAAA
>JAVBLG010000024.1:0-42011 GCA_031553655.1 Desulfovibrionaceae bacterium | reverse complement strand
TTACAAGAGATTGATTTTGTATCCGGTTCCGGTAATATTAATCGGTTCTAGAAAAAATATAACGTTCAAAAACAAATGTTTTTGGTAAAGGGGGAGTGGGGTCTGGGGGAAGGGGGAAGCCCCTTTTTTTAAAACTGGGGTGACCCCCTTCCCCCAGACCCCCATCCCCCTGTACCAAAAACTTTTGTTTTTGAACGTTAAATTTTTTCTATAACCGATTAATATTACCGGAACCGGCTACAAAATCAAGCTCTTGTAAAAACAGCCTATTAGCCGAAAGAGCCATGCCGCCAAGTCAAAAGTAGCGGCTCAGTTTGGCGTCAGACAAAGAAGATAAGCTTTCCGCGAGGCGAGTGTACTTTTCCGGTACTCGACCCGAGCGGAAAGCGCAGTCTGACGCAGTATCACGCCAAACTCAGCCGCTACCGCGAAAACTTGAACCTACCCCCAAAGCGTATCCACAATTCGCGCAGCTCTTGGCGGGTAAAGCCAAGGAGAATGGGAAACGCCAAGGCCAAACCGCCAAGAGCGGCGGAATAAATCACCCCGGACACCAGAAAACGCCCGATGGAATCCACCGACCCCAGCCCAACGGCAATCGTGGCCTCACGGCAGACAAAGGCCAGAACCATAATCACGCTCAGCGAGACAATCTGATGCAGTAAGCTGTGCATAAAAGATATGGGAATCAACCGTGAAGCCAGGAAAATGCAGATATTCACAGTTGTGAACTGCACCAGCACGGTCTTGACGGCCAAACCAACAGCCCCAAGCCCAAGCCCGTAAAATTCAGGCGGAGCCAGCAGCAGCCACACGGCGGCAAAGCCATAACAAAGTTCGGCCGCGGCCAGATTACGCAAAACAGTGGTGCGCCCGGTGGCGTGAAAAACCGAACCGGCAAGCTGACCGTAAGCCTGATGCAACGGGTACAGGGCCATGATCTGCACCGGCAAAATGGCCGCCGCAAAATCCGCTCCCCCAAAAATGCGCACCATGGCCGGGGCCTCGGCCACAGTAAAGCAGGAAAAATAAGCGGTAATAACGTAAAGCATGGGGGCGAAACGGGCCATGATTCGTCCCATTTCCTCGCGGTTTTCATTGCCCCAGGCAATAGAAAGCTCGCGCATCACCAGCGGCGTCATGGCGGAAACAAAAAGAAAACAGGCCATGCTTACCTTTTGCGACAAGGCGAAAAAGCCCTGTTCGGCGCTGCCGTCAAACCATTGCAACAGCCAGCGCTCCCCGGCCAACAACATAAAAGACAGCAGAGCCTGCACAAAAAGCGGATGGCTGTAATTGAAAAACTCCACGCTGTAGCTCTTGCCCGCGCCGGGGGACAGCTTCCAGCCCAGATTGGGCCACTGTCGGCGCATTACCAGCCAAAAGCCTATAGCCATGGCCCCCAACACAATATACTGCTGCATGAACAGTGTTTTTACGGTTAAAAGCTCGTCGAGAAAGAGTGCCAGCAAAATAACCAAGCCGCTGAGCGAAGCCGCGGTGCGTACCAGCTCGGAAGAAACCGTGGCTCCTATGGCGTCGTTCATAGAGCGCAGCACCCGGCCCCACCAGGTTAAAAAGGCCCACAAGGCCGCAAGGGGAGCAAGCCACAGGGGTACGCCGGGCATGAGCAGTTCCCCGGCATTACCAAAAAACACGGCCACCGAGGCAAAGGACATAATTACAAAAATCAGCAGGGCCAGACGCAGATAAAAGGAAACCAGCCCCGTTTCTCTCTGACGGCGTGACAGGGCATTGTAAAAACAGGTGGACGTGCCCATGTCCAAAAAGCCGGTCATCTGCTGAAAAAGATTGGTGGCAAAGCTGTAGTTGCCATAGCCCTGCGGGCCGAGAGCGCGGGGCAAAATGGCCTCCATGGCCAGATAAACCGGTATGGAGGCCATATTGGCCAGCAATTTGAAGGCGTAACGCCGGGCCAGAGTGGGCTGGTTCACTGGTTTTCCCT
The DNA here is from genome assembly GCA_031553655.1 of Desulfovibrionaceae bacterium. Lineage (GTDB taxonomy): Bacteria > Desulfobacterota > Desulfovibrionia > Desulfovibrionales > Desulfovibrionaceae > JAVBLG01. The sequence continues at coordinate 40,045 of JAVBLG010000024.1, read as the reverse complement.
GATGATCGCGCGCCACTTTTCCATACGGTTTTTGTCTTCGCTTAGAGAGTTGAGACGGGCGCGCTCTTTTTCCACAAACTCCGGAGACGCATTGTTCACAAACTTTTCATCGGCCAGCTTGGCTTGCACCCCGGCCAAGCCTTTGTCGATCTTGGCGACTTCCTTGTCCAGGCGGGCCAGTTCGGCATCCAGATCCACAACGCCGCGCAGCGGCAAATAGATGTGGCAGCCACCCACCGCGCCCGAGGCCGCGCCCTTGTGCGGGGCATAATCTTCTTCATAGGTAATATTTTCAAGGCGGGCAAGGGTGAGAACAAGCTCGTGATACTCACGCAGCAGTTCAGCCTCACGACCCTTGACCTGAATGAACACCCCAAGCTTTTTGGCCGGGGAAATGTTCAATTCCGAGCGAATGGTGCGGATGCAGGAGATCGCGCCCTTCACAAATTCCATATCCGCGAAAATCTTGTCCGCCTCGGCATTAGAGCGGACCGCCGGGTAGGATTCACCGCTGATGTCGGTTCCGGCCCGGCCCGGCAGCGACTGCCAGATTTCGGAGGTGACGAAAGGCATAATCGGATGCATAACCACCAGAAACTCACTGAGCACGGTATAAAGCGTGGAGCAGGCCGTGTCTTTGGCCTTACCGTCGGCGACCATGTCCAGCTTGATTATTTCCAGATACCAGTCGCAGAAGTCGCTCCACAGGAAAGTGTAACAGGATTGGGCCGCCTCGTTGAAATTGTAGGTTTCTATGGCCTTGCCCACATTTTCCTTGAGGTTTTCCAGGCATTGCAAAATCCATTGATGATGCAAACCTTCGGGGCCGGAAGCGGGCAGGGGGGCCGGAGCGGTTTCGGGCAGGTTCATCAGCGAGAAGCGCGCCGCATTCCAGAGCTTGTTCACAAAATGGCGGTATCCCTCAATGCGGTCTTCGGAAAGCCTGATGTCGCGCCCCATGGCCGCGAAAGAGGTGAGGGTGAAGCGCAGGGCATCGCAGCCGTATTTTTTGATCATTTCCAGAGGGTCAATAACATTGCCCGTGGACTTGGACATTTTACGGCCCTTGGCGTCGCGCACCAGCGCATGGATGTAAACATGCTTAAAGGGAACCTTGTCCATAAATTGCAGGCCCATCATCATCATGCGGGCCACCCAGAAAAAGATGATATCAAAGCCGGTGACCAGAATTGAGGTGGGATAGAAGGTGGCCAAGGTTGAAGTTTTTTCCGGCCAGCCCATAGTCGAGAACGGCCATAACGCGGATGAAAACCAAGTATCGAGAACGTCTTCGTCCTGAACCAGATCGGTGGATCCGCAGGCGCAGGCTGTTGGAGCCTCCACAGACACAATCAATTCTCCACAGGAACGGCAGGTCCAGGCCGGAATTCGGTGGCCCCACCAGATCTGGCGGCTGATGCACCAGTCGCGGATATTGTCCATCCACTCATAATAGGTTTTTATCCAGCTGCCGGGAAAAATGGCGGTTTGCCCTTCCTGCTCCTTTCCGGCCTCGGCCATGGCCGCTCTCGCCCGCCCGGCCAGCTTGGTGGCGGCCACGAACCATTGGGTGGAAACATGCGGCTCCACAATGGTTTCACAGCGGTAGCAATGGCCCACGGCATGCTCGATATCTTCGATCTTTTCCAGATCGCCAAGGGATTCAATATCTTCAACCAGCTTTTTGCGACATTCGGCCTTGGGCATGCCCGCATACGGCCCGGCATTTTCTTTCATAATGCCGTTGTCGTCGATCACCTGGATGAATTCCAGATTGTGCTTTTTACCCAGTGCCCAGTCATTGTGGTCGTGCGAAGGGGTAACTTTGAGCGCGCCGCTGCCAAAGGCCATATCGGCGTAATTGTCGGCAATAATCGGCACTTCGCGTTTGATTATGGGCAGGTAAACCTTGCGGCCCACCAGATGTTTGTAGCGCTCATCCTCGGGGTTTACGCACACGGCGCTGTCTCCCAGAATGGTTTCCGGCCTGGTGGTGGCTATGGTGATATGCCCGGAGCCGTCCACAAGATGGTAGCGGATGTGCCAAAGCTTGCTTTTGCGGTTTTCGTGCTCAACTTCATCATCGGCCAGAGCCGTGTGGCAGCGCGAGCACCAGTTGATGATATAATCGCCCTTATAGATAAGCCCCTGCTCGTAAAGATCCACAAAAACCTTACGTACGGCCTGAGACAGGCCTTCGTCCATGGTGAAGCGCAGGCGGCTCCAGTCCACCGAGGCCCCCATGTGCTTGATCTGATCCAAAATGCGGTTGCCGTAATCTTCTTTCCAGGCCCAGACGCGTTCCACAAATTTTTCCCGGCCGAGGTCGGCGCGGGTGAGTCCTTCTTTGGCCAAAGCGCGCTCCACCACGTTCTGGGTGGCTATGCCCGCATGGTCGGTGCCCGGAACCCACAGTACCTTCTTGCCGTGCTGCCGGGCGTGGCGGCACAAAATATCCTGAATGGTCAAATTCAGGGCGTGCCCCATATGCAAGGCCCCGGTGACATTGGGGGGCGGGATTACAATGGAGTAGGGCTCCCCTCCGGCGTCAGGGTCGGCGGTGAAGGTCTTGTTATCTTCCCAGTGGGAACGCCAGCGCGCCTCCACGTCGGCGGGTTCATAGCCTTTGGGCAGGGTGATGTTTGCGGGCGTTGAAGACATGGGCGCTCCGTGTTAAAAATTTTCGAGTCAACAATTATAGTCGACTACTTTTGAAATATTATGTTACCTGAAGCTATTTTTCAGGGCGTGGAGACCAAATTGATTCACATACTCTGGGACGCGGCCCATATCTGGGGCATCCTGGCCTTGCGGGCCATGAGAGTTTTATCAGTACCGCACCGTCTGGTCAAAGCAAGTGAAATAGCTCAGAGAGCCTTTTCTTGCAAGCCGCCGTCCATGCTCATGGTGCCAGGAGGATCCGCCCGCCTGAAAGCCGCGGCCCTTGGCGAGGCCGGACGCGCGGCCATAAGGGATTATGTGGCCGGCGGCGGGCAATATCTGGGCTTTTGCGGCGGAGCGGGGCTGGCCCTTTCCGGAAGCGGAGGGCTGGATCTATGCCCTTGGAGTCGGGCCGGATATGCCGACAGATTGCAACACCTCATGTCCGGCCATGTGCGGGTAACTCCCTCCCGCGACCATCTGGCCCCGGATTTCGGCGGTGAAAACGTCTATCTTCCGGTATGGTGGCCGGGACGCTTCAATTCCGACAACAATGGCGAGGTGCGAATTCTGGCCCGCTACGAACAGCCTCATGACGATTTCTGGCTGGTGGATCTGCCCCTGGCCGATCTGCCGCCGGGCATTATTGCCGAATGGGAAGGAGTTTACGGCTTTGCCCCACGCCCGGATTTTCTAGCCGGCCAGCCCTGCCTGGTGCATGGAAAATACGGCCTTGGCAGTTATACTCTAAGTTACGCCCATCTGGAAACCCCCGGCTCGCCTCAAGCCAACCGCTGGCTTGTTCATTTGCTGCGTGAGCTTGGCGGCATCGGCAAAGATGTTGGCGACGACGGCTCTCTTGACGCAACCATTGAGCAAAACAACAGCAACCCGCTTGACACAACCATTGACCAAAAAACGCATTTGGAAACATGGGATATATTGGCGGAAAAAATAGTCTGGCCGCACACCCCGCTTACGGAGCCGGTACTGCGGGCGCGGCGCGAAATTGAAGACTTGTTGGATATCGTGGTGAAACACAACTTGCTTTTCAGGCGCGCGGGTTGGCTTTTCGGCTGGCGGGCCGGACTACCCGGCGCTGCAATGAACAACTTTATTACGGCCATATGCACGGCCCCGTCTTTACCCCTGAACGACGCCGGACTGGAGCTGCTGGCGCGGCATAAAAACTTTCTGGACAAAATGCTGCCTATTTTCAACAAGGCGGCGCGCTCACATTTCATGGCCGAACGGCTGGCCGGGGCCTTGCCGGACTTTATGGACAAAAAAGCCCTGAAAAGCCAGGGCGAAGCCCTTTTCGGCCAGCCCATGCAGGGCGGAGGGCTGTGCGGTGAGCTGCTCGAAGTGCTTGACGAGCTGATTTTTGTGCTGGCGGCAACAAGAATAGGAGAGGATATATGAACAAGCAGACCGAGCTTAATATCAACGCCAGTATTGTTGATCAGAGAATCACGGGGATAGTTGCGGAACATTCTGATTGGTTGCCAAGAGGTGACGAGAATAAAAAAAAATCTGCGGCCTTTATTTTGCTTTGCATGAGCGCCTCACTAGAAATTTCTCTGGAAGAAGCCGCGGACCTGCTTACTGAAGGTGGAAACGATGCCGGAGTTGACGGTTTAAATATAGGCGATGTGGACGACGGAGAATTTACCGTTACCATCTTTCAGGGGAAATATAAGATTGAAAACCTCAGTGGCAGTGCTAATTTTCCTGAAAATGGCGTGAAGGCATCTCTGCACACAGTCACAACGCTCTTTGATCCGGCAAAACAGATTGAAGTAAATGAAAAGCTTGCTCCAAAGCTTGAGGAAGTCCGTTCATTGGTGAGGGACGGGTATATTCCGAATGTCCGGGTAATTTTATGCAATAATGGTGCAAAATGGAATGACCAGAGCCAAGCTTGGATAGACCGATCCGGCCTTCCCTCAGATCAGATTACATGGCTTCATTTTAATCATGACAGCATAGTTGAAATTTTAAGCAAAACTAAATCTGTTGATGACAGTATCAATTTTACAGGGCAAGCAGTCATTGAAGATTTTAATTTCCGAAGGGTCTTGATCGGAAAAGTGCAGGTACACGAAATAGCTAAATTATTTAACAGGCATAATGATTTTTTATTGGAGCGAAACATACGCCGCTACTTGGGGTTGAATTCCAACCGAGTAAACTCCGCTATGCATGAAACCCTGCGGGATGAGCAAAACAGGAGTAATTTTTATTTTTTCAATAACGGGATCACCATCATTTGCCGCAAATTTCGTTACAATGCACTCCAAGGAGCCAATTACCAAGTAAGACTTGAAAACATGCAAGTTATCAACGGTGGGCAAACCTGCAAAACAATTCAGCAAACTTTGAATGCCTCTCCGGACGACAAGTGGAATGAGACCTGTGTTCTGGTGCGTATCTATGAACTAGCTGATGAAGATCATGATTTTGTGAAAGATATTACCTATGCCACTAACAGCCAAAATCCAGTAGATTTGCGCGACTTGCGTTCCAATGATGAAATGCAGCGGCAGCTTGAAATAGGCATGAAGGATTTGGGCTATACGTATAAGCGGCAGCGAGAAGAAGGTGGGAGTGGTCCTAACGTGATTACCAGCTCCATTGTGGCAGAAGCTGTGCTGGCTATTTGGCGCAAAAAACCTCACCAAGCCAAATTTTTACGTAAGGAGCATTTCGGTAAGCTTTATAATGAGATTTTTTCCGGATTAAATGCCGCTCAAGCTATTATGGCGGTTCTCATTTTCCGTGCGGTTGAAAATGAACGCAAAAGGCCGACGGAACAAAATCCCCCTGACTTTCTCCCATACTCCTCCCATTACCTTGCCATGATTATAGGAGAGCAAATACTAGCTTTTTACGGCATCATACCTGATAAAATTTCACACAAAAATATTGCTGAGTTGGTTGCTTTTTTTGAAAGAACGCAAGATGCGAATCACAATATCGCTGTCAGAACATTGCGAGTTGCCTTGTCCGGTCTATACGGAGAGAAAAAACTATCACTCCAGCAACTCGCCGCCACCTTCCGTCGCGGAGACTTGCTGGATTATTTTACGGCTCTTGCAGGTAAAATCATTCGAGAAAAAATTAGCGAGATTCGAAATGACTCTAATAAAAACTCTGAATCAAGCAAATGAGCTCCCCCGTGCGCTTCTCCACCCTTGGCATGTGTGCTTTGCCTGTCGTAATTGATATGCTATACAGGCGGACATTGTGGATTATCATTAAAATTTTAGTTAAGGGTAAATATAATTCCAGCGTAATGATAAGCTGCATATAAATTTTATATCCGGCGTAGCACCTCGCCGGGCCAAAAAACGGGAGACTACTATGCGCAAACATTTTTATCCGTTCCGTCAAACTGCTTCCGCTTTACTGCTTGCCGCATTTATGCTTTTTTTCACCGTAAACGACGCCAGATCCGCAACCATAACCTTCACGCCGAAATCAGCTGTGGCGGGTAGCGTGCAGAATGGAAAACAGAGTATTTCATTTACCGGGACATTCACAAATGTTTCCCGGCACGAATACGTCGGTCGCGTCAATTATGTGGAGGTGTCCGTGCATGGCTGGTTTCGCGGCAGAGAAGAAAAATACAAGCGGCAGGTCAAAGTTGATTGGACTTTTTCGCCCGCCCTTGGCCCCGGGCAGTCAAAGGGCCTCAAGATCAATTTCTCCCGTGTTGTAGACCCCAGCCGCAACATGTTCCGTTATGATGATGTGAAAATCCGCATCTTGAGCATTAATTTCAACAGAGTCAGTTAAAGTATTTTTTTGAATAAAATTATCTAAATACTCTGACAGCCCGAATATTGCCCGAGTCGCCAACAATAAAATACCATAGGCCGCTTGTTCGGAAAACCGCAATGCTACTTCCCGAATAGGCGGCCTCTTGTTATCACATCGCGCCCAAAGCGGCCGCGCAGATTATCTATGGTCTGGTCCAGACGGCGGCGATCCTGTTCTTCTTCCACACCGGGAAGCTTTTCGGTAAGTAAAAATTGTTGAGGCGCGTCCTCGAAGTTGGAAACGCCAAGGCCGATCAACCGTATAAGCTTTGCCGGGGCCAGCTGCTCAAGCAGGGCGAGAGCGGTTTTAAAGATGGTTTCCGTGGCGTCGGTACGGTGATTCAGGGTTTTGCCGCGCGTTACCTGCTGAAAGTCGGCATACTTTACCTTTATGGTGATTGTGCGGCCCATGAGGCCTTGCTTGCGCAGGGAAGCGCCGACCCGTTCAGCATGTTTCAGGAGATTGGCAGCCAGAAATTCGAAATCGAGCGTGTCTTCGGCAAAGGTATTTTCGGCGCTCTCAGACTTGGGCGCGGTGAAAGGCTCGACTTTGCGGCTGTCGCGCCCGTTGGCCCGCTGAAACAGCACCTGTCCGCCCTTACCGAAGCGCCTTGTCCAAAAATCTTCAGGATAGCGCAGCACATCACCGGCGGTTTTTACGCCCATTTTGAGTAAATCCTGAACAAATTTTCCGCCCACGCCCGGCAATTTTCCCACAGGCAGCCTTTGCAGAAAGGCGGCGGTTTCTTGCGGAGGAATTTGGAAAAAACCGTCCGGTTTGTTTATATCAGAAGCTATTTTGGCCAGAAATTTAACTTCAGCCAAGCCCACGGAACAGGTGAGACCGCCTGTGGCCTGGCGTACCTCCTCTTTTATGGCCAGGGCCATGCGCTCGGGCGGGCCGAAAAGGCGCTCCATCCCTTCGGCGTCAAGATAGGCTTCATCTATTGACGCGGCTTCAACCAAGGGCGAAAAGTCATTCAACACGCCCATGACCTTCCGCGACACTTCCATATAGCGTTCACGGCGGCCCCGCACAAAAGTTCCTTCCGGGCAAAGCCGCCTGGCTGTGGCCGAAGGCATGGCCGAATGCACACCGAACTTTCTGGCTTCGTAGGAAGCGGCCGACACAACGCCCCTGACTTCGCCGCCCACAATCACCGGTTTGCCCTTAAGCTCCGGATTATCCAATTGTTCTATGGAAGCGAAAAACGCATCCATGTCTATATGCATGATTGGAGGCATGATTATTCCTTCAAAAAATATATATTGGCACGCCTTATGCTTCTTCACCCTGTGAAGAGGAATTTTTTTCCACTTTATCAAAATTTCCTTGTACAGAGTCAGTCGGTGGTTGGGGCCGGCTGTGGATTAAAACATAAAGTCAAAACCTTTGAAGCCGACGGTAGTCGCGAAGACGAGGCTTTTAGTCGCCGGACCGCGACAAAGGCTGACAATTTGGGGTATAAATATGAACTCGTCATTATACATAGGCGCCACCGGGCTGAAGGGTCTGGCCGAAGGCATGAACGTCATCGGCAACAACGTGGCCAACATGAATACTGTAGCTTACAAGCAGCAAAGCATACAGTTCAGTGACATTTACTACGCTTCGCAGGGCATGACGGGCTCAGGCTGGAACTCCCAGGAAAATTCCCGCGTGGCTCTGGGTCAAACGGGCATGGGGTTACAAGTCGACTCCATACGCACTCTGTTCACTCAGGGCGCGCTTGAGAGCAGCAATACGGTTACCGACATCGCCATAGCCGGCAAAGGCTTTTTTCAGGTTACCGGCAACAGCGGCGAGCAATATTACACCAGGGCGGGCAACTTCCGTTTTGATTCGGACGGCACCCTTAAAGATCCCAACGGTTATCCTCTATCGGGCATAAAGCTGGCCAACACGGGTTCGACCAGTGGCAGCTCAAACGGAGCTCTTGAGCCCGTCAAGATCGATTTTAATAACGGTTTGGCCGCCAAGGCCAGCACAGCGGCCAATATATCCATGAATCTCGGGATTACCGAGGATCGCAGCGTAAACGCCGACAATCCCTATTTCAGCCTGATCGGCAACTGGAACGAATCGTCCGACCCGCCTCTGGCTACTTCGGCATACGGGTATAGCGAAAGCATAAAGATGTATGACGCCGAAGGCAATGCGCATACGGCCACAATTTATTTGGACGGTACCCCCAGCCACGGCGGCGGAAAGACGTTGGAATATCTGCTGGCCGAGCCGGGATCAAGCCCGCCGGTAATGCTCATGTCCGGCACACTGGAATTCGACAGCGCCGGGCAGCTCACCAATATGACCGCCTTTACACCCACGGGAGACGATTCCTCCGATCTGGCCTCGTGGACGCCTGCCGCACTGGCCAATGGGCTGCCGCAATTCAACCTCAACGGGCAGGCCGTAACACTTAATCTCGGTGTGACCAGCAACAACAGTTCTTGGGTAAATGCTCCCAAAACAGCGGCCGACGTGGGATCGGACAGGCAAAATTTGCCGTCCATGGGTGAATATACCAGATCGACAAACGCCACCACCGGATATGCCGGTTCGTCCACCACCACGGAACGCACTCAAGACGGCTACACGGCGGGCAGTTTTACAAATATGTACATAGATTCCAGCGGCACCGTCACAGCCAGCTACAGCAACGGCCAAAACATGGAGCTTTACAGCATCCCCATTTTCCGCTTTGTCAGCGAAGACGGGTTGATCCGCCAAGGCAACAACCTTTTCTCGGCTGGCCAGGAATCCGGGGTCATGGCTTACGGTACGGCTGGAACTGAAAACTACGGACAGGTTTGCAGCAACAATCTTGAAACATCCAATGTGGACCTTGCCAGTGAAATGGCCAATATGATTATTGACCAGAGGGGCTTCCAGAGTAACAGCAAGGTTATTACCACGGCCGACGCCATGTTGCAGAAGGCCATGGAACTCAAGCGATAGAAGAAAACCTCTTTGGCATTATGAATCCCCATCAAGTTACAACATTCAGGCTTTTTACGTTGTAACTTGATGGGGATTCATAATGCCGGAGCGTAAAAATGCCCTCCGCCCGACACCGGCACCAGATGCCTGCTCGGAAGGCGGGCATTTGGTGCACATCAATACGTATAACATACAGTTTTCCCCCTTTACTAAGAAAGCAAAACGTTGTATCGCCCATAGATGCGATTCAAAATATTCTTGAAAAAACTGGCTGTGTTTTCAGCCGTTGTAATTTTGATCGGAGTGCTCGGCGGCTTTGCGGCCGTGGCCATGGTTATTCACTGGGCCTCGCGCGATCTGCCCAACATTACCCGCATTGCCGACTTTAATCCGCCACAGGCCACCACTGTGCTGGCCGCCGACGGATCTATTCTGGGCAGCCTTTACCACGAAAAACGATATATGGTGCCGTTGGATCAGATGGCCGTGTCAGTGCCGATGGCCTTTCTGGCTGCGGAAGACGACGGCTTCTACCGCCACGAAGGCATAGACCCCATTGCCATTTTGCGCGCCTTTATCGTCAATGTGCAGCAAGGTTCCACCAAGCAGGGCGGCAGCACCATAACCCAGCAAATCATCAAACAGCTTCTGCTCACCCCGGAACGCAGCTATCAGCGCAAGATCAAAGAGGCCATCTTGGCTTGGCGGCTGGAACGCCATTTGACCAAGGATGAAATACTCACCATTTATCTCAACCAGATTTATCTGGGCAACCACGCCTATGGTGTGGAAGCGGCGGCCAGAACCTTTTTCGGCAAGCACGCTACCGATATAACCCTGGCTGAAAGCGCTGTGCTCGCCGGCATGCCCCAGGCTCCCAGCCGCTACAATCCGTTCCGTCACCCCGAGGCCGCCAAAAACAGACAAATGTATGTTCTTGGCCGGTTACGCACCATGGGTTGGATAAGCGAAGAGGAATATAAACAGGCCGTCGCCGAACCGTTGGTCTATTGGACGATGCCCGAGGGAATGAGCGGATCGGCCGGATGGTACATGGAAGAGGTGCGTCGCCAGCTTCTTGAGCTTTTCAATGAATCGGGCATAAAAAAGTTAGGCGTTGATTCGCCCAAATATGGTGAAGACTTTGTCTACGAATCCGGCCTTACCGTGTATACCGCCATGCAGCCCAACCATCAGGAAGCAGGCGGAGCAGCCCTGCGCCGGGGTTTGGAAGAAACCGGCAAGCGACAGGGATGGCGAGGCCCAATTGAAAATATTCCTCAGGCTGATCAGGCCGAATTTATAAAAAAACTCACATTTCAGCCCCTTGATCTGGCCGGAGACGCCTGGGTGAAGGGGCTGGTCACTTCGGTGAGTCAGAACGATGCTGTGCTGAACCTGGGGCAAGGCTATACCGGGCACATAAATATAAAAAACATGTCCTGGGCTCGTCAGCCCAACCCCAAAGTGGCCGGAGATCACGCCGCGGCCCAGCGCGATGCCCGCAAAGTGCTACATGTGGGCGACGTGATTTATGCTTCCGCCGTGAAAGGCAAGCAGATCGTCGCTGACGCCAAAGGCAAGAAAACCGAACAGATTGTGGAATTCGACCCGGCCAAGGTTTCCAAAAATGCGCCCGTTGATCTGGTCTTGCAGCAACATCCGCTGGTGCAGGGGGCTCTGGTTTCCATAGAGCCACGCACCGGCGACGTGGTGGCCCTGATAGGCGGCTACCAGTTCGGCGACAGCCACTTCAACCGTGCCACGCAGGCTCGCAGACAGCCTGGTTCCTCATTCAAGCCCATTGTTTACTCCACGGCCATGGATAAAGGCTATACGCCCTCAACCATGCTCCTGGACGCACCTTTTGTGCATATAAACGAATATACCTCCAAGGTGTGGCGGCCGTCCAACTATGAAGGCGGCTTCAAAGGGCCGCTGCCCCTGCACACCGCCCTGGCTCTTTCACGTAATACCTGTACCGTGCGTGTGGCTCAGCAAGTGGGCATGCCCAGCATCATAAAACGGGCCAAAGATCTGGGACTTGAGCCACATTTTCCCAACGAGCTGGCCGTGAGCCTGGGCGCGGTAGCCGTGTCTCCCTTGAATCTCACTCAGGCCTATACCGCTTTTGCCAATCAGGGCTGGGTATGCAAGCCGCGTTTCATCACCAAAATCATTGACGCCCAAGGTAAAGAGATCTATCGCCAGGATCCGCAACACTGGCAAGGCATCAGCCCGCAAAATGCCTACATAATGGCCTGCCTGCTGAAGGAAGTAGTAACTGCCGGAACAGGCGGGAGGGCCAAGGTGCTGGGTCGCCCGTTGGGCGGCAAAACCGGCACCACAAACGATGAAAACGACGCCTGGTTCATCGGCTTTACCCCCTGGCTGGCTACCGGAATCTATGTGGGCTTTGACCAATTGCAGCCTCTTGGTCGGCAGGAAGCCGGCGGACGTACCGCCGTTCCCATTTTTGTTTATTATCGTAAGCAAATAGAAGATCAGTATCCGCCTGATGATTTCACCATGCCCCCCGGCATAGTGATGCAGGGCAGCCTGCCTTACAAGGAAGGAGAACCCATGTCCGGCACTGTGCAGTTCAGCGAAACTGACGGTTCCGTCCAGGGTGGCGAAGATCTTCTGAAGCACTTGTTTTAGAGCGTTTTGCAAATGAAATGAACGAAATGCTATAAGTTAACACAAGCGCCTCGGGCCTCCGCGTCAGGGCGCATCAGCCCTGTTTCAACAAACTTCGCCAGTGACGGCCAAATATCGTCGCAGGGCGTTCGAAATGCTTTTATTGTAAAAACAAAGGCTTATATATGACACACGATGAAGAGGATTTCAAACTTTCTTCTTATGTTTTCGACCTGCCCGACGAGCAGATTGCCCAATTTCCCCCTACAAATCGGGGGGGGTCACGCCTTTTGTGCCTAAACCGCAAAACAGGGGAAGTGGTTCACTCCAATTTCACCAGTCTGGGGGATTTTCTTCCCAAAAACGCTCTGCTGGTGGCCAACAACTCGCGCGTGCTGCACGCCAGGCTCATAGGGGTGCGCCCGTCTTCCGGCAAAGTGGAATTTTTGCTGCTGACCCCCCTGCCTCTGCTTTTATCAGCGCCCACCCCCGTAAGGGGCCGTGACGGATGGCAGGAAGCCGAGGCCGAAGGCTTGGTGCGGGCGGGCGGCAGGGTATATGACGGAGATGTGTTCACCTTTGGAGCGCGAATTGAGGTTACCATTGTCGAAGCCGGACCGTTTGGCCAGAGAAGAGTCAAACTGGCCTGGAGCGGAAATTTGGCCGACGCCTTTGCCGCCGCCGGGCACATTCCTCTGCCGCCTTATATAAAGAGGCCGGACGAAGATGAAGATAAGGTGCGCTACCAGACCATCTTTGCCCGCGACGACAAAACCGGCTCCATTGCCGCGCCCACTGCCGGGCTGCACTTTACCGGTGATTTGCGCGCCTCGCTGGAACAGGATGGATTTTCTTTTTCCGAAATTACCCTTTATGTAGGGTACGGCACATTCAGTCCCATCCGCGCCGATGACATCCGTCGGCACCGTATGCACCGGGAATATGTTGAAGTGCCCGAAAGTACGGCTGATGCCCTGGCCGAAGCCAAAAAAACCGGCCGTCCCGTTGTGGCCGTGGGTACCACTTCGGCCAGAGCTCTGGAGGGAGTAAACGAGCTTTGCGGTAAAATACAACCATTTGCCGGTTGGACCGACATTTTTATCTACCCTTCGCGGCGCTTCAAGGTAGTGGACGCCATGCTCACCAACTTCCATCTGCCGGAATCTTCGTTGCTGGTAATGGTTTCCGCCTTTGCCGGGCGCAAGCAAATTATTGATGCCTATCATGAAGCGGTTCAGGCCGGGTATCAGTTCTTTTCATATGGCGATGCAATGCTTATAAAGTAAGTATTGGGCGGCGGTTTAATTTATCGTAATACAGCGTCTGACGACAAATTGAACCGCCGCGGTTGCACCCATTCCCTCTTACCAAAATTTTTTTCAATGGCTGCAATTGGATTAATGGTTGCCAACTATCGGCATAAATAACGAGAGTGTAAATCATGTCACGAGTTGTATTTCTGGAAGACCGCTGTAAGGGCTGTCTGTTGTGCGCCTCGGTGTGCCCCAAAAACTTGCTGGCCAAATCCGAACACTTCAACCGCCAGGGCTATCAGGTAGTGGAAGCGGTGGAAGGCGAATGCACGGGCTGCGCTTCGTGCGCCCTTATCTGCCCGGATTTGGCTATAAGGGTGTTCAAGAGCAAAAAAGGAGCCGGAAAATGAGCGATGCGCGTATCCTTATCAAGGGCAACGAAGCCATTGCCTTCGGGGCCGTGGACGCCGGATGCCGCTGCTACTTCGGCTATCCCATCACCCCGCAGAATGAAATCCCCGAGGTGCTTTCGGCCGCCCTGCCGGCTGTGGGCGGATCTTTTGTGCAGGCTGAGAGTGAAATCGGTTCCATCAACATGGTTCTGGGGGCCGGGGCCTGCGGCACTCTGGCCATGACCTCCTCATCAAGCCCCGGCATATCTTTGATGCAGGAAGGAATTTCATACATGGCGGGCAGCCATGTGCCAGGCGTGATCGTCAACATGAACCGGGGCGGCCCGGGCCTGGGCGATATCGGCCCCTCGCAGGGCGACTATTTTCAAGCCGTCAAAGGTGGCGGGCACGGTGACTACCGCACTCTGGTTCTGGCCCCGGCCACGGCCCAGGAATGCTACGACCTCATGTTCAAGGCCTTTGCTCTGGCCTTCAAATATCGCAATCCGGTGGTTGTGCTGGGTGACGCCATTGTGGGCCAGATCAAGGAGCCGGTGCGCCGCATGCCCCCGGCCGACGCCCAAAGCATGGAAAACATCATGGAAGCGGCCAAAAGCTGGCGGGTTGAAGGCTATGGCTCGCGCAAGGACGAGCCTTCTCCGCGTCTGATCAAGTCGGTCTACCTGGGCGACGGCGAACTGGCCGTGCGCAATCGCGGCCTGATGGGCAAATACGCGGCCATGAAAAGTGAAGTTATGGCCGAGTGCCTGAATACCGAAGAGGCCGAACTTATCGTTGTAGCTTACGGTTCCATGGGGCGCATAGTCCGCAGCGCTGTGAATACATTTAATAAAAACAACAATTCCAACAAGGTGGGGCTGGTGCGGCCCATAACTCTGTACCCCTTCCCGGACAGCCTGCTGGAATCTCTGGCGGCCAGGGGCAAGCGCTTCCTGGTTATCGAGCAGAATACCGGGCAAATGGTTGAAGACGTGCGCCTGGCAGTGCGCAAGCACACCGACGCGGCCTGGCACGGCGTGATGCCCGGCCTTTTCATCGGCGCCGATGACCTTTTGCAGCCCATAGCCGAAGCCATGCGGGAGAATGCTTTATGATCGACACCAGCCTTATGGAAGCCCAACCCGGCGAAACCTTGATTTTCAAGGATAACCCGGTAATAAGCCAGAAAATTACCCATTACTGTCCCGGCTGCCACCACGGAGTGGCCCATAGAATAATTACTGAAGTAGTTGATGAAATGGGCTTTGCCGAAAATACCATTCTGGTGGCCTCGGTAGGTTGTTCAGCCTTTATTTATGACTATATGAACCTTGACTGCCTCGAAGCCCCGCACGGCCGGGCCTCGGCTGTGGCCACCGGCGTAAAGCGCGCCCGCCCCGACCGCATGGTCTTTGCCTATCAGGGCGACGGTGACCTTGGTTCCATCGGCCTGGCCGAAGCCATTCACGCCGCCAATCGCGGCGAAAAGATTACCGTATTCTTTGTCAACAATACTGTATACGGCATGACCGGCGGACAAATGGCCCCCACAACTCTTGTTGGGCAAAAAACCACCACCACCCCGCAGGGCCGCAATATTAACAATGAGGGCGCTCCTCTGCGCATGGCCGAAATAATGGCCCAGCTCGAAGGTGTGCGCTATTCCGCGCGCTGCGCCCTGAACACGCCCAAAAATATCCGTGCCGCCAAGAAGGCCGTGCAAGAGGCCTTTACTGTGCAGAAAATGGGCCTTGGCTACAGCTTTGTGGAAATTCTCAGCGGCTGCCCCACCAACTGGCGTATGGACGCGGTAAAAGCCAATGAGCATATCGGCGCGGCCATGATTCCGGCCTTCCCTCTGGGCAAGTTCAAAAACGCATTGCAAACCGCCAACGATGAGGAAGAAGGCCATGAGCAGGCATAATAACGTCATTATCGCCGGCTTCGGCGGCCAGGGAGTGATGCTCATAGGCAATCTGCTGGCTCAGGCGGGTATGGAAGCCGGTCTCAATGTGACCTTCATTCCGGTATACGGTGCGGAAATGCGTGGAGGCACGGCCAACTGCACCGTGGTGATGGATGACGACCCAATCGGCTCGCCCATTGTGCGCCGCCCCATGGCGGTAATCGCCCTCAACCAGCCCTCACTGGACAAATTCCAGCCTACCCTGGCCGAAAACGGAGCGCTTATCGTCAACACTTCGCTGATCGAACCCGCGGGTGTGTCCAAAAATGTTCGTACCACCCTTATTCCGGCCAATGATCTGGCTCATGAGGTAGGCACGGTAAAAATGGCCAATATGATCGCTCTGGGCGCATATTTGAAGGCCTCGGGCGCTCTTCCCCTTTCCGCCGCGCAAAAAGCTCTGGAGCAGGTTATTTCCAAGCACTATGCCAAGCTGATTCCGCAGAATGCCAGGGCGTTGGAAGTAGGCTACAACTTCGAAAACTAGGGGCTGCCCCCAACGCGCCTTTTGTCCAATAACTGCGTCAAACGGGCTTTTTTGCTACGGTCAAGTACCGCAATAAGTACACTCCCTTCGCAAAAAAGCCCGTTTTCTTTTCTCTTGGTCCAGAATCCGATATTTGCCCCCTCTTCTCGCCTCCACACAAGGCTCTAATTTATCTCCCGGTTGCAAACTTCTTTTGCAATCCAAAGAAAAACCGCACAATAAAGCCCACGGTAAAGGCCGAAATCAGCGTGCCCTCCCGCACGCCCTTGAAGTCGTAGAAAAGTACAAGCGAAAGGGCTATAGCTGTAAAGACCAGGGTTGAATCGAAAATTACCTTCATTATTCCGAAATCCCGCCGCGAAATAAGCGACAGAACCATAACCGCCCCTTCTCCCGGCATTACCACCACATTGGCGCTGACCGACATAAAGACGCCAAAGGCCAGCACAACAGTGCCCGCCGCCAGAAACAGCAGCTTGTGCGCATATACCCCCCCGGAAGCCGTGGGCAACATGTTCATGAAAAAGTCGATGAACAGACCGAAAAATACTGACGCGGGTATTTGCAGGTATTGAATTTTGGGGAATTTTTTGCGCATTACGGCAACCTGCATTATTACCAGGGCCATATTCATCACAAAAGAAAAAATACCCATGCTCGCGCCCAGTCCGAGGCTTGCCACATAAGGCAAAGAGGCAATGGGAGTAGTGCCCAAATCGGCCTTTGTGGTCAGCGCAATACCCAGGGTCATAAAAAATATACCCAATAAAAACAATAAGTAACGGTAAATATAATTATTTGGTTTTTTAGTCATGCGTTATTATTACGCCCTGACCGCCGCCTTAGTCAACCATTGACGAAAGGCGTACAGGGCTGACGCATCTCATTTTGCATATTAACAAAACCATCCGGTTAAGGTGATGAATCGCAGAACTTGCGCGATTTGAGTAGGGCGTTCACTCAAGATTGACAAATACGAATATTTGTACTATTTTTTGTACAAGAGAGGTGTAATTATGCTTGACGCCATCAACTATTCTGAAGCCAGAAAAAATCTGGCCTCCCTTATGGACAGCGTCTGCAACGACAGCGACGTTGTGGTTATTACCCGTAGAAAGGCCCGGCCAGTGGTGCTGATGTCTCTCGACGAATATAACAGCATTCAGGAAACCGCGCACCTTCTGCGCAGCCCGGCCAATGCCGAGCGGCTGCTGGAAAGCATTGCCGAACTACAACAAGGCAAAGCTGTAACGCGCCCACTCGCCGACATTCCCGATGGAGACGGCGCATAATGGCCCTGCTGAGCTGGACTCCCAAAGCCTGGGAGGATTACCTGTATTGGCAGGAGCACGACAAAAAAAAGTGCAGGCGCGTCAACCTGCTGATTACCGCCGCCATGCGCACGCCATTTGAGGGCGAAGGCAAGCCGGAAGCCTTGAAATTCCAGCTTGCCGGTTTCTGGTCGCGCCGCATCGATCACGAACATCGCCTTGTCTATGCCTGGGATGAAACATCCGACACCCTGACTATTGTGCAGTGTCGCTATCATTACGATAAACGTTGACTCCCAAAAAACTACAGCCTTTACTTGCGCTTCTTCTTTTTCCCGCCCCTGCCATCGTCGGGAGCCATTTTGACCAGCCGGGGCTCAAAGCGGGCCAAAATGTCCACAAGATCCGCCTGAGCGGCCATAACGGCATGTATGTCCTTGTAGGCCATGGGCGCTTCATCCAGCCCGCCGGAAATAAGCTCAACACCACATTCTTTCAGATGGGCCATTACAGCATTGCGGTTAAGCCCCTTGAGGGCCGCCGTGCGGCTCATTATCCTACCGGCCCCGTGCGAGCAGGAGTTTAGCGAATACGCATTACCCTTGCCGCGCACCACAAATCCGGGAGTCCCCATGGAGCCGGGCACAATGCCGATAATGTCCTTGCCCGCCGGAGTAGCGCCTTTGCGATGCACAATAACGTTTTCTCCGCCATGTGTTTCCTTCCAGGCGAAATTGTGATGGTTTTCCACATAAGTTACGGCCTGTACGCCCAGGGCGCGCAGCACATGGCCGTGAATCAGCTCATGGTTGGCCGCCGCGTAGCGCCCCATAAGTTCCATGGCCTTCCAATATTCCTGACCGTCAGCCTCTTTTAGATTCAGCCAGGCCAGATGCTTAATTTTGTCCGGAAGGTCAGGCCGAAGTTCCATGGCCCGCTTGCTGTAATTGGTTGCCACAGCCTCACCGGTTCCCCGGCTGCCGGAATGGCTCAACAGGGCCAGGTACACTCCTTTCTCCAGAACAGATTTTCCGATTTGAGCCGGAGTATCCAGATGAAGTTCGCCAAACTCCACAAAGTGATTGCCTCCGCCACTGGATCCAAGCTGCATTCGAGCCTTGTCCTTGTTGGCTTTGGTCACAGCGCTGACGTGCCAGTCTTCGTCCATAACCGGATGCTCGCGCTTGTCGCGCCCCTCAAATTTTGCGCCCACTCCAAAACGGGTTTCCCTTTCAATGGCGGCGATCAGCTTCTCGCGCCGGGAAATAAGGGCGGATACAGGCATATCCACAACTGAAAGGCGCATACGGCAGGCAATGTCCACGCCCACGGCATAGGGAATAACGGCGTTTTTCACCGCCAGCACTCCGCCTATGGGCAATCCGTAGCCTGTGTGCGCGTCGGGCATCAGCGCGCCGCGCACGGCAACAGGCAGGGAACAGGCGTTTTCCATTTGCCTGATGGCTGATTCTTCCATACGCTCGTCGCCCCATTGTTGCCAGGGAGCGGGAGTTTCTCTGTATTTGAACACCATGGGCACAAACCTCCAATCACCCTCCAAAAGGGAAAACAACAAGAGAAACCGCCAGGAGAACAAGCACCATACCGGCCAGGCCTTCGACCAGCGGAATTTTTTCGCGTAAAATCTTCTGAGTGCCGGGAAGGGATATTACGGCAGCCAACCCCGCATCCCACAAAAATACCAGCAAGGTCATCCAGACCCCGGCGAAAACCTGTTGAGCAAACGTGGCTTCCGGCCCGATAATCACCGTCATGAGCGTAAGGTAAAAAACGGCGTTTTTGGGGTTGAGCAACGCGGAGCCCAGTCCGGCCAGCAGTTGTTTTCCAGGGGGCAATCGCCTTTCCGCGTCCTTGACACAAGGACCGGAATTTCGTCTTGCGGAGCAAAGCAGCATCACGGCCATCCAGGCCAGATAAGCTGCTCCGGCCAGCTCCATGCAGCGATAAAGAGTAGGTGAGTGCCTGATTGCCGACCATCCGGCCACGGAAAGAATAATATAGGCGGCATTACCCAGGGCAATGCCCGCGCATATAAATACTGTACCACTCAAACGGCCGCGCACGGCATGGCCGACTACCATAAAAAAGTCCGGGCCGGGGCTGAGCAACGCCAGAAAGTGGACCAGAGCCAAAGCTGGGAATGATGCCGGCACAAGTTGGAAAAGAATGTCTGACATAGGCTGTTGTCTCCTTTGAAGGCGGATTGATCCGCCCGGGAAGACAATAGCGGTCTACACAGGCTATTTCTTGTACGAATGTGACCCGCCCTTGCGATAGCAGCCGGGGGTTACGGAAAAAAATTTCAGGAACATGCGATGAAAATGACTCTGATCCGCATAACCGGAAGCAACCGCGGCCTCGGCCACAGTCGAGCCTCGGCGCAGCATACGTCGAGCTCTTTCAAGCCTCAGGCAATGCAGATATCTGACGGGAGGCAGGCCGGTTTTTCGGTGAACAGCGCGGGAAAAGCTCTCACGCCTTATCCCGGCGCTTTCAGCCATACGGGTTACTGAGGGGAATCTTTCATACTCATCGGCAATCCCCGGCCAGCCAGGCCAATTGTTTGGCGAAACATCCGGATGATTTTCCCCGTCCGCGCGGAAAGGGCCATAAAATTTATTCAGCTTAAACAACAGCTGTCTCAGAGCGCTTGAGGCGTCATACCAAGAGGAACGGGCGCATTCAATCATGCTGACAGTCTCTTCGAACAGCTCGAAGTCTCTTACAACGGGGCCGCACTCCCTGAACCGACAGGAAGTTTCTTTAGCGCCCCCCACAGCCGTCCAAACCCAGGCCGGATCGATAAACAACATATGGTAGCTTCGCGCTTTTCCGTCAAGAGGGTTGCAGCTGTGCGTCCGGCCTGGAGATATGATGACCATGTCGCCTTTTTCCGCCACATGTAGCGCCCCATCCAGCAAAAAGCAGGTGCGCCCGTCAAGGATGATTCCCAGGGAAAAATCCCGATGAAAGTGCTCCGCATACGGTAAAACGCTGTCCAGAGTGGTTCTGATTTCCAGAAACGGAGCCTGGGCCGGAACAAAAAAACTCTGCCTGGCCTCAGGCCCGGTTTTGCAACTTGCTTTATCTTTCATAGCAAAAATAGCCCGCGTATTTTACAGCCTTTCTCATTCTGAAAGGCCCGCAGGTTTATCAAACTACCGACTGGAAAAAAAGCCCGAAAATTTATTTCTTGAGCTGTTGCGGCGTCTCGCTTCCGGCCTTTAGCAGTCTGGACAAGTCGCCCCGCACCAGATTCAGCTCTTCCTGGCTTACCTTGGGCATATCCTTGGGGTAGTTGGTGGGCAGCTCATTGCCTTCGGCCACGATATACAAAGCGGCGGCGGCGCGGCCCATTACGCAGAAAAAGCGCGGCGGCTCCCAGCCCTTGCTCTTCACCCAGGCAGCGGCCTTGGGGGAAAAGAGAAAATCAGCCTGCCCCTTTCCGTTTACCTTGGGGTGGGAATCTTCGCGCTCGGCTTTGGCCCAGGCCCTGAATTGAGGAAGAAGCTCGATAAAATCAGACAGTTCCTTGCGAGTGAAAGGAGGTTGGTTATCATATACGCCAGCCGCCCGAACGGTTTGAACCTGGAGCAGCAAGGCGATGAGCAGTAGCGGCAAAACCCTTTTGGCCGCCCGCATCAGGCAGGCGGCCAGGGATTTCAGATCGTAATTTTGTAATTTCATATAACCTTGGCAGTTTCGCCGTTGGCAAAAGCTAACCTATAGCAATTTTAATTTTGTTTTTTTAATACTTTACGGCGCTGAACTTGGACAACCTTTCCATATTGTGGAACGATTCCACATAACGCAAGGTGCCGGTTTTGCCGCGTATGCCCACCGAGTGGGTTGTGGCCCCATGTCCGGTGTATTGCACGCCACGCAGGAAAGCCCCACCGGAAATGCCGGTTGCGGCAAAAAAGCAATCATCACTCTTGATGATGCTGTTCACGGTGAGTATTTCACGGTCGTCAATTCCGGCCTCGTTCATGGCTTCCTTTTCCACATAAGACTGCGGATCAAGCCGCGCCAGCATCTGCCCTCCAGCACCCTTGATGGCGCAGGCGGCCACAACCCCCTCGGGTGTGCCTCCGGTGCCCATCATGGCGTCTATTTCGCAACGCGGGTCAACGGCCATCAGCGCCCCGGCCACGTCGCCGTCGGCATGCAGCTGAATTCTGGCTCCGGCCGCGCGTATTTCCTGAATCAGTTTTTCGTGGCGGGGTTTGTCCAGCACAAAGATAATCAAATCTTCCACAGTTTTGCCCAGAGCCTTGGCAATGTTGGCCAGGTTGTCGCGCACCGGGGCATCAAGGTCAATCGCATTGCGAGCCTCGCGGCCGACGACCATTTTCTGCATATAAAAGCTGGGACCGGGATTGAACATGGTTCCGGCGGGCGCGGCGCCCACAACCGATATGGCATTAGGCCGGCCGAAAGCCAGAAGACTGGTGCCTTCCACCGGGTCCACGGCCACGTCAAGCTCGATGCCGCCTCCGCCAACCCTTTCACCATTGGCCAGCATGGGAGCATTGTCCTTTTCGCCTTCGCCGATGACGATTTTACCGTTTATGGGCAGGGTTTCAAAGCTGAGACGCATGGCATTGACCGCCGCGCCATCTCCGGAATCTTTGTCACCGCGTCCGAGCCATCTGGCGGAAGCCAGGGCCGCGGCTTCGGTAACGCGGATGAGATCCATGGCCAAATTTCTTCCCGGGGCTTCAATAGCCATATTTTCCTCCAAATGTTGCGAAATTATGTAAGTCTAAAATAATGTCCCCAACTTTACTCCAGCCTTTCTCCAGCTTCAAGTGAAATATACAACCTGGGAACTCTTCCCAAGACATGATTATTGAGTTAGTCATAAAGCATGAAAAAATACTTGAGCATGGCCGATATTATTACTCATTACAGCATGTCGCGCCACCCCGAGGGCGGCTGGTACAAAAGAACGTATCAGAGCGACGGAGTGATCGCGGCCGAGTGCCTGCCCGGCTTCAAAGGCGCGCGCCACTATTCCACAGCCATCCTTTATCTTTTGCCGGGCGGGGAAAAATCGGCCCTGCACCGCATAAAACAGGACGAAACCTGGCATTTTTACCTTGGTTCAGGTTTGCGCCTGGTAATGATTACGCCGCAAGGCGAGCACAGGGAAATTGTTCTTGGCCCGAGCATTACGGCCGGAGAATTTCTGCAATATACCGTTCCGGCAGGGCATTGGTTCGGCGCTATGCCACTGGAAAGCTCGGAGTGGTCGCTGGTTGGCTGCACTGTAGCCCCGGGCTTTGACTTTGCCGATTTTGAGCTTGGCCGGACCGGAAAATTGATTGAGCTTTTCCCGGAACACAAAGAGTTGATATTGGAGTTTGGTGTAGACATGTCGTGAATATTATAAAAGCGCCACGGGCGGCGGCGGTAGCCTTCATTCCCGCTACCCGGCACGGCGGACGGAAGGAGGTTCCATGCTCTATAATTCGTTTACCTTCATGATTTTCTTCGTGGTGGTGCTTCTGGTGTACCACCTTGTGGCCATGCCCAGAGGCGGCAAAGCCCCGGCCATGGTTCTGCTTCTGGCTTCCATATATTTCTATGCGCAATACAGCATTGCTTTTTTCGGGCTGCTTGTGCTCAGTATTGCGGTCAGCTGGCTTGTCTGCCAAAAAATGATAGCTGAACCACGGCGTAAAAAAAGATGGCTGTGGACCGGGGTTGTTCTCAATGTGCTCTCACTGGGCTATTTCAAATACTATATTTTTATAGCCAACAATCTCAATGCCGCCGGGTTTTCCCTGCCGATTTTCAAAATAGCCCTGCCGCTGGGCATTTCCTTCTATACCTTTCAGCAGCTGGCATACATAATAGATACTTATAAAAGCGGTGAAAGCAAGGAGTCATTCTTTGATTATCTGCTGTTCATAACTTACTTTCCTCGCCTTATTTCCGGCCCCATCGTGCGCCGCGAAGAAGTTATGCATTATTTTTCCGGACCGGAAAAAAATACTGCGCTGTGCCTCAAGGCCGGGTTGACCCTGTTTGTGATCGGCATGGCCAAAAAGCTGCTCATAGCCGACGGTTTCGCCATTTACGCCGATGCGGTGTTTAATGCGGCTGACGCCGGAAAGCTTATCACCACTTTTGAGGCCTGGGCTGGGTCTCTGGCTTATACCATACAAATTTATTTTGACTTTTCCGGATATTCCGACATGGCCATAGGGGTTTCGGCCATGCTTGGCATTCCTTTGCCGGCCAACTTCGCTTCACCCTACAAATCGCTCAATGTGGTGGACTTCTGGCGCCGCTGGCACATTACCCTTTCGCGTTGGCTCAGGGACTATATTTACATTCCTCTCGGCGGCAACCGCTGCGCCCCCTGGAGGCGCTATTTCAACGCCTTCATCACCATGGTAATAGGCGGCATATGGCATGGGGCCAACTGGACGTTTATTCTCTGGGGAGCCATGCACGGATTTTTCCAGATGATTTACCAGCTCTGGGCTTCCAACCCGCGCAACAAAGACCGCATTCCCGATAATGTGGCCATCATCGTAACCTTTTTGATCATCAACCTGACCTGGGTTCCTTTCAGATCCACAACCTTTAGCGGGGCCATGAGCATTCTTGAATCATGCTTCAACCCTGTGGCCGGACTGGGGCAATCACTGGCCGACCCCTTTGCGGTGGTGGTTTACCTGATTATAGGTTGGATTGTGGTGCGTTTTGCCCCCAACAGCAATGAAATTATGGCCAAGGTAATAAATCTTACCCCTGCCAGAGGCTACCCGGCTACCTCGCCCGACGTGCCTTCGGGGCGCTTCGCCTTTATGCACTGGCGGAGTAATTCGGCCTGGGCCATTGCCACCGGGGCTATTTTCGGCGTGTGCGTAATGCGCTTTTTCAGCAACGCCACCTACATATACTTCCAGTTTTAGGAGGACAAGGCCATGCGCTATATAATAACTCTCTGCTGCGCCACTCTTTTCACGCTGGCGCTCGCCGCCCTGGCCAATAGAAGCCTTGACCCCTTCGGAGTATGGCACACCTACGCTCAGGCCGAAAAGGAGCCGGCAGCCCTGCGCTTCAGACCCGGAACCGACTCTGACCCGCGCTTTGCCAAACCGCTGCAAGTGATCAGGCTTAAGCCCAAAACAATTATCGTGGGTTCCTCGCGCGTGCGCGACGGCATGGACCCGGCCATTATTGAGGGTGTGGCTCCCGCTCCGATCATGAACTACGGCACAGCGGGAATGCGCGCCACCGAAGGCTCGCGCTTCATCCGCCACGCCATTGATGTGGCCGGAGTTTCCTGTGTAATCTGGGGCTTGGACTTTTTCGGCTTCAATGATCTGGAAATGGACGAAATGGGTTCGGACGGCTTTGGCGTGCTCGGTGATTACATCCGCCCCAAAGACGTGGCGCGCCTATTAATTGCCTGGCCCACCGCGCTTTTGAGCTCGGATGTGATTAACGGCACGGGCACAACTCTGCCTAACGGCTTCAACCTGGCCCCGGCCACCCCTCCGTCGCAGATTACCGAATCAATAATGCGCAATGCCGTAGGCTTTGCCAAAGCTCCTTTCCTTTACGGAAAGTTTGAGTCTTTTGAAAAGCACATGAAGGAATTCGAAGCCGCGCTGGCCTACGCCTCAAGCAAAGGCGTCAAGGTGTATCTATATACTTCGCCCCTGCACGCCCTGGTTACGGAAGCCGTATTTCAAGCCGGGTCCGGGGAAAAGTTCTTTGAATGGAAGGCGCGCATAGCCGGACTGGCTGAAAAATATCAGATTCCGCTGATTGATTGCATGGATTACAATCCGGTAACCGCCTCCGGCGGGGCCATAGCGGCGGAATACTTCTTTGACGGGGCGCACTTTACCCCGTTGGTAAGCCGCATGATTCTTTCCGGGTTCTTCCCGATATCATCGCATAAACCCGAAGGCTTTGCCCCGGCTCTTACCACGGCTTCACTCGAAAGCAGCAGAAAAAAGCTTGAGGAAGACCGCCGGGCATACATTAAAGACAACCCCGGCCTGATCAATGAGCTTACAATAAGGCTCGGCCGCTGAATGTTTCAATCCACACAGCTCCATCCGCCGACTGACTCCGTCTCCAGCGGATAGGAGCCGTGTGGATTGCCCCTCTCCCATTTTTTTAAACTTTTTATAACAAATCTTTACCAACATACTCTCGTGAGGGCTAAAGAATCAGGCCTACAAGACGATTATAGTATTACTTGAGCTGAAACGTTTATTACGCTTTATGCGATAATGTGTTTTGTTCAACATACGCGAGTCAAGTTTGCATTTCAGCTTTGGTCAGATGCTCCCGGCTACGCCGGAAAAAAAGAAGTACTACCAAACAGCAAAAAAACAGGAGAGCCTATGTTTCAATCCACAGTCAGCTCCATCCGCCGACTGGCTCTGTCCGCGGCGTATAGGAGCCGTGCGGATTGCCATCTCTGAAGGAAGGGGTTACAAAAAGGATTTCCTCGACTTTGTCGTTTTGTCAATCAAATTTTCCCCTTGAGAGGGGAAGTTTCAGACCATAAAGGAAATTTTGATGAACCTAGCTTCAAAAATGCTGCTTTATATACTGGGCACGGTGATCGTGGGCATGGCCGCGGCATCTCTGCTCATATATACGCAAGCCAGGAACATGCTTATCCACTCTGCTGAAAGCACCCAACTTGCGGACGCCACCGGGGTGGCCGGAGAACTGGACGCCATGATCGAAGGCATGAAAACTTCGGTGCACCTCCAATCGGAAGGCGCGCGCATTCTCAACACGCTCACCATTCCGGCCGGAACGGCGGAAGACAAGGTTAAAAGCCTGATCTCCCTGGGCAAACAGCAGATCGTGGCCCTGAAGGAAAGATCCAACAATGTTTTTGAAGCCGTGTCCATTGTGGACATGCAGGGCAGGGTGGTTACTTCCACCGACGAAAAAAATATGTCCTTTAACTACGGAGATTCCGCATTTTTCCGCGAAGGCGTGGCCAAAAACGATCTTTATGTCAGCCAGCCCACAGTCAGCCGCTCCACCGGCACGCCCGGATTTTACATTACTGACCCTATTGTGGACAAAAAAACCAACAAGCCCGTGGGCATTCTGGTGGCCAGAATCAATCTGCTCAAGGAATGCCTGAAAATAATCAGCGAGATCAAGCGCGGGCAAACCGGCTATGCCTTTGCCATGAGCCAGTCCGGCATAGTTGTGCTGCATCCCAAAACCGAAAATATTCTCAAGCAGGATCTTTCCAGGCAGAATTTTACCAGGCAGATGCTGCAACAAAAACAGGGCGTAATCAGCTATGAGCTTGACGGCAAGGCCACGCAAACGGCTTTTGCTTACAGCAAGACAGCCGGCTGGACAATAGCGGTGCCCATGGAAGTCCAGGATCTGCTGTCTCCGGTAGCTTCCATCCGCAATATAACCGTGGCTGTTACCGTGGCCCTTATTGTGGTCATAGCCTTCATCGTTTTTGTGATTGTGCGCGGCATAGTGCATGCTTTGGCCAAGGGAGTGGAATTTGCCGAAGCTGTGGCCGCGGGCGAGCTGGAACACGAGCTGAAGCTGGACAGACACGATGAAATAGGCGCTCTGGCAAAAGCTTTGCAGGTTATGGTCAACAATTTGAAAAACACTTTGCAGATCGCCAACAACAAAACTCAGGAATCGGAAAAGGCCACCCGTCAGGCAGAGGCTGCCGTACAGGAAGCCCATGCGGCCAGAGCCGAAGCGGAAAAGGCCAGACGCGAAGGCATGCTCTCCGCCGCTGAGCAATTGCTTGAGTCTGTGGAAATCGTTTCTTCGGCTTCGGACGAACTGTCCGCCAGAATCAAGCAGGCCGACTATGGAACCCACGAGCAGGCCAGAAAAATGTCTTCCACAAGCAATTCTATGGAAATGATGAACGACTCTGTTCTGAATGTGTCGCGCAACGCTTCGTCGGCCTCGGAAGTTTCGTCACGCACCAGGGAAAAGGCCGAAGAAGGCTCGAGCATAGTTGATCGCGTGGTTGAAGGTATAGGAAAGGTGCAGTCTCAATCGCAAGCACTGAAGATCGATATGGAAACCCTTGGCAAACAGGCCGAAGCCATCAGTCAGATTATGGGAGTTATTTCCGATATAGCCGATCAAACCAATCTTCTGGCCTTGAACGCGGCCATTGAAGCGGCCAGAGCCGGTGATGCCGGTCGCGGCTTTGCCGTGGTGGCCGATGAAGTGCGCAAACTAGCCGAAAAAACCGTCGGCTCCACAACCCAGGTCGGCGACGCAATCCGCGAGATACAGCAGAGCACCAGAAAAAATGTGGAAACGGTGGAACAAACTTCAATCATGATCGGAAATGCCACCGAATTAGCCAATAAAAGCGGCGAAACTTTGCGCGACATAGTAAAGTTGGTGGATGAAACCACCAGACAGGTGCAAAATATCGCCCAAAGTGTGGAACAACAATCATCAACCAGCGAAAGCGTAACCCGCTCGGTTATGGAAGTGTCGGACATATCCACCTCAACCGCTCAAAGTATGGAGCTGGCCAGCCAGGCTGTTTCCGATTTAGCCAAGCAGGCCGCTGTGTTGAAAAATCTGGTAGAGAAAATGAAGAAGAGCTGAAATTAAACTTACGACTGCCGTTACCTTAAAACCG
This sequence comes from Desulfovibrionaceae bacterium, assembly GCA_031553655.1. Taxonomy (GTDB): domain Bacteria; phylum Desulfobacterota; class Desulfovibrionia; order Desulfovibrionales; family Desulfovibrionaceae; genus JAVBLG01. Next base: position 11,944 of record JAVBLG010000024.1, on the reverse strand, counting down.
ACGGCAATGGATAAAATCTGAAAGTGGGCGAGAGTGGTAAATCCATTCTCTTGCCCACTTTCAGATTTTAAGGCATGCTCCAGAAAAAAATACAGGAGTGGAAAATGGCTCATTATAATATCGCTTATATACCAGGCGACGGAGTAGGCCCTGAAGTGGCCACGGAAGCACACAAAGTTCTGCAGGCATGTGCGGCCAAATTCAACTTTACCGTCAGCGGAGACACTCTGCCTTGGAATTGCGATTACTATATCGCCAACGGCAGAATGATGCCCGAAAACACCCTGGAAATACTCCAGGGCTACGATGCCGTATTCCTGGGTTCGGTTGGCGATCCGGCCAAAGTTCCGGATCACATATCCCTCACACTGCTTCTGCACATCCGCAAGGGCTTTGACCAATATGTTAACCTGCGCCCCATAGTGCTGCACCCCGGCGTAAAAACTCCGGTTACCACCTGCACCCCCGAAACCGTAAACATGGTTGTGGTACGCGAAAATACCGAAGGCGAATACAGCCGCATCGGCGGTTTCCATTCTCCGGACGATCCCACTGGCTTTGCTTCGCAAGTGGCTGTTTTCAGCCGCAAAGGCTGCGAGCGCGTTTGTCGCTATGCTTTTGAGCTGGCCCGCAAACGTAAAAAAGCCGGTTTTCGCGGCAAGGTGACCAACTGCACCAAATCCAACGCCTTGAATTATTCCATGGTATACTGGGATAAAATTTTCAAGGAAGTGGCCGCCCAATATCCCGACATTGAAAACGACTATTTGCTGGTTGACGCCCTGACCATGATCATGCTCAACAACCCCGGACAATTCGACGTTATTGTAGCTTCAAACCTGTTCGGCGACATTATTACCGACCTCGGTTCTGTTCTGCAGGGTGGCATAGGCGTGGCCGCCGGCGGCAATATTGATCCGGAAAATCGTTTCCCGTCAATGTTTGAGCCCATTCACGGCTCGGCTCTGGCCCTGGCCGGCAAAGGCATGGCCAACCCCATAGCGTCCATTGAATCCATGCGCATGATGCTTGAGCATCTTGGCGAAGACGAAGCTGCCGACGCTCTGTTGAAGGCGGTTAAAAAGGTGCTTGGCGGCGGCAGATGCCTCACCGGCGACATGGGCGGCAATTCCAGCACCAGCCAGGTTGGGGACGCTATAGTTGCCGCTCTGCAGCAACTATAACTGCCCGTGCTTTATTTTTGTGAATTTTGAACTCCTGGCGGCGGGGGTTGTTGTCCAACTTCTCGCTGTCCCGCTTACCATAAAAGCTGAGGCCGTCGCGCGTATCATCATGATCTGCGGGGCGGCTTCAGTACTTTATTATGCGGCGTACGACAGAGATTTCGTGCTTTTCTCCGGACAATTGCTTATAACATTTGTTGTACTTAAAAAATAATATTTACAAAACCATACGGAATGGTTTAGGAGGTAAATAGTTGTTTCGAAGAACATAATATTTGCATGAGTATAACTTATTAGCCTATACGCTGCGCTTCCTTTTCAACCACAGCCGCACCAGGGCCTTTTTTAGCAAAAAGTCTGTAATGAAGGTATGGAACTGAAATTAGGTCAGCCTCTTGTTTTTGTAGACCACCTGATGTCTCGTCTTGGTCTTGGAATGAAAGCCAAGCTGATCTTGCTTTTTATCATTATAAAAGTAGTTCCGCTTGTCCTTCTGGCTCTGCTGGCCTGGAATCAGGCTTTGCATTTAGGCGAAGACATGCTCGACCATACCGGGCAACTAAGCCAGAAATCCCACGAATCTCTTCGTCAAACCGGTGAAATAGCCGTTTCTGACGCCACCCAGGCTCTTGATGACCGCGCCACCGAAGACATAGAAAGACTTACCACTGGCATAGCCCGTCGGGTGGCCGATTTTTTATATTCATGCGACAGCGACATACTTTTTGCCGCCTCCATAAAGCCTGATCCCTCCACCTATCAAAATTTTATCAAAACAAAAGACCGACTTGTTGTAAAAACAGGCGATTTTTTACTGTCTCCGGACAAAAAAATGTGGTTTTCCGGTAAACGTTCGGAAAGTCTACCTAAACGTTCTTCCTCACTCAAGGAAAACGAGCAAAGCTTCAATTACTTTCCTCCGGAATTTTATGAACGCGAAAAAAAGCCCCAATATCTGGAAATGACCTTTCTGGATACCAGCGGACAGGAAATAATAAAACAAGTTTCCTCTTCGCGAATGAATTCGGAGCTGAAGGATGTTTCCGACCGACGCAATACTTATTGCCGCGCGGAAACATATTTTTCCGAATTAAAAAAACTGAAACCGGGTGAAATTTATGTTTCCGAGGTAATAGGAGCTTATGTTCCTTCAAAGGTAATAGGAATTTATACGCCGGAATCGGCGGCTAAAGCCGGGGAGAAATTCCGTCCGGAAGAATCAGCCTATGCCGGTTATGAAAATCCTTTGGGCAAGCGCTTCAAAGGCATTGTGCGCTGGGCCGCCCCGGTAACGGAAAACGGTGAGATAATCGGCTTTGTCACCTTGGCCCTTGATCATGACCATTTGATGGAATTCACCGATCACATAAGACCCACTGCGGAACGCTATACTGAAATCCCTGATGCCGGGGACGGAAATTATGCTTTCATATGGGATCACAAGGGCCGCAGTATTGTACACCCGCGCCATTTTTCTATTGCGGGCTACAATCCGCAAACTGGTGATCCGGAAATTCCCTGGCTGGAAGATCGCATTTATGATGAATGGCAGGCCAGCGGTCTGCCTTATGTTGATTTCATAAAGAGTGTGCCCACATTTGTGGCGCAATCTGTAAAGAGAAAACCGGCCCCGAATCTGACAAGGTCCGGCCTTGTGGGTCTTGATTGCCGCTATCTGAATTTCGCTCCGCAATGCACCGGCTGGTTTGACCTCACCGAGGACGGAGGATCGGGCTCCTTTGTAATTTTATGGAGCGGGTTGAAAAAGTTGACTACGGCCGCAGCCATTCCCTATTACACGGGACAATACGGAGCGTCGGCGCGCGGCTTCGGTTTTGTCACCATAGGGGCCGAAGTCGAAGATTTCCACCTTCAGGCCACTGAAACCAAAAAGAAGCTCGACGCTCTTTTCCTGAACAGCGACGCCATGATGCACGGCATAGCCAAGGCGGCGCAGCAGGCCATAGATCGCAATCTTTTTGACACAGCGGTCAGCCTTGCCGGCTCAACAAGCGTAATGGCCGTTCTGGTCATTTTAATCGCCATATGGATGGCTTCGGCCTTTACCGGAAAAATCAGGTACATGATCAACGGCATTTCACGCTTTTGCGCCGGTGAGCGCCATTTTCGCTTCAATGCCCCAATCAAGGATGAAATGGGGGTTCTGGCCGACTCTTTTGACGACATGGCCGACAATCTGGAAGCAAGCGTGCGCGATACCATGGTGATTATAGATATCCACCACAAGATTATATATGCCAATGAAGCCACGCTTAAAATATTCAAAAAAACTCTACCCGAGGTAATTGGGGCCAAATACGAAGATCACAGCCTGCTCACTAATGATCCCCGTTCCTGCCCCATTACTGCCATGCTTGAAGACAGAGAGGCTGAAGCCATTTATGTTCCGGAGCAGGATAAATATTATAAAGGCTCGGCCACGTTTCTCACGGATAAACACGGACGGCTAATCGGCTACATTATTACCGCCAGTGAAGTTACCATGCTCATATACGAGCAGAACAATCTGAAAAAAGCCAGGAAAGATCTGGAAAAAGCCGTTCTTGAAGCGAACAGAGCCAATGAGTCTAAAAGCGAATTTCTGGCTCGCATGAGCCACGAAATACGCACTCCGATGAACGCCATTATCGGCATAACAGGCATAGTCAGGCGCAGACTTGAGGATGGTAGGGCTGATCCGGCGGAGATAAAGAGCAAATTGACCCAGCTTGAAAATTCTTCGCAGCACTTGATGGGTCTGCTTAATGATATACTGGACATTTCCAAGATCGAAGCCGGAAAAATTACTGTTTCCCGCGAGCGCTTCGATTTGCCTCGCCTGGTGGAAAACGTGGCCTCAATTATCAGGCCGCGCTGTCAGGAAAAAAATATCGAATTCATCATCAATTTAAAGGTGAAGCAAGGTTCCGTTTACGGCGACCCCCTGTTGCTGCGCCAAGTGCTTATTAACCTTTTGGGCAATGCCGTGAAATTTACCCCCGATTGCGGCAAAGTATTCTTTGATGTTTCATGTGAAAAAATTGATGTCGAAAGCGGGTTTTTCAGATTTTCCGTGCGCGATACCGGAATAGGAATGAACCGCGAGCATCAGGAGAAACTATTTAAGCCTTTTGAGCAGCTTAACGGGCGCAAATTTAGCGGAACAGGGCTGGGGTTGTCCATAAGCCAGAAAATAGTCAATCTTTTCGGTGGAAAAATAATTGTAAAAAGTATTGAAAATGAAGGAAGCGAGTTCTATTTTTCCATAAGGCTGGATTTTGCGGCCGAGGAAAACCAGACTCAGAAACGGCCTGAAAATGGCGTTTCACTGGCGGGCAAACGAATTTTGCTGGTGGACGACGTTGACATAAACAGAATTATAGTTTTGGAAATACTTAATGACAGCGGGTTTGTAGTGGAAGAGGCCATTGACGGCGAAGACGCTCTGGAGCAATTCCGCAACTCGCCGGAAGGCTTTTACGATTTGATTCTCATGGACGTGCAGATGCCGCGCATGAACGGCTATGAAGCCACCTCGGCAATACGTTCTCTGCGCCGCGCCGACGCCTCTGTGCCCATCATTGCCATGACCGCCAACGCCTTTAAAGAGGATGTGGACAAGGCCCTGGCTTCGGGCATGAACGCGCACATGGCCAAACCGTTGGAGCACGACAGGCTCATTGAGGTTATCAGCACTTACCTGGCAAATTAGGGGCTGTCTCCAAATGCGGATTTTGTCCAATGGCTGCGTCAAGCGGGCCTTTTTGCTCCGGTCGAGTACCATAAAAGTACACTTGCTCCGCAACTAGGCCCGCTTTCCTTGCCCTTGAATCAAAATCCGCTATTTGGAGACGACCCCCTGGAGCGTTTCATTCATTTCATTCGCAAAAAGATCTAAAAATTGGACGCCTCATATTCATTCAAATCTTTCTTTCCCTGCATATAAGAACGCACAGCGGCCTGTCTGGCGGCGAATTCTTTCCTCTTGTTCTGTGATACGGCTGCGCTGCGAGGGTTTACGGCTTTTTGGGGGTTGATAAATTTTCCACCCTGCTTGAGCCTGAAATCAAGATGAGGCCCGGTGGAATATCCGGTACTGCCCACAAAGCCTATAACCTGGCCCTGGCGTACCCTGGAACCGGGTCCTATGCTCTTGGCGTATCTTGACAGATGGGAATACATGGACTCCAGGCCGGAACCATGCTTGACCACCAATTGGTGACCATAGCCCTTAACCCAGCCTTTACGAGATATTCTGCCGTCGCCCACGGCCTTTATCGGCGTTCCGGTGGGGGCGGCATAATCAACGCCGAAATGCGGGCGCAGACCCCCCATAATTGGATGGCGTCTGGCCTTGGAAAAGGACGATGTTACTCTGGTGAACGACAGCGGAGTTTGGAGCAGGGTTTTCTTGAGGTTTTCGCCCTTGGGGTTAAAATGGCGGTATATGCCGGAGGAATCCTTGAAAAGAAAGGCTTCATATTTTTTGCCCTTGTTGGTGAAGCTGGCGCCAAGAACCTTGCCGTAACCTTTGAAAACTCCATCGCGATAGCGTTTTTCCAACAAAACTGAAAAACTGTCGCCTTCTTGCACGTCGCGGATAAAATTTATTTCCCAGCCGAAAATTTCCGCCAGCAACATAGCCAGTGACGGCTTTTCCCCTTTTTCGGCAACAGCCTGGAAAAGACTGTTGTCAATACTGTTGCTTACAAGTCGGAGAGAAATGTCATATTTTATGGGTTCTATGGTAGTCGAAATTTTTTCTCCAATCTTTTCAGCTACAAGCATACGTCTGGCGTCTATTTCGTATTCAAACTTTTTCAACTCACCGTTTTGCGGATCGCGCCAGATCGCATACGGCTGCCCAATTCTGAAACTCGAAGCCGGAAAAATTCTGGAAATCGCCTTCACGTAGCTTTCGGCCAGATCGTCCTGGCACCATTCATCAAACAACTTTCCCAGCGTATCACCTTTGGCTATATTTCCTTTTACTATTTCCTCATTGGTATCTTCGTCGTCGACGTCACCCTGCTCAGCGCCAGGCCCGGAAGCCGTAGGCTCGGGTTTTTCCGCCCCTGCCTGTTCGGAAGCAGGCTTTTCCGGTTCGGAAACAGCCGTTTCCGGGACAGCCTCATTATCGTTTGCCGAATTTTCAGAAGACGAGGGAACCTGGCCGCTTTCCGCTTTTTCCGCCTCAATCGCACCCGGTACAAACAGCCTGGCCGGTGTGAACAGGCGGGCATATTCAGGAAGAAACGATCCGGCGGCAAAGGATGCCACCAGCAGCCCGAGACCAAGAATCATCAATAAAAATGTGCGCATAGCCTCAATCTTTTTTGTTGTCTCAAGGGGTTTGCCTTTTAAAAAAGCCTGTTGTCCGTCCACATGCCGTCCAAAAAGGTCCAGAAGAACAAAAATAGTATTTTAATCACATTAATTACAACATGTTACAGACTTGTTCCACAGTTCGTTTTCTGCTATGTTCATACATTGGCGTGAACATTTTCCGGACACGCGAACCCGCAAAAACAACATAACAAATGTGCCGTAAGTGTAGTTTCCATGCTGAAGGAACATATCAGAAATATTCTGGCGCGCGGTTTTTCTCAGGAAGAACTCAAAAGCTGGTATGATCCTCTTGTCCTTTACTTTGACGGGGACAAGCGCGAGCTTTCCGTAAATTTTCCCCACCGCCTGTTTGGGCCGTGGTTTGCGCAAAAGGGAAAAATATCTTTTGAGCAGGCTGTATTAAGCCATTTCGGAACAGCAGTCAGTATAAAATATATAAATAGCCACCCAAAGGCAAATAGAAACCAGAGCAACGACTTTTTTTATACACAAAAAGATAACAATATAAACAAGTTAAATACGAGCACCCTCAAACCAAGCCTTGACTCGTTTATTTGCAACAAAAAAAACAGCTTTCCGCTGGAAACAGCCAGAGAGATTGCCGGAAAAAGCGGTGCTATTAAATATAACCCTTTTATTTTATATGGTAAAATTGGAAACGGCAAAACTCATGTTTTAAGAGGTATGGCCACAGCCATGGGCGAATCGCGGGAACAGATTTTCTGTGGTTCGGTTGAAGACCTGGAAAAAAAATTTGACTGGAAAAACATTGAAAAAAGTGGCGGTAGTCTGCAAGCAGTTTTGCTTGACGACTTGCAGCGAGTAGCTGGACGCGCCGACCTGCAAGACAATCTGGTGCGTATTTTTGACCTCTGCCTGGATCGCGGCATTCAGATGGTTTTCGCCTTTTCCGGCACTCTGAAGGACATAAAGGATATTTCCGAAGACCTGCGCTCCCGCCTTGAAAGCGGGCTGCTGGCAGAACTTAAAAGCCCCGATTTCGATGTGCGCCTGCGCTACGCGCGCCACCATTGCCTGCTGCGCGGCATAGAGCTTGCCAAAGAACACATGATTACTCTGGCCCAACGCTGCCACACCATACGCCATCTTTCGGGAATTATTCTCAAGCTGGCGGCTTTCAGCGAACTGGTAAAGAGAGAGGTCAGTGCCGAGGATCTGCAAAATATTCTGCACAGCTCTTCAGAAAAGAGCTATACCGATCCCAAAGACATACTGGCCATGGTAGCCGGTCGCACAGGTCTTTCAACATCGGAAATAATGGCCGACAACCGCAAACCGGCTATTGTCCGGGCCAGGCAAATCGCCATGCTTTTATGCCGTGAGCAGATTGGCATGTCATATCCGGCCATAGGGCGTTTCTTTGGCGGAAAAGATCATAGTACCGTTATGCATTCCATTAGAAAAATAAAAGAAATTATGGTTGGTAACAAAGAGGTCAAAGACATTGTTACCAACTTGGAAAGAATGTTCCTTACAGGTGAATGAACAGCCGTAAAAAGCTCTACTCTCCCGCAAACGTTGCCGGAGGTTCCTTGGAGTTACCGGAAATGTTACTATTTTTTTCTGTTATAACGCGTAGTTAATCAAGTTAGAAACAAAGCGTCCGCCCTAATTATATTAACAAGGATTTAAAAATGAAGATTGTAATCAGTAAAGAAGAAATAATCGAAGGCCTGCAGAAAGCGGCCTCGATTATTCCTCAGAAAACAGGAGCGGCCTATTTGCGTTCCATCTGGCTTAAAGCTGAGGGAGATACCTTGGCCATTATGGCTACGGACGCCAATATCGAATTTTCCGGCCTCTACGCGGCCAAGGTTGAACGCAGTGGACTGGTTGGGGTTCAGGGTAGGGCCTTTGTAGATTTGATGCGCCAGCTGCCTCAGGGCAGCATAAATCTTACCCTTGATTCCTCCGGTTCCGTGCTCCTGCTTGAGCAAGGGCGGCGCAAGTACAAGCTGGCCGCCAATGACCCGAGCTGGTTCCAAAGCTTCAAATCTTTCCCCGAAGAAGGACTTACAGCCTGGTCGGGCGATTTCTTTCAGGAACTTCTGGACAAAGTGGCCTTCTGCATCAGCGACGATGACTCCACCGAGGGGATTTCCTGCTTTTACATGCGCCACCTTGGAGATGGAAAAATCGATTCCTGCGGCCTTAACGGGCATCAGTTCGCCATGCTTACCTTTATTCACGACGACTTGGGCCGTTTGCTGGGAGAAAAGGGAATTCTGATTCAGAAAAAATATATGACGGAAATAAAAAAATGGCTCAGCGACGGCGATATCGAAATCAATATCAATGAAAATAGATTATTTTTGCGCACTTCCGATAAAAAAGAAAGCTTCAGCCTGCCGCTGGCCACCTACGGCTACCCCGATTACGCCACTTTTGTGGAACGCCTCAAAGATCCTTCGGCCACCCCGTTGACCCTTGACCGTAAGGAATGCTTTGAAGCCTTGGGTCGTATAGGAATTTTTAATACTGACAATGATCGTTGCGCCTATTTTTCATTTGTCGGGCCGGAAGGCGCAAACAAGGAACTTACTATTTCGGCCCAGGGACAAGACCTCGGTTCGGCCGACGAAAGTATGGAAGTTAAATATACCGGGGAAATAGCCAAAATAGCTTTCCCCACCAAAAATCTTATGGACATTATGAACCATTTTTCTTCCCGAGATCTTGAGCTTACCCTCACCGGAACCGAGGGACCTTGCGGAATTTCCGGCTCCGAAGATCCCGGCTATCTGGCCATCATAATGCCCATGCAGATTGTTGATGTGAAATATTACAGTGAGGAAGATGTTTAATGGCTTCTGACGAACTCACCAACGCGTCGCCATCATACGACGCGTCTTCCATTACCGTTCTCGAAGGCCTTTCCGCCGTGCGCCTGCGTCCGGCCATGTATATAGGCTCAACAGACGCAAGGGGTCTTCACCACTTGGTTTATGAGGTGGTGGACAACTCCATAGACGAGGCCATGGCCGGCTTCTGCTCGCGCATTTCCATCACCCTGCACCAGGACAACAGCGTTACTGTGCGCGATGACGGGCGCGGCATACCGGTAGACATCCACCCAAAGGAAGGCGTGCCCGCCGTTCAGGTGGTCATGACCAAGCTCCATGCCGGCGGCAAATTCGATAATTCCTCCTACAAAGTTTCCGGCGGCCTGCACGGGGTGGGGGTTTCCTGCGTCAACGCCCTTTCTGAAAAGCTTTCGGTTACAGTGCGACGCGGCGGCAAACGCTACCGCCAGCTTTATGCCAGGGGCATTCCCCAGGACGAGCTGACCGTTATCGGCAATTCCGACAACCACGGTACTACCGTGCATTTTAAGCCCGATGAGGAAATTTTTGAAACATCGGAATTTTCTTATGAAATTTTGAAAAAACGTTTTGAAGAGCTTTCTTATCTCAACAAAGGGCTTGAGATAGAATGCATTGACGAACGCGGCGGCGAAACGGAAACTCACATATTCAAGGCCGAAGGCGGCCTTTCGCAATTTGTGCGCGATATGAATACCGGAGAGGCGGGTATACACTCCATTGTACACGGTGAGGGCGGGCAGGATTCGGTAATTGTTGAATATGCCATGCAATACAATGCCGGATACAAGGAAAATGTGCTCACCTTTGCCAACAATATACGCACCAAAGAAGGTGGAACCCATCTTCAGGGCTTTAAAACGGCCATTACCAGAGCAATTAACCTCTATATTAAAAATCAGGCCGACATAAATAAAAAGCTCAAGGGTACCGTTCTTTCAGGCGACGACGTGCGCGAAGGTTTGACCGCTGTAATCAGCGTAAAGCTGCCCAATCCGCAGTTTGAAGGGCAAACCAAGACCAAACTCGGCAACAGTGAAATATCCGGCATCGTCTCAGGTATTGTTTATGATCATCTTAATCAGTATTTTGAAGAAAACCCCAAAGACGTCCGTCTGATTATCGACAAGGCTGTTGACGCGGCCCGCGCGCGCGACGCGGCCCGCAAGGCCAAAGAACTGGTGCGGCGCAAGGGCGCTCTTTCCGACAACGCCCTGCCCGGCAAACTGGCGGACTGCCAGAGCAAGGATCCGGTCGAGTCCGAACTTTTCATCGTGGAAGGCGATTCGGCCGGCGGTTCGGCCAAGCAGGGCCGAAACCCTATGAATCAGGCCATTTTGCCTCTGCGCGGCAAAATTCTGAACACCGAACGCACCCGCTTTGACAAAATGCTGGCCAACAAGGAAGTAAAATCCCTTATTATGGCCATGGGCGCGGGGGTTGGCGACGACGAAACCGACCTGGAAAAGATTCGTTATCACAAAATAGTGATCATGACTGACGCCGATGTTGACGGCGCGCACATCAGAACCCTGCTGCTTACTTTCTTTTTCCGCCAGTATCAGGAACTTATTGAACGCGGCTACCTTTACATAGCTCAACCGCCTCTTTACCGTGTGCATAACTCCCGAATGGAAAAATTTATTAAAGACGATCCCGCACTTAATGACTTTTTGCTGCAAAGGGTCAGTGAAGATGTTGTACTCAAAACCGAAAACAGCCGCGAGCTGTTCGGTCCGCCGCTGATTAAGCTCTGCCGTCGTCTGGAGGCCCGCGAAGATCGCTTTCGTGATGCCGAAAGCATGAGCATTTCCAGGGTGCTGTTCGAAAGTCTGCTGAACTATGAAGGAGACTTTAACAGGGAGATATTCGGCAACGACGAAGAAACGCCTTTTTCCTCCTATATGCGCGAGAAGGGCTATGAGCTGGAAATACGCCGCGAGCATGTTGAAGATGGCGACGATCGCATTTTGCTCTTCTTTGAAGACAAGGGCGGGCACAGAACCAGAATCAACGCCGAATTCCTGATTTCCTCGCGGGTGTTCCGCCAAGCCAAAGCGAATCTTGATGAAATAAGGACGGAATACGGCGGCTTTGCTTTTGCCCTTAACCGCCGGGGCGATTCCGTGGAAACAACCCTGGAAATCGGCGCTCTTCTCGATAAGGTTCTGGATGAAGCCCGCCGGGGCATCAATATTCAGCGCTACAAGGGGTTGGGTGAAATGAATCCCGAGCAGCTCTGGGTAACCACCATGAACCCGGAAAACCGCACCCTGCTGCAAGTGAGCATTGAAGACGCCATTGACGCCTCCGACGCCATTGAGGAACTTATGGGCGATAAGGTGGAATCGCGCCGTGAGTTTATTATTAAAAATGCTCTGAGCGTACAGGAGTTGGATATATAATTTGCGGGGGAAGGGGGGGAACCCAGTTTTTAAAAAAGGGGTTACCCCCCCAACCCCCCCCCCCCAAAACCCAAAAAAAAAAAAATTTTTTTTTAAAAATTTTTTTTATAATTGGTTAAAAAAAAAGAAGAAAAAATTAATATAGTGTGTTATATAGGTAGTT
>JAVBLG010000039.1:0-38280 GCA_031553655.1 Desulfovibrionaceae bacterium | reverse complement strand
GGCATGGCGGCCTGCACCCTGCACCCCATGGCCGGCGCGCACGGCGAATTCACCGGCGTGATGCTCATCGCCGCCTACCACAAGGCCAAGGGGCACAAGAAAACCAAGATCATCTGCCCCGACTCCGCCCACGGCACCAATCCTGCTTCGGCCGCTCTGGCCGGATTTGAAGTGGTGAACATCACCTCGAGCAACGGGATCATCGATCCCGAAGCCCTGGCCGCCGCCCTTGACGACGATGTGGCCGCGCTGATGATGACTTGCCCCAATACTCTCGGCATTTTCGAAGACCATCTGCCGAAAATCGTCGAGCTGCTGCGCGCCAAAGACGCCCTGCTGTACTACGATGGGGCCAATATGAACGCCATCCTCGGCAAAATGCGCGTGGGCGACGTGGGCTTTGACATTGTGCACTGGAACCTGCACAAGACCCTGGCCACCCCCCACGGCGGTGGTGGACCCGGCTCCGGCCCGGTTGGAGTGTCTGAACGCCTGGTCAGCTTCCTGCCCAAACCCCGTGTGGAAAAAAAGGCCGACGGCTCTTTCAGCCTCAACCTCGATTGCTGCCCGGAATCCATCGGGCATATCGCGCCCTTCTACGGCAATTTCTCCGTGGTGCTGAAAGCCTACGCCTATGTGCTGCGCCTGGGCCGCGAAGGTCTGGTTCGCGTGTCCGAACATGCCGTGCTTAATGCCAACTACATCAAGAAACTGGTGGAAAATTTCCTGATTCTCCCCCACAAGCGCGTGTGCGCTCATGAGTTTGTGGCCTCGGCCCCCGAAGGCATGCGCGCCCTCGACATTGCCAAGGCCCTGCTTGACGAAGGCTTCCACGCCCCGACCGTGTACTTCCCGCTGATCGTCAAGGAATGCCTCATGGTTGAGCCCACGGAAACCGAGAGCAAGGAAACCCTCGACAATTTTGTGGAAATCCTGCACACTATTATCAAGCGTGGGCAGGAAAATCCCCAATACCTTCTGGATGCGCCCGTTAAAACCCCGGTGCGCCGCCTCGATGAAACCGCCGCTGCCAGAAATATGGTGCTGACGGAAGATATGGCCTGATGCGGAGCAACAGGCCATGAGACGGCCCGTGCGTTGGTAGGGCCCTCTGGATGCGGAGCATCCGTATGATAATAGGCGGGAGCATAGCGACTGCCATAGTGGCTCCGATGCCGAGCCGCCGTTGAAGGGCGGCGGAGGCCAGCCAACCTCAGAGTAGTTGGGTCGTTTTTTTAGTAGAATTAACGTTGGGGGAGGGAAGGAAAAATTTTGAAAACCAGTTCGTGCTGAGCAAAGCGAAGCCGAACTCGTCTATAAAGGTCCTTCCCTCCCCCAACCCCCTCCCATCCTTTCAAAACTTTTGATTAATGGCGTTCGTTATTGCTCAAAAGGCGGCATATATTCGTGCCTGCTTTGGCTATATAACCATTTTTTCAGGAGGCTGCATGAAAGGTTTCAAATTCATCACATCCCTTTTACTGGCTTTTGTTATTTTTGTTCCATCTTTGGCTCCTGCCGCTGAAAAAGACGCCAAGCCCGTGGTACAGCTTATCGCCACCGGCGGCACCATTGCCATGAAGATCGACCCGGTTAAAAAGGCTCCGGTTCCGGCCATATCTGGTGAGGATTTGCTGGCTACCGTGCCTGATATCGCCGATTTCGCCAGAATTGAGGTGAAAAACATCTCCAATGTGGCTTCGTGCGAAATGTCGCCGGAACGTTGGGTCGAGCTGCAAAAAGCCGTGATTGCCGCTTTGGAGCGCCCGGAAGTGGCCGGAGTGATCATTTCCCACGGCACCGACACCCTTGAAGAAACCGCGTATTTTATCGACCTCGCGGTAAAAAGTGAAAAACCGGTGGTGCTCATCGGCGCGCAGCGCAATGCTTCGGAAAGTGACTTTGACGGGCCGCGCAACCTGCGCAATGCCGTGCGCATCTGCGTTGATCCCGAGGCGAAAAACAAAGGAGCCATGGTTGTGCTCAATGGGCACATCAACGCCGCCCGCAATGTTACCAAGACCAATACTTCCGATGTGGAAACGTTTAAATCAGGCGACCTGGGTGAGCTTGGCGTGGCCGACTATGATCGGGTGATCTTTTACCGCGCGCCGCTCCATCGCCAGCATGTGCCGGTAACCATGAACGTTCTGCCCAAAGTGGAAATTATCTATATCTATGGCGGAGCGGACGGCGAACTGATCAAGGCCGCTGTGGAACGCGGGGCCAAAGGCATCGTTTTGGCCGCCCTTGGCTGGGGCAATATTTCCTCAAAGGCTTATGAGGTAGTCAAGGATACACTTAAAGGCGGAACCCCTGTAGTGGTTTCCACCAGAGTGTGGAATGGCCGTGTGCTGCCGCACTACGGATATCCTGGTGGCGGCAAGACTCTCAAGGACGCCGGAGCGGTATTTGCCGACAATCTTTCTCCGCAGAAGGCCCGCCTGCTGCTCATGCTGGCCATGCAGAACACGAAGGATCAGGCGGCGCTTCAGGCTTATTTTGACAAATAGAACCTCATATAAGAATTTCTAAAACAAAATCGCCCCGGCAGTGCCCGCCTCATGTCATACGAACAGAGGCGAATCACTCCGGGGCGTGTTTTTTTCGTTCGTTTGCCCGCGCAAACGCCGCGAAGTCGCCACAAACTTGTCTCCGCTCCGGCGGATTCCGCAAATCTTGCCTTTCAAGTTTTTCCCTGAGGTTTGTCGGAGGCCAGCTCCTCCGGCCTGAAAAACTCCCTCACATCCACCTCAAGAGCGTTAGCAAGGCGCTCGAGAGAGTCAATTGTGACATTGCGTTCCCCACGTTCCACGCTTGAAACATAAGTTCTGTGTAGTTCCGCTATATCGGCGAGCGCCTCCTGTGACAGTTTTTTACCTTCCCTAAGCTGCCTTATTCTTCGTGCGGCCAACAACCGCAGCTTCATACGCTTTTCTCGTACGCTCTTCATCAAAGGAGAATAAGACTTGCATTCAATGAGTCTACAGATTATAAATCTACAGACTATAAGTTTCTTTTTGTTGACTGTTAAGAGTTTTAGAGCACAGTACAAAGTAATTGCATCTGATGCGGCGGCTTTGCGGCAATGGGTAAAGAGGGGAATATAATGCATCACTATTTGTTTAACAGTGTACAGGAATTCGACATCGTTCGGATGCGCATATATGAGGTTACCAATTGCAGTACTATGATTGAACTGGCCCAATATCTCGGAGTGAGCCAATCAGCCATAGTCGATGCCCACAGGCAATACTGTCTGCCCGATGAATGGATCAGGACCATTTCCAAAAAAACCAAGATAAGTTCTGTTAACTTATTGGAAGGATGGAGCGGGAGGATAGTGGATATGAAACCGTCAAAATGAAAAGTTTTGAGGAAAGGGGGATGGGCGGGGCAGACGCATCTAATTACGTAATCAACTTAAATGTTTATAATAAAATTGTTTATATGTATAATTATACGCTAGTAAAATCAGGTGGTTAGTTTGCGGATGCGTCAGCCCCGGGGGGAAAGGAACTTTTCCAAAAGTTCCTTTCCCCCTTCCCCGCAATATCCAATCCTCTTTATCCAAGCCTCTTCGCAATTTCCTTGCAGGGGATAAGCCCGGTGGCGGCTGCGCCAACGATGTTTCCGGCCACACCGGGGCCGTCTCCGGCCACAAACATGTTGTTTACGGTGGTTTCCAGATGCTTATCAGTTTCCACTTGGGTGGCGAAGAATTTTATTTCCGGGGCGTAGAGCAGGGTGCCTTCGTCGGCAATTCCCGGGATGACATTATTCAGACGGTCTAACCCTTCCACGATATTGCCTACGATACGGGCAGGCAGGGCCATGGCAATGTCGCCGGGCACCACATCTTTCAGGCTGGGTTCTATATGCCCGTTGCTGATGCGCTGCCAGGTGGAGCGTCTGCCCCGGCGCAGATCGCCAAGACGTTGCAAAATCGGTTTACCGTCGCCAATCAGGGAGGCCAAACGGCCTATGGCGGTACCGTAACCCTGGTTGTCGGACACGGGATCGGTGAGGATCACCTTGGACAGGAAGGCGAAGTTGGTGTTGTTGGACTTGATGTTGCGGTAGGCGTGGCCGTTTACGCACACGAAGTCCTGGTAGTTTTCCAAGGTGATGAACCCGGCTGGATTGGTGCAGAAGGTGCGTACTTCGTCGTCGTAGCGCGAGGTGCGCACAAAAAAGGTTGGGTCGTAGATAACGCTGGTGAGATCGCTCATCACGTCATTGAGGGTTTCCACGCGCACGCCCACTTCAATGCCGCGCTGGCTCAATTTAATATTGAACCGGCGGGCTATTTTGCCTATCCAATCCGCTCCGACGCGCCCGGGGGCCAGAATGGCGGCCCGACATCCGTAACTGCCCTTACCAGTTACCACGCCGGTTACGGAACCGTCTTTCGCGGTTACTTCTTTTACTTCTTCCTTGGTGTGTATGGCCACATTATGATCTTTGAGCCAGTTGCACATGGTGTCGATATGCCCGGGGAGGCAGTCGCTGCCAAGATGTTTCTGGCGGATGAGCAGAAGATCTATTCCGCAGGTACGCGCTTTTTTGCGAATGTTACCGGCCGCTTCCATATCGGAAGGGAATACCTCGGCGTTCATTCCGAATAGATCGAAAATTTGTTCCGTTTCGGAGATCAAGGCTTCGGCTTCGGAAGCAGGCATAAACTGGGTGAGGTCGGTTTTGCCGAGCTTGTGGATGAAGTTGAGCTTGCCGTCGGAAAAGAGGCCGCCTCCACCCAGGCCGGACAGAATGTGGCAAGGACGGCATTTCTGGCAGGGGCTGTTGGTTTTACTTATGGGGCAATTGCGGCGGGTTACACTTTGCCCCTTGTCGAAAAGTTTCACTGAAAGGCTGGTGTTTTTTGCAAGCCAGTAGGCGGCAAAAAGCCCGGCCGGGCCGCCGCCTACTATGGCAACGTCGCAGGTATCAAGCTCTGTGCTCATTTTGGGGCCTGTTTGAACCAAAGTGAAAGGGTTTGCAGCATTTCTTCGATGTTGAAAGGTTTGCTGATAAAGTCATTCATGCCGGAATCCAGGCAGGCTTTTTTGTCTTCTTCCATAGCATTGGCGGTCATGGCTATTATGGGGATGGATTCGGCATCTGCCTTGACGCTAGCGCTGATCCGCCTTGTGGCTTCAAGCCCGTCCATAACCGGCATCTGCATATCCATAATTACGAGGTCGAAGTCATAATTGTGGGCCAGCTCAACTGCTTCGGCCCCATTTTCGGCGCTGGTAACTTCAGCCCCGGCCTGGGAAAGCAGTTCCCCCGCTATTTCCAGGTTTATGTCATTATCCTCCACCAGCAGGATTCTGGCATTTTTAAGTGTGGGCATGTCTTCAAACTCCTCTTCCCGCTGTTCTTCATCGGGCCTGGAGGGTTCATCGCTTTTACGATGTTTGAACAGCCCCTGGAGGGTTTCTTTCAGCATGTGAGGCATTATAGGCTTGAGTATATATCCGTCTATCACCTCGCCGATGGAGTCAAGACTGCTGTCCAGATCGGACTCGGTTATTGTAATGACTATGGCCGAGGAAGCAAGAGTATTTCGCAGCTCTTTTATAAGTTCCAGAGAGCTTGTGTCGTTCAGGCGGTAGTCCACTACCACAAGATCAAAGGGATGGTTGTTGTCCAGATTTAATTTTACGGCATTAGCGGCGTCTTTGCCGGATTGAGTTCCATATACGTCAAAGCCCGTGGTTTTAAGGTGTTCTGAAATAATATCCAGCGATTCTAAGTCATTGTCCACAATATAGACAGAGAGTCCCCGGCATTGTTCCAATTGTCCGAGCATGGGCATGGAGCCCTGGGCTCGCCCTGTGAGCACCGACACGTAAAAAGTGCTGCCTCTTCCAGGGGCGCTTTCCACCTTGATGCCGCCCTGCATGAGCTCGGCCAGTCTTTTGCAGATGGTAAGGCCAAGGCCCGTGCCGCCATATTTGCGGGTTATGGAGCCGTCGGCCTGCACAAAGGGCCGGAACAGGGAGGGGAGAAGCTCTTTGGCCATGCCTATGCCGGAATCTTTAACCGACAATTTTAGGATGTAATTGTGCCGTCCCTTGGGCTCCACCCCCATAGAAACGCAAATATTTCCTTTGTCTGTGAATTTGATGGCATTATTGACCAAATTGACAAGAATCTGCGAAATGCGCTCAGGGTCGCCCATCATACGGTCCGGAATGTCCGGAGAAATTCTGTAAAGGAAGTTGATACCTTTTTCCGCAGCGATATAACCTACCAGATCGGCCAGATTTTTCATAACCACGGCCGGTTCAAATTTGGTGTGGTTGATTTCCAATTTTCCGGCTTCTATTTTGGAAAAATCCAGCACCTCGTTAATCAGGTGCAGAAGATTGGTGGCCGCGTTGCGCAGCTTCATCAGATAATTGTGCTGCTGAGTGGTTGTTTTGGTGCGCAGCAAAATGCTGCCCAGGCCGATGATGGCGTTCATTGGGGTACGTATTTCGTGGCTCATGCGAGCCAGGAACTCACTTTGAGCCCGTGTGGCCCTTTCCGCCGCCGCCTGGGCCTGTTCGGCTTTTTCCAGAGCTTTTACCAGCTTGTCCTGATTCAGTTTACCCTGAGTTATATCTTGGAGAATGGCTACAAACAAATCTTCTCCGTCTTCACCCTTGATGGGGTGGACAGAAGTAACCAGATTTTTTTCGCGCCCGGAAACATTAACGTTGAATTCGTAGTTGCTCCAGTTTGTGGTGCTTGAATACAGCACGCGCAGGGTTTCGCCCAGTTTGGGGTATGGCAGTTCGTCTATTCTTTTGCCTATGATTTGCTCTTCCCCAAGCTCCATGATTTGCCGGTATTGAGGGTTGACGAGTTTGGCCCGGCTTTCGCCGTCGCGCACCATCAGCGCTACAGGCATGTTGTCGAAAACGGTGCTGAGCAGTCTTTCGCGGTAAAGTAGACCATGATACTGCTTTTTTATAATCAGGCTGGTTACGGCCAGCAGTATACAGCAAGCCACGCCCATAATCACACTGAACACTGTTTTAAACAGCAGAGGATTGGTATCCGAGTCCACGGCGTCTTTGTTGACTCTTACCGCGATGCTCCAGTTCAATTCCGGAATTGTTTCGGCATAAACATAGGAGGGGGCCACTTCCGGAAGAGTAACCTGTTTCCAATCCGTGGAATTTATGAGCGCGTGCAGTTTGCGGCCGAACTCGCCGCTGCGTCCGTCTCTGCTCATAATTTTTTCGGGAGTGGAATGGGATATAATATTGCCCAGGGAGTCGATGATGATCACGTCCACGTTTCTGTGTAGGCGCAGGTGTGAGTTGGTGACGCCTATATCCGTTATGGCCACATCAAAGCCCACGTAGGCGTCGCTCCGGCTGCGATGGATTACTTTTTGGGCCACAGTAAATACCGCGGTTTGCGACTCGCCTATGAATCTGGCGTTGGAAATGGAGGGGGTGTCTGGGTCGTCAATGGCGGTGTGCCAGGTTATGCCGATATTTTCCAAATGGTTGTGAATTCTGCCGTCGTCGTACATGGTGATGTTTCTGGCAGGGTCAGCCAGCCACACATTGATCACGTGCGGGTTAAGCTTTTTTATTCTGGCCATGGCTGGAAGCAATTCATGATATTGCTTGCTTGAGAGCAAATCTTCGTCCGCCTCGTTACTGGTGACAAATTTTTCCATAACCAGAGAATTTTTGGTTGCCGCCACCATGATTTCAATCTGCTTGAGACTGAACATCAGGCGTTCTTTATTGATGGAAAGCAGCAGCTCGAAATCTTGCTGCCATTCGGATTTTAATAGAGGTACAATATAGCTGTATGACCACAAAGTGAGAATTACGAGCATTATGGGAATGGCGGTGGCCAGAATCAGCTTTTTGCCTATTGGTTTGTAAAAATCAGTATACACAAGCTTAACTCTATATTATATTTGGTTTTTAAACTTATGTAAGTTATAATATTATTATAAGATTTACAAGGGGCGTTTCGCGCGTACAAGGCTGACGCGCCTTGGTGCGTTTTGCGGCGGATTAAAAAGTAAAGCTAAAATCCTGTCCGGCAGCTGAGTGCTGAGCGGGGGTTTTAGCTTTCAGGGTGAAAAAAATTAGAGCATTAAGCTTTTTTATTCGGTAATACCATATTTTTTCAATAAAGCATAAAAATGGGAGCGCGACAGGCCGGAAATTTTCAGCATTTCCGTTACATCCCCTTGAGTTTGATTGAATAATTTTTGCAAATATGCCAGTTCAATTTCTTTTTTAAAATCTTTAAAAGACATCATGTGCCCTTTGAGGCCGGAGTCGATGAGTGCGGTGTACTCTTCAGTCGATTGGGCGGGATTTTTTTCCGCCTCGCCCCCTTCGCCTGAAGGCTTGGCCAAAGATACTCTGGCGGCCTTGGCGCGTATTTCTCTGGGTAGATGCATGGCGTAAAGCACGTTCTGCTGACCGGCCAGTAAAACGGTGCGTTCTATCACATTGGACAGTTCGCGTATGTTCCCCGGCCAGTCATAAAGGCGCAGAGTATCGAAAAAGTCCTGGGAAAAGCCCTTGGTGGGGACGGCGTTCCGGGCGCACATCTTGCTGGAAAAATAGACAGCCAGGGCCTTGATATCTTCGGGGCGCTCGCGTAAGGGAGGTAGATTGAGCTGTATGGTTTTCAGGCGGTAGAGCAAATCCTTACGGAATTCCCCGCGTTCGGTCATGGCGTCCAAATCGCGATTGGTGGCGGAGATCAGACGAAAATTGCTGTGTATTTCCTTGCTGCCGCCCACTGGACGAAAAGTGTGTTCCTGCAAAAAACGCAAAAAGGAGCGCTGAATTGAAAGAGGCAGCTCACCGACTTCGTCCAAAAACAGGGTTCCCTGATCCGCCAGCTTCACCAGGCCATCCTGATCCTGCATGGCATGAGTGAAAGCGCCTTTGACATGCCCGAAGAGGGTGCTTTCCACCAGAGTTTCAGTGAGCGAGGCGCAATCCACCACCACAAACGGGCCGTTTTTCAATTCACTGTTGCGATGAATGGTGCGGGCAAAAAGTTCTTTTCCGGTGCCGGTTTCGCCGGTCAGCAGCACATTGGCGCTGCTCAATGCTGCCTTGGTTATGAGGTTATAGCATTGATGCATTATTTCAGTGGAACCGATAATGCCCTCAAGCTCAAGCGTGGGCGGAGCCGTTTGCGGCGCTTTGGCCGCGCGGTATTGCAGGGCCTGCTGCAAAGTGAATTTTATCTGCTTGATGGGGGAAGGCTTGACCAGATAATCCCACACGCCGCGCTGTATGGCTGTTTCCGCGCCGTCGGGATCGCCAAGACCGGTAAGGATGATCACTTCAGGGTTGGATGGGGACTGGTTTATTCGTTCCAGAGCGTCAAGTCCGTTGCCGTCGGGTAGGCGCACGTCAAGAAAAACTATGTCAATATATTCATTTTCAAGGACATTCAGGCCGTCGACAATATTATGGGCTATACGCGACTGCAGCCCCTTGCGGTTTATGAGGCTGGCTATGGTTTCGCAAACCTGCACGTCGTCGTCTATTATTAAAATGCGCGGAGTATTCATATTTTTTTTATGTAGTTGCGGCTTTTTTCATTTTTCGAGCCAAGCGGTCAGCCTCCGCTCCAGCTCCTCTTCGCTATAGCGCGGGCTGGCGTACATGCCGGAGTCTTCTCTCTGCCTGGCTGCCTCGGCCAGTATTATGGCTGCGGCCACAGACACGTTGAAGCTCTGAATCATGCCGTGCATGGGGATATACAGTTCCCCGGAGCAAATTTGCTGTAGTTCCTCTTCCACACCACGGTGCTCGTTGCCCATAATGACGGCCGTGGGTTTGGTGAAGTCCCATTCGCGCAACGGTTTGGCCCGTTCTGAAAAACCGGTGAAAAGCAATTGCCTTTCACCCAGTGCGGCTGTCAGCTCGTCGCGGTTTTTGTGGCGGACGGTTTCCACCCATTTGCGGGCCGAAGCCGACGTTTTTTTGCCCAGCACCGGAAAGGCGGTGTCTGTATAATACAAATGCACTTCAGAAAGGCCAAAGGCGTCGCAACTGCGATAGATGGCGGAAACATTGTGCGGATCGTGAATATTGGACAGAATCAGGGTAAGATCCGGCTGCCGCCCGGCCAACACCTCTTTAAAACGGGCCAATCTTCTAGGAGTAGGGTTCTTTGTCATGCAATCAGCTTATACTAATTAAGATTGGGCCGCAATTCCCCCATGGCGGCATAGATGCGTGACAGGGAGGTAAGGTAGTCGGCCCTGGCCGAAGTGAGCGAGGCCTCGGCGGCAGTGAGTTTGGACGAGGCGTCGAGCACGTCGAAGTTGGTGCCCACCTGGGCCTGATAGCGGGCTAAAGCCACATTGTAGGCTTCCACAGCCTGCTCCAACCCTTTTTTTGCCACGGCAATACGTTTTTCCGAATCAATCAGCGACAGATAGCGCGATTTGACCTCATATCCAGCCTCAAGTTTCAGATTCTCGGCCTCGTGTTTAACTTTGGAGGCCAGATTGGCGTATTGCTGATCGGCATAATATGTTTTGCCCCATTCAAACACGTTCCATGTGGCCTGCACCCCTGCTTCCCAATATACGGTGCTCTTGCCGCTGCCGCCCATACGCTGCATGTCGGGGGTATTGCCGGTGGTCTGGTGACCGTAATAGGCATCCACCTGGGGATAATAGTCGCTCTGGACCATGGTGCGATCCTTTTCGGCCATACTCACGGCCTTTTCAGCCATGACCAGATCGGGCCGCTGGGCATAGGCGGACTCCAGGCAGGCTGCAAGGGTGCGGGTGAAGGGTTGATGATCCAATTTTCCCACATAGTCGTAGCCGGTGTCGGCCGGCAGACCCAGCAGGGTGCTCAGCCTGGCCCTTATAGTGTCGCGGGCATTGGTAATTTGAATCAGCTCGCTTTCCGATCGCGAAACGTCCACTTCGGCCTGAAGCACGTCAAGCCGTGGCCGCAGGCCCACCTCGAAAAATGCCTTGGTTATTTTCAGCTGATCCCGCAGCCGGGCCAGGGCGTCTTCCGCGCTGCGCACATTTTCTCTGGTGCGCAAATATTCCAGAAAGGCGATCTGCACGGCCTGGGTCATTTGCAGGCGGGTGTCGAGCAGGGCGAATTTTTGACGTTCGGCCTCAAGCGCGGCTTTTTGATAGGAGGCCAGCAGGGCGAAACCGCGAAAAAGCGGCTGACGCACGTTGATGTTCCACACATAGGTTCCCATGTCCGGGTACTTGGTGGAGGAAGACTTAGGGTCAAGGACGGCTCCGGCCTTGGCATAGCCGTAAGAGGTGGACAAGGCCGGGCCAAAGGAGCCGCGCGCGCTCTTGCGTCCTTCTTCGGCGGCCTTGGCCCCGGACTCTACTGCGGAAACTCCAGGGTTGTCCTTTAGCGCGCGCTCCACTGCGGAGGGCATGGTTATGGCATTGGCTGACGGTTTGTTTTTACTTCCGTTCTTGGTCGCGGCCGGAGCCGGAACGGCGCAGAGCAGCGTCAAACATGTGAAAAATGCTATAATACGGCTGTTTTTCATAATAAATCGCTATGTAGCATATTTAGTTCCGGAAAGAAATCGGGCATTTCTATATTGTAAATACTGGCCAAATTCAGGCAAGCCCCGGCCTTTCGACCTTTAATTGTTCCCATAGATACGATAAATCAAAGACAGCTCTGCCATGTTCCTCCGCTAGAAGTGCCTCGTTCTGCTCCGCGCGCTTGAGCAATTCCACGAGCATGGGGCGCAATTCCGGATCTTCGGCCGCTTCCAGAGGCGTTTTATCGTTCAGATCCGGCAAGCGCATGGAAGACCATTTTTCATAAAACCGCGCAGTAATTTCGAATAAAATCTGTGCCCTGTCTTCCGCGGAAAGAGTCGACACATTACCTGCCGAGCTTCTTTTTTTCTTTTTCTTGTTTTTATTTTTCCTTTTTTCTTTCCGAAGCGGCTCTTCGTAATGTTTTGAAGGTGTGAATACATCCCGATCCGCGTAACTCAGAAGTTCTCCGGCAAACCCTTCCAGCCATTGCCGTGTGTCGTCAGCGTCTTCATGGGTGTCGCAGAGTACTTCCAAAACATCATCAATGTCGCTCGCGTATGAGGTTCGCTCAATGGTAGCCACGTGGAATTCGGCTCCATCGTCACGACTGGTGATACGTGCCCACGTAATACCTTCTTCTTCCTCCTCAATATCTTCCCGGGCGCGCAAAGCGGCGAGCAACGTTTCCCAATCGTTCACTTCATATATATCTGTTATCACATCTGATGATCCTTTATATCCCTGATCGTCAAGCTCGAAGTCTTCCGGAGGAGCCACTAGCGATTTCAGCCATGAGCCGATTATTTCTCTACTGCGGGCAGCCCGTTCGGCATCGGCGTTTTCAGCATTTTCAATACGTTGGCGTAAAATATCCAGGCAGGCCAAAGCCTCCTCCCGAGGCATGGGGTAAACGCCGCCGCTGAAATGATATTCCCCGTTTCTTTCCACAAGCCGCGCGCCAAGAGTGCTCCACGGAACAAGGCCCTGTGATGCTTTGAGATCTTTGACAAATATCGGAGTTGTTTTTTCATTGAGCATATCTGTTATGATAACGCCTTTGTGCGGCTCCCCCTTCAGAACTTCAAACAGAGAAAGATGCGGCAATGCCTTGCCTCGTAAATATTCACTGCCTTTTTGGGGCAAATCTGGTCCGTCAGGCCCAAGAATCAAATCGATGGCTCGTTCATCTTTTCCGTCAATCTTTAAAATGGCGTCCGAAAGCAGCCAATCACGGATGTTTTCCGTCAACATTTGCGTAAATGCCGAAGACAGATAAGGTATTTCATCTATTTCCTCGTCATTCAGGGCCGCGAAAAAATCGTCCTTGATGGCTTCATCAACTTCTTTTTCGTGGGCGCTGGTCAGCCAACCCAGAGCCGTCTCGACAAAGCCGAATTCCTCACTGAGCCGCGATTGCCGGGCTTCATCATTATTAAGGCAGCATTGCTTGTATTTTTTCCCGCTGCCGCAAGGGCAGGGATCGTTACGTCCGGTTTTTCCCATGTCTTCCTCAACAGGTAAAATTATTCATGGTTTCAAGGTTGTAGAGTCGGCCTTGTTTCGCGGTTTTTATGCGCTTCCATTTCGGCGGAAAATATTCTATGTTTCAAGGCCTGTCATCATAATTCGCGATTTGACGAAAGTAAATTCGTTCCCGGAGTTTTTTATGCCTATCATGGTTTATATTACCGCCCCCAACGAGGACGAAGCCAGGCGCATCGGGCTTGAATTGGTTGAAAAAAAACTGGCGGCCTGCGTGAATATTTTGCCGGGTATGAAATCCATTTATATATGGCAGGGCGCGCTTGAGCAAAGCGAAGAGGTAGTGCTGATCGCCAAAACTGTGAAAGAGCGCTTTAACGAGTTGTGTGCGGCGGTGAAAGAAGCACACAGCTATGAGGTGCCCTGCATCGTATCCTGGCCCATTACCGAAGGTACGGAGGATTTTCTGGCATTCATACGCGATAATGTCCGGTAAACTCTTGCCGCTTATCGTAGAATAGAACAACTTACCAGGCGGCGCGGCCCGCGCGCTGCCTTCAATTTATTCCAACACAAGAGAGTTTCGCATGTCCATCTACATTTCCGGCTCTGTGGCCTATGACCGCATCATGACCTTCCAGGGCAAGTTCCAGGATCATATCCTTCCCGAAAAGCTCCATGTTCTCAACATAAGCTTTATGGTCAACCGCCTGGAAGAAAAACGCGGCGGCACAGCCGGTAACATCGCCTACAGCTTGGCCTTGTTGGGAGAAAAACCGCTGATTCTGGCTGCTGTTGGCCGCGACTTTGGCGGATATGCCGACGCCCTTAAGCGCCTTGGCCTGCCCATGGACGGAATTTTGCAAGTGCACGACGAGCTTACTGCCGGGGCCTACATTACCACCGACTTGTCCAGCAACCAGATCACCGGCTTCCATCCGGCGGCCATGGGCACGCCCTGCGGCTATGATTTTAAAAATGCCGATGTCAAAAACGACATAGCCGTGGTTTCACCCGGCAACCTGGACGACATGCGCTCCCTGCCCCGGCTCTACAAAGAAAAAGGCATACGCTACATTTATGATCCTGGGCAGCAGATACCTGTTTTGAGCGGGCAGGAACTGTGGGAAGCCATTTGCGGAGCCTATGCCCTGATTGTCAATGACTATGAGCTGGACATGATTATGAAGTCCACCGGACGCAGCAAGGGTGAAATTATGTCCGAAGTCACCTGGATGCTGGTAACCTACGGGGCGGACGGCTCGGCTGTTTTCGGACCTGAGGAGTCCATTATTCCGGCCGTGCCGGCCGCGCGCGTGGTGGACCCCACCGGAGCGGGCGATGCCTATCGGGCTGGAGTGGTGAAAGGCATTCTCGGCGGGCTGTCCATGCCCTTCGCAGCCTGCCTGGGATCCACCTGCGCCAGCTTCTGTGTGGAACAAAGCGGCACTCAGGAACATTTTTTCGATCAGAAAACGCTCATGGCCCGCTATGAGGCCAGTTTCGGCCCGCTCGGCCGCGACCTTTAGCCGCCGCACTGCCCCGCATTCGAATGCCGGCGGGCGGATAATAAAAAGTATCCTGGGTGGTACATTTCAGGAATCCATGATGCAAGGTGGATACTTATGACGCAGGAAGCAAACAGAAGTATTTTCGCCGCCAGGCGTGAAAAAGTCCGAGTGGCCATGAGACGGGCCGGGCTGGACGCCATGCTGGTGTGTGATCCGTCCAATCGCTTTTATCTTTCCGGTTTTGAACTGCGCAATGGACAATGTAACGAAAGTTCGGGTTGCCTTTTGCTCACCAGCGACGGGTGCGACCGGCTCTGCACCGACGGAAGGTTTCGCGAGGCCGCGCGCGCCTTATGGAACGAGAATGATATTCTCATCTATTCCGGAAATATGGCGGCGGAGATCAACAAACTCATCCGCCGGGTTTCGGGCGGGCTGGTTGGTATTGAGGCCGCTTCGGTAAATATGTGTTTTTTCCGTGCAGTTAGCGCTGGTCTGCCTGTTTTGCCGGTGGAAAACATGGTGGAAAACATCCGCATGATCAAGGAACCGGCCGAAATAGCCGCCATGGAAAAGTCTTGCGCCCTTAACCACAAGCTTATGGAAAGCGTGCCTTCCATGCTTGTGGAGGGTATGAGTGAAAAAGATCTATCCTGGGAAATAGAAAAGTTCTTCCGCGAAAACGGAGCCTCGGAACTGGCTTTTTCCACCATAGCGGCTTTTGGCCGGGGCGGGGCCCTGCCCCATTATGAACCCGGCGACATGCGGCTGGCCCCGGAAATGCCTGTTTTGATCGATGCCGGGGGGCGCCTTGGCGAATATTGTTCCGACCAGACCAGAACTTTCTGGTTTGGCAAAAAGCCTGATCCGCAATTCAGTACAGCGCTTGATCAGGTTCGTGAAGCGCAAAAAGCGGCCATAGCCGCCATAAAACCGGGAGTGAAGGCCAGTGAGGTTTATAAAGCCGGATACGACAGCCTGGAACGAGCCGGTGTGGCCGAAGCTCTTACCCACGGCCTGGGCCACGGAGTTGGGCTTGATACTCATGAGGCCCCCAGCTTGAGCCCACGCTGCTCCGTTACGCTTGAACCCGGCATGGTGCTGGCTGTGGAACCTGGGCTTTATTATCCGGAATGGGGCGGGGTGCGCTGGGAGTATATGGTGTTGGTTGAGGCGGATGGTCCCAGAATTTTGTAAATAGAACAGCCGCCGCGCGGGGCGTGTCTTTTGCCCCCTGCCTGCGTTGGAAAGTTTTTTTGCTCAAGTCGAGTACGGTAAGAAGTACACTCCTCTCGCAACAAACTTTCCGCCTTGGCAGGGAACAAAAAACACTGACCCGCGCGGCGGCTGTTCCGAAAGATGTAGGCAGTTTTTTATTTTTTAAGGTGATAATATCATCAGCATGCCAAGGCGACCGTTTACTCTTACGGTACTCGACCTGAGCAAAAAGCCCGCTTGACGATGTCAATTGGACAAAAGACGCATTTGGAGACAGCCCCTAAAGATGATGTCGCTTTTTAGTGCATTTGTGCTTTGAGCCAATCTTTGACGGCACTGCCGGGTTCGAAAATTCCGCGAAGCTCTCCGAATTCGACCTTGAAACCGGGTATCAGTTCGTCGGGCATGTCGAACGCAATCAGGTCCACAGCGGCTTCGCTGTTGCGCCTGACCAGCCGGATGATCGGCTTGGGCCCCCAGGTGTCCACAACAAAGTAGTGGGAGATATCATCCTTGGAGCGCACCGGGGGGTATTCGGCATGCCAGTCGTTATTGCCCCATTCCAGGTACATGGTTACGGCATGTTCCGGCGACAGATTCCAATCTATGGTCAACTCGCTGAATTGTTTTAAATTTATCATGGCTTGTTCCTTTGGTGCGCGTTAAACTATTATAGTATTTTACTTTTTAAATTATCCATCGTAAAGAGGCTTGGCTTTAATGGATATTATACTTCAGCTTGTTGATTTTATTCTGCATATCGACAAGCATCTTTTTGAATTGGCCGCCCAGTACGGGATGTGGCTTTACGCCATTTTGTTTCTCATCGTTTTTTGTGAAACCGGGCTGGTGGTAACACCGTTTTTGCCCGGCGACTCTCTGCTGTTTGCCACCGGAGTGGTTGCCGGAGCCGGGCTGCTTGGTTATCCTGAGTCCATGGCTGTTCTGCTGGCCGCGGGCATGATTGGCGACGCGGTCAACTACACCATAGGCCGCAATGTGGGACCGGCGATTTTTAAGAAAGATACCCGGTTCATAAAGAAAGCGCATCTATTAAAAGCCAATGCCTTCTACGAGCGCCACGGCGGCAAAGCCATTGTGCTGGCGCGTTTTATGCCTATAATCCGCACCTTTGCCCCCTTTGTGGCCGGAGTAGCCCTGATGAATCCCGCCAAATTCCTGTTCTACAACATAACAGGCTGTATTTTGTGGGTCGGCTCGCTGGTTTCCTTGGGTTATTTTTTGGGCAACACGCCTTTTGCCCGGCAAAATTTCAGCCTGATCATATATGCGATAATCATTATTTCGCTTCTGCCAATAGCTGTTGAGGTGTTCAAAAGCTGGAGGAGCGGTCGAAAGAGCTGACGTGTCGTGCGCGGAAGCCCGAGACGCTTGAGCCGGCAAGTGAAAAAGCCGCCTTTTGCCTTGTGGCATTACAGGAGGCTTTTTCACTTGCTTTGTAATCACTGGGGTTTGTCACGCCTTTGACTTGAGCAACTCCTCCTGATCCTCGCAGCTGATCATTACTGCCTTGTGTCCGCTCAGAGTGAAGTATATGCGGCAGCTTTCCTCAAGTTCTTCGGCGTTGGCCACAGCGGCTTCCAAGTTTTTTCCGGTTACGATCAGGCCGTGGTTGACCATGAGCGCGGCCTTGTGTTCGGCCATTATTTCGGCGACTTTTTTAGCCAATTCAACGCTGCCGGGCCTGGCGTAGGGGCACAGGCCCACGCGCCCGTAGCGCATCAGCCCGTAGGGAGTGTAGGCGGGCACGGCGTCATTCCGGTCAAGCCCGGCCAGACAGGAAAAGGCCGTAGCCATAGGCGAATGCAAATGCACAATAGCTCCGGCTTCGGGCCTGGCGGCATAGCAAGCCAGGTGCATGGGGGCTTCCTTGGTGGGCTTTGCTCCGCTTACATATTCGCCGTTTTGGTCCAGAAGACTTATTTTTTCCGAGTTCAAATCGCCAAGGGAACCACCTGTGGGCGTTACCAAAAAGCCGCCTGACGGCAGCCTTGCGCTCATGTTGCCCGAAGTTCCGGGGGCCATGCCTCTGGCGGCGAAAAGCTGTCCGGCTTTGGCCAAGGCTTCGCGCAAATTTTGTTCTTCCTGATTATTCATCAGAATTTCCTTATCGTTATACTTAATTGCAATATTTTTTTACCGAATAATGTTTCAATCCCCAGTCAGCTCTATTCACTACCCGGCACTGTTTATAGCATTTTGCTTTTGAAATTATCCATTACCTGAAACTGTTTTTTAAGAATTAAGGCTGATTGTCCTGCGCCGCCTTTCAGCGGCGGCTCGGAATAGCATGTTATTACGGCGGCTTCGCCGCCTAAATTACGGACACTTCGTGTCCGGACGGCCCTAACAACGCACGGGCCGTCAGAGCATTTCACTCATTTCATTCGCAAAACGCTCTAAGCATATTGTCGTGTAAAATTGATCTCAATGATAACGCGCAGATATGGCAAATAAAAGTTTTTGAGGGATGAGGGTGGGGTTTGGGGAGGGGGGAGGGAACTTTTTACCAAAAAGTTCCTTCCCCCCTCCCCAATAGCTAACTACATTATAACCCCAACTCTTTCCTGGCTCGTTCCACGCCGAGGCGCGGACTGGCGAGCACCGGTTTCTTGATATGGGCCAGTTCGGGCAGCAGCACGGTCATGCTGCCCTGGGCCAGAACGATCACGTCCGCGTCTTTTTCAGCCTTTTCAATGGCTTGGAGCACCATTTTGTTGTGGGCGGCGCGGTCGCCGCTCATCAGAACGTTCAGGGCTCCGTCCACCAGCACGGTTTTAACATGGATGTTTTTTCCGGCGGCGTGGGCGGCGGTTTGCACCAGACGCGAGCTTGGTCCCGCGGTTGAAGCCACGGTGGCCACCACGGCTATTTTTTCGCCCAGGGTCACGGCCTTTTCGGCCATAGCCTGATCGATTTTAAGAATCGGGCGGCTGATCATGTTCCTTACTATGTCCATGGCTTCGGCCACCGACGAGCATTGGTTGAAGATCAGATCCGCGCCAATGGCCTCAGCCTGTTGAGCATAGGCGGCCATGCGTTTGACGATGCCGGGGGTTACGTGCCCAACGGTGCTCACTTCTTTGAGCAGGCTGTCGTCCATAATGTTGTATACTTGGGCTTCCGGTACTATTTCCGCGAAAAGATCATTCAGTTCTTTCATGGATACCGGGCTGGTATGTATTATGGCCACAATTTTTTTCATATGCGCTCCTTGTTGTTGCCTTCGGCCGCCACATTTACGTAGAGGACGGAGGCGTTTGTCCTGTTTTGCCGTGTTCGGGCTTTATGAGTTCTTGCTCAGGATTAATATAATCCTGGAAGCCCGGGTATGGAGGACAGCAGCAGAATAATCAGGAACGAAGTTACCCCGGCGATGGTTCCGCCATACGTCCAGGCCTTGAGAGTATCTTCAACGGAAAGGCCGCCGTAGCGCGAAATGACCCAGAATCCGGAGTCATTGGGCAGAGAGCCGCCGATGCCCCCGGCGCAGATGGCCAGACCCACCAGGATGGGCGAAAGGCCTGTTCCAGCCACCAGCGGGCCGATGATAGCCGAGGTGGTGATCAGGGCCACGGTGGTGGAACCCTGGGCCGAGCGCAGCAGCTGGCTGAGCACAAAGCCCAACACCAGCAGAGATATGTTCATGCCCTTAAGCGTGGCCACCAGGAAATTGCCGATACCGCTGGCGGTAATAATGGCTCCAAAGGCGCCGCCCGCGCCGGTGATCAGGAAAATCATGCCGGCGGCGGCGCAGGCGTCGGTGATCATGTCGCCCACGGGGCGCTTGAAGTAGGGGCGCAGGGCCACAGTGGCCACGATCACGCCGATGAGCAGGGCTACGTTTTTGTCACCGAAGAAGTAGACGACGCCGTAAAACAAGTTGTCTTTGGGCAGCATGAGGGTGAAAATGCTGCCGATGAGGATCATAAGAATGGGCAGCAGCAGCACCAGCAAAGCCCGCGTTCCGGAGGGGCCGTCTTCAACGGCGGTGGGAGCGGCCGCGTCGGCGGTTTCCGCATTCAGCTCGGCCAGGGAGTCTTGAGCCGCTTTGGTCTTTTCAAGGAACTTACCGTAGAGATAGCCGCCCACAAGGGAGGCGGGCCAGGAAACGATTAGCGAATAAAGCAGAAAAATTCCAACGTTGACGTTCATATTACCGGCCACGGCCAAGGGGCCGGGGGTGGGAATGACCAGGGCGTGGCTGGTGATGGTGCCCACGCCAAGGGCGCAAACCAGCACAACCATAGGTTTACGTATGGTTGTGGCTATATGGCGCACCAGGGGCATGAAAATAACAAAGGCCGCGTCCATAAACACTGGGATAGATACAAGCCAGCCCGAAGTGTTTATGGCCAGGGCCGCGTTATTTTTGCCCACGGAGCGCAGCATGGCGTTGGCAATAGCGTCCGTGGCTTTGGCTTCGGACAGAATCTGCCCGAAAATAACGCCCAGGCCTATGACGATGCCAATGCCGCGCAGGGTGCCGCCAAAGCCGGTGGCCAAGGTGTCGGTCATTTGTTTGACCGGCATATTGACCATGAATCCGGTAATGATGGCAATGCCCAGAAGAGCAAGAAAGGGATTGATTCGCAGTTTTATGATGGCGAACAGAAGCAGGACGATGGAAATCGCGAAGATGGCTAGAAGCATGGAACCGGTGACCATATGTCGCCCCCTTTAGGGTGAATTGTTTACGTGATGCGTTTTACTCAACGCATTTTTACTTTTTTTTAGGCAAGTCTATGCCGGGGAATATTTTGATAACAGCCGAATCGTCTTCCAGGCCGTATCCGGCGGCGCTGGCGTTGATAAATTGCTGATGCGCGGTGGCGGCCAGCGGGGCCGGAAACATGGCTTTATTGCTGGTATCGAGCACCAGGCCGAGGTCTTTGACAAAGATGTTTACCGCCGAAAGCGGGGTGTAGTCGGCCGCCAGCACATGGGCCATGCGGTTTTCAAACATCCAGGAATTTCCGGCGGCATTGGTGACAACGTCATAAACTGTTTGCGGGTTCAGCCCCATGCGTATGCCAAAGGCC
The DNA here is from genome assembly GCA_031553655.1 of Desulfovibrionaceae bacterium. Classification (GTDB taxonomy): domain Bacteria; phylum Desulfobacterota; class Desulfovibrionia; order Desulfovibrionales; family Desulfovibrionaceae; genus JAVBLG01. The sequence continues at coordinate 17,464 of JAVBLG010000039.1, read as the reverse complement.
AGGGCCTCGGCCGCAGCGGCTATATGAACCCCGGCCAGAAGCTGGTGCACTACCTTCATGGCCGACCCCTTGCCCGGCTTGTCACCCAGATTGTAAATTTTGGAGGCCATGGCCTTCAGTGCCGGTTCGGCCTTGGCAAAAGCTGTTTCTTCGCCCGAGGCCATTACGGTTATTTCGCCTTTCTGCGCCCTGGCTGGTCCGCCGGACATGGGCGCGTCAAGCAGCAGCACGCCCTGTTTTTCAAGTTCCCGCCCCACGCGCTCGGCGTCTTCGGGTTTTACCGTGCTGCAAAGCACCACCACGCTGCCCGGTTTAAGGGCGGACGCGGCCTGGCCCCGACCGAAGAGCACGTCTTCAACCTGGACCGCATTGATCACTGTAAGAACGAAAATATCGCTGGACGCGGCAACCTCGGCCGCGCTTGTGGCCGTTTTACCTCCGGATTCGGCAAAATTTTTCAGGGCTTCGGCGTTAAGGTCGAAAGCCCAGGTTTCAAGTCCGGCCCGCACCATGGATTTGGCCATGCCCATTCCCATGGCCCCAAGTCCGATCAGTCCGCATGTGCTCATCTGAGTTCCTTTGGTTGATTGTTAAAGGGGGAGTCAGCCTAATTTGTCTTTATTACGGCAGCATTTTCATGGCGTCCATGAAAAAGTCCGGCCCGCCGAAATTGCCCGACTTCAGGGCAATGGCCAGAGCGGGCTTGTCTATGCTAACCGTCCACGGTACACCGGGGGCGATTTGCGGGCCGATATGCAGACCGGTGATTTTGAGGGCGGTAACCACCGCGCCAGAGCTTTCGCCTCCGGCCACAATTACGCGCCGCGCCCCGGCTTCCACCAGACTGACGGCCAGACGGCCCAGAGCTTCTTCCACCAGATGCCCGGAAGCCTCATGCCCGAGGCATTTTTGGATTTCGGCCACTACTTCCGGCGATTCCCCGGCGTGGATCAGCGAGGGATTGCCCTCGGCCATGGCTGATTTCGCGAATTTGAGGGCTTCGTCGTAATGCTCTGTTCCCTTGCCCAGCAGCAGAGGATCGAGCCGGAACATGGGCAGATTGTATTCGGCGTAGCGGGCTATTTGCGCTCTGGTAGCCACGGAGCAGCTTCCGGAAAGAATTATCGTAGGGCCGGACACATCGGGCGGCATGGCCGAATTGTCGCGTTTGGGCAAAAGTCCCGCGCGGCGGAAGTTTTCAGGCAGGCCCATGGATATGCCGCTGCCCCCGGTAATCAGGGCCAGCTCAGCGCAGGCTTCACCTATGGTGAAAAGCTCGGCGTCTTCCACTGCGTCGGTTACAATAAAGCGCACACCTGAGTCGACAAGGCTTTTTATGGCTTCACGCACAGCTGCCGAGCCTTTGCGCACTGTGCCCAGCGGGACCAGCCCCGCCTTTTCGCCGGTTTGCGGCTCAAGCAGGCGCATCAGATTGGAATCGCGCATGGGGGTTACGGGGTGATCGCGCATGGAACTGTCACTGAGAAGCTGCTCGCCCACAAAAAGATGCCCCATATAAATGCTGCGTTTATTTTCGGGAAAAGCCGGGCAGACAATGGTGCAGGGCGCGTCCAGATCTTCCAGCATGGCTTTGGCTACCGGGCCGATGTTGCCCCTGGCCGTGGAATCGAAGGTGGAGCAGTATTTCCAGAAAAATTGTCGACAACCTTGTTTTTTCAGCCAGGCCAGGGCCTCCCGGCATTGGCTGACAGCCTCATCCGGGTCAATGGAACGGCATTTTAAGGAAACCACAAGGGCGTCGGCTTCGGGAACGACAAAATTTTCAGAGGGGACGCCGCAAGTTTGAATAACACGCATGCCCTGGCGCACCAGGGTGTTGGCAAGATCTGTGCTGCCGGTGAAATCATCGCCGATACAGCCGAGAATGCAAGACATGGAATAGCCTCCTTGAACCACTGTTTTGGGGTATGGAACACATCACATTTTACATTTGAATATAATGGTCTATTGGAAATGCCAATGCTTGTCAATTTTAGTCTATTACCTTGTCAATATTTGATATTTGTTGCGTTATGTCGTCTGTGGTAATGATAATGACTGATTATAAACATAACAATTTGTTATTGTGGCCTGAGTTTTTTTTGCTGTACAATACGCGTAAGCTAAGGATGGTCTTATGAACATTGAGCATCTCAAGACTTTTCACTGTGTGGCCAGAGTGGGAAATTTTACACAGGCGGCGCGTGATTTGTTTTTGACCCAGCCGGCTGTAAGCATGCAGATTCAGAATCTGGAACACAATTTGGGCGTGGTTCTGTTCGATCGTTCCCGGAGGCGCGTGGCGCTTACCTCGGAAGGGGAAATTCTTTACGGTTATACACGCAAGATTTTTTCCATGATCGACGACATGCAGCATGAATTCAACAGTCTTAACGAATTGAATCTGGGGCACCTCAAAATCGGCGCCACCACGGTTATGGGATCTTACTTTCTACCGAAATATCTGGCTTCTTTTTTTGATAGACACCCTAATATCCAGTTTGATTTCAGCATCGACAATTCACATATAATTTCGGAAATGGTATATCAGCGTAAGGTGGAGCTTGGTTTTTGCGGCTCGTCATCGGCCTATCCCGGAATCAAACAGCATTTTCTGCACATGGAGCCGCTGGTGCTTGTGGCCGGAAAGCGCGCGTCCATATCCAGAGCCAGAATGCCGCTAAACGCCGACGAAATTATGGGCGAACGCTTTATCATGCGCGAGCAGGGCACGCGCATGACCAACAAGCTTACAGACTGGTTTAAAAAAAATACCAGCAACAATGTGGCCCCTTCGCTGATTACCGTGGACAGCATGATGGTTACCAAACAGCTGGTGATCAATAATTTGGGCGTTACCGCGCTGCCGAGCCATGTGGTGAGCGACGAACTTGAGTCTGGCCAGATGGTGCGCATTTACCTTAAGGATTTTGACGTGGATGTGAACTATTTTCTCATATACATGCCTGAACAGAAACTCAGTAGAGTGGCCAAAAGCTTTTTATCGCTGCTTTTTGAGCATGGATTGCCCATGCCCGATGAGCTGCTTGATTAATGAGTTGTTCCCAGAAAACAGAGGGGCGGGAGAGTTTCTCTCTCCCGCCCCTCTGTTTTGGGGGTTGTGAAGGAAGGTTTATCGAAATTCTAGAATTCGTAGAACAAGCTGAGGTTGGCCTGCCAGGCGTCATGAGTTGTAATTCCGCCAATCCAGCTTCCGTTGGCCGTATTGCCGCCACCCCACACGCTCTTGGACTGGTCAAGGTCCAGAAGAATGTAAGCGCCTTCGGCGATCAGCCGCAGATTGGGGTAAATTTTCCATTCGTTGGTCAGACCAAATTCGGTGGCGCTATCTCGGGTAGTCAGATAGACCCCTTCGGTACCGGCATTGAAGTCGGTGGCGTTTCTGGTGGTGTAATAGTTGCCGCCGGCCGCCTTTTTGCCAAGAATGTATTTGGCCATAACCGGGTCGTTGCTGCCGCGGATGTGGGTTACACGAAAAATGTGCTTCAGCTCGATGTCGTCAAACAACTTGATGTCCCGGATGCGCAGACCCGCGCCCCAGGTGCCCGTCCACACCGAGGTGACCACGTTTTTACGTGAAATGACGGTGCCGTTACTGGCAAATTTGGACAAGGTGTTGCCGGTGGTTACACGCACGGTAGGCATACGCTGCGAGCCGGATTTGATGTCGCCGTTGTCGCCCGAGCTGTACCAGGCGAACAAGCCGGGAATGCCCCAATCCATCTTGTATTCACCCAGCAGCCAGGCTTCCCAGCCGGAGCGGTTCAATTCGGCTTTGTCATAGCTGACGTTGCCGTAAGAGAGCAACCAGGACAGCAGGAAGGGATCGGAGCCGGTGTATTGCCCGGTGACCGAACCCCAGAAGGCATTGCCGTAGTCGGTAAGGCGCGATGTTTTACCGTTTTTGGTGGCATAAACTGACGGCAGCAGGCCGGTAAAAATGCTGGTTGCGCCATTGCCCATGTCGTTGAATTGAGTGCCGGCTCCGCTGGTATTGGTGGGCACGGCCGAAGCTGAGCCGTCGCCGGAAAAGGTATTGCCGTTCTGCCCCTTGAGGTAGGGATTCATAACATTGGGACCGATAGCGCTGTACATGGCCCAGGGGGTAATTTTGAGGCCGTCAAAGGTCATGGGCGCCAGCAGGGCGAACATGTCCATGTTGTCCATGTAGTTGCCCGTAACCTGAGGCCCGGCGGTATAGCCCTTATAGTTGTCGTTGTAGGGGCGCAGCCACATGGCCGTGGTGGTGAAATTGTCGTTGATCTTGTACGAGGCGGTTATGCCGGCCACGTCATCCTGAAAGATGTTTGAGGCCCTCGCCACAAAGTTGGGGAAGTTGAGTTCCTGAATGCCCATGCGCAGTTTGAGGTCGGTATTGGGCACGGTCCAGTCGATATAAGCGTTTTTGAGCTCAATGGCATTGCCGTCGGAACCAAGCGCGCCGCCGTAGCTCTTTTTGCCCCCGGGCCGGTCGGCGGCGTTGCCCCACTGCTGGTCACCGATTTCAAACCACACCGTGCCGGACAGCGCTTCCGAAGCTATGGCCGTAAGTTGCAGGCGCACACGCTGGTTGGTGCCGAATTCATCAGCGGTATTGGCCGCCCCTCCACCAAATCCAGTTATTGATTTTTGGTCAGGGTTTTTTTGAGTGGGGCGCGCCTTACTTGATAGTTTGCCCGCCTGGCCATAGTCAAAATTCATGATAAACTGTCCTTTGGCCTTGAATTCTATAGCTTTGGCCTCGTGGGCGGCTGTAAAGGCCAAAGCCAGAGTAAGCAGTAGCAATGCTGCTTTTTTCATCCCTTCCTTCCTCCTGAACTTTTTTCAAACATAAGTCGCCGGCGTTCATGCGGTGACCCCGGCCAATCCTCCAACACTTATTTTGACATTATAAAAAGACGGAAGAAAGATGAAATAATGATCCTTAATTTTTGGGATAAGCTTTTATAATGGAAGGTGGTCGACTGCGATTTTGACGCGGTCTGAATGATAAGCCCTGCTTATTCAACCAAAAAACAAGAATGATTTGCGCGTGATTTTGTTTTGTGTACTATCGTTTGTAATTCGCAGTACAAAAACTTTTAGAGAGCCGTTGATGTGAAAATCAACGAAAATACAAAAAGGGGTAAAACAAAATGGGAAAAGAGATTGAACGCAAGTTTCTGATCAAGGGCGACGCCTGGCGCGCCATGACCACCGGCACCATGTACCGCCAGGGCTATCTCAACAGCGCCAAGGAACGCACCGTGCGTGTGAGAACTGTTGGCGAAAAGGCTTTTCTGACCATTAAGGGCATTACCGTCGGGGCCACCCGCGCCGAATACGAATATGAAATTCCCTTTGCCGATTGCAATTTCCTGTTGGACAACCTTGCCGAGAAGCCGCTGATCGAAAAGAAGCGCTACAAGATCAAGCAGGGCGAATTCACCTGGGAAATCGACGAATTTTTTGGCGAAAACAACGGCCTTATCGTGGCCGAAATCGAACTACAGAGCGAAGATCAGAAATTTGACAAGCCCGACTGGATTGGTGAGGAAGTTACCGGCGATCCGCGCTATTTTAACTCCAACCTGATCAAGCACCCCTTTACCAAGTGGTAATCGTTGACGAAGTCGGCGCTTGCCACGGCTGCCCGTGCGTTGGTAGGGCAGCCCGGATGCGCAGCATCCGTAACGTAGGCGGGAGCATAGCGACCGCCGTACAGAATCCGATGCCGAGCCGCCAGTGAAAGGCGGCGCAGGCCAACAAGCTTCAAAGCATAAAAAACTTGCAGGTAAGGTTTGCAAGCTCCGGGCTGCCGCAAAGTAGCTTGCCCGGAGCTTGCCGACTCGGGCTAATGAATTCTGAATACTATTGTAATCGTATAAAATAATAACAATTTGTTAAAAAATATAGGAGAAACACCATGGCCGACGTATTTGCAAAGAATGTAGCCACCTCCGCCGAAGATGCCGCAAAGATCATCCCCCGCGCCGAATTCCGCGTTTTCGGGCACGGCGTTATTGATATAGTGAAGGAAAAGATGTGGTCCTGCGGCGCGGTGCTGCACAAGGCCCGCAAAATGCCCGCCGAAACCTATTTCATTTCCGTGCACACCGCCGACGCTAACGTTAAGGTGCGCGACGGCCTGCTGGACATCAAGGTTAAGGAAAGCGAAACCCCCGAAGGCTATGAAATCATTCAGCCGCGCGGCAAGTTTCAGTTCCCGGTGAAAAAGGACGAATTGACCATCATTCTCAAACATCTCAAAGTTGAGATGGACCTTACCAAAGACACCTACACCATTGAAGAATTCATTGAAATGGCCCGCAAGCATTCCGATCTGACCCCGGTTACCGTGGAAAAGATGCGCTACGGCTTCATGGTTGAAGGCATTATTTGCGAATACGCCCAAGTGTGGTTCAACGGCGCGCTGGTGGAAACCGCTTGCTGCGAAAGCGAAAACTACGCCGGCATGAAGAAGGCCGTGGAAGCTCTGGGGATTTCCCAGATGCCCAACACCAACTACCTCAAGGCCGCTCGCCGCGTGCTCGGCATAATCAGCTAATTAGCAGTTAACGACGCCCGGCGGAACCGCAAGTCCGCCGGGCTTTTTTGCAAGGGGGATTGCAATGTCTCAGGCGGTAAAAACACTGGACAAGAGCTTTGATCCGCTGGATATGCGCAACTATTCGCTGGAAAAGTTGCCGGAAATGAAGGGTGGCGTATGGATGGACCGGGTTAAGTTCATCGGTGTGCCCCTGGCCATATTTTTCTTCTTATTTTTTTATTTTAAATGGTGCGGGCCCATTGAGGTTTTTGAAACCCAGAAAAAAGTGCCTGTGGCGCATTGCTATTCCGCGCTGGCCATTTTTGTGGCCTCGCTGATTTTGTGGCTGGCTGAATCAATTCCCAACTATCTTACTTCGTTCATGATTATTGTCGCCGCCGTACTGACCGGGGTTATGAAAATGCGCCCCGCCTTCGCCATGCTCGGCGAGCCGGTGATGATTTTGAACATAGCCAGCTTTATTATGGCCAGCGCCCTGGTGGTGACCGGCCTGGCAAAGCGCATATGCCTTTATATGGTGTTGCGCATGGGCGACAGTATAGGGTTGATGCTGGTCTGTTTTATTACCCTGAACATGGTACTGGGGGCTTTCATCAGCGCCACTTCGGCCAAAACGGCGCTGTTGTTGCCGTTGTTTATGGTTATTTCGGCCATGTACGGGGCCACCGGCGGCGAAAACAGGAACAATGTGGGCCGCAACATGGTGTTGCAGAACCTTCTGGCCAACAATGTTTCAGCTTCGGCCTTCATTACCGGCTCGGCCGCCAACCTGCTGGCCGCCAATCTTCTGGAAACCGCCGGCTACAAAGTTTATTACGGCGACTGGCTCATGGCCCTTCTGCCTTTGTGCGTAATTCAGTGCGTTTTTGCCTGGTACACCGGCATGCGCTGGATTTTGCCCATAAGCAAGGAAGAGGCCACCCCCAAACTGGAAGGCGGGCATCAGCGCTTGCAGGACGAATTGTTCAAGCTGGGAACCATAAGCCAAGCCGAAATCAGGGCCGGCATCGTATTCATTCTTGTGCTGCTGTTCTGGGCCACTGACCGCCATCACGGCATACGCGCCGAAATTATTGCCATGACCGGGGCCATATGCGTACTGATGCCCTCGGTGTGCAAGCTGCCGCGCCTTGGGGTGATCAAGTGGAACGACGCCGACATTCCCTGGCACATGCTCATGTTCAGCTGGGGCGCTTATGTTCTGGGCGGACTTATGGACAAGACGGACATCGTCGGCCTGTGGCTCCATTCCATGCTCGACACCTGGAATGCCGCCGAACTGCCCAAGGTGGCCGTATTCACCATTCTGGCTCTGGTTTTTGCATTAACCACCTTAATCAGCGAAAGCAAAACGGCCCGAACCATAGTTCTGTTCCCCATAATGATTTCCGTGGCCAAGAAATTCGGCTGGGACGTAATTGGTTTCTGTCTGCCCATGGCCTTCCTGATCAACCAGGTTTACGTGCTGTATTTCAACTCCAAGCCGGCCAACATCAGTTATCTGACCAATCAATATTCGAGCTGGGAATCTTTCAAGTACGGCATTGTGCAGCTTCTGGCCTGTGTGGGCATGCTGGTTCTGTGGACGCAATACGTAATGCCGCTAATGGGCTTTAACAGCAAGCTCTGGTAACTCACGATTTTGATTACAAAAAAGAAAAGGGCGGGGGGATCGTAAGATTCCTCCGCCTTTTGAGCTTTTTATTCATTCCACTCAAAAAATGCTCTAACCTCTTATCAAGGTACAAAATAATAAATAAAATTCCCGATAATGCCAAAATAAAAAGTTTTGAGGAAAGGGGGGATGGGGGTACGGGGGAAGGGGGGGATTTTATAGACATGTTCGATCTCGCTTCGCTTGATACGAACTGGCTTTTCCAAAAGTTCCTTTCCCCCCTTCCCCCGATTATAATTTAATTCTGCAAAAATGCTTCAAAAGCGGCTACGGATGCGTACAGATCGACCTTGCTGATCAATTCGAAGGGGCTGTGCATGCCCAACACGGCCGGACCCATGTCCACCACATTCATGCCATAGGCGGCCAGGAAAAGGGCTACGGTTCCGCCGCCGCCCACGTCAACCTTGCCACATTCGGCCATTTGCCAGGGGATGTTGCGCTTGTTGAGCACTCCGCGCAAAAAGGCCACATATTCGGCATCGGCTTCGCTGGCCCCGTACTTGCCCCGCGAGCCGGTAAATTTGGAAAAACAGGGGCCGTGGCCGAGCAGGGCGGCGTTCTGTTTTTCGTGCAGCTCCTGCCAATCTGGGTCGAGCGCGGCTTGCACGTCGCAGGAAAGGGCGCGGGAAGCGAGCATAATATCGTACAGCGAGGCTTGCGGTTCCCATTTTTTGATAAGCTCTTCCACACAGGCTTCAAAGAAGATGGAGCTTGCGCCGGTGGCTCCTTCGGAACCTATTTCCTCGCGATCCCATAAAATTAGCACTGAAGGCCTGTTTTCGTCCTTTGTGTTCAGGAAGGCTTCGAGCGCGGCAAAAACGCAAACGCGGTCGTCATGCCCATAACCGCCGATGAGCGCTTCGTCAAAACCCACAAAACGTGCGGCTCCGGCGGGCACGGCCTGCATTTCGGCGGAAATGAAATCTTCCTCGCGCACACCGTATTTTTTGAAAATTAAATCCAGCACATGCTTTTTTATGGGATCTTTGGCAGCGTCCTTACTGTTTTCCTTGTTTTCTCCTGAGCTGCCTTTTGCCTCTTTTTCTTCAGGGGAAGGGGAATGGCCGATAATCACATTGAGTTTTTCGGCTTCAAAGGCGTCGGCTATGGTTTGGGTCTGCTGCTTGGCGGCCAGATGAGGCAGAAGATCGGCTATGCTGAAAACAGGTTCGCCAGGTTCCTCGCCAAGTACCACATTCACTTTTTCGCCGTCCTGCTTTACCAGCACGCCGTGCAGAGCCAGAGGACGGGCCAGCCATTGATATTTGCGGATGCCGCCGTAATAGTGGGTGCGGGCCTGGGCTACCTGGGCCTGTTCGAAAAGCGGGCGCTGCTTGAAATCCAGGCGCGGAGAATCCACATGGGCCGACAGGACGTTGAAGCCTTCGGAAAGAGGAGATTTACCCTTACGGGCAGCAAAAAGCGCCTTGCCCCGCATGGATTTGAAACCGCGCTCCGCACCCAGGCCTTGGGCATAGCCGGCTTCTTTCAGCCGCTCGACGACGTAATTGACGGTTTCGCGTTCGGTTTTGCAATTGGAGAGAAAATCGATATAGCGCCGGGCCAGATCATTCATGGCCTTGGCGTCTTTGGGTTCCGCATATGTTTTCCAGGCGTTTTGCGGCTCGTAGGCCAGCTTCTGATTTTCTGACATGGCTTTTTCCGTTTTTTGGTGTATTGTCTGCCGTTCTATTAGGTGATAATGCTCAGCTTGTCGATAGAGGAAATAAACGCAAAGTATAATTGACGCTTCGTGTACAGAACGCCAAAAAAGGGCGGCGCACGGCGCGCGTTCCGAAGCTAATCTAATCATCACCGGAGTTTTGACAAGATGTTTTAATCCACAGTCAACTCCATCCGCTGACTGACTCCGTATGCGGAGGATGAGAACCGTGCGGATTGCCCCTCTCTGAAGCAGGGGGGGCAAAAAGGTTTTCCTCGACTTCGCTGTCTTGTCAATCAATTTTTCCCCTTGAAGGGGGAGATGTCAGACCATAAAGGAAGTTTAGATGAAACAGACCATTCTGATTGTGGGAGGGGCGGGCTACATTGGTTCACATACGGCCAAGGCCCTGGAAGAGGCCGGTTATGACGTGCTGGTTTTCGATAACCTTTCCACCGGGCATAAGGAATTTTTGCGCTTCGGGCGTCATGTGATCGGCGATATGGCGGACATGGAGGCGCTTAACCGCGTGTTTGCCCAAAACAACATCGCAGCGGTGATGCATTTCGCGGCTTTTATTAATGTTGGCGAATCGGTTACCGATCCGGCCAAATATTATCGCAACAATGTGTGCAATCCGCTCAATCTGCTCGACACCATGCGCGCGCACGGCTGCATGAATTTTATTTTTTCCTCCACCTGCGCCGTTTACGGTACGCCAACGCGTTTGCCGCTAATAGAAGATCATGGCCGCAATCCCATTAACTCCTACGGGCGCACCAAGCTGGGGGTGGAATGGATGCTGGAAGATTTTGCCTTGGCCTATGGCCTGAAGTTCGCTGCTCTACGTTATTTCAACGCAGCCGGGGCCGATCCAGGCGGAAAAATCGGCGAATGGCACGAGCCGGAAACCCACCTCATTCCCTTAGTGCTGCGGGCGGCTCTTGATCCGGCGCGGAGCATAAAGGTTTTTGGTGACGACTATGATACGCCTGACGGAACCTGCGTTCGCGACTATATTCATGTGAACGATCTGGCTTCAGCCCATATTCTGGCCCTGGAGAAACTGCTTTCCGGGCAGCCGGGCGGAGCTTACAATCTGGGCAACGGGCTGGGCTATTCAGTGCGCGAGGTAATAGAAACTGCCTGCCGGGTAACCGGAAGGCCGATCAAGGTGGAGCATGGCCCGCGCCGGGCTGGTGATCCCGCCGTGCTGGTGGGCGATGCTTCCGAAGCCCTGGGCAAGCTGGGTTGGAAGCCGCGCTTTGCCGAGTTGGAAACAATCATTGATACGGCGTGGACCTGGGAACGCAGCGACATCCGTATGCTTTAAAACCGGCTATAGGCGCAGCCGTCTGAGACGTCAAGCAACATGCTGAACAGGGAATAAATTTTTTTAGTATTCCCAGTTCAGCATGTTTTTTATTATGTTTAAATTGAAATTGACTTTCATTATCAAATACGATATTCACTCCTATACATTGTTTTTTCAATCGCGCTGCCAAATTTTTAATTACAGGCTCATACGCGAAGACAGGGTAACTTGCCGCATCGTGTGCATATTTTTGTAAAGGAGAGCTATCATGAAATTCGGACAAGGTAATTGGAATCAGGCCGTTGTTACGCGCCCAACTTTTATGCGTCAGGGAGAAGCCCATGTTGGCATGGAATTGAGCTTCAGACAGATCGGCAGCCTGTTGAGATGCCCTGTTGTCGGTGTGTGCATGACCGGGGAGGAACAGCGCAGGATAGTGCGCAAGTCCGGCATGTTGGCGTCGGACGCCACATCCTTTGATATTCACGAAATTTTGGTGAGCCTCACTGATGAGGACAACGCGCTGTCGCGTCGGGTGGATGCCCTGTTGCGCAAAAAATATGAAGCGCGAGCGGTCTCGTTGCGGCAGTTGCCTTTGTCCGAATTTATGGAGAGATGGGAAAATGCCTTTGCCAAAGGTGATTTTGCCGTGGAATTATGGGCGGCCGCCAGCCGCGGCGGCATGCCCCTCGCGTTGCAACGGTATATTTTCGGTTGCGTGCATATGGCCATGCATCACGCTTTGGAACTCGGCCTGGAACAGGAGCGCCAACTGCGCCTTTTCCGTCAGGAACGGGCAATTGCCTCGGAAAAATTCCGAGCGGTCAAGATGAGCCTGGCCTCTTCCCATAAAGAACAGCGGGTTTTGCAACGGGAGCTCGACGCTCTGGCTTGCCGGGAATCATTAACACGCGCGGAGAATGAGCAATTGAAAGCCGGACTTTCCAGGCGAGGAGAGACGACTATGCACCAATGGGAACAGGAATGCGTGGAATTGCGGCAGGAGGTGGAAACCTTGAAGGTACTTATCAAGGACGCGAACGCGCGCATTGTCCAAACTGAAAAGCAGCATGCCGCTGCTGTGGAAGAAAAGGACATGCAGCGCCGTCTGTCTCTGCAATTACAGAAGGAGATAGGCGCATTGCTCAAACCTTCAGCCACTTGCGCGGATTGCGCCGAAGAGTGCTCCCGGTATGATTCCTGCCCCAGGCGCATACTGTTGGTGGGCGGTATGACACGCATGGAACCTCTTTACCGCCAATTGGTGGAAGGCAGAGGAGATGAATTTGAATATCATGACGGATGTCCAGGCGGGGTCAACAATCTGGAAAAAAGCTTGCAGCGGGCGGATCTGATTCTGTGCCCCGTTAATTGCAACAGTCACGGGGCCTGCCTTATGGTTAAAAATCTGTGCAAAAAATACAAAAAAGACGTACAGATGATGTCCAACTTCAGCTTGAGCGCCGTATCGCGGGCCATAGACGTGATCGCACCAGCCCGGACATAGAGTCTTTTTTCTCTACCAGCGAAGCATTTTTCGAATGAAACCAGCTTAATGCTTCGTCGCGGTTGCCGTGCGCCTTCAGCAGCCTCAGGCCCCTTACGGGGCCTGAAAATTGACTGCCGAAATTCGCACACCCTAGTCAGGAAAGGCCGTTGCGTGACTATAGCCACTTAATTATGTGCTAAGCGGTTCTCTGGGCTGCTCTTTCGGCTTCTTCTCTCTCTTCCTGCTTTTTAATTGATTCCACCCTGCCGGTCATAATTTCGAAGGCCCAGCGGCATTTTTTTGCGCGCTGTTCCAGAATTTCTTTGGGTATGTCCGGCATGGAGTTATTACGGTTCCAGCCCTGTGCGACCAACCAGGCGTGCAGTTCCTTATTCTCAAGGTCGGGCTGCGGCCCGCCGGGGGTAAAGTCTTCGGCTGACCAATAGGTGGCGGAAAGCGGCGAAAGCACATCGTTAACCAGATAAACCTTGCCGGAATCGAGTCCGAACTCGAAAAAGGCTTCGGGCACGATCATACCACGCGCGGCGGCATAGTTGCGGGCCACTCCGAAAATGGCCAGGCAGGCGTCGGATACGTCACTGAATATTTTCATCCCGAGCATGCGCTGGGCCCATTTTTCGGCATTTTCAACCTGGCTGCCGAGATTGCCGCCCACTTTGAGCTGAAGGTATGGCCGTTCAAGCAGGTCAGCTTCCTGCAGCCCTTTGGGCCCGCGCCGCCCGCCAAGCAGGCCAGTGCGCTGATATTCCTTCCAAGCTTCTCCAATGAGGTTGCCGAACACCCGGCAGTGCAGAGGCAAAGGTTTCAACTTTTGCGCCACCACGCTTCTGTTGGCGAGAAGTAGCCTGTGTGCCTGCAATTCCACCGGGAATTTTTCCACGTTGTGCGCAACTATATTGTTGCCAATCAAATGGGTGAAGCGATTCATCCAGTACATGGATATCTGATTGATCATCACTCCCCGGTAGGGCAGGGGCACAGGCAGCTTGACACCGTCAACATGCGCGCGATCCGTATGTATGATCAGTTGCTTGTCATTGGGCAACTTGTAGATGTCGCGCACGGAGTCACGGTTTTCAAAGGGAATAACTTTAAGATCGGTTTCGGATACAACTTGCATAGAATAAACCTTAATAAATGTAATACGAATATAATGCCCTACGTAGCATCCGCAGTCAACCGTGTTATTCTGCCCGTGTTATTCGGCCCGTCAATTCCGATTCGCTCCTGCGCGAATGGCAGATGTATTTATATTCATAACTATTTTATTTTACTTCTATTTTTTTGCAGAGCGGCGTCGTGCTCAAACTGTTTAAGCTTTGATGTTAATATTTTTAACATATTAATTTATTACATATAAATTTGGATATATTTGCCCGTACTATAGGATTTGCTTGTTAGTTGCGGATTTTATTGCGGCGCAGTTGACAATCGCGGTTCGTCAAGCCATTATCCGCATGCGCCAAAGGCCCCCCCCCGACATTGCCTTGCCGGCTGCGGACCCGGACCGCGGTCCCGCAAAAATCAAAATTTTTTACCGTATGGAGCTCCCATGAAAGAGACGGAGAAACATGCCGCCGGGGCTTCGCCCTCTCCGGCTGCTCAGGTGGACAAATATTCCATATCCGCCCTTGATTACGCCTTCAGCATCCGCCAGAGCGTGGTGGGCGCGCAAATGCTTTTCGTAGCTTTTGGCGCGCTGGTTCTGGTTCCTATTCTCACCGGCCTTGATCCCAATGTGGCGCTTTTCACCGCCGGGGTGGGAACCATCGTCTTCCAAATTTGCACCAAGGGCAAGGTGCCGGTTTTTCTGGCGTCTTCCTTCGCCTTTATCGCTCCCATACAATATGGTATGAAGACCTGGGGTATGGGCGGCACGCTGTGCGGGCTGGCTGCCGCCGGAGCTGCCTATTTTCTGGTAAGCGCGCTTATTCGCTGGAAGGGCATAAAAGCCGTATATCGCCTGTTGCCCCCGGTGGTCACCGGGCCGGTGATTATGGTTATAGGTCTGTCTTTGGCCCCTGTGGCGGTAAACATGGCCCTGGGGCGCACCGGCGACGGCAAGGCCATACTTTTTCCCGAAAACGTGGCTCTGCCTGTTTCCCTGTTTTCCCTGGCCGTGACCATAGCCGTTGCCATGTACGGTCGCAAGATTCTGCGGCTTATACCCATTTTAATGGGGATACTGGCGGGCTACACGGTTTCGGTCGGCATGGGCATAGTGGATTTTTCCATTATCAGCAAAGCCGACTGGTTCGGTTTTCCTAATTTTTCTTTCCCCTCCTGGAATATTCAGGCAGTCATCCTGTTTGTTCCGGTTGCTATAGCCCCCATCATTGAGCACGTGGGTGATATTTTGGCCGTAGGCTCCATAACCGGCAGAAAATATGCCGAAGACCCCGGTCTGCATGCCACTCTCTTTGGTGACGGAGTGGCCACCAGTCTGGCCGGGTTTCTTGGCGGACCGCCTTGCACCACATATGCTGAGGTTATCGGCGGTGTGGCTCTTACCCGCGCATTCAATCCCGCCGTGCTCACCTGGGCGGCCATAACTTCCATTGCCTTGTCCTTTGTGACCAAGCTGGGGGCCGTGCTGCAATCTATTCCTTCACCGGTGATGGGTGGGATCATGATTTTGCTTTTCGGCACCATCTGTGTGGTTGGCATGAACATTCTGGTGCGCTCCGGGCAAAATTTGATGGAACCGCGCAACATGGTCATTGTGGCTGTGGTGCTTGTTTTTGGTATCGGGGGTATGGTTTTTCGTGCCGGTGACTTCATATTGGAAGGCATAGGTCTGTCAGGTGTGGCCGGTGTGGCGCTGCATATGCTTTTGCCGGGTAAGGCTGCGGAGTATGACGAGGCTCAAACAGGACAAGGCAATTGAATGAATGCCTCCGGCGGCCGGGGGAAGGGAGAAAAACCCTTTGAAAAGGGTTCTTTCCCCACTTCCCCCGAACCCCCATCCCCCTTTTCCTAAACTTTTTATTATGCCGGAAAGGGAAAATGGCATCTGAAACATCTCATAACAGATTATTCGATTGCCCGGGGCAGCTCTTGTTTTGTTATTGACACTCGCCCTCATGCTGCTTAAAAGAACGCATAAGGTTTACATAGATTCGCCAACCTCAACAGGAATGGGTTCGATGAAGAACTAGGGAAATTTCCGGCAGTGTTTTCTGTTTAGCGCCATTTTTGGCGCTGCTGCTTCGCGGGCTGGCCCGCAACGGAGGTTTCTCTATGGCTCTCATCGATATTGCCAATCTTTCTTTTGCCCATTACGACGGGCGCACCATTTTCGACAATGTTTCCCTTCAATTGGACACCAACTGGAAGTTGGGTCTCATCGGCCGCAACGGACGCGGCAAAACCACGTTTCTCAAGTTGCTTGCCGGAGAATACGCCCATGGCGGAAGCATACGTACGCCCGTTGCCGTGGATTATTTTCCGTATACAATGTCGGATCAAACTCTGCCTGCCGTCATATCAGCCGCTGAAATAATTCCTGATTTTGAGCTGTGGCGTCTGGAACGCGAAGCCTCGCTGCTGGGCCTTGCCCCGGAAGCTCTGGAGCGTCCCTTTAATACCCTAAGCGGGGGCGAGGCCACCAAGTTGCTTCTGGCCGTTCTGTTTTTGCGGGGCAACAACTTTTTACTCATTGATGAGCCAACCAATCATCTCGACCTTGAAGCGCGACAGGTGGTAGGCAACTATCTGCGCGCCAAGAAAGGTTTTATTTTGGTTTCGCACGATCGCGGTCTGCTCGACAGTTGCATCGACCACTCACTTTCCATAAACAGAGCCAATATTGAATTGCAGCGCGGCAATTTCAGCTCCTGGCAGGAAAATCGCGCCAGGCAGGATCAATACGAGCAAGACAGGCACGACCGGCTTAAAAAGGATGCCGCTCGGCTGAAAGAAAGCGCCAGGCGCAGCGAAGATTGGTCCGGGCGGGCTGAAAAAGGCAAGTTCGGGGCCGGGCCGGTGGATCGCGGTTTTATCGGCCATAAGGCCGCCAAAATGATGAAGCGGGCCAAGTCGGTGGAAGCTCGGCGCAACGAAGCCTTGGAAGAGAAAGAGCATCTTTTGCGCAATGTGGAAAATCAAGCCCCGCTTTCTATGCGCCCGCTGCCCTTTCACAGTGGCAAGCTGGTCGAATTAGACGGCGTTTCGGTCGGATACGGTGGTCAAAGCGTGGTAAAAAACATCTCTTTCCGCATCATGCCCGGTGAACGTCTGGTGTTGAAAGGCCGTAACGGCAGCGGCAAGTCCACACTGCTCAAGCTTCTGGCCGGAGAATCCGTAGAATTTTCCGGCAATTTTCGCATGTCTCCGGGGCTTGTGGTTTCCTACGTGCCCCAGGATGCCTCCTTTCTGCGCGGAACTTTGAAAAATTTCGCTCGGGAGCAAGGTATTGATGAAAGCCTGCTGCGCGCCGTGCTGCACCGTTTCGGTTTTGAGCGCGATCAATTTGACACGGACATGGCCGGTTTCAGCGCCGGGCAAAAGAAAAAGGCCCTGCTCGGAGCCGGTCTATGCCGCGAAGCACACCTCTACGTTTGGGATGAGCCGCTCAATTATATAGACGTAATTTCACGTATTCAGATCGAGAACCTGATTTTGGAATATCAGCCCACCATGCTTCTGGTGGAGCATGACCAGGTTTTTGTCGAGCGCGTAGCTACCGGAGTTGTTGAGGTTTGATTGGGGAGGGAAAGGGAACTTTT
>JAVBLG010000037.1:0-11314 GCA_031553655.1 Desulfovibrionaceae bacterium | reverse complement strand
GCCGCCTTTCACCGGCGGCTCGGAATAGCATGTTATTACGGCGGCTTCGCCGCCTAAGTTACGGACACTTTGTGTCCGGACGGCCCTGACAACGCACGGGCCGTCAGAGCATTTCGCTCATTTCATTCGCAAAACGCTCTAGTGTTTGAACGCCCCGGACAACATCAGGTTAGGCAGAGCATTTCGCGGGCGAAATGCTCTAGTCAATCTGATCCAGAATCAAAATGCTTTCCGCTAAAACGCAAACCCCGTTGTAGAGCTGGTCGGCGTCGGTGTGTTCCTGTTTGTTGTGGCTGACGCCGTCCTTGCTGGGCACGAAGATCATGCCTGTTGGCATCACTTGGGCTATGGGGCTGGCGTCGTGGGACGCGCCGCTGGGCATGAGCAGGCAGGGCAGGTTCCTGTGCGCGCAAGCTTGCTCAATCAGCTTCATCATGCCTTCGTTCAGTAATACCGGCGGTTTTTCCACCAATTTTTCCCAGGTTACGCGGCAGACTTTGTTGGCTTTTAACAGTTTCGCCAAGCTTTCGGCGGCCGCGTCTGTTTCCCGCTCATGCCTGGAGCGGATTTCCACAATAAAGACCACGCTTCCGGGCACAACGCCGGCTTCGCCGTCTTCGATCTGGAACTTGCCGATATTGCAGACCACATCTGTTTTTTGGCGCATTTCGCCCATCCACTGGGCAAGCATTACGGAAGCTTCATAAAAAGCGTCCTTGCGTTCCAGCATGGGGGTTGTGCCCGCGTGGTTGGCTTCGCCTTCCAGGCGGCAGAAATAGCGGGTAATGCCTACTATGCCCGTGGGTATGCCTATGGGAATGCCTTTGCGGTAAAGCACCGGCCCCTGCTCAATGTGGGCCTCCAGAAATGCCCGATAGTGTCCCATATCGGCCCTGGCCGAGCTTGCGCAATCCGCGTCCAAGCCCATTTTGGCGAACACCTCCGGGGTCGGAGGGGTCTTTAACAGGCCCGTGAAAGCCCGGCTGCCAAAGGTTCCGCCAAGTGGACCGGCTTCTTCGGCGTTAAAGCCAACCACTTCAAAGCCATGCCGCAGTTTGACGTTTTGTTCCACAATGGCGGAAGCTGCTTCGAGCGCGGCAAACACCCCGTAGTTTCCGTCATATATGCCCCCGCCGGGAACCGAGTCCAGGTGGGAACCGCTGAGGATTATTTTTTTCGTCGGATCCGTTCCCGGCAGCAGTCCAAAAACGTTTCCCACGGCGTCCACGCGCGTAACCATGCCAAGAGCGTCCATTTTGGCCCGCAGGAAATTCCTCACTTCGGCATGGGCCGCGCCGCAGGCCTCGCGCTGCAAGCCGGTGTCGTTGTCCCAGCCTATGCGGCCTTGTTCGGCAAGGGTTGCCAGCAGACGTTCTTTATTAATTTTGATCATTATAGTTTCCTGAAGTTATCTATATTCACAAAATACCCACTTGACGCAGCCAATTGGACAAAAAACGCATTTGGCCTAAGCGGGACGTACAAACCTACCATACCCCTGTTCCACCGGAAACGAACCCTGGTCGTGGACAAGGCGTCCACGTACCCAGGTTTTGTTTACCTTGCCGTAAAGTTCCATGCCTTCCATAAAGCTGCACACCTCCCAGGACATGGTGTGCAATTCGCGGATGTTGAAGTTATAGGGTTTGTCAGGGTCCAGCATAATCAGGTCGGCGTCCTTGCCCACCTCAATGCTGCCCTTGTTGGTCAGACCGAATATTTTTGCGGGGTTTTCGCTGATAAGCTTTATGGCGCGCGCCAGCGATATGCGGCCCTCCTTCACCGCACGAAGCATCAGGCCGAGGCGCGTTTCCAGGCCGGGAAAGCCGCTCGGAGCTTTGAATATATCTTCGGGAGCGCGTTGTTTTTCTTCCAGGGTATAGGGAGCATGATCGCTGCCTATGGCATCCATGCCGCCCCGGCTGACGCACTCCCAAAGCCTGTTTACCGTGTCCCTGTCGCGCAGGGCGGGGTTGCATTTGGCCAGACTGCCGAAACGCTCCACATCGTCTTCTGTGAAATAGAGATAGTGCGGACAGGTTTCAAGATGGACCTCAACGCCCTGATCCCGCGCTTTAAGTGCCATATCAATTGATTCCGGGCAGGAAAGATGCACCAGATACAGCCTGGCCCCGGTCTGTTTGGCCAGAGAAATCAGGCGCTCCACCGCCAGGGTTTCCACAACGGGCGGGCGCGAAAGGCAATGAGCCCGGCCAAGAGTGTTGCCGTCCTGGCGCATTGCCGCTATGCCGCCGGTGACCAGATCGTTGTCCTCGCCGTGGGCGGCGAGCAACGCTCCTGTTTTGGACACTTCGCGCATCACGCTGAGCAATTGCCAGTTATCTTTCGAGGTCAATCCTCTGAATTCTTCGTCGCGGCCTTCCGGCGCCGCATGTAGAAAGGTTTTGAAGGCCACAATGCCCTCGCGGGACAGGGGAGCGATTTCCTCAAGGCAATCGCCCCCCGCCGCGCCGTAAAAGGCCACATCAACAATGGCTTCGGCGGACATGGCGTCCACCCGCTTTTTCAAAGTGGCGGAAGAGTACTGCGGAGGCGTAGAAATGGGGTGTTCAATCACCGTGGTTATGCCGCCGGCCGCCGCCGACTTTGTTCCGGTATAAAAGGTTTCTCGCAATCGTCCGCCCGGATAACGGATGTGAACGTGAGGATCCACCCCGCCCGGTAAAATATGCTCTCCCCGGGCGTCAACTATTTCCCGGGCTGATAGGGGGACATCATTGGAACAAAGCGCGGCGATCTTGCCTTCGCGTACGGCAAGCTGCCCATGGAACAAACTGTCCCCCGCAAGTATCCGGGCGTTTTTGATCACGAGATCGAACATCGAGAACCTCTTGCTTTATAATAATTAAGGCGGCTTAGTTGTATTCTCCGTTGGCAACCGCAGTAATAGCCTCGGCTATTTTTTCGTAGCCGGTGCAACGGCACAGGTTGCCGCTCATGCCCTTTTTTATGTCCTCGGGCGTGGGGTGCGGGTATTCGGCCAGAAGCGCCTTGCCCGCCATGATCATGCCGGGGGTGCAATAGCCGCACTGCACCGCGCCCTTGTCCACAAAGGCCTGTTGCAACGGATCGGGCTTGCCGCCAACTTCAAGACCTTCGATGGTGCGCACCTCCCGACCGTCGCAGTCAGGAGCCAGAACCAGGCATGAGGCAACGGCCTTGCCGTCCATGAGCACGGTGCACGAGCCGCATTCGCCTTCCTCGCATGAGGATTTCGTGCCGGTCAGGCCAAAACCTTCACGCAGCAGCCGCAGCAAGGTCCAGTTTACAGGCGTGTCATATTGCGCCTGCTTGCCGTTCAAGGTGAATCGCACTTGTTTTGTTTCCATTAAAGTCTCCTGATTATGCCGGACGGTCTAATACAGCAATGAGCGTAGACCCCGTTCCACCAGAACGGCTACGGTCTCTTTACGGTATTCAAGGCTGGCCCGCTGGTCGGATATGGGCCGAGCCTCTTCCGCCGCCATTTTTCCAATTTCGGCAAAATCCAGTTGCTCCGGCTTTTGCCCTTCCAACATGGCTTCGGCTTTTACCGCGCACAGAACCGTGGGGGCCACCGAGCCGAGCGCTATTCTGGCCGAGCGGCATATTCCGTTGCCGAGCGCCACGCTCGCGCCAAGGTTGACCACGGCAATGTCGGCAGTGCGCCTGGGCCCCAATTTGAGGAAGCAGTAGCGGCCTTCCGGATCCGGGCTAGGAATGCGAATTGCCTTTACCAGCTCGCCTTTTTGCAGGGCGGTTTTACCCGGGCCCAGCAGAAAAGAGCGAATGTCCATTTCCTTGTCGCCTTTGTCCGAGGCCACTATAATGGTCGCTCCCAGGCAGACCAGCGGAGGCACGGAATCGGCGCAAGGTGAGGCATTGCAGATATTGCCGCCCAAGGTGCCCCGGTTTCTGATTTGCGGGGTGCCTATGGCCTCCACGCCGCGGTAAAAGGCCGGAAACTGTGCGCGGATTTTTTCAGAGGCCAGAATATCGGCCAGCTTTGTGGCCGCGCCGATGCGAAAAGCCCCGTCTTCTTCCTGTATAAAGTTTAATTCACTTATTTTATTAATATTAATAATATGATTACATGAAAACCGGCCTTTGTTGAGGCGCACAACAATATCGGTGCCTCCGGCCACAAAGGTTGCGTCATCCCCAAGGTCGAGAGCCAGTTTTTGCGCCTCGGCCACGCTTGCGGGTTCGTAGTAGTGGAAGTTTGCCATCAGCATTCTCCTCGGCGGCCGGAGCTTTTTTCTTTTTCCCGCAGGGCGTTAAGCACTCTTTCCGCGTTGCAGGGAAGATCTCTTATACGTATTCCGACTGCATCGTAAATCGCATTGGCAACCGCCGCCGCAACAGGATTGGTCACACCTTCGCCAATGGCCTTGGCCCCGAACGGCCCGGTGGGCTCGTACGTTTGGGCGAAGATTTTTTCTACATCGGGCATGTCCTGCATGGTCAGCATTTTGTAGTCGGCAAAGTTGGGGTTGCGGATCACGCCGGTGGCGGGATCGATCTGGGTATGTTCCATAAGGGCAAAGCCCAGGCCCATGTGCATGCCCCCGACCATCTGCCCTTCCACATTGGTCTGGTTGATGATGGTGCCCACGTCCACGCCGCTGAGAGCCCTGGCAATGGTCACCTGGCCGGTGCGGGTGTCCACATCCGCGATCACAAAAACAACCACAAAGTGCGGCGGGCAGGCATTGGGCCGCACGGAAGCCACCGAAGCGGCCAGCCCCCAGCCCTTGAACTGGCCCATTTGCACCAATTCGGCCACGGTCATGGTTTTTGCGGGCTGGTTATGCACGCTGACCAACCCGTCTTTGATCTGCACGCTCTCCACGCCGCATGAAAGCGCCATGGCCGCCCAGTTGCCAAGAGTGGCCCGCACTTCGCGCGCGGCTTTCACCACCGCTTGCCCGGAGCCGTAAAGCCCACGGCTGGCGTGGGTGGGACCGTCAAAAGGCACTACATCGGTGTCGGACATGATCATTTGCACGTCTTCATAGCGCAGGCCGAGTATTTCGGCGGCCATGGAGGCATGGGCGCTGATTACGCCGCTGCCGGGGTCGGCCACGGCATTGATCACGCTGGCGCTGCCGTCTTCATTCATTTTTATGTACGCGCCGGAAAAATCGATGATGAAATCATTGGGTTTTTCCGAGCCGCACCCCGAGGTATGAAAACCACGGGCCACGCCTATACCGCGCCGTATCCAGGGTCGGGCGGGGTCAATTTCTCCGCGCATGGAGTCCTTGTCGTGCCAGCCCATACGTTTGGCCCCTTCGCGGAGCAGATCCGGGGTGCCGTTGGAACGGATGGTCACGGTAACGGCCGGGCCTTGCCCGTAGAACGTTTCTCCAAGGCCAAGATTGTTCAGGATGCGCAGATCAATGGCGGATACCCCCAATTCCAGGGAGGCTTCGTCCATCAGCGATTCCACCGCCCAGTTGGCCTGCGGGTTTCCGGCCCCGCGCATGGCGGAAAGGGGCGGGGTGTTGGTGTATACCGCCCGGCCCGTGATGCGCAGATTGGGGCATTTGTACATGGAAAGCGTAAAGCCAGAGGTCAACTTCATTTTGGAACTGCCGCTGAAGGCGTACGCGCCGGTGTTATCGATAACGTCGGTGTGCATGGCCGTCAGCAGGCCGTCTTTTTTGAACCCGGCCTTTATATTAATGATCATGGGGTGGCGCCCGCAGCTCAGGAAGATTTCCTCCCTGGTCTTTTCTCCGCGCACCGGGCGTTTGGTACGCAGGGCGAGAAAGGCGCATATATTCTCAATGAACCCGGTGTGAATGTGCGCGCCGAACGATCCGCCAAGGAACACCTTGTGGCACCGCAGCGAGCTGGCGGGCACGCCAAGCGAGGTGGCCACGTTCATGCGCATGGCATGAATGCCCTGGGAGGTGGCCCAGATGTCCAGCTTGCCGTCTTCCGCCGGAACACACAGCACGCATGTTTTTTCAAGCATGGCCGGATTGGGAATGGACGTTGTATATCTGCGTTCGATGACCATGTCGGCTTCGGCAAAGCCCTTTTCCACGTCACCGAGACATATATCGGTGGTGTCGTAGATATTGCCGTCAAAGACCACCGGGGTATTGCCCCGGCGGGCCTCGGTGTGGATTTGCGGCGCTCCGGGCTTTAGGGCGTCTTCGGCCGTGATCACGCAGGGCAATACCTGGTATTCGACCTTGATCCGTTTTACCGCTTCTTCGGCGGCCTCAAGGGTTTCCGCCGCCACGGCCGACACGCGATCACCCACGTGGCGCACATGGTTTTCCAGCAGGTAGCTGTCATAATGCATTACTTCGGGAGTATGCAGAAATTGATGCATGCTCAGATGCTTGGGAACATCGTTGTGGGTGATGATATCGACCACTCCGGGCACCTTCATTGCTTCCGACACGTCAACCGACGTTACCAGGGCATGGGCGTGGGGGCTGCGCAAAATCTTGCAATGCAGCATTCCCGGCACGGTCATGTCGCCGGTAAACTTGAGTTTGCCGGTGGCCTTTAGCAGTGCCTCTTTTTTGGCATGCCTCACTCCGACTACTGTATGCTTGTCTCCAATCATTTAATCACCTCGCGTGCGGGTCGTTAATTCGCAAGCCCGCCGGATTCCTTTATCGCCTTGACAATGCGTTCCTTGGTGAGCGGCAGGGAGTTAATCCTTATGCCCAGCGCGTCGTTAATCGCGCAAACAATGGCTCCGGGCACGGGAGCAATGGCCATTTCGCCTACGCCCTTAGCCCCGTACGGTCCTGTGGGATCAGGGGTGTCCACGATAATGGGGATGATTTCATCCGGCATATCGTGCACGTGGGGCACCTTGTAGTCCGTGAAGCTGGCATTTAGCATCACGCCCTTTTTGTCGTAAATGAGGTCTTCGGAAAGTGTATATCCTATGCCCTGCATCACGCAGCCTTCGATCTGTCCTTCAACGTTGGCCGGGTTGATGGCGTGCCCGGCGTCATGCGCGGCCACATATTTGAGAATGCGCACCGCGCCTGTTTCCGTGTCCACTTCAACTTCGGCAAAGTGGGCGGCATAGGAGGGCGGGCAGTTGAGTGAGGAGTAGCTGGCGGTTTCGTTAATCGCCATGGGATTTTTGGAGCGATACACGGCAAAGTAGGCCACGTCGCCGATGGAAGCCACCTGACGGCCGTTTTCACGGCGCACTACCCATCCGCTGGCGGTGTCGAGGTTGCCGATCACCTGCCCGGTCATTTCACTGGCATATTCTATAATGCGCCGCTTGCATTTTTCGGCCGCTTTTTTCACGGCGTTACCACCCACATAGGTCTGGCGCGAAGCATAGCTGCCGTAGTCGAGGGAGGTGGTTTCGGTGTCGGCCGAGAGCACATAGACCTTGTCCATGGTCACGCCAATGGTTTCGGCCGCGATTTGGGCGTGGGCCGTGTCCGAACCCTGCCCCAGATCCGGCGAGCCGATGAGCAGGAACACCGAACCGTCTTCGGCTATTTTTACGTTGGCCGAGGAAAAGTCAGGTTCGGCCGAGGTGCCGGTAACGTGCGTGGAGGCGGCCACACCGCGCCCATAGCGCTTGCTGCCGGAAGCTGGCTTTTTGGGCTTGTCCCAGCCTATGGCCTCGCGCCCCTGGCGCAAGCATTCGTCCAAACCGCAGCTTTCCAGAATCCAGTCCGATTTCAGGGCAATGGGGTTGGGTTCGCCCACCACGACCAGATTTTTCATCTTGAAGTCGATAATGTCATAACCCAGCTCGCGGGCGATGCGGTCAAAATGGCATTCGCGGGCAAAGGAGATCTGCGGGTTGCCATAGCCGCGATAGGCGGCGGCTTCCGAGGTATTCGTGTAGACTATTTCCACATTGTGGCGCATATGGTCGATTTTGTAGGGATACTTGGTTCCCATGGCTTTCGACACATAAGGGCTGTGCCCGGTGTAAGCTCCGGCATTGGTTTTGACCGAGGATTCAAAGGCCGTAATTTTGCCGTCCTTGGAAATGCCGGTTTTAACATGAATAATCGATTCGTGGCGGTGACAACCGTAGGCGATGTTTTCTTCGCGGGTGGTGGCCATGCGCACAGTCTTGCGCGATTTCAGCGCGGCGAAAACGCACAAAAATTCGTTCTGCACCATCTGACGCTCGCCGAAGCCGCCGCCCAGCGTGGGTTTGATCACCCGTATTTTGCTCATGGGCAGACCGAACACTTCGGAAATGCCGCGTCGAATATGGAAGGGTACCTGCGTGGTGCTCCACAAGGTTACCTTACCGGACGGGGCCACTTCGGCTATGGAAATGGAGGTTTCCATGCAGCAATGCTGCTGCGGCTGGGCATAGTAATCATCTTCAAAAATATGCGCGGCCTGTTTAAAGCCCTCTTCCACATCACCCTTGGAAATGACGGTGGCGATTACGTTTTTGCTGGTGCCTTTGTGCACTTCTGGCGCGTCCGGGGCCAGCGCGTCGGCAATGCTTATGGCGTGCGGCAGCACTTCATATTCGATTTTCAGCAGTTTCTCGGCCCGCACGGCAGTGTCGCGGTCAACGGCCACGATGATTGCCGAGGGTTCGCCCCGGTAATTGATGTCGCGCGACATTAAGAGCTTGTCTTCAAGATATTCAATGGGCACCGGCACCATGCCGGGAATGGTTTCCTTGGGGTAGCCCGCCGTGGAAAACCATACTGGGTCAACGTCTTCCCAGGTGAGAATGCAGTGAACACCCGGAACCTTCATTGCTTCGCTTTTGTCAATGCTGATAATGCGCGCCCTGGAGTGCGGGCAGAGCACCAGCTTGGCCTCGTGCATATTGGGCAAAACGAGGTCCGAAGTGTACTTCGCCGCGCCGGCCGCCTTGTCGGCGGCGTCCAGCTTGAGCGCGTTCTTTCCAACAACCTGTTCTTGCTTCCACTTCATTACTTGGCCCTCCCGTTGATCTCTTCGGCGGCGCTCATGATGGCCTGTACAGGCTTGACATAGCCGGTGCAGCGGCAAATGTTCCCCGAAATGCTTTCCCGGGCCTGTTCAACCGTGGGATTGGGGATTTCGTCCAGGCAGGCCTTGGCCGCCATGATCATGCCGGGTATACAGTAGCCGCACTGCACGGCCGCGTGCTCAACGAATTTTGTCTGAAGCGGATGCGGCTCGTCGCCGCTGATGCCTTCAATGGTCTCAATAACGGCTCCGTCGGCCTTCATCGCGGGAATGATGCAGGATTTGACAGCTTTTTTGTTCATAATCACGGTGCAGGCGCCGCAGTCTCCGGTGTTGCAACTCACTTTGCTTCCGGTCAGGCCCAGGGTTTCGCGCAGCAGTTCCGACAGGGTGGCGCCGGGCTTGACGGAGGCGTGGCGCAATTGCCCGTTTACCGTCAGGCTTATATTATAGGTTTCGCTCATCTGTCTCTCCTTACTTGTTTTCCACGGCCCGCTGATACGCCGCGTCCAGGGTGCGTCGGGCCAGAACGGGGCACATATCCCCACGGTATTCCGCAGTGCTGCGCACATTGTCTATGGGAGCAATTACCTTGGAAATCATTTCATTGAACGTGGCGTCGGCCGGGATGCCCTTTTTGCCCTTAAGCGCCTGTTCCAGCGCGGGAACGCGCACCACAGTGGGGGCCACGGCCCCAAGGGCCACCTTGGCCTCGGCTATTTCACCCTGCTGGTTAACGCTGACCCAGGCGGCGGCATTGACAATGGCCAGGTCCAGAGAGGTTCTGGCTATTTTTTCAAAGGCGCTGCCGCATTTCGCCTGCTTGGGGATTTGTATGTCTTTGAGTATTTCCGCGCGTTGCAGAACTGTTTGGCGGGGGCCGGTAAAGAAGTCCCCGGCCTTGACCTGGCGTTCGCCTTGCGGCCCGGCAATGCTCAGGGTGGCGTCCAGCACCAGAACGGCGGGAATGGAGTCGCCCGAAGGCACGGCCGAGCAGATGTTGCCGCCAATGGTGGCCATGTTGCGGGTACTGGCGTCCGCCAGCTTGGCGGCGGATTCCCAAAGGGCCGCATAAGAGCTTTTTACCAGTGGCGAGCGCAGGATCTGGTCGAAGGTGGCGCCCGCGCCAATGGTGATGTAGCCGGCTTCTTCGGTGATGTAATCAAGCCCCAGTTTGCCGATGTCGAGCAAGGCGTCGAGATCGTCATGGTCAATGACAAACATGTCCGTCGCCCCGGCCACAATGCGCATATTGCCCGAATATTCGTTCAATACCCGTATTGCTTCCGCCATTGAGGTCGGCGTCACATATGCCTTGAGACTGCTCTGCTTCATACCAGATCTCCTTTAGATTAATTTACCTTGTTGGCTGAGAGGGGGGTCACATATGCGCCTCATGCCCGAATCGGGAAGACAGCGCGGCTGTGGCGTCCAACAGATGCTGCGCGCAACTATGCGCGGACTCCTGATCAAAGCGGACCTTGGGCCCGGCTATACTGATCGACCCCAGAATCTGTTGCTGGCTTCCCCAGAAAGGCGCCGCAAGCGCAACCACCGCCGCATCCACCTCGCTGTCGGTAACGCAGTATCCCTGCCGGACAACGTCGCAGTTGGCCTGAACAATGTCGTCCTTTTCATAATTGCGCTCCAGGCGACGGCCTTCATGCACCCGGTAGTGCTCCAGCTGCTTTTCGGTGAAGAAAGCACTTATGGATCGCCCGGTTGCGCCGTGGAAGAGAGGCACTACGGCGCCGATACGCGAGGTGATTGTAAGAGCGTTGTCGCTCTCTATTTTATCAATACAGTTCAATGTGTTGGCATTCAGCAGGGTCAGAATGACCGTTTCCCCGCTTATGCGTGTCAGTTGGTCCAGAAGATCGCGGGCCTTGTTTCTGACGTGTTGCTGAACGTTGATCAAGGTTGAGAGTCGAACAAACACGGAACCGGGGTAATATTTTCCTTCGGGGCTGATGGATACAAAACTATGCTTTTCCAAGGTGCTCAGCAGGCGATACACGGTGCTCTTGTTCAGGCCGCAAGACGCGCAGATTTCGGGGAAGCTCAGTTCTTCGTGCCCTTGCCTGAAAAGTTTCAAAATCTGTAAAGCTCGTTCAACGGATCTGACTGTGTAATCTGGTTCCATGGTGCTACCCTCTGGTTGGTTTCATTGTACGAAACTAAAGTTTTATACAATGAAACTGATTATTGTATATCTCGAAATGAAAAAAAAGTAAAGCAATCATCTCTCCCCAGCCGCTGGAAAAAACCGGCGCAAGAAAAATATGTACACCTTTTATTAAAATTTCCTTATATTTTACAAAAAATGCGGCCGCCGCGCCGAAGCGCGGCGGCCGCTGGGTCGTTGATGACCGAACGCCCA
>JAVBLG010000065.1:0-4280 GCA_031553655.1 Desulfovibrionaceae bacterium | reverse complement strand
GATGGGGGTCCGGGGGAAGGGGGAAAGGAACTTTTACAAAAGTTACTTTACCCCTTGCCCCGTTGGTTTCTAAAAATGCCCCGCCGCAAGGGCGGCGTCATCCTCCCGCCCCAGAGCCTTCAGGGCGCGGGCCAATACCTGCCAGCCGGACTTCAGTGACGGCTGATGCTTTATACTCTGCCTGGCCAACATTTCCGCCATATCCGGCGATTCATCATTGTCCAGAAACAGTCCCGCCAGCATGGCCATGGCGGCGGCGTCCGCTGGGCTGTGCAACAGAATCTCATACAGCAGGGCGCGGGCTTCCTCGGTTTTGTTCTGTTTGCGGGCCACTCGCGCCAGACATCGCCTGGCCAGGGAACGCCCGGCTTCGTTGCCCTGAGCTGGAACAGCCAGAGCTTTGGAGTAAAATCCTCTGGCATCTTTAAGGCGCTTGGCCTGTTCCGCCAATTGCCCCAGGCGCACATAGGCAAACAGGTGGGCAGGGTCGCTCTTTATGCAGGCGCGAAAATGCCTGGCGGCGGATCTGGTTTCATTCATGCTCTGGCAGAGTACGCCCAGGTTGTACAAAGTGGCCGGATCGCCAGGGTTATGGATAAGGGCTTCTTTGAAATAGCGCATGGCTTCGCCCTGATGCGAAAGAGCCGCAAGGCACACTCCAAGGGAATTCCAGGCCATGGCGTTATTTTTGTCAGCCAGCAGCGCGATCTTATATTCTTCCATGGCCCCGAAAATGTCGCCGCCGCTGTATATTCTATCCGCGCTGATATTTATAGCCAGAGAACCGAAAATGCCTACGCGGGGCCTTGGCAGCAGCAGGGCGAAATCCATGGCCTTACGGCAGCAGTCAGCCATTTCGCTGCGGTGATACTGCAAAAACGGATATGCGGCCAAGCCCACAGACAGCTCAAGCCCTTTGTCTTCGGCCACCACGCACAAGTCACGGTATCCGGCTGCCAGATTTTCAATATCGTCGGAATTTTTCAGGTTGTGGAAAACAATCAGCGAGCTGACGCCGTGACGCCCGGCAAAGTCTTCCGCCCCCATGGCATAGCGGCATGATTCGGCAATAAACGCCATATCTTCTTCTGCGAGTGGCTCGTTTCCGCACTCGACCCGCAGGATGGCCAGGGCAAAATTCTGATGGCGATCCGCTTCCCTATTGTAACGTTCGAAAAATGATTTCCCACCGGACAGCCCGGTGGAAGGATCAAAGGGCGGCTCGTCAGCATCAGCGGGCCTTGTAGCGCTGCCGCCATGCTCAAGCTCAAGACAGTCACCGGGACGCGGCGGGCGGGCGGGGTCATTCAAATGACACACTTCGGCCATGGAAGATGTGTCTCCTGTTTCACGCAGCTCGATCTCGCCCACATAACCGCTTGTTTCGCCGCCGGAAGCGGTCCATACCGAAAAACGCAGCCCGGGGCGCGCTCCCATGTCGCGGCCCAGACTGGTGAACACTCGGCCCATGGGCAATTGCTCCAACACTACCCCGCCGTTCCTGATTATGCCCGAAAATCCCATTATGCCTGAACCGCCGCGCCCGCGCGCGGCAAAAGCTCGATCCCCGGCGGCCGATGCCGCCAGACGGGCCTTTTGCAAAAGCAGGCGGGCTATGTCCACATTGGGCTTAAAGTCGGCCCCACTCATATCCTGCGGGTAAAGGACGAAACCCAGGCATATTCCAACGCGCACCGCACGGCCCGATAGCGGGCAGAGCACATTGACCTCTTCCAAGGCGCGCACGGCCGCTGAAGCCAATTTTTCGCATGAGCCGCGCGAGGCAGTGGGAATCATCACCGCAATTTCGTCGTCAGCGGCGCGCGCGGCAAGGCATTCCGCCGGTAGAACAGAGCGCAACGCCTCGGCCAGAGCCGCCAGCAGGTCATCGGCCAAAACATGACCGTAAACCCGAGCAATCTCGGCCAGAGTTTCAAACTTTATCGTAATTAATCCCAGACTTGTGCGCGCAAGAGGAATTCCGGGGTCCTCATCCTCGCCGGGGGCGGGAGCCAGCTTGAATTGCGCGCCTTCAAGCTGGGCAACCAGTCTATCCAGCAGCTCACGCTTAAGCGCCAGACCGGTAAGCTGATCAGTGCGATTTTGCTTGCGCAGATGCAAATTTTCCAGGCAAAGCCCTACTATGCCCGGCAAAAGCGGCAACACGCTACGGGCCTGCTTGGCGCTGACCCCATGCGCGATGAACACGCCGAGAGTTTCATCGCCAAGGCGCAAAGGCACAAAGAGCTTGCGCTCTTTGGGCAACCACAAATCCTGTTCGTCTGGCGCGGATTTGGGAAAATAAATACCATGAGCGGTGAAATCCAACACCTGGCGCAATGAAGCACAAAGCATGGGTTCAAAATCAAGCAGATCGCGCCTTTGCAGTTCAAAGGCGGGCAGCGCGCAATTTTTCATTTTGCCGTCCGAATTTAGCGTTATTGTGAAAACAATTGCGATAACAATATATTGGGCAGGAAAAAAAGCGGGTAGGCCGCAAAGTTCACAAAAAATGAACAAAAAGCTTGCCACAGCCAATTGATTTTGATAATCAACGTCAACACACTGTATCAAGCATTGTCGCAGGACTTTGCATAAATAGAACTGCTAAAAAAAACAAGATATTTTTTAAATATTATTTAGACTTATTATCTGGAAACACTGCAAAAGAATGAAGGTAAGGAAATTTTAATGAAAAAACTTGCTACATTAGTTTTCGCCGCCGCCCTCACGCTGGGAGCGGCCACAGGGGCGAAAGCCATTGACTTTAAGGCTCAGGGGGAATGGATTTTTGGGCTGGGCGTAGTTGAAAGTTCTTTTCTTTCCTCCCCAGGCACTCAGGGACAAGATGTTTTTCAGTCCTTACAGCGAGTGCGCCTGGAGTTGGAAGCCGTTGCCAATGAGTATCTTTCCGGAGTGGTATTTTTTGAAATAGGCGATCAGAACTGGGGCGTCGGCTCGGAAGGCGGCGCACTCGGGGCCGACGGATTGCAGGTAAAGGTCAAACGAGCCTATCTTGATTGGACAGTGCCCAATACCGATTTAATGCTGCGCATGGGCATTCAGGGTGTTATTTTTCCCAATGCCGCCGGTGGCTCGGCCATTCTGGATGATGACGCGGCCGGAATTGCCGCCACCTATAAGTTCAATGACAATGTGGCCGTCACCATGGCTTGGACGCGCCTTTTAAACGACAACTACGCCAGAACGGACGGCACCGGCAACAGAGATCCCAACAACTACCTGGATAATATGGACCTCTTCATGCTGTCTGTACCGCTGTCCTTTGAAGGGGTAAAGGTCAGCCCTTGGGTGGCCTACGGAGCCATGGGTAAAAATTCCATGGACGACAGCACTTTTGAAGGTATCGGTAATGGGCAGAGCCAATCTCTGGGTTTTGGCCTAACCCCGCGCGACTATGCCATGGCTCCCTCTTATGCCGACAGAAACTGGCGGCGTAAAAATGCGTATGGCGACATGTTCTTTGTGGGCCTGCCCATAACCATTGACGCCTTTGATCCATTCAATATCGAATTCGACATTAACTACGGCTATTCCGGCGGCTTCGGCAAGTACGACTATTACCGCCGGGGGGTGGAAGAAGCCGTGTATCGCGGCCGCGCCCAAAGCACGCGCGAAGGCTGGTTGGTAAAGGCCCTGGTGGAATACAAGATGGATTGGGGCACTCCAGGAATTTTTGGCTGGTACGCCTCCGGAGACGACGATAATCCTAAAAACGGCTCCGAACGTATGCCCTCGCTCGCGCCCAGCGGCAACTTCACTTCCTTTATGGGCGACGGTGAGCGCGGCTGGTCTCTTAACGGCGCTTATGACCTCAACCTAAGTTACGACGGCACCTGGGGTATCGGTC
This sequence comes from Desulfovibrionaceae bacterium, assembly GCA_031553655.1. GTDB lineage: Bacteria > Desulfobacterota > Desulfovibrionia > Desulfovibrionales > Desulfovibrionaceae > JAVBLG01. The sequence goes on along the minus strand of JAVBLG010000065.1, from coordinate 409 downwards.
TGCAAATTAAGGACATGTCCTTCGTTGAAAATCTCAACCACACTTTCCGCGTGGCCTATTGGGGCGGCACCAACAGCCCCGGCATGATCAAGTACCTGGCCACTAACAACGACAATACCTTTGAAGCGGCCAGGGGCGGCTACAGCCCCTACCTCACTACCTCAGACTATCTGGTGGAGTTCAATCTCGACAGCGTTTACAAGGTTTACGACAATCTGAATGCCGTGGTTGAGCTGGGCTATATAATCAACGGCTTTGACAAGGACGCGTGGAGAAAATCTTCATACCAGAAAAACTTCACCAAAGCCGACGGGTATAAGGCTGCACTGGTTATGCAGTACGAGTTTTAGGGGCGGCGCGCAAAAAGCGTCTTTTGCCCTCCGGCTTTGCCAATAGGCGTTTTTGATTT
>JAVBLG010000078.1:0-4787 GCA_031553655.1 Desulfovibrionaceae bacterium | reverse complement strand
CGGCGGCCGCTGGGTCTTTGATGAACTCAGGCCCACTGCCCTGTGTTTTCCCTCATGCTCCGGCGGATAGGATCCGTGCGGATTGCCCTTCCTTGAAGGAAGGGGTTACAAAAAGGATTTCATCGACTTCGTCGTTTTGTCAATCAATTTTTCCCCTGAAGGGGGAGGTTTCAGACCATAAAGGAAGTTTTGATGAATTTGTCAAAAATGGCAATGGCCCGGTCAATATCCCCGGTGGTCACACCTCTATAAGTGGTGAGGCGCAGATGCTTGTCGCCCATGGCATGGCCGAGCAGACCATACGAGGCCAGGTTTTTTACAAACCATACCGATGATTTGCCTGTGGCGGAGACATCAAGCATAACAATATTGCTTTCCACCGGAATGAGGGTGCACTTGGAGTATTGAGCCAGGGCCGCGCCCAGTTTGCGGGCTTTTTCATGATCCTGATCCAGGCGTTCCACGCCAGTTTGCAGGGCCACAATTCCGGCCGCAGCCATAACACCGGCCTGGCGCATGCCGCCGCCGAGCAGTTTTTTGGTTTCGCGGGCTTTTATTATAAAATCCCTTTTTCCGCAGAGCATGGAGCCGAATGGCGCGCCAAGGCCCTTGGAAAGGCAGAACATCACGCTATCGGCGCAGTCCGCCAGTTTTTTGACAGAAACACCCAGACTGCGGGCGGCGTTGAAAATGCGCGCGCCGTCCATATGCACCGGCACTCCGGTCTTCTGAGCCGCGCTGTAAAGTTCCTGCTGGCGTTCCAGGTTTACGCATATTCCGCCGCCGTAATTGTGCGTGTTTTCCACGCAGGCCAGAGCAACTCCCTCGGAGCAGGCCTGGGCGAAAGACGCGGCATCGGGCCGCCCAGTGCTGTCGCGAGCATAGCTTATCGGCACAAGGCCCAGATATCTGTCCATGAACGGAGCTTTTTCCGTACGCACCACATGTAAATCCGGTTCCACAGCTACCTTGTCGCCCCTGACACAATAGGTGGAAATAGCCGTCATATTGCCCATGGTGCCCGAAGAGCAGAATAGGGCCGCTTCTTTGCCGAGCATTTCCGCCGCCATGTCTTCCAAGCGGTTTACCGTGGGGTCGCCGCCGCGTCCGCGTTCGTCGGAACGGCCGTCATCTCCCACTTCGGCGTCGCGCATGGCGTCGCGCATTTCGGGTGTGGGCGTGGTCAACGTGTCGCTGCGCAGATCTACACAATCCATATTAACTCCTGTTTTTTTAGCATATTATATGCAACGATCGGGACACCGCAAAGATGGCGCTGATGATAGCAATGAGCGGTACAAAGTCAATAATCATCCAAAAAAATCAAATACCAACCATTTATACGGGAAAATCGGCCTTCAAACTCAAGAAAAGGCTTTAGAATGTGGATAGATTCAGAAACAAAGCGTGGTATTCAGCGTCTTGAGTTTTTTCGTTGAATTAGAGCATTTTGCTGATTTAATTCGCAAAATGCTCTAATAATACATAGCGATGTAGGTAGGAACTTATAGTGGTTTTTGAAAATATTTATGACGTTGAGTGAGTATTGAGCAAATTCGGCTATTGAAACAGCTTCATATTTTCTTTCATACCTTCTTCAAAGGCGGTGAAATCGGCCAGCAGGCGGCGCTGATGTTCGGCTTTGGGGGAATTTTTTGGGGCTTCGCCGTCAATTTTGACCTTATTGAAATCTCCGTCGATGAACAAGCTTTCACCCGGCAGAAACGAGTATTCAATGCTGTTGAAAACCAGCCACTTGATTTGGCCGTAGCTTAAATTGAACCATTGGGCGGCTCGAACATATTCAATGGTGAGGTTGCCGCGTGAAATTCCTTCATCGTCGGTGTTGACGATTATGGGCACGCCCGCTTCCCAGTACAGGCGGAAGGGGTGCTTGCTGGGAGCAACGTTCAGGATGCCCTGATTGCTGGTCAAACAAAGCTCCAAGGCTATTCTTTCGTCACGCATTTTCTTCAGCACGGTATAGACATTGTCGTCCCAGGCAATGGAAACGCCGTGCCCCAGGCGCGCGGCATGACCTTTGCTCAATGTTTCGCTTATGCGTGCGCGCAAATCCTCATAAGGAGAAAATTCCATGGTAAGCTCGCCGCCGTGCGGATTCATTCTCACTTTGTTGCCGGGATATTTTTTATGGAAGGCCCGCCATTCTTCGTCGATAATGCGGAATTGCGCGGCAAAGCGCGTACGCGCCACCCAACTGTCTTCCGGCGCAAGCACGGTTACGGCCACAGCTCCCAAATCCGCGCAAAGGTGCGCCGCTTCCAAAATTCCGGCCGTCTGCCCGCGCCACCAGGAGTCATACTCGGTCATGTCCGGTTTGCCGTCTTTCATGGGCGCGGCATCGCGATAAAGCGAAAGGCTCCAGAGCACGCTCACTTCAAAGGGCTGGCCGGCGGCGGCCAGCTCTTTCATGGCTTCGGCGCGGGCGGCATTGTACTGTTCAAGCTTTTGTCTGGTGGCTTCCACATTGACCGAGCCGTCGGCATTGACGCGGGGTCCGGTCATCATTTCCAGGTGGCTTATGCGTTGGGCGGCGGCGCGCAGAACTACCTCGCGGATCTGCTCCTTGCCGCCGGGCAGGGCCTGGCCGAAACGTCCGAAAGAGGCGAAAAACAGCACATTTCCGCCTTCGCTGTTTTTGGCGGTATTGTGAAAACCGAGGGCACTAAGTATTTCGTTATATTTTTTGTAGTTGAATTGCATTTCTTCGGGGCTGATGAAACCGCCGGACGGCTTATGGACGGTAAAAGAACGGGAAGCGCGATCATAAAAAAGCCCGTCGGCAACAGCCTTGTCCACCATATGTTCCGCATAAACCGCACCGCTGGGGTGTAGGTGCACGTCCGCGCCCTTGGGCATTTTGTGCAGGAAGGCGATTAATGATGCCTCATTTTTTTTGCAGTTCATAAAAAATGCGGCTACGTCTCTGTCGGTGTTCACGGTTACGCTGCCGTTTGCCAAGGCCGGTCTGGAGGGCAGAAATGCCAGGCCCGCAATCAGGACCGTCACTTGCAATATTCTGAAAATCGTGGATTTGTTCATTGTTGTTCCTTAAGAGTAGTTTTATTCGGTTTAGAGGCCGCCTGCCCCCTTTTATTTTTGAAAAAAATCATCGATAAAAGCAACTGCTTTCAGTCAAATTGCAAATTATAGATTTTGGCTTTTTACATTGACCCGGATGTTGATCAAACCTTTGGCGAGGTCAAGGGCAAAAGGCGTTTTCAATATATATGTCTTGGGTTAATGCCAAATTTTCTGGCACTAGAGCGTTGTGCGAATGAAATGAGCGAAATGCTCTATGGATAATTTCAAAAGCAAAATGCTATAACGGCTTGGGTGGTGAAAAAATTGTCAGTTAATTTTTTTTAGCAAGGAAAAACATTATGCCGAAAACTTACGCCCCATCACCTGGTTTTTGCATAAGGGCGCTGCTGTTCGTGGCTTTGACGGCTTTTTTTCCGGTTGAATCCCCGGCTGCGCCGGAAGACGGCATAATGCTGCGCAAGATAAAATTGAGCGGGTTTTCCTCTCCTCCCGCGCAAGTAAAAACAGACATAACGCCCGCTTTCAAGGAACAAAATTTCCCCTTGGCCAAAGCTGCCAACCTGCGGCGTGTGGAAAAACTGCTGGGCAAATTGTCAAAGGCGCAGCGAGACTTTTTGGAAAAAAACCGTTTTTTGCTGCTGCCCAAGAAAAATTTTGTGGTTTTTTCCAATGTGGAGGGCAGGGCTTGTGACGAAATGCTGATTAATTTCAGCTCGATAGGAGGGGTTTACGCCCCGGAAGATCGCTTGCCGGAAAACGCGATTTTTGTTGGGCCGGATCCTTTTTTGCATGCCTTCCATAAATATTTTTCCACTCGTATCAAGCATTTGGAAGAAACCAGCCTGAGCCGGGCTCTATTTACCCTGGCCAAAAACCTTTACACCAATGCCCTGGACCTGCGCGTCGAGGCGAGCAAGCAAGTGGCCGCTCCGGAAGAAGGGGCACCCGGCAAAAGCGGAGAAAAACCGGACATGGCGCTGATAAAAGACGGCTGGGAGCGGCTGGCGGCGCAAATGTTGCTGCCCCTGATCCTGCTTGAAAATTGTCATGCCCCGGGCGGAGTATATGGCGAAGCCTCCAGCTTCGACCCCGATGAGCTGGCCATGGCTCAAGAGGCGGCCGGTGGGGAAAAGGCGAAACTGTCCGGACCGCCTGATTCTCTGGAAAATGCCTTAAAAGTGCTGAATAAATACAAGCCTGAAGAACACTTCGGCTCGGAACGCGTCGCCGCGCTTAAAATCGAAATTGAGCGTATATATAAGGCCGAGGCCATGGCGGCGTCCACTTTGGGGCTCTTAGCCGACACCAACAGCAGCGGGGATGTGGACTACACCCAGTTCGGGCCGCGCGGCTATTATACAGACAATTCTGTGTTGCGGGCCTATTTCAGGACCATGATTTTCTACGGCCAATTGGGCTGGAACCTGCGTTCCACGCAGGGCGCGGCCGATGCCGTCAATTTTGCTTTGCTCATGTCCACGAAACAGCCCGCCGCTCCGGAGGGCGATGCGCTTGACAAGCCCTCGGAAGAGAACGAGTCCGACAAAAAATTTGACGATGACGAGCGCATTCTTTCCCTGGTTGAAGCCTGGCAGGAACTAATGGAAATAACCGGCTTTTTCGCCGGTTTTACTGATGAGCCGTCTTACCCCGAATGGCGCGCCTATTTGCAAAAAGAAGCCGGTGTGTACAAATTTACGGTCAGCACGGCTTTTGATACG
>JAVBLG010000100.1:0-29384 GCA_031553655.1 Desulfovibrionaceae bacterium | reverse complement strand
CCCGGCCGCCGGAGGCATTCATTCGATTCCCCTTTTGCCGCCCGTAAGCGCCCTTACCAGCGCTTGTTCAGGACGAGGCAGCACTACGGCCTCCACAAGTCTGTCGCCGAGATGCTTTTTTGCCGCCTCCACCGCTTCTTCCACCGCCGCCACATCTCCGCTCAGCACAAAATACGATTTGCCGTTTATGCCCTGCCCTGTTACCAGCCGTAGGATGCGTACTTTCGATTTTTTCACCGCGCTGTCGGCGGCGGCCACCCCGGCGGAAACAGTGCGGCACTCCACAATACCCACGGCCTCGCCCTTCTCCGCCGAACGGGCCGAATGCAGCGCGGCCGCGACTTCGGAGGACACATTGGAAATAACAAAACTGCCCGCCAGTGCCCGGCCCGACTGCCGGGCAAAATCCACTGCGGTATGCACGGATTCACGGTCGCCGGATATATAAATCATATACCTGCCGGAACATATGGTTACGGCACGCACCAGCTCCACCCCGGCGGCCTTAAGCATGCCGTCGGCCAATTCCGCTCCGACGGCGATGCTTCTGCTTTCCACAAGTCCCAGCGTGTCCACGATTTATCACTCCAAAGGTTTAAGGCGCGTCAGCCCCGCATAACTCTCGGCGAATTTCCATTTCATCGACAATACCCACAATGGCGGCATCCACTGGAGCTTCAGCATTGCGCACGGCCGTACGCGCCGAACTGCCGAAAACAACCAGCACTCGTTCGCCCGCGCCCGCGCCCACGCAATCCACGGCCACAAAACTTTCGAATGACTCGCTCGCTATGGGGTCGATTTTGCGCACAATCATCAGCTTGCTTCCGCTAAGGCGATCTTCCTTGCGCGTAGCCCATACATTGCCGATTACCAGGCCGATAATCATCGGAATTTTCCTTTTTGCATCACTCTATCAACGTTTCTCAAAGACCATATTGAATTTACGGGCGGCATCAATCGCCAAAGGCGTAACTATGGCCCGGATCGGAACAACCATCAGTGTGGACCCGCTTTTTCCGGCTTCCAGCACATGTTTTTCCGTGATCAAATTTTCCGTTGAATGCCAGGATTCGCGTTTTTTGAACCATTCAATCAGCCCATATGCGGCCAGCGTTTTTTTATGGCCTTCGTACAGGGCATACAGACTTGAAGGCGCTGTTTCGCGATAAGATTTATACTCAAATTCCAGCACATATACCCTCACGCCCGAAAGCAGCAGTTGCAGCGCTTTCTCGGCGGCCCGGCCTGAAGCTCGGCCGCAGGCCAGGTCGGCCATATCCGCGCAGGAGAGAAAGGGGAGAATATGGCGGGCGAGCGGGCGGCTTCCGGCGTCTTCGCCAAAAAAAATAAGCCCGGCCCCCGTGCCCAGAGCCTCTGTTACGCGAGCGACCAAATCCGCGCCCCGCTCGCCAAGAACCATCACCCATTCTTCAATCGGGGTGTTGATTGATGTCCAGCCCGCAGGCCTGGCTCCGTTCACAACTGGAGCGGAGCCAAGCTGCGCAAGTACTTCGCGGGCGATCTGGCGGGCAAGTTCGTGCATATCCATAGTCAAACCTCAAATGATGCGGCCGCATACCCCGGTCTTCCAACCGGAACCATTGCCTTCATCCGAATCAATATGCATGGACAAGCGAAACTTGTCGCTCACACGAACCAACACTTTCTCAAGAATCACGGGGCGGTCGCCATCAAGGCGCACGCTTACAAGATCATTGTCCCGTAGTCCGAAACGCCCGGCGTCTTCCGGAGTCATGTGAATATGGCGCAAGGCCACAATCAGCCCGTCTTCAAGCCCCACGATGCCGGTTTGGGAAGCCAGAATGATTCCCGGAGTTCCGGCCGTGTCTCCCGACTGGCGCACCGGAGCTTCGACGCCCAGCATACGAGCGTCAGTTTTGGAGATCTCCACCTGTGAAGCGCTTCGGGACGGGCCGAGAACAGCAACATTGTCCATCACCCCTTTGGGGCCGATCAGCCGCACCCGCTCCTTGCACAAAAATTGACCAGGCTGGGAAAGATCCCGCGCCGGTGTGAGCGGAGCGCCGAACAGAGCCAGAGCGTCTTTCTCGCTTAGATGGGCATGACGCGCGGAAAGCTCCACAGGAATGGCATCACCATTGCTTAATGGTTCAGGCCGGGAAAACGCCTTACCGCCTCCAGCGACCGGACTCGCAACCACGCCCGGTTCCCTGATTTGAACCGGGTAAGAAGTTTCTTCCATTACCCGCTTTATGACCAATTCCAGAATTTCTTTTATGGCTTTTTCATCCATGCCCGGTTCACCTGTGGCTGGAAGTTACTTAAGGAGAGGCGCGCCCCTCCTTATTTACGTATGAATCTTTACTGACCGGCCTTGGGCAAAATTACTTCTACTTCGGCATGAGGACGAGGAATCACATGCACGCTGACCAGTTCACCCACAATTTTGGCGGCGGCGGCTCCGGCGTCCACAGCCGCCTTTACCGCGCCTACGTCGCCGCGCACCATCACGGTTACCAGACCGCCACCCACCTGGGTGCGCCCGATAAGGGTGACATTGGCGGCTTTTACCATGGCGTCGGCAGCTTCAACCGCGCCCACAAGACCTTTGGTTTCAATCATTCCCAATGCGTTGCTGGAGGACATGGCAATCTCCTTTGAATAATTTTTTATTTTGTTTCGCGGCCGGCCGCATTTTCAGCGGTCAGAGGCTGTCGAGTTCAGGACATTTTTCTCAATTGTTCCACAATCAGGGCCGTAATTGCGTCCACATCTATGGAAGCCGGATCAAAACGCGGAGCGGCTGGTCCTGTTTCCACGGTGCCGAGGTCATAGGCCACTCTTCTGACGTTAAGCAGATTCATGGGGGTTACATTGTCGGAAGTGGAACTTCCGCCCACCGCTCCGCAACCAAGAGTGAAAGACGGGAAAAGCGAAGTGCTCAGGCCCACCGCTCCATGAGTGGAGGGAGTGTTCACCAGCATGCGCGACACCGGCTTTTTCAGGCCGAATTCGCGGATAACTTCCTCATTGCGCGAATGGATGGACAACGAATGCCCCATACCGCCGTTTTCCAGCAGGGAACAGCATAGCTCGCAGGCTTCTTTCCAGTCGCTGACCACATAAAAAGCCAGCAAAGCGGTAAGCTTTTCCTTGGAAAAGGGATGCCGGGGGCCAACGCCTTTTTCGTCGGAAACAAGCAGACGTGTTCCAGGAGGGATGTCAATGCCCGCCAGCCTGGCGATGTGCGCGGCGTCGCGCCCTACTATATCGGGATTCATGGTGCCGTTTCCGCGTTCCATGATCCGCTTTACTTTTTCCAATTTTTCGCCTTCCAGGAAGTAGCCGCCGTGGGCGATTACTGTGGACTTGACCTTGTCGGCAATCACGGCCTCGGTAACTATGGACTGCTCCGAAGCGCATACCGTGCCGTTGTCAAAGGTTTTGCTGGCAAAAATTTTGCTTACGGCGTCTTCTATGTCCGCGCTACGCTCAATATAGGCCGGCACATTGCCGGCGCCCACGCCCAGGGCCGGAGTGCCAGAGCTGTAGGCAGCCTTTACCATGCCGGGGCCGCCGGTGGCCAGAATAAGGTCGGACACCTTCATCAATTCGGCGCTGCCTTCAATGGTGGGCACGCTCATGCAACTCACCAGATCCGGGCATACCTTCATGGCGTGCAGAGTTTCTTTTATAAGCTCCACTGTTTTGCCGATGCACTTTCTGGCGCTGGGGTGCGGGGTAAAAACAATGGCATTTCCGGACTTTAGGGCGATAAGCGACTTGTAAATGGTTGTGGAAGTGGGATTGGTGGAAGGAATAATCCCGGCGATCACCCCTACAGGCACAGCGACTTCCACAATTTTCTTCGCCCGGTCATCGGCAATTACACCGATGGTGCGCATATCTTTTATGGCCGCGTAAAGTTTTTCGCTGGCCAGAATGTTTTTGATCTTTTTATCCTGGGCCTTGCCAAATCCGGTTTCTTCCACAGCTATGGCCGCCAGTTCCCCGGCGCAGGACAAAGCGGCATCAGCAACAGCCTTTACAACGGAGTCCACCCGCTCTTGACCCATGGCGGCAAATTCCGCCTGCGCCTTTCTGGCCGCGCGCACCAGGGCGCGGGCTTCCTGCATGGACAATAAATCCTTGTCTACCATCGAAGCACTCCTTAATACCGAGTCAAAAACGCCTATTATCCAACTAGTTAAATTATCATACCACGCAGGTTGGCCACGCTGTTTTTAGTGTTTAACAACTGAAACTTCCAACCCGTTACGCTCGAAAAAAAGCCGTATTTTTTCCAGATCGTTGTCAGAAAAGCCGTATTCGCCTTTCAGCGGATATTCCATGCCCAACAGGCTGTATTTATGCACACCCAATTTATGGTAGGGCAACAGATCCACACCTTTAAAATTTTTGCGATCCTGCCAGGGCCGCAAAAAATCTACAATTTGTCGAAGAGCCGCCTCATCGTCGTTCATCCCCGTTAAAAGTGGCAGCCGTGCTTTGACCTGGTACCTGTTTTCCAACAACAGGCGCATGTTCTTCAAAATGGATTCATTGCGAACACCGGTAAGGGCACGATGTCTTTCCGAGTCCATATGTTTGAGATCGAACAGAAACAAATCCGTGAACTCCGCAGCCTTCAACAAGGCCTCCGGCTTTGCGTAACCACAGGTTTCCATGGCCGTATTGATGCCCTTTTGTTTGCAGGCCATGAGCAAATTTGCCGCCGCTTCGGGCTGGGCCAAGGCCTCACCGCCGCCCAGAGTAAATCCGCCCCCGGAAGTTTCGTAAAAGGGCATGTCTTCTTCAATAATCGCCATCAAATTCGAAATAGAATGCATTTGGCCGGATATGCCCAAGGCCGCCCGAGGGCAGGCTGTTTCGCATTTGCGGCAACCAACGCATTGCGCGCCGCGTTCTATTTTATGTTTTCCGTCCGACGAGAATCCGTGTACGCCGGACGGACAAACTTCCGCGCAGGTTCCGCAATTGACGCACAGATCAACTTTATAAAACACCTCGAACCCGCGCTTTTGCCCCTCGGGGTTGGAGCACCATTGGCAGCGCAGCGGGCACCCTTTGAAAAACACAATGGTTCTGACGCCGGGTCCGTCATACATATTGTATTTCTGGGTGTTGAATATAAGGGCTTTTCTTTCGATCATGGAATCAACGCATTAATTACATTTGGTTAATAACAAACTTAAACTCGCAGGCAGCTTCTGACGTCCCTACCAACGCACGGGCCGTCAGAGCAATTCACTCATTTCATTCGCAAAACGCTCTAAAGCGCTGTAAGTACGGTTCTGCTGATAATTTCATCCTGCACGTCCTTGCACAGCTCTACAAAAAAGGCGCTGTACCCGGCCACGCGCACAACCAGATCGCGGTATTTTTCCGGATGTTTCTGGGCGTCGAGCAAAACATCGTTATCCAGATAGTTGAACTGCATTTCACCATTACCCAGGATGCTGGCAGTGCGAATCAGGGAGATGATGCCGTTTTCGCCCTCGGGCGTGTCGAGCAGGCCGGACATGAGTTTGAAATTGTGCACCAGCCCGATATTCATATTGTCATTAGACATTTTGGAAACCGACTTGATAATGGCCGTCGGCCCCTTGTAATCCGCGCCCTGCGTAGGGCTGATGCCGTCGGAAAGCGGCGTCCAGGCATCGCGCCCGTTGGCCGACGCCCCCAGCATTTGCCCGAAGGGGGTATTATTGGATATGGAAAGGGTGCCGTGGCTCAAGACCGAATATAGAGTCTTGAACTTGCGGTGTTCCTTTTCGGTAAAATTGATCAGATCGGCGGCGATGAGGTCGGCATAATCGTCGTCATTGCCGTATTTCGGCGCGGCCAGGCAATCGGCCTTTATTTGCTCATAACCGGCAAAATTGGCCTTCAGGGCTTCGTTAATCTGGGCCAGAGTGTACTTTTTGTCGTCGTACACCAGCTTTTTTATGGCGGCCATGGAATCCACATAGGTGGCCAGTCCACTCCAGACCACGCCGGGGCCGAAATTGTACATAGCCCCGCCGGAGGATACGTCTTTGCCCGATTCCATGCAGCCTTCATACATTATGGACATCAACGGCTTGGGGGCGAAATCCCTGTGCACTCGCTGGGAAATAACCGTGGCCACACTGGTCCATCTGGTTATGTATTTGATCTGCTCCCTTACGGCGGTTTCAAATTTTTCGTAAGTATCGAAAGATTCCAGCGCGCCAAGGTCAGGGCAAACCCGCTTGCCGTACCACAGGGGAACTCCACGGTTCAGCACCAACTCGATACATACGGGCCATTGGGTGTAGGCAGTGGATGTCCACTGGTACAGACGACCGGATTTTTGCGGCTCAACGCAGCCCATCAGGCAGTAATCGCGGGCGTCTTCAATGGAAACGCCCTTGGCCAGCATCATCTTGATGTGGGAGTCGTCAAAATGCACGGCCGGAAATCCCATGCCCGCTCGAATGACGTCGACAATTTTCTTCAGATATTCTTGTGGCGACTTGTTGTGCACACGGGTGGACAGCGACGGCTGGTAAATACGCACATGACGCACTGCATCCATGAGCAGATAGGTTAGCTCGTTTACGGCCTCGCGGCCTTCGCGGGTGAGCCCGCCCACGCACATGTTGACGAAAGGCTGATATCCGGCAAAAAACTTGGAACCGCCCTCGCTGGTAATCCACATCATTTCCGACATCTTGATCAGCATGCACCCGGCCAGATCAAAGGCTTCGTATCGGCTCATGCGGCCGGAATCGATGTCGGCCCGGAAAAATGAATACATGTACTGATCCACGCGGCCTATGGACATGCCGGTCTGATTTTCTTCCACCACCAGCAGCGATTCTATTGTCCATACCGCCTGTACGGCTTCCCAGAAGTTGGAAGGCTTGTGCGCGGGAACTTTAGCGTTGATTTCGGCAATTTTCAGCAGCTCGGCCCGGCGTTTGGGGTCGCTTTCGCGCGCGGCCAGTTGCGCCGCATGTTCCGACAACCTGCGGGCATAGATCATCACCCCTTCGGCTGTTTCAATTATGGCCTTGTAAAAATAAATTTTTTCAAGGTCGTTGGGGTTTTCATAGGCCAGCCCGCGCAAATGCTCCTCAGCCTCGCACTGAATATCTAGCATGCCCTTTTTCATCAAAATAACATCATAACCGGGGTTGGAGTCGCCGCCGCCGTTGAGGGCGTGATAGGAACAATCGGACACGAACGACTCGGCGGAAAGTTCCCACAACCCGGCTTCGCGATACTGGCCTTCGCATTGCTCGTCAACAGACTTACCTTCCCAGAAGGGAAATATTTCTTCGCGTAGGGCCTTTTTGTCTTCTTCGGAAATGAAAAAAGGATCTTGAGGGCGGCTGCCGATGGTGTCCAGTTCGTCGCGCAGCCAACGCCAGGCGATATCGGGCGAAAAAGCTCCGGCGCGCGGCGCTCCGTTAGGCGCGCCGACAATAAGCTCATGATCCTGGATAACCAAGGGCGCGGTTTCGCAGCAATGGCGAAAGCTTTTGGCTCGCAGCAGAATCTTGGGCAGACCGGGGTTTTCTCTGGCCATTTTGGTGATGATGCGGGCGCGATGTATGGTTATGGCGGGTATTTGCCGCAAAAAGTTCTTTTTGAGCTTTATATGCCGTTCCGTGGGGCCGTCCGGCACATCCCGCGCCTCTCCGGGCGCGATGCAGGCGAGTGCCGCAGAGGATGCGGAATCACGAACCGGCAAAGAGCCTTGAAGTAATTCGGCGGACATGCCTTCGAAAATCTTTTTTAAGGAAGCGCGTTCCTCCGGAGTGAGTTTTTTAGTCGCTTCCGCAAGCTTGTTGGAAAAATCTTGAAGATCCATGCTTCCTCCAGCGGGATTTGGATTCAATTTTATCAAAGGTTAACAGTTCAATTATCGCCCAGCACCCGCGCCGCCTCGCTCAAGATCAGATGCAAAGCCTGCTTTTTTTGTCCGTTAAAATCTTTTGCGCACTCATTTTCCGGTTTCCTCTCCCGCCCTACTCTGCGTACCCGAATAAGGTGCAGAGGCGAAACATTGTCCGCAGTGGCCCCGGAGTTCCAGCCGCCAAGGGTCATGGCCGGAAAAAGATTGGTTGTGACCCCCATGCCGCCCAGAGCGGCCGGGGTGTTCACCAGCAGTCTGCTCACCGGTTTTTTCAACGCGAACTGGCGTATTACTTCCTCATCGCGCGAGTGTATGGTCATGGTGTGGGCTTTTCTTTCCCGCAGCAGCAATTCAAGGCATTTTTCGCAGGCATGACGCCAGTCGTCTTCCACATAACAGGCCAGCACCGGGGCAAGCATTTCTCCAACATAAGGGTCGTCCGCGCATACATAGCGCCGCTCGGCAATAAGCAGCGTGACGTTTTCGGGCACGGAAAAACCGGATCTGCGGGCCAGAGTGGCGGCGGGCAGGCCCACTGCCCCGTTGCCGCGTTTGCCGCCAGGGCGGTAAAACAGCTCGGACAGGGCGCACGACTCTGTTTCGGACATAAAATAAGCCCCGCCTGCCAGCAGCCGTTCTTTGACTTCGGCGGCCACAACGGCGTCTATTACAAGTGATTGCTCGGCTGCGGGCGCAATGCCGTTGTCAAAGGTTTTGCTTTTGATTATATCGGCCACAGCCTGCCCGAGGTCCGCCGTGCGTTCCACAAAAACGGGACCATTACCGGTGGCCCCGTAAATTACGGGCTTGCCCGAGGCGCGGGCCGCCTTGAACATTTTATCCACCCCGGTGATCATGATTATGGAAATCGCGGCATGGTTCATCAATTCCAGCGTGCCGTCGCTGGTGACGGGGTCAAGGGCCGCCAGACACCCCTCGGGCAGACCATGGGCCTGGGCCGCCTCATTCATGATTTTCAATGCCGCGCCCATGCTTTTAAGCGCACGAGGATGAGGAGAAAAAATGATGGCATTGCCCGATTTTATGGCCAGCAGGGTTTTGTAAATCATGGTTGAAACCGGGCTGGTGGACGGGCACAAGGCCGCGATCACCCCCATCGGCGCGCCAACCTCCATAACCCCGGCCAGAGGGTCTTCCTTTATAACCCCCACGCAGCGCATGCCCCTGAGCGCGCCGGGCACGCGCCCGCAGACAAAGTTATTCTTGAAGCATTTGTCCTGCCGGTTGCCGTATTCGGTTTCCGCCTGCGACATGAAGGCCAGGGCGTCGGCGTGCCCCGCCACGGCCTCGGCCACACCCTCGACTATGGCATCCAATTTTTCCTGCGAAAATTCCGCCAGGCTCTTCTGAGCCTCAAGAGCATTTTCCGCCAGGATTCTGGCATGCTGTATGGAAATCAAATCTTTGTCGGCAATCATTGTTTTCCGTAGACCGCAATATATTTTTTCCCGAGCCTTGCCTGCCGTGTCGCCCTATATATTCTTCAAGGCATAGCGCTTCGTAATTTTGACCAAATCCGGGTGCGGCCTTGGAATTACAACCGCGCTGTAAACAGAAGCGCCCATATTTTCCACCGCCCTCGTTCCCGCCTGCACCGCCGCTTCGCAAGCGGCCACATCGCCGCGCACCAGAACAGAAATATATCCGGAGGCCACGTTTTCATAACCTGCCAATTCCACATCGGCCGCCTTGGTCATGGCGTCGGCTGCTTCAAGAAGGAACACGATTCCAAAGGTTTCAAGCAAGCCAAGTGCTGACGGCGGCTGATGTTCGGACTCAAGTTCCTCTTCAACGGCATGAGCGGACACAATGCCTCCCAAGGCTCTGCCGGGGCGTGGCATTACATTGCTCGCTGTGAGCTTGCCTATGGCGGCCGCATCCGTTGCCCCGGCTTCAACGGCCGCCCGCACGGCGGCCACGTCGCCCTTGACCATTACGGCAACCAGAGTGGAACCTATGTTTTCATAGGCGACCAAATGCACGTTGGCGGCCTTGAGCATGCTGTCCGCCCCTTTGATCGCGGGCGTCATGCCGATGGTTTCAATGAGGCCCAGAGCTTCCTCGCCGTGATATTGCAAAGCCATACCCTCTCCACTTGCAACGGGCGAGTGCGCATCAAAGCACCGTAACCCGTGTTTGCAAACACTCTACACCTTTCCCCGAAGGGTAAAGTCAATAGCCTAAGTAATGAATGATCAAAAATTGAAATATAGGGGCACAGCACGGAAATGCGCGCCTGAGGGGGATAATTGTTAAGTCTGTAACGTCTAGCCGAAACAAAAAAACGATGATGCGGCGTTATTTTATCATTGCCGCAAGGGCAAGGATGGACATGTGGGGAAAAATTGATTGACAATACGGCGAAGTCGAGGAAATCATTTTTTCAGCCAGCGGATGGAGCTGACTGTGGATTTAAACATACAAACAGGAGATTCATAATGGACCACGACCGCCCTTTGCTTGACCAGCTACAAGAGAAAATCTCGGGCTTTATGAACTCCCCCGCCAATGATATGCAGCTTGGCGAGCCTGAACCGCTCTTCGGGCCGCCGCTTCTGGGTGTGGCCTCCGGTGACGATCCGCTCTGGGGCATGTACAAGAAGGAATATATCGGCGACTTCCACTGGACGCCGAAGGAGGCCTTTAATCTGGCCTTTCCCGAGGAGAGGGCCGAAGCGGAAGAGCTTTCCGTGCTGGTTTGGATCTTGCCTCAAACCGCCAAAACAAAGGCCGACAACCGTAAAGAAACATTCCATCCCTCCGAGCGCTGGGCCAGATCCAGAGTCATAGGCGAAAGAATGATCAATACAGGAATGCGCCTCCTTCTGCTGGAAGAACTCGCCAAGAGCGGCATAGCGGCTACAGCCCCCATTCTGCAGCCGCAGTGGAGGTGGCGCGTATCGCCGGTCTACACCTTCGCCTCCAATTGGTCGGAACGCCATGCGGCCCATACGGCCGGGCTTGGCACCTTCGGCCTTTCCGATGGACTGATCACCCCGGTGGGCAAAGCCGTGCGCGTGGGGTCGCTGATAATTCGCCATAAACTTTCGCCCACCCCGCGCCCATACAGCGGGCACAGAGAATACTGCCTGTACTTTCACGACGGTTCCTGCGGAGCCTGTGTGGAGCGTTGCCCGGCGAAAAGTGTACGTTTTGAAGGGCGCGACAAAAACGCCTGCCGCAACCATATCGATATAACCTGCTCGAACTACGCCAAAGAAAAATGGAACCTTTCCGGCGACCCTTGCGGGCTATGCCAGACAAAAGTGCCCTGCGAGTCGGGTATACCCAAAAAGATTAAAGATAAAATCGGCTTGTAACGAAAAATCACTTCATTCAACTCTGGAATCAGACAGGAGATTCAGCGTGAATTCCATCCCCTCCCCCTCCGCCACATTCGACTGGTTGCAAGAAAAAGCGTTCGAATTTATGGATTCTCCAGCCAATGACATGGAAGCGGCCGCGCCCGAGCCGGCTTTCGGACGGCCTATCCTGGGAGTGGCCGCAGGAGATGACCCGTTGTGGGCCATGTACAAACAAGAATATGTGGGCGACTTTCATTGGACTCCCGCGGAAGCTTTCAATCTGGGCTTTCCGGAAGAGCAGGCCGGGTCTGAGGATCTTTCCGTGCTGGTCTGGATCTTGCCTCAAACCGCCAAAACAAAAGCCGATAACCGCAAGGAAACGTTCTATCCTTCCGAGCGTTGGGCCAGAACCAGAATTTTGGGCGAACCGAGGGTCAACACCGGGCTGCGCCTGTTTTTAATCGACGCTCTCGCCGGGCACGGCATAAAAGCCGTCGCCCCGGTTAAACTGCCGCAATGGGATAGAAGGCTCTCGCCCGTTTATGGCTTTGCTTCCAACTGGTCGGAGCGCCACGCGGCCTATGCTGCCGGCCTGGGTACCTTTGGACTGTCCGATGGTTTGATCACCCCGGTGGGCAAAGCCGTGCGCGTGGGGTCGCTGATAATTCACCATAAAATACCGGCTACTCCGCGCCCATACAGCGGGCACAGGGAATATTGCCTGTACTTTCACGACGGTTCCTGCGGAGCCTGCGTGAAACGCTGCCCGGTGGACAGCGTTCGCTTTGAGGGACGCGACAAAACCGCCTGCCGCGCGCACACACGCGGGGCCTGCCAGACATACATCGAGGAGCAATGGGGGCTCAAGGGCCACGGCTGCGGCCTGTGCCAAACCAAAGTTCCTTGCGAATCGGGCATACCCAAAAAAATTATGGAAGCTCGCGCCAACGGCAAGTAATTTACATAACCAAGCTTTTAAGAAGAATGTATGCAGCCGGATGAGCAGAGTTTAATATAAAAGATTGCGAACGCATTATAATTCACAAAATAGTCCACTAAAAATAATTAATTCCCTCTTCGTATGCAGCTTACAGTATGCCGAAATAAGCCACCCATAGTGGACGAATTCTGTTTTTGCAGCAGCACATGTAAGCCGCCGTAACAATACTAAAGGGGGTTGCCCACATGAAGCCGTACCTCCCCATCCACAATCAACCCGCCGAGCCGCCGAGCCTGATTCTTCCCGCTTTTCTATTCGGCATTCTGTTGGTTTTGATTGATATGCTGTGCGCCGAAATGGCAATTCCAGCCGCTCAAGCGGCAAAAGAACGCGTAATTTATGTGGCGGTCGGGGCCAAAGACGGCAACGGACTTTCCCCGGGCCGCCCGCTGGGTAAAATAACCGATGCCTTGAAAATGGCCGAGCGCGGCGACACAATCCAGATAGCCCCCGGTGAGTACGTAGAAACCCTGGCTCCGGGCCAGGCCGACCTGCGCATTTTCGGTTCATTTGACAAGGAAAATATGCCGCTGGTCACCATATCCGCCCCGCCGGAAGCGGAAAGCCCGTTGATTACGGACAAACACAACACCATATGGCGCGGACTACGCTTTACCGGCACCACAACCCCACTACTGAAGCTTGACGCTTTCAACGGCCGTTTTGAGCATTGCCGTTTTGAAATGAACGGCCCCGACTCCGCTATCCACATAAACGGCGGAAATCCCGTTTTCACCTCCTGCACTGTTGCCGGACATCCCGGACCGACAACCGCTTTAAAATTTGGGAGCCACAACCCGAAGCTTTCCGGGTTCATGAATTATGGGGTGCAAGCCTCGAAAGACAAGCGGGAACGGACCGTATTCGCCTATTGCCTTTTTCAGAACATGGCCGGGGGAGTGGCTTTTTTACGCGGTGATCAGGCTCTGGAATTCACCAATTGCGTTTTTGCCAATCACAACTACATTCTTGTGCGCCCGGAACGCAACAAATCAGACGTACGCATAAATAACAGCGTTTTTTACCTGGGGCAAACTCCCGGCCTGATCTGGCAGCCCCAGGGAGCGCCAACGGTTCTTCTGGAAAACTGCCTTTACGCGCCGGGGCCTGGACCGCTTTTCAACTGGCAGGCCAAGGCGTTGGAAGATCAACCTGAACTTAAGCTCAAAAACTGCCTCACCGCTTCGCCGCGTTTTGCAGGCGGCCGCCGTGCCCTGATCAATCTGGGCGTTGACGACACAGGCAATGCCGAACAATGGAACATTCTGGCCGACCGCGCCGGACAACTGGGGTTGAAAATAACCCTATCCGTCAATGCCGACACCCTGAATCATCAATATTGGGATCTCATAGTGCCGCAGGTGGCCAAAGGCCATGAAATAGCCGCCCACGGAGCCGCCCATGCCGCCCTGTCGGTCAAAGAAGCCGTAAACGTGAGCCACCATACGCCAGAAAATACTTCCGCCATGATTTTCATAGACAAAAACAAGAACTTCAGGGTGGATGTGGACGGCAAAACCGTATTCGGCATCAACTTGGCCCAAAACGGCCTGAAACTCGAAGATCTGGTGCGCCGCCTCCAAGAAGCCGGTTTCAAGGCCAGACTACTGGATCCCAGCTACAAGTACACTCCGGCTCGTCTGCTGGCGGAAGCTTCCGGGCAGAATATATTTTTTGAGGATCATGCTCCGGCCCTTGTGCTGGATACCGGCGCATATGTAAGATACATGCTTGATGAATCGCGTATGCAAATAGAACAGGGTCTGAAAGCGCGTCTGGTGGATACTCCAGTATGCACCGCCCTGGTGTATCCTTATTCGGAAGGCGGCCCCACTACAGCCAGAGCTGCGAAGGGAAACAGTTTTGAAATAGTGCGCGGCCGAAGGGGAAATCACCCCTTCCTCTCGGCCCTGGAAGAAGTGAATCTTTACGATTTTCGGGGTGCCCCGTTAAAGAATTTAATTACAGCAATACCCACGTCAGACAAAAAGGAAATGCTGCGTTTGGTGATGGATTTCTTGAAGTATCATGGGGCGATCATCAGCCTTTATTCTCATTATCCGAGTGAATTCGACATGGACGACTGGAACGCGCTGCTGGAAGTGGTAGCCGAAGATCAGTATATTCGCGAAGACCGGCTTATGGACATAGCCAGGCAAGTAAAACTGCATTGCGCGTCGAAAGGGCAGGCGCTTTACAAATGCCCGGAAAACAGCGGCCCGGTGGCCGGAAAGCCGTCCTTTATTCCCGGCGCAGGTTCGCCGTTGCTGAGTGCCGGCAAGCCCACGCCCTTCAGGCAAAATTTTTACGGTCATCCGGTGGGAACGGTAAATATTGGCTTATACTGATTGTTATGTGAGGGGAAGGGGGGAACCCCTTTTTGGAAAAAAGTGGTTCCCCCCTTCCCCCCATACCCCCAACCCCCTTTACCAAAAACCTTTATTTCCGGTGTCGGGTATTGTAGGGGCTAAAGAGCAAAAAACGCTTTGGCAGTAGCGCCGCAAGTCACCCACAATTCAGCGGCGTCCATACCCCGCTCTTCGGCTATACGCGCGGCGGTGAAAACGGAAAAGGCCGGTTCATTGCGTTTGCCGCGCCATTCCAGAGGCGCAAGATAGGGGCAGTCGGTTTCAATCATCATGCGCTCAAGAGGAATATATTTCACAGCCTCGCGCAAATCATTATTGGCCGGATAACCCACCGGGCCAGGCACGGAAATATGCCAGCCATTGTTTATTATGCGCTCGGCCAGGCTTTTATCACCCCCGAAACAATGCCACTGCACCTTGTAACCCTTAAAGCCCTGCCCTTCCAGAATAGCCAGAGTATCATCAACAGCGTCGCGGCAATGCACGCATATGGGTTTTTCATACTTACGGGCCAGCTTGAGCTGAGCCACAAAGGCCGCCTTCTGTATTTCTGGTGGGCAGTCATCCCAATAATAATCGAGACCAATCTCTCCGGCTGCGCGTATGCGGCTATCACGTTTGAAGGCCTCTTCAATACGCTCCAGAGCCTCAGGCGTACACTTCTGACCATCGCAGGGGTGTATGCCAAGCAGAAAAAAAATGCCGGGCCGCCCCGTAAAGCGTTCCCTCTCCTCCCAAAAAATATCCGGTTCAAGAAAAACATTACCGATATAAGACACGCCGCAACGCTGCGCCAGATCAATTACCGCATCAAAGTCATTCCCAAAATGATCCTTGTCAAGATGGGCATGCACATCGGCCCCGCCAGGGGGCATCCCCAGCGTTAAGGGCGAAGTTTGGGGAGGCTGTTTTTTTTTAGACATCCGCTCATTCCATAGCAAAAATTAAAACCCTGATCCCAGGGTCACCAGAGTATTCCGCTTGCTACGCCCGCAAAATTCCCTACTCAAATGCCTTCCACAGGCCGACAACGGCATCATATTGATTCTGAATACTGTACTCATTCGCAGTAATGGTTACTTGTCTGCGTATGTCGGCCAGCCTGAGGCCCCCGGTGGTCAGGCAGTGCATGGCCAGAAGAAAACATTCGGCCGCGCCGGGAACGTCCGCGTCGGCGGCATAAAAACCGTTGCCGCCCCAAGGTACGTCGCGCAGCGGCCACCAGGGCGTATAGGCTGTAGGCCCGGCGAAAGCCTGCCGCATATAATCAAACCCGCCAAGGCCGCCGAATCCAGCCACAAGGCAGCCGCTGGCCATGGCCTCAAGCGGGGGAAGGGCCAAGCCTTCGGGAAAACCGGTAGCCAGGTAAAGATGCGATGAACGCAAAATTTCGGCAACTTCCTTTGGCGTGCGATCTTCTATTTCAATCCAGCTTATTTTGGTATTGATGCCGCGTACCGCCATCATCCCCTCGACCGTCTGGCGAATCTGCCGGGCCATGCCCTTATTTTTGCGGGGCATCCAGGCTACGCGCACAGTACCTTTCACGGCCTTGCCCGGATTCTGCACAATATCCGAACTGGGGTGGAAAAGCTCAAGGTCTATTCCGGGGCGCAAAATATCCGCATCTTTCCCGGTCACCAATTCAATATACCAAGCCACCGGATCGGAAACGGCAAGAAATTGCACCGGAAGCTGATTCCAATTGGTATCGTGAGGCAAAGCGGAAAGCATGAAAGCCCAGTTTTGCACATACACAAAGCAGCGCGATCCGGCCTGGAAGCCGGGAGCCAGAGCATTGGGCCATCCTTCGGGCACCAGCCAGATCGTATTTTGATCCAGCTTCATATCGTCCCACAAAACGGCTGGCACACCGTTGATTTCATCGGCGGGGCCCTCCCTTACCACGAAGACAACCTCAAAGCCGGCTTCATACAAATGCCCGCCAAGCTGTTTCAGCACGTTGACACCACCGCTCTCGCGCGGAAGCGGAGGTATAAAAATAGCCGTTCTCATGCTTAACTCCTTTCAAATCATAACACTATAATTTCAAAAATAGACCGGTACAGCTGAAAAATTTCCGGTCAGAGCGATAAAATCGTCAATTTCACCTTTAAGCAGCGCAATTTCACGGGCGCGTTCCATTTCGGCCAGCCCTTCGTCAACCTTGCAACAAATCAGGGCCTCAACTCCGTATCGAAACATTATACGCCAATCATCGCCGTATGCCAGATGCTTTTTAGCCGTAAGCCCTAGTCTGAACCAATCATAGGCGCGGCTGCGGCTGGCAAGGCAGTGCATTTTATCCTGTAAAAATGTATCATTATCGTTTTGGGCATAAGCCAAAGCCAGAATTTCCAGAGCGGTTTCCGGCGTGGTCCAACCGGGGCACACATTGAATCCCGGCTGAAAATTACGGCCCGACTCTTCCGCCAGATCCGCCAGCAGCAGCGCGGCCTCGCGCATGGAAGTCGGAATGGACGCGCCGGGCCGCAAAAACTTGAAAGCCTCAACGAACAAAAGCGCATCCCCGGCCTTAAGGGCATGCGCGGCAAGGGCAAAATGTCCTTCAAAGCCGATGTTGCGTCCTTCGGAATAAACAATACGCCTATATTTATCCACAAAATCAGCCTGAGAAAAAAATGTGGATATATAAAAAAAATATATGCCCCACAAATCGTCGCCATCATCGAGGCAGGAAGCAAAATTTTCACTGAACAGGGCCCTGTTCAGGTCCATCCTGCCATTGCGGGCCATCTGGGCCATGGTGGCGCAAAAAAGAGCCTTATGCCGTTTGCCCGTAAGTGTCTCCGGCGCGATATCCGCGCAGGCTGCCAGTACATCGGCAGCCCTGTGCCGGGGCAAGTGCCGCTCAATGGTACGCATCCTGGCGTTTTGCCCCATACGTTCGGCCAGATCAGATCGCCTGAGTAAAAAAGCCGCCTTTTCCATCAGCTCAAGGCCATTATCAAAAACAGCCACCTCACTATCAGGTTTGTACAGCGCCTCCAGATCATCCCCAATATTCTGGCTGAGCACGCAACATCCGGCCGAAGCTCCTTCCGTTACGCGATAGTTCAATTCATAGCCTATGGATTCATTGGGTAAAATACGGCTATGACAATAAAAATCAAGCAAATCGGCAAAAGCCAGCCCCTTGCGCATGGCCAGGGGGAACGTGCCGCCAAGCAAGCCCAAAATATTTTTTCTTATGGGCCGCGAATCGTCCACCACCCCGGCAAAGGCCAAACTGTGCGGCCTGTCCTTGTGAGACACCCAATCAAGCTCATATCCGTGCATGGCCAGCCGCTTCATGCGCGGGTGATGCCATGCCTCGGGCATATTGCGGAAAAAAGAAATGTGCGGGGTAAAAAAAAGGTCGAAGCAGCGCCCGTAAAACTTCTGCCAGTGTATGTTCAGGTGGGTGTCTTGTGACCAGAATGCCTTGAGGCATTTCACCTTATGCAAATTTTTGAAAATAACCCGCGCCGACAGTATTTCCTGTTGAAAGAACAAGTCGGGATCAAAATTTTCCGGCAGCAACTCCATTACATCATATATGCCCGGAGTTGGGCGAATGGAACATACCTCATGCCCAAGCTCTCTGAATGCAGCGTCCAATGTACTGTTAATACATAGTATTTTAAGTCTACCCATGGCAGTATGAGCCCTTCTCAGCCTAACTATGTAAAACTATACATAAGCACGCTGTCACATTTTGCCTAATGATGAATAAATTTGCAATAGTGTATAGGTGTGCAAATACGTGTAAAACATGGTGTACCAGTTTAAAAATATTTTTTAACTATTTTATCACCTATTGCATATTCAACGTTTTTTACTTAGCCTCAACAACTATTTTAACTATGATTCCATCGTAAGCAACAACAAAACTGTTGAATACCAATATTGGATAAGGAGATTTCACATGAACGGAGCCGAAAGCCTTGTACGAACCCTGCTTGCCTGTGGGGTTGATACCTGTTTTACCAACCCCGGTACAAGCGAAATGCATTTTGTGGCCGCCCTTGACCGCATACCAGGCATACGCTGTGTGCTCACCCTTTTTGAAGGCGTGGCCAGCGGAGCGGCCGGAGGCTATGGCCGCATGGCCGACCGCCCAGCCGCCACTCTGCTGCACTGCGGCCCGGGCCTCGGCAATGCATTGGCCAATCTGCATAATGCCCGCAGGTCACGCTGCCCTCTGGTGAACATTGTGGGCGATCAGGCAACCTATCAGCGTCCGCTCGACCCGCCCCTTACCGCTGATACCGAAGGCTTTGCCCGCCCGGTGTCGCACTGGGTGCGCACCGGGGCCGACACCGCCGCCTTGGGCCGCGACGCCGCCGAAGCGGTACAGGCCGCCCTTACGCATCCAGGCCAAATTGCCACCCTGATTCTACCCTCAAACATAAGTTGGAATGAGGGTGGTGTTCCGGGCACACCTCTGCCGCCCCCTGCTCATCCCCCCCTGGACCCCCATGCCGTGCATGAGGCCGCAAGTCTGTTGCGTAACGGCAAAAAAACTCTATTGTTACTTGCCGGGCGTGCCTTGCGCGAAAAAGGGCTAAACCTGGCTGCCGGGCTGGCCGAAGCCTCCGGAGCCACGCTTATGGGCGAATATGTCAATGCAAGAATGCAGCGCGGTCGAAACAGACTCGACCTGCCGTGCATACCATATTCCGTGCCTACGGCTGTAAAAACACTGGCCCCATACGACCAGATTATCCTGGTGGGGTCCAAAAAACCGGTGGGCTTTTTCGCCTATCCGGACCAACCAAGCGTGCTTTGCCGCCCCGACGCGGTTCTACACACCCTGGCCCGACCTGAGCACAATCTGGAAGAAGCTCTGGCCGCCCTGGCCGAAACTGTGGGTGCAAAGCCTCTTGTTCCGCAAAAGCGCGAAGCCGCAAGCCTGCCAAGCCCATCTCTGCCCTTTAATCTAGACAATATAAGCGGCGTAGTGGCTGCGCTTTTACCCAATGAGGCTGTGGTAATTGACGAAACCATCACCTGCCGCGAAAATTTTTACAACGCCTGCGCCTCGGCCGCACCCCACGACTGGTTGCCGCTCATGGGCGGAGCCATAGGCGAGGGCCTGCCCTTGGCCACCGGCGCGGCCATTGGCGCTCCGGGGCGTAAAGTTATAGGCTTACAGGCCGACGGCTCAGCCATGTATACCATTCAATCGCTGTGGACTCAGGCCAGAGAAAATCTTGACTGCGTAACTCTTATTCTATCCAATCGCAAATATGCAATCTTGCAGGGCGAACTAAAAAGAGTGGGTGCAAATGCCGGACAAACCGCCATGGATATGCTCAGCCTGGACCGTCCGGATCTCGGATGGGTAAAGTTAGCCGAAGGGCTTGGAGTGGAAGCGGCCAGGGCCGACAGCCTCAAAAGTCTGGCCGATCTGCTGAGCGGAGCCGTCAAGCGCAAGGGGCCGTTCCTCATAGAAATTTGTTTATAATATTCTTGTAATTCTTTCTTTTAACAAATAAAACGGCTTCTCCGGGCTGTGGATGAACCGAATAAGTTCTATCCCCGAACCGGAGAAGCCGTTTGACGCGGTTATAAGCCAAAAGGCGCTTTTGCTTGCCGCCTCGTTAATTAGCAGGAGACAATGGGCTTGGCATACTGCACTTCGGAATCCCAGGGAAAGAGAATCCAGGTGTCCTGCGGAACTTCGGTAATGAACTCATCCACCAGAGGGAGGCCCTCCGGCTTGGCGTAAACCGTGGCAAAATAGGCCCTGGGCAACAATTCGCGCACCAGACGCGCGGTGCGGCCAGTATCCACTAAGTCGTCAATAATCAGCCAACCTTCGCCATCGCCTTCCACCCCTTTAAGAATATTGGCTCCGTCGCCCTGGCTGCGTTCCTGATAGCTGGATATGCATAGGGTGTCGATGAGGCGTATTTCCAATTCTCTGGCAATAATGGCGGCAGGCACCAACCCGCCCCTGGTCACGGCTACTATGCCTTTAAAGGGCATTTTATCCTTAAGGCGCCGGGCAAGCTTTTTGGCGTCCTGATGCAGCTGGCCCCAGGTGAATGTGCAGAGTTGGTGATAACGGTCTTCGCTTCCCATTAAATGCCTCCGGCTTCCTGTAAAAAGTTGGGATCTTTGAGTTCAATTTTGGCCTTGGAACCAAGTGAGGTAAGGAAAATCTGGAAAAATTCCTCTCTGCGCCTTTCAGCCAGGCTGGTCATAAGCTGGGCGGAAACCGCCTTCCATTCGCTTTCCGAAGGCAGCACAGATTTGTCCAGGCGCACAATAACCGCGCCGGAAAAATCGGAATTATCCACGGAAAAAGCCGAAGGCAGCCACGAACCCACCTTTCCGGCAAAGATGGCCTGCGACACCTCAAACTGATCGCCAAGGCCTGGAACAGGCTCACTCTTGTCAACCGTGATGTTGTCCTTGAGTCTGCTCTTCAAGTTATCCGGCAGAGCGCCGTCTTTCATTTCCTTAAGGGTGGAGGCAGCGGCCGACATGGCTTCTTTAACGGCCATTTCGCGCTTGAGTTTGGCGGCGACTTCGGATTTTACTTCGTCAAAATCGCGAGTCTTGGCCGGCTGAGACTCTTTTACACGAGCAATAATGAATCCGTTGTCCTTAGCTTCAAGCGCGGTGTCCAGAGAACGCCCGGCCGGCACAGCCAAAAGAGTGGCCGCGCCTTTTTCGTTTATACCAAGTTCCTTTACCAGGTCGGCGGCGGAAAGCGGACTGGTTTCCATAACCTTGAGATTGACCGACTTGGCAATTTCAGCCATGGGCCTGCCCACTATGTTGGCTTCAATGGCATTGTCAAGCACGTCTCGAATACGCCCGGAAGCATCCTCGGTGGCGAGAATTTTGCGTATTTCCGGCTCAACTTCGGCCAAGGGTTTAACTGTGGCCGCCTTTTTCTCTTCCACCTGAATAAGATGCAGGCCAAACTGCGACCTCACCGGCTCCGAAATTTTGCCGGGAGCAAGGGAAAAGGCGGCTTCTTCAAAGGGCGGCACAGTTTCGCCGCGCGTAATCCAGCCCAGTTCACCGCCCTTGGGGGCCGAACCGGCGTCCTGCGACTCTTTGACGGCCAAATCGGAAAATTTAGCGCCTTTTTTAAGAGCTGCGGAAATTTCATCTATTTTTTTAGTGGCCTTTTGCACATCGGGCTCGGGAGCATCAGGCGCCAGAGTAATCAGTATATGCCGCACCTTTACCCGCTCCGGCTCTTCAAATCTGACGCTCTTGTTCTTTTCATACCAGGCGGCCACGGCCTCGGGCTTCACATTTGCCGGATCGCCCAGTTCAGTCGGGTTGATCAGAATATATTCCACCGCCACTTTGGCCGGCACGGTATACGAAGCGCGATTGCTTTCATAGGCGGCCTTAATTTCGTCTTCACCCGGCGAAACCTTGTCCATATAGTCGGCCAGAGCAAAAGGCACATAGGAAATCACCCGCTTTTCTCTGGTAAAATTGAAAAGGCCACGGGCTTCGTCTTCGGAAATGAAAGCTCCGGCAGTGACGTTTTCGCGCAGTTTACGATCAAGCAAATCACGGCGCACTTGCTCTTCATAGCGGCCGGGAGAAGTTTTTTGAGCCTTGAGTACTCTTTTGTATACTTCGGGGTCAAACTTTCCGGCTTCATTATGAAAAACCGGAATACGTTCTATAAGCTGGCGCAACTCCACAGGGGTGACCACCACTCCGGCGCGTTGCGCTTCCTGGCGCAAAAGCTCGTCGGCCACCATCTGCTGCAAAACTTGCTGTTTGAGGCCCAATTGAATCAATTGTTCACTGGTAAGGCCGGGGTTGCGCAGACGGATATTTTCTTCCGCGCGGCGATAGCTGTTGGCAAAATCATACATAAGCAGCGGCTGGCCGTTCACAGTGGCCAGAACGCCGGAAGGGCCCGAATTGCGCATATTGCCTATGCCCCAGAAAACAAAAACCAGGATAATTATCCCGAAGGCGGCCTTTACTCCCCAGGATTGGGCATTGGCACGAATATAATGAAGCATGTGTCCTCACCTCATAAAATTATAATAAAAATTGCGCCCTTTCGGGCGCTTGGCCGCAAAGGGCCGCGGCTGCCGGGTTAATCCACATCAATCCCCATATCTCTATATTCATTTAATTTATTTCGCAGAGTACGTACAGAAATACCTAAAAGCTCGGCGGCCTGAGTGCGGTTGCCCGACGTAACCTCAAGGCCTTTCATAATCATTATGCGCTCCATTTCATGCAGAGGAATAACCGGTCCGGTCACGGAAACAGAATTCAGAGGAGCTGATGCGCCAGGTGAAGACGCGCCAGGGCCGGAGGCGGTCATGAGGGGCTGTCCGTCGTTTGCGGCAGCAAAAGCGGAGTCCTCGAGTGCGGCTTCTTCCTCTTCTTCAAAAATTGGCCAGGCATCGGGGTCGAGCAAAAAATGGGCCGGGCTTATGGGGCGGCCGTTGGCCAGCAGCACGGAACGTTCCATCAAGTTCTGCAATTCGCGCACATTGCCGGGAAAATCATATTTCAGCAACCAGTCGGTCGCCTCAGGGGACAGCCGCCCCGGAGCCAGATTATATTCTCTGGTGTACATATTCATGAAAAACCCGGCCAGCTCCAGAACATCGTGCCCTCGTTCGCGCAGTGCCGGAAGGCGTAGGGGGATGACATTAAGGCGGAAAAAAAGGTCTTGTCGGAACTTGCCCTGCTTCACCCAATCTTCAAGGTCGCGGTTAGTTGTGGCCACAATACGCACATCGATCTTGATTGTTTCCATTCCGCCGACCCGGTCTATTTCGCTCTCCTGAATCACGCGCAGCAATTTGGCTTGCAGAGCCAGATCCATTTCAGAAATTTCATCAAGAAGGATGGTACCGCCGTCGGCCAGTTCAAACTTGCCCAGCTTACGGGTGATGGCTCCGGTAAAGGCCCCTTTTTCATGGCCGAAAAGTTCGCTTTCCAAAAGATGTTCAGGCAGGGCCGCACAGTTCACGGCCACGAACGGCCCTTTAGACCTGTCGCTGAAAGCGTGCATACTGCGGGCGAAAAGCTCCTTGCCGGTGCCCGACTCGCCGGAAATGAGCACAGTAGCTTTGGAAGGGGCTACCTGGCGAACCAGATTAAACACCCGGCGCATCGCCGGGTGCGCGCCCACAATACTGGGTGCATCGCCGATTTCGGGCTTACGGCCGCCAAGGGTGCTGCCGGCCGGGGCGGGAGCGGCCGCGCGCGGAGCCTTGGCCAGAACCACCACTTTTTCAAAATCGAGTGGTTCAATCCAATAATCTTTGGCTCCCATAGAGAGAAAACGCTCGGCTTCATCAACACTACCGCGATCGGTAATGATTACAACCGGCGGAAACTCTGGATCGTCGGAGCCAACGGCCAGCAAGTCTTCAGCGCGAAAACCGGGCAAAGACGGGCGCGAAAAAATAACCCCCGGGCCGGACTTACGGATAAAAACCGAAGCGCCCTTGAGGTTTTCAGCAATGCCGACTTCATATCCGGCATCGCGAAGCTGAGGGTATATCTTGGTTACGGCGTGAGCCGGAGCAAGAAATAAAATTCTTCTGGCGGACATTACCTGACTTTAAAAAAATGCCCCGGGTGAGGGGTTGCCCAACAAAACTATCCCAGCCGCCGGAACACCCGGCGGCTGGAGCAGATCAAATAAGAGGTCATTCTAAGCAAAATTTACAATTTACGCAACTCCGAATACCAAGCTCCGGCATGAGCCATGAAAGTATTGGTTCTTGCCGCCAGCGTTTGCGGATCTTTGATATAACCGTCCATAAGCAGGCTGGTATCAAAAAGACCCTGAATCATTTCAATGAGAATAGGATCGTCCGGGTTAGCCTTGTGAATGCGCAGCAGGTTGCGCAGCAGGGGGTGATCGCGGTTTACTTCCATATTTTTTACCGGCAGGGCGTCGTCTTTTTGCATCACGCGCATCAGCTTTTGCATGGAAGAGGTAAGCCCGCCGTCGGGCGACACCAGGCAGGCCGGGGTGTCCTCAAGGCGGTGTGAAACCAACACATCTTTTACCTTGTCGCCCAGCACTTCCTTCATTTTTTGCAACAGGGCGTCGAATTTGCCGAGTTCGTCGCCTGTAAGCGGCGGCTCCGTGGGCTTGTCATCTTTTTCTGCCGAAGCGAACTTGTCGAGTATATCGTTCTGGGCGTGCTCAACGGCCTTGAAAGAAAACTCCTTGTAGGCGCCCAGGCCTTCCATGACAAATTCATCCAGCGGCTCATAAAGGAAGAGAACATTGAGGCCCTTTTTGCGGAAAACTTCCATATGAGGGTTAAGTTTGGCCGCTTCGCGACCGGGTGCGGAAAGATACCAGATTTCCTTCTGCCCTTCCTTGGTGTCGGCAATGTAATCGTCAAGGCTAATCAGTCCGTTTTCGTCTTCGCAAGAAGACGAATTGAAGCGCAACAGACCGGCCACGCGCTCTCTGTTTACATAATCGTGATAGCCAAGTTTGAATACCTGCCCGTGCAGCTTCCAGAAGGCGGCATAGGCGGCCGGGTCTTTGGCCATTTTTTCCAGATGGCCAAGCGCCTGCTTGGTAATGGTCTGCGATATTTTGCGCAGAACCACATTTTCCTGCAGGGTTTCGCGCGAAATGTTCAGCGGAAGATCCTCGGTATCGACCACGCCCTTCAAAAAAGCCAGATATTCAGGAATAAGTTCCTTGTTCTCGCGCTGAATGAGTACCCGACGGGCATAGAGATCAAGTCCCCACTGGTCGCGGCCTGTACCAAAAAAGTTGGATTCGCCGTCGGGTATGAACATCAGCGCCATGAACTGCACTGGGGCATCCACAAAAAGATGCAGGGTATCCAGCGGTTCCTTGTGATCGTAAGTGAGGAATTTGTAGAATTCGGCGTATTGCTCTTTGGTAACGGCAAAACGCGGCTCACGCCACAAGGCCGGAGTGGTATTGGCGCGTTCCTTTTCCACCATAACAGGGAAGCTGATAAAACTTGAATGCTTACGGATGACCGAATCAAGGCGGTATTTTTCCAGAAACTCCTTGGCGTCTTCTTTCAGCCAAGCCCTGATCACGGTGCCGCGCCCGATGTCGGCGTCTGGCGCTTCTTCCACTGTGAAAGAGCCTTCACCGTCAGAAGTCCAGCGATAAGCCGCAGCATCGCCAAGGCCGTAACGCGAGGTCACCTCAACCTTGTCAGCCACCATGAACACGGAATAAAATCCTACGCCGAAGCGGCCAATAATACTGGTGGCGTCCACTGCGCCACCGCCTTTTGCCTCTTCGGGCATTTTGGCCAAAAATTCTTCGGAGCCGGACTTGGCAATGGTGCCCAGATTAGCTACCAGCTCATCTCGGGTCATGCCTATGCCGGTGTCGGCCACAGTAAGCGTATTGTTGACCTTGTCCAGACTTATAGAAATTTCCAGAGGCAGCTCCGGCTCGCGTAATTGCTCGCCCTTGTTTTGCATATAACGCGCCTTGTCCAGGGCGTCGGAAGCGTTGGATATAAGTTCGCGCAGAAAAATTTCGCGATTGGTGTAAAGGGAATGGGTAATAATATTTAAAACCTTGCGCACCTCGGCGCGGAATTCATGTTTGGCCGGCTCCTGGCTCATGCCTCTTCCTCCTGAAAGTTGTCTTTTTAGTGTTGATAAAATAAAACAGCTTTGCCCGACGTCAACAGGCGCGGAGAAACATATTCCGTCCGACACGCCGTGTCCTGACGGCCCCCAAAATGCATGGACCGCCAGAGGACTAGGTTTTACGAATACTAGCGTATTCGAACGCGAATGCGAGCTTGCCTCATCTTACACTTTCTTTTATAATCAAAATGATGGCGTCCGTAAATTACCTCATGGTAGTTTGCGGAGGCTTTTTCAATGCGGCGTGTGAACGGCTTGCTTTTGATGAGTACGCCACTGATATGGAAGCTCCCGCGCCGCGTAATTCATTGTTCCGGAGTGTCAACGATGGCTTTTGCAGATTTTCAGACCAAGCAAAAAATAAATAAATGCAAAGGAATTGTCAGAGAATACTTCACCAAGCGCGACGGGCAGTTGCTCTGCCTCTCCGACGACCCCACCTTTGTCGCGTTGCTTCGCACCACGCTCAAAGATTTGGCCGTCACCCAGTCGGGCATCTTAGTACAAATTCCAGGCGCCGCCATGGCGCTCAAATATGTGACCGAATCCTCAGAAACGCACAAAATGCCTGCCTTGTTCATTGAGCGGGTGCTCAACGACTCCGGCGACACAGGCTTTTTAATCAAACAATTCAAGAACAATTTCCCCGAATTGCGCATAATTGTGGTTACCACCACGGCCGATAAGGACAGAATCATGCTGCTTCACGAATTCGGTGTGGACAACTTTGTCCTGAAGCCTTTGAGCAGCAATGAGCTTATTGAAAAGATGGCTGAAGTGTTGAGGGAGCCTGGGGTGGTCCAGATGCTTCTGGACAAAGCGCGCACATTCATCGTCAAAAACGTTGGCGGCGAGGCCATGAAAATCAGCAGGAAGGTGCTGGAAGTAAAACCGGACAGCGCCTCGGGCTATGTGGTCATGGGCGACGCCATGCGTCTTTCTGGTGAGCGGGACAAGGCCAAAATGGCCTATGAACGGGCCTGCAAGTATTCTGATGTATATCTGGAACCTCTGCAGAAGCTGGCCGACATCGCCAAGGAAAGCGGCGACAAGGAAGTACAGCTTGATTATCTGAAACGCCTGGACACCATTTCTCCCCTGAACGCTCAACGCAAGGTGGAGATGGGTGAGCTACAGGTTGCCCTCGGCAACACAGAGGCAGCCACCCAGCTTTTTGATACGGCGGTTTCAAGAGCTTACAAAGACGCCATGGCCCAAGTGGCCTCCATGGCAGAGAAAATCGCCGTTTCCCTGCAACAGGCCGACCCGGTGCAGGCGGAAAAATATTTGCGTCAATGCCTGGAAATAAAGGGCAAAAATCTTTCTATCGACGACCTTTCAACCTTTAACCAACTCGGCATAAGCCTGCGTAATCAAGGTCGCTGGCAGGACGCCATAATCGAATACCAGAAGGCGCTCAAAATCGCGCCCAATGCCGAAGTTCTCTTTTACAACATCTCTCTGGCCTATGCCGAGGGACAGGATTTCGAATCAGCCATCAAGTATCTGCAAAAGGCCTACTCTATGAACGAGAATCTTCCGCGCACCTCTCCTGTCATGGCTTACAACATGGGCCTGATTTTCGCCAGAGGTTACACCCGCGACAAGGCCCTGCGTTGTTTTGAAACAGCCCTGGAGCTTGATCCTGATTATGAACCGGCAAAAGCAGCTCTGGTAAAGCTCAAGGCTGTGGAAAAAAACGGGTGAGATCCTCGAATGCAAGATAAAGACGCGTTTATGCCGTGATTATGGGCATGACATAAAATTTTAAAATAAATCGCCTCATTCCCCCATCAAATTCACAATACGCGCGGCGGCGCAGGCCGCGCCATAACCGTTGTCTATATTCATCACACTTATTCCGGGGGCACAGCTGACCAGCATACTGGACAGGGCGGTGCGCCCGGAGTCGGCCATGCCGTAGCCTACAGAGGTTGGCACGGCAATGATCGGCCTTGGGGTCAGCCCCCCCATTACCGAAGCCAGGGCCGCGTCTAGCCCGGCAACAACAATGATCACGTCATGGGCGTTTACTTCTTCCAGGCGCGAGGCCAACCGCCACAACCCGGCCACTCCGCTGTCTTCATAAACGGTATTGCTGATGCCCAAAAAGTCCAGAGTACGTGCCGCTTCATGAGTTACCGCTCCATCGGCCGTACCGGCGGACACAACGGCAATTCGCCCGCCCCCGCGCCTTGGCATGGTTTCTCCAAAAGCCGTACGTGACAGAGGGTGATAGTCGTAAGTCGCGCACAGTTCATCGGGAAAACTCTTAAAAATTTCTTCATCCAGCCTGGTGAACAGAATCGGATGCCCGCATCCTCGCCCAAAAGCCCGCAAAAGATCATAAAGAGCTTCTCTGGGCTTGCCCTGGCAAAAAACAGCTTCAGGCAGGCCAATGCGCGCTGAGCGCGCGTGATCAAAAAGAACGCCTTTCATATTTTGTCCTGTTGTTTTAGCGAGGAAGGGAATCAAGTATAACGCCAAGGCTGCGGCCAAAAACCAGCGGAGCGCAGGCCGGGGGGACCAAGTCACGCTCAGCGGCCACAGCGCGGAATGCGGCATCAAGGCGAATCAGCTCCAGCAAGGATTGGCGTTCCTCATCTTTTCTGCTCCCGGCCAGGCGCGTAAGCTCATTTATGCGGCATTCCTCTTCGTGAGCCATGGCCAGATCGAGCCAATGCGGGGAGAACAGAGGTAAAACCTCGCGTCGCGAAAGTTTGTCGCGCACAAATACGGCCTTGAAAGAATCTGGGGCTTCGCAGAAAAGCGCGCGGCATTGCATCGGGCGGGCAGAATAAATTCCGCAGCCCGCTTTCGGTTGATGGAAAACGCAGTGCCAGGGATTACCATGCCCGCCTTTGCCCGCGATTTTGATCAGCTCCTTTTGCAGAGGAATCACTGAAGGACCGCCGAACACATTATCGCAAACAAGCTCACCAACTCGCAGGGTAAATAGATGCTCAGGCCGGATCAGACCTGTTTCAAAAACGGCAATATCCTCGCCATGAAGAGTCGGGCCGCCTTTGAAGCAGCATTCGCCGCAACGGCGGCATACGGGGGAGGAGGGTGAAAATTCAGATGGCATTGGGGGAGAAAAAAAGTTTTAAAAGAGAGGGATGGGGGTATGGGGGAAGGGAGAGAAACCTTTTACAAAAGGTTTCTCT
>JAVBLG010000095.1:0-50768 GCA_031553655.1 Desulfovibrionaceae bacterium | reverse complement strand
GCGTTCCGGCTTTACAAACAGTACACAGAAACTTTCAACCACCACCCCCCCAACATCCAAAATCCCTCAAATGCCCGCTTCTAATTCTGATAATTTTTATTCCCACCCGGTCATCCGCCGGATCAAGGCTTCGGCAGGGTCGGGCAAGACGTATGATCTTACCCGGCGTTTTCTGGAGTTTTTGTCCCTGTCTGAAATTGGCGAACACGAGCCGCTTGGCTTTTTGAGTGGCCGAGCCGGATGGGGGGACATTTTGGCGGTTACGTTTACCAATGCTGCGGCGGCGGAGATGAGGGGCCGCATTGTGCGGGCCTTGAAGGAGACGGCGCTGGGTATTGTGCGCGGCGGGCCGCTTCCGGCTGGAGCGGCCGCCATGTGGGTGGATGTTATTTTGCGGCAATATGGCGCTTTGAATGTGCGTACAATCGACAGCCTCTTGCAGCAGGTGGCGCGTTCGGCTGCGGCCGGGTTGGGACTCAGCCCCGACTTTGAAATATCTTTCCGAATGGAAGATATTTTTAGTCCTTTGACCGACGAGCTTATGGAGCGGGCCAGGATTGAGGGCGATACTCTTCATAATAAGGTTTATGATGCCTGCTGGAGTATGGTGCGCCACGAGCAAATTGCCGGTTTTATGGCTGGCGGCATTATAGAGAAGCGTCTTTTTCCTTTGCTGCCCATGGTGCTTGACGGGTCGGCGGAAGGTCTGGCCCCGGCTTCGGAGGTGGGCGGCCGGTTGAAGACCTTGAGACGACGAGTGGAGGAAGGGGCGGCCGGGATGATTCGCATTTTGCGCGAGAGCGGGCTTAAGGCCAAATCCGGAGTGGAGGATGCTCTGGAGCGCGCGGCCGGGGGAGATGAAGATGCTTTCAAGTCGGCCTGGCTGAGAAAGGATTCGCTTGAAAACTGTTTG
The DNA here is from genome assembly GCA_031553655.1 of Desulfovibrionaceae bacterium. GTDB lineage: Bacteria > Desulfobacterota > Desulfovibrionia > Desulfovibrionales > Desulfovibrionaceae > JAVBLG01. The sequence continues at coordinate 49,855 of JAVBLG010000095.1, read as the reverse complement.
CTCAAGGCTTCTTTGAAGAATGCGCCTGAGCGCGCATTTGAGGCCTATGACGGGCTCTCCGAGGCCGCTGGGCGCTGGTGCGAGGAGGGCACTGTGCTGCGGCGGGCTTTGGCCTTGGCTCCTTTTATGGAGCTGGCCGGAGCGTTGGGGACGCGAGTGGCCGATTTTCAGAAACGAGAAGGGCTTGTGCCAGGTTTTTCCGTAACAAATATGGCTTTGCGCGCTCTGTCGGCCGAAGATGGGGCTTCGCAGGCCGTATATCGCCTGGGCAGCGGGCTTCAGCATCTGTTTATAGACGAATTTCAAGATACCAGCCGCGAGCAGTGGGACTCTTTGAAACCCTTGGTGGCCGAGGCTTTGGCGCGGGGCGGATCTCTGACCATGGTTGGCGACGTGAAGCAGGCTATTTATGGCTGGCGCGGGGGCGACGCCGAGCTTTTTGACAGCGTGCTTGCGGAGCGGGAAATTTTGGCTATGGAACCGGAGATCGCGGCGGATGCGCTGCCCACCAACTGGCGCAGCCGGGCCAATGTGGTAAAATTCAACAACAGGATATTTTCCGGACTGGGTGATGTGAGCACGGCTCTGGCGGCGATGGAGGCCATGATGCCCAGGAATACGCTGCCGAGGCTGCTGGGCGAGTCGGCCGGGCTGCTGGCCATGGCCTTTCAGGGCGCGGCGCAGACCTTGCCCGGCGATGATCGGGCCGTTGGCGGCTATGTGAGCATCAGGAAAATTGAGGCGGAAAACGCCGCCGAACTGAGTGAAGCAGGCATGGAAGCGATTTTGGAGCTTTTGCGGGACGTTACAGCGCGTCGTCCCTATGGCGACGTGGCCGTTCTGGTGCGCGGCAACAAGGATGCTTCAAAGCTGGCCGCCAGGATAATGGCCGAAGACATTCCGGTGATGACAGAAAACAGCCTGGTTCTGGACGAGCACCCGCTTATACAGGAATTATTGGCCTTTTTGACTTTTCTGGACAGTCCGGACGATGATCTGGCCTTTTGGACGATTATTGATGGGCATATTCTGGCCGGGCGCAATTTTCCGGATCGGGAAGATCTGCTGGAGCTGGCGGCCGAGCGAGGCAAAATTTCACTTTACGAGGCCTTTCAGCGTGATTATGGGACGCTTTGGGATGATTTGTTCGAACCTCTTCTGAATCAGAGCGGCTTGATGGCGGCTTATGATCTTGTGCGCGAGATTTACCGACGTTTTGAGGTAATGCGACGTTTTGCGCGTGATGAGGTTTTTTTGCAGAGATTTCTGGAAATAGTACATCTGGCCGAAGGCCGGGGCGTGGCTACGCTGCCCGCTTTTCTGGAAGCCTGGAAAAGCGCCGGAGTTGAAGAAAAAGCCCCCATGCCCAAGATTTTGGACGCGGTGCGTGTTATGACCATACACAAGTCCAAGGGCTTGGAATTTCCGGTGGTGATTATTCCTTCGTTAGCCTTGAGCCGGACCGGGGACTCCGAACCGCGCATATGCGAAGTGGGCGGATTGAAGGTTGCGGCTTACGGTTGCAAGGAAATGGGCGACGATTACATCAGGGAGCAGGCCGCGCGGCTGCGCGAATCCATGCATCTTTGCTATGTGGCTTTTACCCGCGCCGTGCATGAATTGCATGTGCTGCACACCGTAACGGAACGGTTGCGTTCGCGGCCAGGGCTTGTTCCAGCCATGGATCTGCTTTTTGAAGGCGCGGGCCTGGAGATGCCTGCGGCGCTGGGTGAGCCTGTATCCGAGGGCGCGGCGGGAACCGTCGAAAGCGGCGAAGCAGGTGAGGCAAGTGCGGATGGAGCTTCTTATGAGCTTTGTCCGGACGGCTGGCGGCCCATGGACTGGCTGCCTCGGCTGAAAATATTTCGTAATCCCATGCATGAAAGGGATAGTGCGGCCGCGCGCGGCGAATTGGCTCACGCCTGCCTCGCGCAATTGGCGCTTAATCCGGGCCTGGAAGCGGAAGAAGTGGTCGCAATCGCTTTGCAAACCTGGCCTTATGGCTCGTCTGAATCCATGAAGGAGGAAATGACGGGCCTGGTACGCATGGTTGGTAATTTCCCCGGCTTTGCCGACATTCTACCGGGGTGTCTGGTGGAACAGCCGATTTTTGACTCCGAAGGACATATGTTCCGCATGGATCTGATTGCCGTGCGCCAGGGGAGGCCCTGGCTGATTGTGGATTACAAAACCGGGCAACCAGAGGAAAAAAACGTGGAACAAGTACTCAACTACATAGAGTTACTGGAAAATATGGATATGGTAGAGCCGGAGATAAAAGCCGCGTTGCTCTATGTGGATCAGGGCTTCTGTCGCATTGTTGATAAAAACGGGGTCAGGGACAGTGAGCGGCTCTTTTAATTTATTCCCTTGGGATCGGGCTTTTCTGCCCCTGCTCAAGGATTTTGCGGCCGAGCGCGTTGACGGCGCGGCCCTGAGCGAACTGACCGTTGTTTTTCCGCATAACCGCCCACGCCGCTACCTCATGGAACTGTACCGGCAAGATGCAATGGCAAGCGGAAAAACTTTGCTTTTGCCGCGTATGGTCACCATAGGTGAGCTCTTCGATTTATTTTTACGCGAAAAAGTAGCGGGGCGTCATGCGGCGGGAATGCCGGATCTGGTTGTTCTGCTGCATGAAATAGTAACTTCCGGTCTGGACAATCTGGCCGGATTAACCGAATTGGGCAAAACAGATCTGGACGCCTTTTTACCATGGGGCATACAACTGGCCGGTCTTTTTGAAGAATGCTTCTATCAACTCGTTACTCCCGACAATATCAATAATGTGCAGGATCTTCCGGAAACCGCCGTCACACTGTTGGGCGGGCTTGGGGATATTTACGCAGCCTATCATCAGGCCCTGGAGAAAAAGAACTGGATCACCCAGGGGCTCAAGGCGTCTATGGCCGCCGCCGTATCAGGAGAGCCTCCAGAGGAACTTCTGCCCGGCGAACGGATCTTTTTGGCCGGTTTTGTCACCCTGGCCGGGTCGGAAGAGACGGTTTTGCGCGAGCTGTGGAAGCACGGCGCACATGTGTGTTTGCACACCGACGCCGCCGGTTTTATGCAATCGCGACCTCATTGGTCGTGCCGCGCCCATTCCTTATGGATGGAATCCTGGGGTGCGGGCATAGAAATGCCCTATGCCCCTTCGGAGCGGAAGCCGGAGCTTTTTTATTTTTCCGGGCACGATTTGCATTCGCAACTGGCCGAGCTGCCGAAATTGATGAATGACGAACAGCCGGACGAAGGTCGGAAAGATGAGGGGCAGACAGGTTTGGAGCCATCGGGTGGAGAATCGCCCGGATTGATGCGCTCCACAGTCATCGCCCTGAGCCGCGACGACCTGCTCATGCCCGCTCTGCACGCCTTGCCGCGAAAAGATGTGAACATATCTCTGGGCTATCCTCTGGAGCGCTCCCCCCTCTCCCGCTTAGTGGAAAGCATTCTGCGCCTGCACGAGTCCAGGCGGGAAGATGGGCGTTTTCACTGGCGCATAACGCGCGAGGTCATGCGCCATCCTTACCTGCACATGCTGGAAGTTGGCACTGGCACGGACATGCGGCGCGGCGCCGACAACACGTCGGGCAGCTCTTCCGGCGAATCTTTGCGTCCGTTTTTTTACCTCGTTGAACGCAATCTGCGCACCGGGCAACGCTTTGTGTGGCCTATGGAATTTTTAAATGCCCTGCGTAAAGATTTGAGCGAGGCGGCTGATCCGGTTGTGGAGCGCTTGTTTATCTGCATCTTTGACCTTTTCGCTTCGGACGGCGCTTTGGGCACGCTTCAGCGGCTCGGTTCGGCTCTGGAAGAATTGTGCGCCATTCTGCTTGAGCACGGCGGCGACATCTGGCGGCGTTTCCCCATTGACGCGGAATGCTTCCACCGCCTGAAGCAGAGCATTATTCCTCTGCTGAAAGATTCGCTTTTGGCCGCGTCACCTCTTTCGCGTGCGACCACTCATCAGATGCTGCGCGAGGCCATAAAAGCCGAGCGCGTGCCCTTCGAGGCCGAACCCATAGCCGGGGTTCAGGTGCTGGGCATGCTCGAAACCCGGCTGCTTCATTTTGAAAAAGTTATTTTGCTGGACGCTGTGGACGCGGCCCTGCCCGGACGTGCCGCTCAAAGCGTCCTTTTGCCCGATTCACTGCGCCCGTCCGTGGGCCTGCCTTCCACACACAGCAGAGAGCTGGCCTCGGCTCACACCCTGCACAGATTGCTGGCCGGAGCTGAAAAAGCTTATATATTGTGGCAGGAAGGCGAAGCGCCCCTTTCCGACGGGCGAACCGAGCGCAGCCGCTTTGTAGAGGAATTGATCTGGCGCGAAGAAAAAAGACAAAAACGCATTTTAAAAAACGGTGAGCCTCCGCTCATGACGCGCACTCTGCCGGTGCGCCCCTTTGGGGCCAGGCGGTCGGGCCTTGAGCGCACTCCGGCGCTTGATGCCGCTATTGGGCGGATTATGAGCAAACCCATGCCCCCGACCATGCTCGACGCATATCTTTCCTGCCCGGCGCGGTTCATCTATTCCTATGCGTTGAAACTAAAACCTCGTCAGGAAGTAAACGAGGGTGACGACCCTCAGGAAGTGGGCGAACTATTGCACAAAGCCCTTTACGAAGCCTATCTGCCATTTGAAGGGCGGGAGATTAAAAACGGTGACATCACCGGCGAACATATAGCTGAAATTTTTTCGAAAAAAATTGACGAAGCGGGGCTGCTCGAAAATCTGCCCGCGGAAAGCGCCATCATGCTGCAACTGGCCGCCCCTTGGCGTCTGGAACAATTTTTGTCCAACCAACCTTCTGGTATACGCATAAAAGCCCTGGAGCATACATTGAGCGCCGGAATAAGATGTGCCGCCGGGCAATATACGGTGTTCGGCAAGCTCGACCGCCTGGACGCGCGAGCAGGCGGCTTGTATGTGCTCGATTACAAAACCGGGCGCGGACTGGTTCCGGCCAAGGGCATATGGGCGGACAACATTTTCTGGCACGGTGTGGAAGAGGCCAAGCCCGAAGATTCCGGGGCGTTGCGGGAGCTGGGGGCCGCTCTTAACAGTCTGCAATTGCCGTGTTATATATTCCTCACCGGGCAGAGTGAGTTCGGCCCGGCAAAGGACGCCATTTTTGTCGAGTTGCGCGACAAGGGCGAAGAAATTTTTCTGTTTGGCGAAGAGATGGACGACAATGAACGTAAAACAGCCATAACAGGCCGCATTCCGGCCGCGTTTTCCCTGGTGCTTGGGCACATGGCCCTTGCCGGGGAATTTCCGGCCGTTGAAGGCAAAAAGTGCGAGTGGTGTGAATACAATCGGATCTGTTCCGGATAATTTCAAAATAACCGGTCGGCCCTGTCAGGTCATTTTGCTGATTTAATTCGAAAAATGATATAAGACGCGAACCAGGGCGCGCCTGCCTCGATTGAATACTTCTGAAGGACAATTATGGAAAATTTTTTGCTTAAGCTCGCCAGGCAGCTCGACGCCATGGATGAAGCTTCGCTTATGGCTTTATGGGATAAATACGCGGCCATAGTCAGCCGCTTTGAACCAAGCAAACGTTGGGAAGAAGCCGCTCTGGTCTTTGCTCTCATTCAGGCCAAGCGCTGGAAAAATCAGCTTTTCAACCATTACTGGGCGGAACACGTCAAACCGGCGGAAGGCGAAGGCAAAAGCTATGATGCCTCCTTTAGCCTGGAAGTGAAGGGCAAAGGAAGCGCGGACGTCGTAACGCCCGCGCGTAAGAGCAAAATTTTGAGCTTTACCTCCACCACCACCGACAAAGACAAGAAGGACTGAAAGCAGGTTTTTTTATTAGAGCATTTTGCGAATTTAATTCACAAAATGCTCTATTTACGGTTTTCAAACTGCCAAGCTTTGAACATACGCATCTCCGCGGACTGATCAACAATGATCTGTCTGGCCAGATCCAGAACGTCAGGGTTGTTTGACTGGGCCAGAGCCTCAGCGGCCATGTCCAGAGCGTTTTGGTGATGCAGCAGCATGGCATCCACGAATGCGGAGTCGGGGCCTTTGCCTTTGTAAGCGCTCATGTCCATGGGATGCATGGTTGCGGCGGCCTTGTGGTCAACCCCGCCAAGCAATTCCAGCATCAGTTTCATCTGGCTTATTTCGGCCTCCTGAGAGTCATATATGGTTTTGGCCCAACCCTTGACCTTGTTGTCCGGAGCCTCGCTCATGGCTTTATGCGCCATGTCTACGGCTTCCTGATGGTGGACAATCATTTCCGACAAAAAGGCCCTGTCGGAATATGCCTTGTGCGTTTCATGCGGAGGCATGGCCCATGCCGCCGATGCGGAGAAAATTAAAAGCGTCGCCAGCGGGAATAGAAAAAATTTTTTCATGGCCGACATCCTTTTATAAAGATTCGCGCTTGAGCAAAGCGAATTTTCAATGTTAATAAACATGAAACCATAGGTAATCATGTCGGTTTCCCGTGGCAAGGGCTAGCCGTAAGGCGTGAATTAGAACTTTTTTCGAGGTATGTGCCATGCCGATCGATGAACGAACCCAGCTTCTCAAACGCAATATTATCGGCGCCATTATCCTGGCGGCCTTCATTCCGGCGGTGATCGTTTTCTGGATTGTTCACATCCACCTTGACGCGGCCTTTACCGCCCTGACCCATGAAAATCTCCAGGGCATTGCCGAACGCCACAGCCTGCGCATAGACAGCTTCATCGAAGAACGGGGCAGCAGTATTGTACTGGCCGCGGCCGACGCCGGAGAACGGCTTTTGGACCCGGAATTTTTCAGGCGGCAGCTGCATAACATACAGCGTGCTCAAGGCAATGTTATTGTGGATATGGGTCTTGTGGGCATGGATGGACGTCAGGTGGTATATGCCGGGCCGTTGGCCCTGGAGCGGGCCGATTATTCGCAGGCGCACTGGTTTAAGGATGTCGCGTCCGGCAATGGCCTGACTTCATCGGGAATTTATATCAGCGACGCCTTTTTAGGCCTCAGGGGCAGCCCGCATTTCATCATTGCTTTGCCTCTACGCATTGGCGAGCAAATGTGGATTTTTCGAGCTACAGTTGATTTTGCCGACTTTTCCCGGCTAGTGGCCGACATCAGGGTAGGGGAGGGCGGTAAGGCGGCCATTATAAACCGCCTTGGCGAATTCCAGACGCCCGCCTTTACCGGCCCGCAGGAAAGCGGCCGCAGCCTCACCATGAAAGCCGAACGAATTTTTGGGCCGGATTTTAAGAGAATGCCCGCCTCACGCTCCATTGAGGAAAACGATTTCATCTACGCCATGGCTCCGCTCAAGGACAACCAGTGGATGCTGGTGGTACGCATGGACAGAGATGAAGCGTATATTCTGGTGGATGAATCGCGCCGGGCTCTGGTTGTGGCTCTTGTTCTGGTAAGCATGGCCATGTTGGGCGCGGGAACAATTCTTTCGTGGCGGCTTCTGAACCGCATTGAGCGTCTGGAACGGGAGCGCGAGGCCCTGAACGAGCATTTGATTCAGGCCGGGAAACTTTCCGCTCTTGGCGAAATGGCGGCGGGCATAGCTCACGAAATAAACAATCCGGTGGCGATCATGCTTGAGGAAGCCGGATGGATTGAAGATGTACTGGCCGATATGCCCGCCGACGAAAATACCGGAGAAGTGGCCAAAAGCGTTAATACCATAAAAGCCCAGGGCGGGCGTTGCCGCACCATAACCCACAAACTTCTGGGCTTTGCCCGCAAGTCGGACGAGCCGGATCAGGCCGTGCAACTGCAAGCTCTATTGCGGGAAGTTGTGTCTTTGGTGGATCAAAAGGTCCGAGAGGCGGAACTGTCCCTCAGCTCGGCAGTTGCCGCCAACCTGCCGCCCGTGCGCGGCACGCCCTCGGCATTGCAACAAATTTTCTTCAATCTGCTCAACAATGCTGTGGACGCCACCAGGGGCAAGGGCAGTAGGGTTCGCGTGGAAGCCGAAAAAACCGAAGATGGCCAGGCCGTGCTTGTGCGCATCAAAGATGATGGAACCGGCATTCCGGATAAAATAAAAGAAAATATTTTCGATCCTTTTTTCACCACCAAAGCTCCGGGAAAGGGCACAGGCCTTGGCCTGTCCATATGTTATGGCATAGTTAAGGGGATTGGGGGAGAAATAACCGTTGACAGCCGCGAAGGCGAAGGCACAGTATTTAATGTGAGATTGCCGATTTATGACGGCACTGCCTAGAAATATTTTATGAATTAAATTAATAAGATGCTCTGAATATATGTGCTCCGAAACAGAGGAGAATTATATGCCGTTGTCATTAAAGAAAATACTGTTGGTTGATGATGAAACCGGATTCTTGGACGTAATGGGTCGCCGCCTGAAAAGGCGTGGGGTTGATGTTTCCATGGCCTCGTCCGGAGACGAGGCAGTGGCTTTAGTGGAGCAGGGCTTTTTTGACGCGGCCGTGACCGACCTCAAAATGCCGGGCATGGACGGTTTGGCCCTGCTTGCTCTTTTGCGGCAAAGAGCCCCGGATTTACCAGTGTTCATGCTCACCGGGCACGGCGGCGAAGACGAAGCCCGCGAAGCTGTGGAAAGAGGCGCGGCAGGATACTTGCACAAACCATGTGAACTGGACGACCTCATGGCCTGCATTGGTGACTGTTTGAATAAAAAAATGGAAAAGTGAAGAATATAATGAGTGAAAAAGAAAAAAAGAGCGCCCCGGTTGAAGGTGATGCCGGGGGTAAGGCCAAAGTCGGCAAAAATTCGGAAAACGCCGAAAGTTCTGCCGGAAATGACGATAAAGGCAAGGAAAACAGCAAGGGCAAAAAAAATGCTTTTGCCGGTTCCACAGCCTTTATCTATGACAAGCAGCATAGAGATCTGATTTTTTATCTGGCCATAGCCATTTTCTTTTTGGAACTGATCATCGCGGCTGTGGCCTTCTTTTACGGGGTTATGCATGCTGAAATGGATCCGGCCGGCGGGCCGCCGCGTTTCAATTTCCCTTGGCTGGCTTATGCCGTCGGCGCTTTCACCGCCCCGGCCGCGCTTTTGTTGATTGTGCATTTGGCCGGGGTGGGGCTTTTCCGCTCCTGGAATAATCAGGAAGGCGATGAAACCTGGCGGAGGGATTTGCCCGAACGCATGCGCAAGGTTTATGCCGTAATACAGGCCGCGCCCACTGTTGTGCTGTTGTGCGGGGTAATGTTGATCGGGGCCGCCCTGTTTTACATTGACGGGGCCATGAACGCTCTGTTTCGCCTGGGCGCGGCCGCTGAAAAATATCTGCCCTTTATTATCGGGGGCATTGTGGTGGTGTGGGGCGTGGGGTATGTGGCCAGAATATGGCTGGACTACCGCACACGACGCCTGGCCGCCGAATACGAGTTCCGCCGCGAGGTAATGGAAAAGACCGGCATTATCATTGTGGAGAAAGGCAGCATGCCTCTGCCTCCGGGAACTGAGGCTTCCATTACGGCCATTGGCGCGGGCGGCAAGCCGGAATTGCCTGGTGGAGGTGGCGAAGCCGGGAGCGGCGGGGCAGAGGTTGAAAGCGGAGGCCCCGGCGAAGGGCAGGTTATTGATGTTGTCATTAGTGAGAAGCGCTCTTAGGCAGTGTAGTCATGAGCATTTTTTCGCTCCCGGTTGCGTCAAAAAATCCTTTTTATTCAAGTCGAGTACCGTAAGAGTACACTCCTTTCATAAAAAGTTTTTTTTCTTGCCGGAGAACGAAAAATCATCTCGTGACTACACTGCCCAATACACTTACAGCTTGGTAAACAAAAGTTTTGAAAAGATGGATGGGGGTTTGGGGGAGGAAGGGATTTATTCAGAATAGTTCGCCTTCGCTTTGCTCAGGACGAACCGTTTTTCAAAATTTTTCCTTCCTTCCCCCAAATTTTTTATAATAATTCTCCGTCCCAATTAAATTTGCCGCTTTGTCGCCTGACATCGGCCAGAGCAGCGGGTGGGGTTTCACCCATATGGGTGAAGAAGGAGTATCCGGCGGCTTCGAGTTCGGCTTTCTGGTTGGTAAGATCCAGGGGCCAGGCCGGGTATATCCACAGGTTTGCGCCGTAGTTGCGCGCCCAGAAGGCTTCGCCTTTGGGGCTGGCAAACGGCTCATTGGGTTTGAGGCCGGACAGGGCGAAGCGTGATATACCCACGGGCCACCAGCCGGAGATGACCAGGCCGAGGGGCAGGGGGCTTTGTCTGGGCAGGGCCAGGAGGTCTTCAGCCGGAAGTTCGGGGCTGGCAAAGGCCGCTTTATAACCCATAGCGGCCAGGGCGGCCAGAGCCGGGGCATTGGCGGTGTTGCAGAATGGTCCGGCAGTGAGATCCAGGTTGGCCGGATCGGCGAAAAGGGCGGTTTGCCAGGGGGCGTTGCACACAAAACGGCTGGCTCCGTCGCGCAGTACTTCCTTGAGCAGCCTGGCGAAGAGTTCCTCTTCGGACGGCCAAATTACCGGCGGAAGCCAGAAGGTGATGCGCGGCATGATGGTGCGCGATATTTCACGGGCCGATTTGGGTGAGAGCCACAGCGCCATCCGGCGTCTGGTTTCTCGCCCCTTGGGCACGGCGGGAACCAGATCCATGTCCTGGCCCCGGCGAGCCTGGACAGGGCGAGGCATTTTGGGGAAAGTTTCCACGGCCTGTCCCGGTTGGGCGGCAAAGTTGGCCAATTTTTTTTCCGCATCGCGCAGGATTTTCATAAGCTCGGGATCACGTCGGTCGATGAGATACAGGCTTGCCCCGAGCTTGGGCGTTTTGTGTTTGGGCAGGCGCAGCACCAGGCTGCCTGCTTTTGGCACGCGGCGGCTCACGGGGATGGTGCAGTGCCAGTCTTCATCTTTCACGCCAAGACGCAGCAGATCGCCCGGTTGTAACTCCAGGCGTGGTTTGAGAAGGGGCTTGCCTTCAGGGCTGAAGGTAATTTTGCCTGCCAGCAGCCCGGAGCTGGTGTGTTCGTCGGGCGCGGTGGCCGAGGCTTCGCGCTGGGGAAGAAAGCGCGCTCTGGTGGAGGGGCGGCCCAAGGCAAAAGCCAGGATTTCCTCGGCGGCCTTTTTGGCTGAGGAATCGCCGGGGTTGTCGCGCAGCATGGCATAGGCGCGGGTAACGTGATAGACGTAGTGCGGCCCTTTTTTGCGCCCTTCTATTTTCCAAGAATGTATCTGAGGCAGGGTAGCCAAGGTTTTTACCAACACGTCCAGGGAAAGATCGAGGCAGGAGAAAAAACGTTTTCCCTTGTTTTTGGAGTCCCTTGGTTGGTGGATGCCGGGGCGGTACATACGGCGGCAAGGCTGTACACAACGGCCGCGCAGGCCGCTTTTGCCTCCGAGCAGGCTTGACCAGTAGCAGCGCCCGGAAACGCAGTAGCACAAGGCCCCATGCACAAAGCACTCCAAAGAGAGACCTTCGGGGCAGGCAGCAGCCACAGACTTGATTTCATCTATGGAAAGTTCCCTGGGCAGGATTACCCGCGAAGCTCCCAGGTTGCGCGCGGCCTCAAGGGCCAGAGGGTGGGTTACATTGGCCAGGGTGGAAAGGTGGCGTTCGCACTCCAACCCGGCTTGGGCGGCAAGATCAAAAAGGCCGATGTCCTGGATGATCAGGGCGTCGGGCTTTACGTCGCGGGCCAGGCGTTTGAGCAGACGGTAGGCGCTGGGCGCGTCGCCTGGTTTGACCAAGGTGTTCATGGCTACATATATTTTGCGATCCTGGCTGTGAGCCATGGCCGCAAGGCCTGCCAAGTCGGTCACGCTGAAATTTTCAGCCTGCATTCTGGCCGAAAAATGTTTGAGGCCCAGATAAACGGCGTCGGCCCCGGCGGCCAGGGCGGCCAGTGCCGAGGGCATGTCGCCTGCGGGGGCCAGTATTTCGGGTTTGAACATATTCTATTTTTTTCCGTGGTTATTCACTATAATATTTTGCTTTTAAAGTTATCCATGCATTTCGCTGATTTCATTCGCAAAACGCTCTAGACCTCAGGCGCAATTTTTACTTTGAGCCTTGCCGGTTTTCGTTGCTATATTTTATAATACTCCCGATACCATTCCACAAATTTTCTTATTCCCGTTTCCAGCGGGGTATTCGGTGCAAAGCCGGTATCGCGGGAAAGGCTGGACACATCTGCATAGGTGGCTTCCACGTCACCGGGCTGCATGGGTAAAAGGTGTTTTTGGGCCCGGATGCCCAGGATCGTTTCCAAAATGGAAATAAATTCGGAAAGCTCCACAGCGCTGTGATTGCCTATATTGTAGACGCTCCAGGGGGCCGAGCTGGAAGACGGGTCGGGCTTTTCCGCGTTCCAGGAGGGGTTTGACGCGGCCGGGCGTTCCATGGCGCGGACAACTCCTTCGACGATATCGTCAATGTAGGTGAAGTCGCGGCGCATATGGCCGTTATTGTAGACGTCTATGGGGTGCCCACGTAAAATGGCCGTAGTGAAGCGGTGCAGGGCCATGTCGGGTCGCCCCCAAGGACCATATACGGTGAAAAAGCGCAACCCGGTGCAGGGCAGCCCGTAAATGTGGCTGTAGCTGTGGGCCATGAGTTCATTGGCTTTTTTGCTGGCTCCGTAAAGGCTTACCGGATGATCCACATTGTTTTCCACGGAAAAGGGCAGCTTGCCGTTGAGTCCGTAAACCGAGCTTGACGATGCGTATACCAAATGCTCTACCTTGTTGATGCGGCAGGCTTCCAGAATATTGCCGAAGCCCAGTAGATTGGAATTCAGGTATGAGCGCGGGTTTTCCAGGCTGTAGCGCACTCCGGCCTGCGCTGCCAGGCTGGCCACATGGGTAAAGCCTTCGGCCGCAAAAAGTTTGTCCAGGGCGGTATGATCCGCCATATCAAGCAGTTCAAAACGGAAGCCGGGCCGTCCTTGCAGCAGAGCCAGGCGATCTTTTTTCAGCTTGACATCATAATAATCATTTAGGTTATCAATGCCTATGACTGTATGACCGAGATCCAGAAGCCGCGCGGACAGATGAAATCCGATAAAGCCAGCCGCACCGGTAACAAGTGTGTGCATGTAAAGCGCTCCCCGCCTTGAATTTTTTACACAATAAACATAAAGCCTTTCATTGGCAAATGGGTGAGCGCGTGATTACTTGCCAATGGTCTTAAGCGGATGATTTTGTTGTCTAACGCTCTGTCGGGCCTTGCTTCCGCTTGCCTTATAGTCTGATTGAGGCTAAAGGAGGAATATGAGCAGCGAACATCATATGCCCCCTTGCGCCGAGCAGGCCCTTGACGAGAAGCCGAGTATAGCCATTATTTTGCCGGCTTACAACGAGGAATCAACAATAGAGGCGACCATAGAAAGCTTTCATGCGGTCGCGCCCGAGGCCGCCATCTATGTAATTAACAACAATTCAAGCGACAATACTGAAGGAGCGGCCAAGAAAAAATTGATGGAGCTGGGCGCTCCGGGCGCGGTAATAAATGAACGGCGGCAGGGCAAAGGTAATGCCGTGCGCCGGGCATTTCTCGAAGTGGAGGCCGATATTTATGTGATGGCCGACGCCGACTGCACCTATCCGGCGGATCAATTATGGGAACTGGTGAATCCTGTTGCCTCGGGGCAGGCTGACGTGGTGGTGGGCGACCGCCATTCCGAAGGCGACTATGCGCGCGAAAATACCCGCCCTCTGCATGACTTTGGCAACAAGCTGGTGCAATTTCTGGTCAATATGGTCTGCGCCTCCAATTTTACGGATATTATGAGCGGATACCGCGCCATGAGTAGATCCTTTGTGCGCAGCTATCCTCTTATGGCCGAAGGTTTTCAAATTGAGACGGAAATGAGTATTTTTGCCGCTCAGGGTCGTTTCCGATGCCTGGAAGTGCCTGTGCGCTATCAGGATAGGCCCTGCGGCAGTTTTTCCAAGCTACACACCTTCCGCGACGGCTTCCGTGTGCTGCTGGCCATTTTCAATATTATTCGCTTTTACAAACCGCTGGCCTTTTTTAGTGTGCTGGCTATGCTGGTTTCACTGTGCGGTTTTGCCATAGGCTTTCCGGTGATTCTTGAATACGCTCGCTTCCATTACATATACAAGGTGCCGACCGCAATTCTGGCTGCTTCCGTACAAATTCTGGCCGTGCTGCTTTTTTGCGTTGGCCTGATTCTGGACGTCATGGCCTATCACCGTCGCCTGGATATGGAGGCTATTATAAGCCGCAACCATAACCCGGGCTATACCCCGGAGCGTCCGTCCGGCCGACATTAAACTTTTGGGTAGTGGGGCAGCTTTTTGAGAATCCTTGACAATAGCTTGAAAAATTTTTTTATGGAAAACGGCTTTTTCTATAAGTATCGTTTTGAGATAATGGGAATTCTGCTGCTGGCCCTTTTGAGCGCGGCAGTACAGCACGGGCGTATCGCCATATCCTTCAACGGCACCAGCCTGTCTTCGGACCCGGCGCAGATAGCTGTTTTAGCCGCCGCCAAGGATAATCCGCAGGCCTTTGCCAAAGATCTTACCTACAGCAATCCCGACTACTATGACACTTACAGCACCATACATCTGCCCCTGATCCGCTTTTTCACCGAAGATGGGCACTATGGGCTGGGTTACCTCAAACTGACCGGCATACATATTTTTCTGCATTACCTGGGCTTTTATTTACTTGGTTTGAAGCTTACACAAAAGCGCGGCCTGGCCCTGGTGTTTTCCATTTTGATGGGGCAGTGCTACTGGATTTTGTGGGGCACCTATTGGGGGGCGGGCTATCCTGATTATACACCGCGCACGACCTTTTCCGCCCTTTTCGGTTTTTATGCCTGCGTGGCCCTGAGCATTTTGCAAAAACCCCGCCTGTGGCCTGTTTTTATGGCCGCAACCGGGCTTTTGATTTATGTGCATTCCATAAGCACTCTGCCAATGGCCCTGGGATTCTGGCTGGGCTTTCTGATATGCCGTCCGGCTGGGGCTTCCTGGCCGCGCCATCTTGTATGGATGATCTTTTGCGGCCTGTGTTTTCTTGTTGCTGCCGGGCCGTTTGCCGCCCATTATCTGAAACCGGGCGTCAGCCTTGGCCCGGACGATGCCGCTTTTATGCGCCATATTTTACGTGTGCGCTTTGATATTGAATTTACGGAATATTTTAAAGGCATAGCAAAATTTGTTCTCCATTATACTGTTTTGCCTGTTTTTCCGCTGGCTATTTTTTCCGCAGTGATTATAAAACGCTTCGGCGGCGAGCGCGAAAAGGCTTTGCTGCGGCAGCTTGGCATGTGGACCATAGGCACCTTGTGCATAGGTGTAGTCATGTTCACCGCGGATCAGGAAATTTCGCGGATGCTCAATCGGCATCATTTTGAATTTGATTTGATACGGACATTACGTTTTCTGGTTTTTTTATCAATTTCCGCTATTTTCCTGGCATCGACTCCTTTTATGGGGCTTGCTGTGAAAAAGGGGCAAAAATATTATCGCGGCGCGAAGATTATTTTTGCTCTTGTATGTATAGGCTTTTTTATTGGCGGCAGCCAGGATTTAATACGTAACAGCTTGTTTTACTATTGGAACAATATAGATAAAGAACGTTTTTCCTCGGTTTATGCTTCTAATATAAACCGTGCGCAAATGATTGAGGCGGTTAAAAAATTCACGGAACCAGGCGCGGCTATTCTAGCGCTGGGCGAAGAGCAAGCTATAAGGTACGATGCCCAGCGCAGTTTGATATATTGCAGGAAAGATCCTGGCGTGCTTTACTACGCCAAAGCTGTAAACCAGTTAAAATTATGGGATAATATTAGAATGTGCCTTGATGAGTCCCCAACCTCTTATATAAATTGCGCTATAAAATATAATGCCGAATACATAATAAGCAACAGGCCACAAGACTTGACTATGCTGCAAGAATTTGGTTCTGTGCTCTGGACTAATGGTATTTATACCTTAGTCAAAAAGCAGCCTTGAATTTATTGATACAGGGAAGCGAATTTTTATTTTTTAGGAGAAAATATGGGACGGTTTGCCGGCTTTGAGGAAGTATACAGCGCTTTGTATATAGATTTTGATAATATATATACAAGATTGCTGGAAATGGATTCTGAAGCGGCCAAAGCTTTCGGCACCATGCCTCACCGATGGGTTAAGTGGTTGGAAATACATGCCCTGCGTATGTTGTATGGCGATGGAGTGCGCAGACGTATTTTGAAGCGCATGTGTTATCTTAATCCGCAATGCTATCATGATTTCAGGCATAATTTTACCCGTGCCGCTTTCAGAGTGGTGGATTGCCCCCCTCTTACGAATCAGGGCAAAACCAGCACCGATATCCATATGGTCATGGACTGTATGGATGATTTGTCGCATACCACACGTTTTGACGAATTTATAATTCTTTCCGGAGATGCCGATTTCACTCCTCTGCTCATTCGTTTGCAAGAGCATGCCCGCAGAACCCTGGTACTTTCCGTTGGTCACTCATCTCCATCTTTCACTGCCGCGGTTTCCTGGCGCATACGCGAAGATTGGTTTATTCAACAGGCCCTTCTTGAAGAGCGCAATGGCGAAACAGCCGGTAATTCAGAGTATTTAAATGAATAACTAATACTTTCTACATTTGCGGCGCAAAAGCCGGGAAATGCCCGTACTTCGCATGCGGGCATTTTTTTTGTGGACCTTTCTTGCCTTTTCGCGGAAAATCCGTTTTGCTCGTATTTGTTTCGCCTTATGAACAAAGCTCCTCATTTTTTGGTAATAGATAATTTCAAAAGTAAAATACTATAAAGGTCAATATATGCCAAATTGCAATTCTAAAACACGTTTCCCCCTTTTTTTAGCGCTTACGTCTTTGCTGCTTTGCTTTTCCGCTTCTTCCGCCGAGGCGCGGCCGCGCTCCATTCAGGATTTGGACAATATAGCATCCAATCTCATTGATACATCGGTAGCTTACGGCAGTATTCCCTCCTTGTACCGTCCGGAATATGTTCGGGTGGGAGCGGCGGATTTGTCTACGGACTATAATGACCAGGTTTTTGTGGTTCTGTTTCCCGAAGGGCCGCGCATTTACCCTCAGCGTATCATGGTGTGGCATCAGGTGGTCAACGAGGTCATAGATGATGTGGCCTACGTCATTACTTACAGCCCCATAACAGGTTCCATGGCAGCCTATCGCAGCACCATGGGCGGCTCCAATCTTATTCTGGACTCTCAGGGTAAGCTATATGAAGGCAATGACGTCCTGATTGACCGCAATACCGGAAGCCTGTGGCTGCAAATTTTTGGCCTGTCCTTTGAAGGACCCTTGCGTGGGCGAGGTCTGGTAACTCTGCCCGTGTTCTGGACCACCTGGCGGGCCGCCAGCCGGTTTTTTCCGGACGCGCCGGTGTTGGCCGTGCCCAAAGATGCCGGTAAGGCCTATGCGCGTGATCCTTATGGCAGCTACTTGCGCAAAGACAGCTATTATTATAATGACCGGCTGATTTATCCGGTAAAACGCATAGACAAGCGCCTGCCGCATAAAAATCCGATTCTCGGGCTGGAGATAGATAATGCCCTCTTGGCTGTGGACATTAATTATGTGAAGAAAAACGGCACTGTTAATTTCTTTTTGGGGCCAAATCCGCTGTTGGCTGTACATGACCGCACTTTGGACGTGGTGCGCATTTATGACCGGCAGATATGGGAAAAGCCTTCGCTTTTCGTGTACAGCAATGGGCAGCTACTGGATTTGGCCACACGCACGCAATGGAATCCCTCCACAGGCAAGGCCATACGCGGATCTATGGATGGAGCCGGAATGAAAGAGTATTTCGGCGTTTATGCCATGTGGTTCTCCTGGTATTCCATTAATCCGGAGACTTATCTTGTGCCAGGGCCGGGAGAAGTGGACAAGAAATTTTTGCAGTTGAAGCCGATGGGGCAGTGAGCGTGAATGACCTGTCGTGTTTTGTAGTTTGATGATTAGAGCGTTTTGCGAATGAAATGAGCGAAATGCTATAAAAAAAATGAATTTTGGTTCTTGGCAAGAAAAACAGCATTCCGGAACCGGGGATAGGCCTCTTTGGGCCATCCCCGGTTCCGGAATGCTGTTTGACGCAGCCAAGGGGCAAAAGGCGTTTTTTAGAGCCGCCCCTTAAGAAATGCTACGGAAATAATCAATAGTACGCACCAACCCTCCCCTCAGGGCTGTCTTTGGTTCCCACCCCAATTTTTCTTTGGCCAGGGAAATATCGGGCCGGCGTTGGCGGGGATCGTCCTTTGGCAGCGGCAGACACTCGATTTGTGACTTGGACCCAGTGAGTTCAATGACCAGATCGGCCAGCTGCTTTACGGTAAACTCGCCGGGATTGCCCATATTCATGGGGCCTATGAATTCTGTGGGGCTGTTCATAAAACGGATCATGCAGTCCACAAGATCATCCACATAGCAGAATGAACGGGTCTGGCTGCCGTCGCCGTATATGGTCAGAGGCTTTCCGGCCAGGGCCTGGACAATGAAGTTAGAGACCACACGCCCGTCATTGGGGTGCATGCGCGGCCCATAGGTATTGAAAATGCGGCCAACCTTGATGGCCAGATTGTTCTGGCGGTAATAGGAAAAGAATAAAGCTTCGGCGCAACGCTTGCCTTCGTCGTAGCACGAGCGCTCACCAATGGGGTTTACATTGCCCCAGTAATCTTCGGTCTGGGGGTGTACGTCCGGGTCGCCATACACCTCGGAAGTGGAGGCCTGATATATTTTGGCTTTGAGGCGCTTGGCCAAGCCAAGCATATTAATGGCCCCATGCACGCAGGTTTTGATGGTTTGCACCGGGTCGTGTTGGTAATGTATGGGCGAGGCCGGGCAGGCCAGGTTGTAGATTTCATCCACTTCTATGAAAAGCGGAAAAGTGACGTCGTGGCGCATAAGTTCGAAACGTTTGTTGTCGAATAGATGTTCCACATTCTGCTTGGTACTGGTGAAAAAGTTGTCCAGGCAGATGACTTCGTCGCCGTTTTTCAAAAGCCGTTCACAAAGATGCGAGCCGAGAAAACCGGCGCCGCCGGTGACCAGAATTCGTTTGCGTAGGTGCATGTTTTTTCCGCTTTTACTGTTCGTCCCCCCCAAGGTAAATTTCAAAAAGTCCTGGAGGCGGATCGATGATTACTGTTTTTGTTTCTATGTTGATCTCACGCACAAACTCTGGCACAGCGGGAAACAGCGCCTCTTGCCCGTCGTCGGTGCGCAGTTGCCATATTTCCTGCCCGGAGGAAAAGTCAACTCCGCCTACCACGCCGAAACGCCTTTTATTTATGGCGTCTTCTCCGGCGAGGTAGACGGAGCATCCTTCAATATCCACAATGTAGAATTCGCCTTCGTCGGGTTCGGGAAGGGACGAACGCGGTATAAGTACCTTGTGTCCGCGCAGGGCCTCGGCCGCAGTGCGATCTTCAATTCCTCGGATGGCGATCAAAGGATACCCTTTGTGCATTCGCACACCCGTTACACGCGCGGGAAAGGGTTTACCATCACCATTGCGCAGATAGATCACACCTTGCAGAGGATCAAGGGTTTCGGCATGCCAATAAACCCCCACTTCACCCTTCAGGCCGTGCGCTCGCGCCAGTGTTCCAAGATGAACCAAATCACTTTCAAGCATAAACGGGCTGATTACTCCAGAATTTCCAGTACAGCCCGTTTTTTTGCTTTGGTGGATGCCGCGCCCAGAATAGTGCGCATGGCTCTGGCGGTGCGTCCCTGCTTGCCGATAACCTTTCCTATATCTTCTTTGGCTACCTTAAGCTCCAAAACGCAAGTCTGTTCGCCTTCCACTTCAGTCACCAGAACTTCCTCGGGCTTATCCACCAGTGATTTTGCGACGAATTCTATGAGATCTTTCAACATAGTAACCACCTTAGCTTGTGTGACAGTAAAGGGGCTCTGCCAGCTTCCTGCCTTGGCGGGCGCCCCTTATTCCCGTCAGGCCAGGTGTTTCTTCAGCAAGGCGCTCACCGTGTCGGTGGGAGTGGCGCCAAGTGACAGCCATTTTTTAATCTTTTCCGCGTCCAGCTTCACTTCGGCCGGATCACGCATGGGATTGTAAAAGCCGACATATTCCAACGGGCGCCCGTCGCGTCTGCATTCGCTGTCGGCCACCACCACCCGGTAAAAGGGATTTTTCTTACTGCCCATCCGGGACAACTTCACTTTAACAGCCATATTTTTAATCTCCATTAGTATGTTTTAAAAGTTTATCAGGTATTAGAATAAGGGCAAGAGGCTTTTTACCACTTTCATTCCAAATATTTATAACTGTAATGCCGTTATTTGGAACATTTCCCTATTTCTTTTTTTTCTTGTTTTGCTGTTTTTCGAGCTTCTTTTTTTTCTTTCTGGCGGCCGATCCTGAGCCACTGGATGACGGTTTTTTGGGGCCGCCTTCGGGCAAGGCGTCCATGCCGCCGCCAAGTCCTCCCAGGCCACCAAGGCCACCACCCATGCCGCCGAGGCCGCCCATTCCTCCGCCGCCCATGCCTCTGGGCATTTTGGGGGCGCGGCCCCCTCCGGGCATTTTACCGTCCATCATGCCTTTCATCATCTGGCGCATTTGCTCGAACTGGCGCAGCAATTGATTTACCTGCTGCACGGTCACCCCGGCCCCGCGTGCTATGCGTGCTCTGCGGCTGCCGTTGAGTATGTCTGGGTTGCGCCGTTCCTTCATGGTCATGGAGTTGATTATGGCCTCAGTGCGGGTCATTTCTTTTTCCGGAAGAGTGGCTCCGGCCATTTTTTCGCGCAGAGCCCCCATGCCGGGAATGAGCTTGAGCAACGATTCCAGAGAGCCCATTTGCTTTACGCGACGCATCTGGGTGCGGAAATCTTCCAGATCGAACTTGGCTTTTTGCATCTTGCGGGCCAGTTCTTCCGCTTCCTCGGCCTCAATGGTGCCCTGGGCCTTCTCAATGAGCGTGAGCACGTCGCCCATGCCCAGAATGCGTCCGGCAACACGCTCGGGGTGGAAGTCCTCCAGTTCTGAGAGCTTTTCACCCATGCCCACAAATTTTACCGACGCGCCGGTTACCGACTTAATTGAAAGGGCTGCCCCGCCCCTGGCGTCGCCGTCCATCTTGGTGAGCACAACACCGGTAATGCCCAGACGCGCGTTAAAGGCTTCGGCCACGGTTACCGCGTCCTGACCGGTCATGGCGTCGGCCACAAAAAGAATTTCCTGCGGGTTCACCGTAGCTTTGATGGCCTCAAGCTCCTGCATAAGCGCTTCGTCCACATGCAGGCGACCGGCGGTGTCCAGAATGACCACTGTGGCCTGTTCGGCCGCGGCGGCTTCCACTGCCTGGCGGCAGATGTCCACCGGGTTCATGTCTGTGGTCGAGTTGAAGCAGGGCAGATCTAGCTGTCGGGCCAGTGATTTGAGCTGATCAATGGCGGCGGGCCGATAAACGTCGGCCGGGGCAAAATAAGGGCGCATTTTTTGTTTGCGCAGTCTGTTGGCTATTTTGCCGGCCGAAGTGGTTTTGCCCGAACCTTGCAGACCCACCATCATTATTACAGCCGGTTGGCGGCCGCGCAGGTCAAGTCCGGCGGTTTCGCCTCCAAGCAGCGCCACAAGTTCGTCGTGCACCACCCGAACCACCTGTTGGGCCGGGCTGACGCCTTTGAGAACCTCCTGGCCCAGGCATTTTTCGCGTACCCGCTCTACAAATTCCTTGACAACTTTGAAGTTGACGTCGGCTTCAAGAAGAGCCAGGCGCACTTCACGCAGGCCCTCCTGAATATTTTCATCCGTGAGCTGGCCGCGCCCGGCGAATTTGCGAAAAACTCCGGAAAGTCTGTCCGAGAGGCTTTCAAACATGTTGTACCCCGCGACCCCCGCGTTCAACAAGTACTGAGCTTTTTAAAGCAGGGTTCATCAATGATATGTTATGGCAAATTTTTTTATTTATCCGCCTTGGGCTGCAAAGTCAATGCCCTGTTCGGAGCGGAAACACTCCTAAGCTCGTAGAGGGCAAGTTACTTTGGCGTGTATGCCGGAGCGCTATTGCCGGGCTCGGGTAAAACAAGTGCGCTAAAAAACGGTTCCTATAGCAAATTATGGAATATATGTATATATAACTATTGAAATAAATTGATTATAGTATTATAAATATTATTTCTTATTTTATAATACTTTTTTCTGTGTTAAAGCTTAGTAATTAAGCGGCGCGAAGTTACAGATATTCTATCTATCTATGTGTTTTTAAGCATTATAATTTTGCGGTACGTATCGCGTTGTATTATTACGTTATACACCATATAAATTAAAGTTATATAATATCCAGCCATGACTCAAAATATAGAAGAAATTTATCCACAGCCAAAATCGGACCGTCGCCTGGCTCCAAATATACCCGATCGCGGACAATCCCGCCGCGGAGGAAATCAGCGTTATACCAGCTCGCTCCAGGTGTCGGTAAATGACCTGTCGGAAGAAATACTCTCACTGCACTGCATCAGCGAAGACCTTTCTCCTTCTGGCGTTCTTTTGCACTGGCCCGAGGGCGAAGAAAAACCCGAAGTCGGCGACAAGTTCATTTTGCGTTTTGTCGTGCCGCCCGGAACGTTGCCCGAGGGGTATGAGTCACGGGTAAAAATTGAGGCCGAAGTGGTGCGGGTGAACACCGACCGTGAGACGGGCCTTGTGCGTGTGGCCATGAACTTCAGCCGCCACCTCGACGACTACTTGCGGGCGCGGCGCTGGCTCAGATTGCTGGTTATGTCCACGGGCTTCCTGATTTTGTCCGTAATGGGCATTCTATACATGCGCCAGGAAAGCGTCTTTTACTTCATGTTCGACGTGCCCATTTTTCTTTACGGCATTACCGCCTCGGTTTTTCTGGTCAGCCGTTTCGTCTTCGCTTTTTTTTACCGAAATGTGCCGGTGGACCCCGATTTCACGCCGGGAGTGACCATTATCATTCCGTGTTTCAACGAAGAAGAGTGGATCCAAAAAACCATTCGAGATGCGGTCAACCAGGATTATCCCCAGGATAAGCTGGAGGTTATCCTGATTGACGACGGAAGCAGCGATAAATCAATGGAAAAAGTTGTTGAAATAATTGAAAAGCTGCAAAAAGAAATAACCGGCGATCGTGTGAAGTATTTTGAGCAGCCGCGCAATATGGGCAAACGCCATGCAATGGCTGCCGGGGCGTTGCGGTCCAAACACGATTTGCTGATTTTTGTGGACTCGGACAGTTTTCTGGAGCCCAATGCCGTGCGTGAATTGGTTCAACCTTTCCGCGACCCCAAGATGGGGGCGGTGTCGGGGCGCACCGAAGTGCAGAACAAATGGACCAACGCCCTGACCAAAATGCAGGCGGTGCGCTATTATGTGGCCTTCAGGTTCATAAAAGCCGCGGAATCGGTGTTTGACGCGGTAACCTGCCTTTCCGGCCCGTTGGCTTGCTACCGCAAAGAACTGGTCATGAAATATCTCGACCCTTGGCTCAACCAGACTTTCTTCGGTTATCCGGCCACTTTTGGTGACGATCGCAGCATGACCAACTTCATTCTGTCCGGTATGCGCACCGGCTACCAGGATGCGGCCGTATGCTCCACCATCGTTCCTTCCAGTATGAAAACCTTCATCAAGCAGCAGATGCGCTGGAAGCGTTCCTGGCTCAGGGAAACCCTGCGCGCCGGTTCCTTTATGTGGAAAAAGGAACCGTTCATGTCCATATCTTTTTACTTGTCCTTCATTTTGCCGTTGCTGGCTCCGGTTGTGGTCATACGCACCATGTTTCTGGTGCCTCTGATCCAGGGGGTTTTTCCCTATCAGTATCTTATTGGCATTCTGATGATGAGCATGCTCATGAGCGCGTCTTATATGCTTTACAAGCGCAGCAACCTGTGGCCCTACGGCATAATGTTCTGCGGCTTCTATCTGGGGGTGCTTCTGTGGCAGTTGCCGGTTGCCGTGTTCACCTTCTGGAAGTCGGAATGGGGCACCAGAAACACCTCGGCCGACGTGGCTGCGCAGGAAAAACGGCGTTATGTGCAGGATCAGCTTGAAATGCCCCCTGACTGGCAGGAAGGAGACATGGCCGTGGCCCACGCCCCGACCGAGGCCCAAAAATTCGACAAAAGCTCACGGGATGTATTGTAAGTCAACGCCATGGCCCTATTATCTAAAGACACTTACAAGGTGCTCCGCACCATTTTGCAGATTGTCATTCTCATTGCCGCAGCCGTGCTGGTGGCTTGGCAATTCATAGAGCGAGGTGATCCGCCGGTTTTCGATCGCGAGAACTGGACGCAGCGCAATGGCTTTACCGCCATATCCTATGGCTCGCTTACCCGAGACGAGCGGCCGGGCCAGAACTCGCGCGATCAGTTTTCCCGACATCTCGCGGCGCTTAAAGCGGCCGGATACAACTGGATCAATACCGAAGACATAATTAATTTTTATGTCAAGGGCAGCCCGCTGCCGGAAAAAGCCATATATCTGATGCTGGAAGGAGGGCGCAAGGACAACGTGATCTTCGGGCAGAACATCATTGGCCCGGCCGGCGCCCATGCCACACTTTTTACCTATACCAGCACTCTGACCAGTTGGAATAACTTTTTCGTCACCTATTCCAATGTGGCTTCCATAGAAAGAAGCCATTTTTGGGACGTGGGCAGCCAGGGCGTGAGGCTTTTGCGCATAAATGAAAACATGCCGGGGGTAGAGCCGGGCTATTTTATTTCCGATTTCTTGCGCGACGCGGACGGAAAAAGGCTGGAAAACGACGAACAGGCTTTTGAGCGCCTTGCCGACTATTACAAAAAATCTTTTGAACCGCTCGAGTCGGCAATGGCCACGCCTCCGCTGGCCTTTATTCTCGTGCCTGCCAACTCCTTTGGCGCATATATGCCCCCGGAACTGGAGGCAGCCAACAAGAGCCTGATGGAAAAATATTTTAAAACGGCTTTTACTAGAGAAGGCCCGGCTTTCAATTCCTCGATTGACAGCGTTTTTCAGCTCAGTCGAATGCAGGTAAAACCTCATTGGGAGGCCCAGGAGCTGTTGGCCGCCATGGAAAAATGGAACTTCCACCGCGAGCGTTTTGACATTTCCTCGCTGGATGCGGCCGAAGACTGGAGCACTTTCCGCACTCTGGTGGAGATTGACGACGACGAACTGGTGCTTGTGCCCGAAGAGGGGTTTGTGGATCCGGCCATTTTGCGTGGCAGCTCGCTGTGGGACAATGTAAACCTGTCCGTCACCTTCAAAGAAAGGGACCAGGGAGAACGTTATATCTACCTGCGCTACGCCTCGCGCGAGTCCTATCTGCGTCTGACCCTGCGCGCCAACAGGCTGCTTGTGCATGAGCGCCTGCCTGGCCTGGGTCTTATAGTCGTTCACGATTCCGTTCTGCCGGGGCGCGCACCCTGGAATTTCAATATTCAGCTCAAGGGCAGCAGGCTGAAGATAGATCTCAACGGCAGTACGCTTGAACCTGGGCTCATGCCGGTGTCGGAATTGGTACATCAAGGCGCTGTTGCCTTGGGCGCTTCACCCCTGCCAGGGTATCAGGCCTACTTCGGGCGCTTGTCTGCGGAATTTTTGCCTACAGTATGGCAAAATGAGGAACATGGCGTGATTATGCCTCCGGCGGAATCCTGGCGCGGGGCAATAACAACGAGGATTCTGCCGCTGTCGGAAGTGAAAGATCGGGCCGGGCGCGATAATCTTGCCCGCAAACTTTTGCAAACCGGCGGCGAAGGCAATATGTCTGTTGCCGCCCTGCCGGACGGCAGCCTTGCTTTCGACCCCGCTGACCTGATTATTCCGCCCTTTGAGGCCGCGCAAAGTGCCAGGCTGTGGGGTGGGGTAGCCATACGGCCGCACCCCGACGCCAATTGGGAAGATGTGGAAAATACTATAAAAAGCATCAATGAGAGCGATTATTACGCTGTTGTGCGCTTCTCGCGTGAGGCGGCCATTGCTTTGGCCGCTTCCGGGTATACTCTTGATGCTGACTACTATCTGTTGGACTTCGTTGAAGAAGACATTTCCAGGCAAAATTGGATTGCTCTGGCGCACCGCCATAACCGCAACCGCTTTCTCTATGTCATACCCGACGCCGACAACGGCCGGTCAAGCCTTTATACCGGCGGGAGCAAATAATGCGTGTTTTCAAAACAATTATCGCCGCCTTGGTTGCCTTTACGTTTTCCGTTCCCACAACTTCCAGCCAGGCAGCCAAAAAGCCTCGCCATGAGGCCGCGGCGCGGGCGCAGCGCCAGGAACAGGCTCAGGAAAGGCCGTCGGTGGCCCTTTATTATAATCGCGCCCAATACGCCATAAAACGGAAAATGTACGCCGAAGCCCTGGAGGCCATCGACGAGGGTGTTAAAATAGATCCCGCTTATTTGCCGTTCTTGTGGCAGAGGGCTCTGGTGCTCACCAGACTCAAAAGGCATGACGAAGCCGAACGCGTCATTGCTCTGGCTATTGTAGCCATGCCTGACAATGTGGAGCTTGGCACCTTGGCCGTGGAAAACATTACGGCCCTGTACGAACGCGATCCGGCAAAGATGCACTCCATGCTTGTGGCCCACTTCAGAAGAGTCGATCCGCGCATAATGCCCGCGCTGGTTTATGAGCTTACCAGAAATTATTCCAGGCCCGGGAGTGCTTTTCAGCAGATATTTAGAGCTCTTGAGGAATCTGGCGCTCTCGAGGGCAACGATAGGCGCATTCTCGCGGCCTATATGGCCAAAAAGCCCGAGCAGGCCGCGTCCATGCTTGCTGCTTCTCTTGAAAGGTCGCAAGGCGGACGAAATTTGCTGCTGGCCTCCCTATGCCTCCTGACCGCCGAAGATCTGCAAAAGAAAAGTAAAATAGCCGAAGCCGAAGAGCTGTATAAAAAAGCCATTGCTCTCGGCTATAACCGGGAAAAAGCCATGGCTTCCAGAGCGCGTATTTTCATGGATTTGAAAATGCCGGCCAGAGCTGCTGAAGTCTATGCCGGACAATGGCGCGGATCGTCCGAGCCGGCGGTGTGGGCGGTAAAGGCAGCCGGAAGCTATCAAGCTTCCGGCCACGGTGCGGAAGCCCTGGCTGTGTTGCGCGAAGCCCTGGAAGTTGTTCCTCATGATCCATATTTGTTAGGGCAATATTATTTTTATCTGGATATGTCCGGAAAAACGGCGCAACTTGACCAATTGGCGTCCAGCATGGAGACCAGCAGGCAATTTTTGGCGCTGTATTACGGCAAGTATCTTTCAGCCTCGCGCAAGGGCAATACTACGGCGGTTTACGCGGCCAAAGAAAACATTTTCAAAAATGCGGAACAGATAACTTCGGTACATGAGCAGGCCGGGGTACGCCTCATTATGGACGATTTGGGTATGTCCGGCCCGGCTTCTCCGCTGGAGCGGCAGACCAATATGCTGCGGACCACGGGGTGGGAATTGTGGAATCAGGGCAGATATGGCGAAGCCTTCATCTACTGGCGCGATTCCATTTACGCCGACCCCGAGCGCAACAGAACATCCGGAGCCAATATGAGCTCCCTTCTGGTTCAACAAAACATGATTCCCCAGGCCCTGGAAATTTTTCGCAAGCAATTTCCCGAGCTGTCTCCGCTGTCTCTGGGCCTAATGCTGATGCGCAACGAGCAATGGTTTGCCGTTGAACCGCTGTTGGCTACCATTCCCGCGCAGGGAGGCCAGCTTGAGGTATGGAGGGCCCTTGGTTTGGCTTATGGCAGTCTGAAAAATGGTTCGGAGCAGTCAATTGAGCCTTCGGCGAAGAAATTGCTGGCCCTTGATCCTCCGTCCGGAACCCAGACTGTGATGATTCCGGATCAACAGCACGGCCTGTCCGCCCTGACTCTGGATCGCGGTTATTACCTCAAGTTGCTCAAAGACTATGTGAGCGAACTTTTCCGTCAGGGGCGCAGCAATCTTTTTGCCTCTGTTTTGTCCAGCAGGCAACTCAAGGCCATTCCTCCGGCCGAAGGCGCGGTGATGTTTTCCGACGCCGCCTTTGTCCTCGCAGCCAGAGGCGAAACGGACACTGCCATTCCTTTGTGGCGGGCGGCCCTGGATATGAACCCCAATCTGCCCGAAGCCAATTTGGGCATGGCTCTGGTAGAAAAAATGCAGGGCAATGACGAAGCCTCAAATCGCTATCTACAAGCCGGACTTGCCGGTGATTCTCTGAAAAAAGAATATATTCTTGGTCGCATAAATATGTTGGACGGCAAAAACGAAGAAGCCGCCGCTCATTTCGCGGCTTATCTGCGCATGGAACCGAAAAATTTCAGCGCCTGCTTTGAGCTTTTCCACCTGTACATGGCCATGCCCAATTACGCCAAGGCGCGTGCGCTAAGGGCGCATTTTGAAAAATACTCCAGTCTGCCTGAAGCGCGCATGTATCTTGCCCAATGCAATTTGGATCTGGGCTATTACAAAACCGCCGAAAAAATGTTCCGGGCCATGCTCAAGACAAATCCCGGGCATCGCCCGGCGGTTCTGGGCCTGGTGCGCACGCTGCGGGCCCAGGATCGCTACGAGGAAGCGGCGGCGGTTTTGGCCGCTTACAATTTGGACGATCCCGAAGTGCTGGCTGTGCTGCGCAAGAAGGCTGAGCAGGCCATGCGCGAACAAAAAAATATCCAGGCCAGGGAATATGCTAGTGAATATCTGAATCGTTCTCCAGATTCCCCATATGTAAATGATATTTATAATTCATCTTTTCGCGAAGAATATCGGCAGGAGAACGAAAGGCTTCAGAGACTGAAGCGCGACCGAATCAAGCTGGACAAGGGCAAACTTGATCGAGATTCCATCAGCCCGGAGCGTTTGGCGGAATTGCAACAGCTCGATCCGAAGAAATTTGACGAACTCAAGCCCGATGATACCCCTCTGGTCAAGGCTGAAGAGCATGCCGGGGGTATCTTGCAGCGCAACCCCATTCAACGCAATGCTCTGGAAAGCATCCTGGACATTGCCCTGCAACGGGAAAATTTCAAAGAGGCCGCCCATCTTTCGAGAGACATGGCTGCCGAGTTCCCTCAAGATCCCTACTACGCCTTGCAATCAACCGTGCATATGGGGGCCATATCGCGCTTTGACTATTCTTTTCCCATAGTTGAAAAAATGGCCGATCGGGGAGCCAATGCCTCGGCGGCTGTGGTATGCTTTGCCAATATTTCGGCTCTGCCCCGCGACGACGCCTATACCGCGCGAGATATTGACTACAATCTGGAAGTGTTTCAAGAACGCTACAATATTGTGTCTTCCGGTGAAATTCTGGCTTGGTCCGGCTCGGACAAGAATAGATATGAAGCCGAAAAAATTCCCATGATGATTATTATGGGCCACGCCGCCCCGGCCGAGCTGGCCGACATTGACGCCATTCTGAAACGACGCAAAATCAGGGCCGCCCTGCTTGTGAGCGAGGAGAGCTTTTTACCTGGAACGCCCGAAAATATGCCGAATGTGGCCGAGCTGCGTCGCCTGGCCGCCACCGGGCGCTGGGAATTTATTCTTACCGATACCGTGCCTCGCAGCATTGTGAAAGCTACCTCAGGGCGCAAGGGTAATTTCTGGGCCGAACGCGGGCTGGTCAACGGGCAGCCTGAAACCGTCGAACAGATGAGAAATCGTTGGTCCCGCATGATTTCATCCATACAGGCCAAGGTCCGCGCTCAGGGTTTTGACCTTCACGCCTGGATGTATCCCGGCGGCGACTACGGCCAGTTGGGGCTTGACGGCGGGCATGAGATTCGGCAGGCTTACGGTGAGGCGGTAAAAGAGCATTTTTCGATGTCCTTCGCCCCTACAGGAACCGGCTATCATCTGGACTGCGCCGACCCCATGTTTGTGCCGGTGCGCAATATATACTTCCCTCTGGATGAAAAAGCACTGACGGCCATGCCCGAAGTACATCCCAGCCGCCTTGCCGTAATGGACGAAGCTCTGCTGGCAAGCTGGCACGGGCAAATGCCAAGGGCCGAGCGGCTTTTTGAACGCGCTTCACATTTTGGGCTTTCGGCCAAAGATTTGGCCTATTATCGGGCTAACAACGCCATCTACGACGGCGACGCGTCCTACGCCAACAAGCTCGCCAGAGCGGCCAGAGCGCTTGACCCCGAAGCGTTGCGCACCGAAATTCAGACCGAACGGGCCGAACGGATGCTGCGGCCCAGAATATCCTTTGTGCCCCGCTGGTGGAATGACGACGCCGAACGCGAATATTCGGAATATACCCTGACTTTTTCCGGCCACGTGCATGAAGATTTGTCTCTTTCGGCCTTTGTTTCCGACGTTACTTGGGGTCATGACGGCAAATATGTCAACGGTCAGGCCGGGGGCGTGGGACTGCGCTATTACCCTTTCAAACAGCATTGGATCGACTTGATGGTAAGGGGTGTGCAGCCGAGTGACGGCAGCGACGGCTTTGCTGAATGGCGGGCCGCGTGGCGCGGAGTTTACGCCACGGATTTTCTCAAGATAAATGGTACATACAATTTGGTTTACAGCCGTGAAAGCATTGAAACCAGAGAAAGCATTGAAAAAGGCATTTACGCTGACCGCCTGGCCCTTAACACTGACATGCGTATCCTCAACTGGGGCGTGCTTGAAGGCGAAATTTACGGCATAAACCGCACCGACGGTAATACTACCAGGGGGTTGACCCTGAGTCCGCGCTATATAGTGTGGGACAAACCGCATTTAAGGGTGGGCTATCTTTTCGGCATGGCCGACAGTGATCGTAACCCGCCGGAATATTACGCTCCGCAGGAATATATAAACCACATGGCTGTGGTTTCCGGCGAATATGAATTGTTCAAGAACTTTTCCTTAAGGGGAATGCTCGGTTACGGCATGGCCAAATCCAAAAATAAGGATTGGCAGCAAGTGTTGCGTTATAATGGCGGGTTCAACTGGAATTACAATGAGGATTTGAGCCTTCAGGGCGGGTATCAGCGTCTGGAGTTGCCTGACTATACCCTTGACCAGTATACCCTTGGCATCAGCTATATATTTTAACTGAAATTCGGGCGATTTTGCCCTCCGTAGGCGTTGGAAAGCTTTTTTGCTCCAATCGAGTACCGTAAGAGTACGCTCATTCCGCAAAAAAACTTTCCGCCTTGCCGGAGAGCAAACTTACCCGAATTTTCAGGCTTCGGAAGTGCGAAAGCTCGCCTTTGGGGGTTACAGTAAATGTTAAAGGAGTATTTGATGAATAAAATGAAGATAATAACTAGAAATATACTATCAATTTGTCTTATGATTTTCAGTTTTGTCATCCTGTACCCACGCCCGGCTCAAGCTTCGGCCGCCTGGGTGGCCGACTGGGAGCTTCAGGGCGGGCTACGCGAAATAAAATACGGCAAATTCAAAGATATTATCCTGTTTGCCGCCTATTTCAACAGCGATGACAAGCCTTTTCTAACCCCGGCCATGAAGGCTTTTCTGGCCGGAAGACCTTCGGATTATATTCAGAAGAATCAGGGCCTGTATATTTCAGTGGTGAACGATTACATAGATGCCTCGGGCAAGTCCGTGCAGAAGGATCCTACTCTGGTCAAGCGCCTTATGGCCACGGAGGAAAGTCGTGCCAAACACCGCGAGGATCTGTTTAATCTGCTCAAATCCGGGCCGTTTACCGGTCTGGAAATAGACTATGAAAAGGTGGATATGGACGACTGGCCCAAGCTGCTGGCTTTTTCCGACGATTTGTGCAAGCGCTTGGCCGGTATGGGCAAAAAGATGCGTTTTCTTCTGGAACCTAAGCAAAAATACCTCACCGCCGCCCTGCCTTCCGGACCGGAATATGTGCTGATGGGCTACAATCTCTACGGCACGCACAGCGGCCCCGGCCCCAAGGCGAACAAGGAATTTCTGCGCAAGCTGGCCGGATGGTGCGCCAATATGCCGCAAATGCCCGGCCTGGCCTTGGCCACCGGCGGCTTTGCCTGGCTGCCGGGCAAGGTAGTTGGGCTCACCGAAAGTAAGGCCGCAGCCTGGGCCAAGGGCGGAAAAACTGAACCGGTGCGCGATCCGGACAGCGACTGCCTGCGTTTTTCCACCACAGACAAAGCATCCGGCAGTCCTTTGCCGTCCAAAGATATAACCGGAGCCAAATGTGAAATATGGCATGCCGACGGCAAAACCATTGCCGCCTGGGCCAAATCGGCCCGGAAATACGGCTTTGGCGAAATTTCCATCTGGCGATTGGGCGGCAATACCAGAGAATCGCTACAAGTAATGGCGGAGAGTATTCCATGATGAAGGCCGATTGCAAATGCCGCACGGCCTTGGTCTTTGCGTTGCTGGCCGTAGTTTTGGCCATATTCCCCTCTTTGGGCTGGGCAGCGGCAAAAAAAACGGCGGTTTCAGTTGAGCCGCGCACCATTTATGTGGAAGCCGGGTTTAGTGATGGTAACGGTCTGTCCGCTGACAGGCCGCTGCCTTCCATAAATGCGGCCCTTAAAATAGCCGGCCGAGGAGACACTATAGCCATTGCCCCCGGTGAATACCGCGAACACATTCGGGTTGACAAGCCCGGCCTCAAATTTACGGGTGAGTTTTCCGAAGCAAACGAACCTCTGGTCAAGGTTGTGGCCCTGGAAAAAAGTTCTGCCCCCCTGCTTGTGGACAATAAAAATTCCCTTTGGAGAGGAGTGGGCTTTTACGCCAAAAATGGAGCGACGGCGGAGCTTTATGGCTTTACCGGACGCTTTGAGCATTGTCTTTTTGACATGCGCGGGCTGTTTGCCACGCTCAATATTTATGGAGGTAAACCGTTTTTCAAGGCCTGTTCCTTTTCCGGCCACCCCGGTCCGGCAGCGGGCATAAATATAAACGTGACCAAGGGGCCGGCCGCAGGCCCGGCCACCTTCGCATATTGTCTGTTCAAAGACATGGAAGGCGGAGCCGTGCTTGCGCGCGGCGAGCAAAATCTCGATTTCATCAACTGCATGTTTGTCAATTACCAGTTCATCTTGATGCGCCACGAAGATGTACGTTCGACCATTTCTATGGTCAACAGTGTGTTTTATCTTGGGGCGTCGCCCAAGCTGTTTTTGCAGAGAGAGTCCGCCCCGAAGATAAAGTTGGAAAATTGTCTGTATGCTCCGGCTCCCGGAGACTATCTCTCCTGGCGCGCCAAGGCGCTTCATGAGCAGGCCGAAATTGACGCCGTCGACTGCAAAACGGCCTCGCCCCGCTTTGAAAAAGGGCGACGGGTGCTGCTTAATTTTTGCATAGACGATACCGCCAACGCACCAATGTGGAGCAAGCTGGTGGACTATGCTGAAAAGATGGGGCTTAAAATAACATTATCTCTGAATACCGACGCCCTGAACCGCAAGTTTTGGGAAATGATCATTCCCAAGGCTAACAAGGGATTTGAATTGGCTTCGCACGGGGCCGCCCATTCCAGTATGGTGGCCGAAGACGCGCTCAAGCTGGCCTGGTATGCCCCCGGAGTTGCCTCCGCAACGCTGACTATAGATGATGACAAAAATTTTGTAGTTATTGTTGAAGGAAAGGAGCAATTTTCCTTGCCGCTGCAAAAGGAACCTCGTCCCAGCCTGGGCGACTTGGCCAAACAATTGCAAGAATCCGGATTCAGGGTAGAACTGGCGGATTTGAGTCTTGGCAAAATTCCGGCTGCATATCTGGCTTCAGTGGAAAATCAGGATATTATGTTCGAATTTCATGAGCCTACCCTGGTTATGGATACCAATGCCTACATGCGCTATATGCTGTCCGAATCGCGCTCCGTGATTGAAGCCGGACTCAAGGAATACAACGCGGTTCAACGCGAGTGCACCGCATTGGTGTGCCCCTATGCCGAAACCGGACCGGGACTTGCGAGCGCTCTTGACGAAACCGGCTATACAATATCGCGTAGCCGTCCGGAGAGAAACTTCATCTCAGCCCTTGAAAGGGTGAACTTGCATTATGTCAACAGCATTTCCCTGAAAAATATTACATCCACCATGCCCACGGAAAGCTTGGAAGAAATGTTCCGGTTGTATTTCGACTTTTTGAAATACCACGGTTCGGTTATGGGGCTGTACTCCCACGGCGTGAATGAATTCGCCATCGAAGACTGGTTGGGGCTGTTTGATGTCGCATCTGACGACCCTCTGCTGGCAACCGCCGGCCTTGCGGATATGGCGAAAGAAATCAAGGCGGAGTGTGAGCCTTTGGGTGATGGCGCATTCCGTTGCCCGGAAGACAAAGGCCCGGTTCGTGGGGAAATATCTTTCCGCCCCGGTCCCGGCTCGCCCTTGCTGGGAGCAGGTAAATCCAACGGCATAACTACTAACTTCGCGGGAGAGACCTTGCCTGAGGGGCAGGTTAATATAGGTATTTATTAGAGCGTTTTGCGAATGAAATGAGCGAAATGCTCTGACGGCTCGTGCGTTGTTAGGGCTGTATGGATAATTTCAAAAGCAAAATGTTCCAGTAGATCCGGGCGAAGACCCGCAACCGTGTAGGGGCCGGCGTATTCCATGCGCCGGCCCTGATATGTATTTTTTATATATAGCATATGATTGCGGGAGCATATACTTGTATGCTATACTGTTTTGTTCAATTTTACTAAATAATTTAAAAATGTTATACATGACAGGCTATAAATGACCGAACCCCGAAATGAAAATATTGATGAAGCGGCCCGTGATGAAGCTATCCCGTCGCTTAGACCCGACAAAGTAGACCAGCAAGAAGTGATCAGCGTAGCCGAACCGGCTGACGCTCTGGTCAAGATTACCCTTGAAGACCTGACCGACCCCATGCGCGAGGCCTGCGCCCGGGCCGGATGGAAAGGACTTATGCCGGTGCAGGCCATGGCCTTGCCCTATTTGATTAAAAAGCGCGATCTTATGATACAGTCGCGCACCGGCAGCGGCAAAACCGGAACCTATCTTTTGCCGCTCATTCCCATTTTACAGCCGGAAAAATCAGCTCCTCAAGCCCTGATTCTGGCCCCCACACGCGAGCTGGCCCTGCAAATTGAAAGGGAAGCCCAGCTTCTTTTCGGTAATGGCGGCCTTAAGGTGGCCGCTCTATACGGCGGTGTGGGCTACGGCAAACAAATGGAAGCCTTGCGCGGCGGCGCGCAGGTTATTGTGGGGACGCCCGGTCGCGTGCTCGACCATCTTCTGCGGCGTACCCTGAGCCTGGACGCCTTGCGCATGCTGGTTTTTGACGAAGCCGACCGCATGCTTTCCATCGGTTTTTACCCGGATATGAAGGAAATACAGCGTTATCTGCCCAAAAAGAGTGTGTCGGCCTGCCTCTTATCCGCGACCTTCCCACCCCATGTGCTCAACCTGGCCAGCGAATTCATGCGCGACCCTTCAATGTTGTCGCTGTCGCACTCCCAGGTGCATGTGGCCGAGGTTCAGCATATCTATTGCCAATGCAAGGCTATGGACAAAGATCGGGCTCTGGTGCGCATTCTGGAAACCGAAAATCCGACTTCGGCCATGATTTTTTGCAATACCAAAGCCAATGTGCATTTTGTAACCGCTGTGCTGCGCGGCTTCGGCTATAATGTCGACGAGCTTTCGGCTGATCTTTCCCAGGCGCGGCGTGAAGAAGTGCTGCAACGGGTGCGTGACGGGCTCACCCGCTTTCTGGTGGCTACCGATGTGGCGGCCAGGGGCATTGACATTCCCGAATTGTCCCATGTGATTCTCTACGAAACCCCGGAAGACCGCGAGTCATACATACACCGTGCCGGGCGCACCGGCCGGGCCGGAGCTGCCGGCACCGTGATTTCCCTGGTGGATGTAATGCAGAAAATGGAGTTGGAACGCATTGCCCGTTTTTATAAAATAGAACTTGTCCACCGAGCCACGCCTTCGGACGAAGACGTGTCCAAAGTGGTGGCCGAGCGCGCAACAGCGTTGCTCGAAGCCAGATTTCGCGGCCTTACCAGCTTTGAGACAGAAAGGACCAAGCGTTTCAACAGTTTCGTATCTTCTCTGGTGGCCGAGGAAGATCAGGTTCCTTTGCTGTCCATGCTTCTTGATGAATTCTATCAGAAGACTCTCCATAATGTGCCTGAACAGCCCGATTATTCGAGTCGAAAAAGCCGCGTAAGCGAGCACTCGGCCAAGTCCTCCGGGCGGCGTTCCAAACATGGTTCAGGCGGGCGGTCCGAAAGCCGCAGACGCGGAGAAACTCGCGGGCGCGGCGCAGCCGAAGAACGCGGGGAAGAGCGGAGTAGCACGTCCGGGCGTGGCGCGGCTGACAAGAACGGAGAATCCGGCGGGGGTGCGAACTCAAGACGGCGCGGCCGAAGCGGAGGTCGCCGTAAAAGCTCCGGGGAAGAGCAGTGACCCTATATTCCCCGGACGCGACAGATGGCGGTAAACCAGAACCTCGGCTGGTTCATTCCCTTGCCGAGGTTCTGGAACGCGTACAAAACGGTCTGTGCCTGACCATAGGCAACTTCGACGGCGTGCATGTGGGCCATCGTCATTTGATCGCCCAAGCCGCGCTTCAGGCCGGGCACCTCAATCTGCCCTGTCTGGTCATGACTTTCTGGCCGCATCCCATCAAGGTCCTGGCCCCGGCATACAGCCCGCCGCTGCTTACCGGACGGGCTAAACGCGCCGAACTGCTGATGCAGACAGAGGCGGATCTAATTTTCGAGCTGGATTTCACCACGGAAACTGCCGCCCTGAATCCCGAGGAATTCACACGCAATTTCATGTTGCCGCTGAAAGTGCGCAAGCTGGTTGTGGGTTATGATTTTTCTCTTGGCAAGGGCCGATCCGGCAACTTTGAAGTACTTTGCGCTCTGGGCCGTAAATACGGCTTTACCGTGGATCAGATCCCGGCGCAAATAGTTAATGACGCCGTGGTCAGCTCCACTCGCATCCGCGACCTGATCCGCGCCGGGGATGTTTTTGCGGCCGGTGAACTTCTGGAACGCTCTCATTCGGTACGTGGAGAAGTGGAGCCGGGCGAGCAGGTAGGCCGCAAGCTGGGCTTTCCCACCGCCAATATGGTTCCTGGCGAGGTTATTCTGCCGCGCAACGGCATCTATGCCACTCTGGCCCGCGTGGACGAGAATGTTATTCCAGCGGTGACTAATGTAGGCATAAGACCCACCCTTGACGGTAAGAAATTGCTTGTGGAAACGCATTTGCTCGATTTTTCCGGCGACCTCTACGGCCGCGAGCTGGAAATATCGTTCGTGGCCCGTTTGCGCGATGAAGAGCGTTTTTCCAGCCTCGAAGCCCTACAGGCGCGTATTCGCGCGGACGTAGCCATGGCCAGAGACATTCTTATAAATAACAGGTAATAATGATGCCTCCTTATAATTCTTTGATAGTTCTGATGTCGCCCAAAGGCAGAAGGCGCATTTTGCGCGTGGAAGAAGGCAAAGATTGGCATTCCGGCGAGGGCGTGCTGCGCATGGCTGACGTGGCCGAAAAAAATTACGGCGACGAAGTGCTCACCAGCCTGGGGCATCCCCTGCGCATACACGAGCCCACGCTGCACGATCTGCTCAAGGGAGTGAAACGGCAAACCCAGATTATCTACCCCAAAGATATAGCATACATCTGCTTGCGTCTGGGAGCCGGGCATGGCCGCACCATTATAGAGGCTGGTTCCGGCTCTGGCGCGCTGACAACGGCGCTTTCCTGGTTCAGCGGTCCGAACGGCAAAATAGTCAGCTACGAGGCCAGAGAGGAATTTCACCGTCTGGCCCGCCGCAATCTGACTTGGGCCGGAGTGGGCGAAAACGTGGAGCTTGTGCACCGCGACATAGCCGAGGGCTTTACCATAAACGGAGCTGACGCTCTGTTCCTTGACGTGCGCACCCCCTGGGAATATCTCGACCACGCTCTGGCCGCGGTCAGACCGGGGGCCACCTTCGGCTTTCTTCTGCCTACGGTCAATCAGACCGACGAGCTTTTGCTGGCCTTGGAGCGCGGGCCTTTCGACGATATTGAAATCAGCGAGCTTTTGCTGCGGCGCTGGAAGACCAATGCCGGACGGCTCAGGCCGGACGACCGTATGATTGCTCACACCGGGTTTCTTATTTTCTGCCGTAAACAGGAACGCGGCGAATTGTTTGAGAGCCTGAAGCCGGTAGGTACTCGTGAGCGAAAACAGATCGCTGCCAGACTTGAGCGTATGGGCGAGGATGGGGAGCGCGACGCCGACGTTGATGATTAGACTGTGAGCGAAAAAAACTCCTGACCATACTGTCTAACGCCGCGCTTTCATGGTCATCCATCCGCACCAGGAGTAAATGCCCAAGGCAATCCATATGCACACAAAGGTCACGGCATTGGCTGGAGTGATCGGTTCCCCGAGCACATAGGCGCCGATAAAAAAGGTGATGGTGGGCGAAATATATTGGGTAAAGCCCAGGGTGCTCAGTTTCATGTGCCTCGCGGCATAAGTGAAGAGCAGCATCGGGATTGAGGTGATTAACCCGGTACCGATGAGCATAAGCTGGGTTCCAGCCTCGGAACTGAAAAAGTTATCTTGTCCGTTTTGATGTAAAAAAATCAGATATCCCATGGCGAACGGGGCCATAATGACTGTTTCCAGAAAAAGGCCTGGTGTGGCTTCAACCTGAATTACCTTGCGTACCAGGCTGTACAGAGCAAAAGTTACTGCCAGAGATATGCCCAGCCAGGGGATGCTGCCATAGGCGGCAACGCTGAATGCCACCCCGCCCGCCACAAGCAGAATGGCTGCTATTTGCAGGCGTTCGAGTCTTTCACGCAAAAAAATCATGCCAACCAGCATGCTGGCCAGCGGGTTCATGAAATAGCCCAGACTGGTTTCGAGCACCATGGCATTGGTGGCCATGTATATGAAAATGCACCAGTTCGTAGCTATGAGGGTAGAGCTGCACAAAAGGCCCAAACTGGTTCTGGCGTTAAGCAGAGCGGCTTTTACTTCATCAAGGCGTTTGGTGAACAGCAGCAAGGGAAAGATACATAAAAGCGACCAGAGCACGCGGTGGGCCAGAATTTCAAGAGCGGGAACACCCTTGAGGCCCTGCCAATAGAGCACCAGCATGCCCCATATGCAAAAAGCCCCGATGCCGGCCGCGAGGCCGGAAGAACGCTGTGTTTTCTCGATGAATGACATGGTTGCCTCAGAAACACTTCATTCGCAAAAGGTTCTAGGGGCTGTCTCCAAAGTACGTTCTTTGGAGACAGCCCCTAGGGCGTCAATTAACCATAAGTTACTGACAAAAAGTACCTAAAAAGACTTTTTGTACAGTTCGGTAATCGCGTCGCGGCCGCTGGCTTCGAGGAATCTGGTGCCGGTGGCCGTGAAGTGGGTGCTGGTGATCGTGGGGGCGGATCCGTTGACCCATTTTTCTTTTTCCCAGAAGAACCAGCCATTTTTTTCCTGGTCGAACACATGCAGAGGTTTATTGCAGATTTTGGCGAATTCCGCGCCCCAGCCTGTGCCGCCTTTGACGGTGTTGTCGGACTGGATCACGCCGACAACAAACACTTCATAGCCGCTGGCAACTTGCCAGCATATGGATTGCAGAACCTTGCGGAAAAGCGGGGCTCTGGTGTATTCGCGGCTCATGAGCTTGGAAATGTAAGTAAGGCTTACGTCTTTAAGGGCCAGTTCCTCATTGGTGAGCATACGAACGCCGCGCGTGCGTTCGATTTGATGACCTTCAAAGCTGTAGTTTACTTCTTCTATTCCATATTTTTCAGCCATGGAGCCGAAAAATTCTTCAGTTCCGGCTGCGCCGCCGCTGAAAAGAACGCATTTTTGCGGTTCAAGCATGACAGTATTACCTCCATATTTCAATACACAGTCAGCTCAGGGCTGACGCATCTTATTCTGTATACTAACAAAATCATCCGCTTAAGATGATCAATCGCAGCGTTTGCGCGATTTGAGTACGGCGTCGCTACGCTCCGTCTAGTGATGAAAAAAGCCCCGGGCATCCGGGGCATTTTTTGATGCTGGCATTAATCTTCCACAAGATTTCACATAAACCGGAGAGTCGTGCTTTCGCCCGAAACCGGATTTTTGAAAGTATAATTCATTATAGAATGTATATTCCAAAGGGTAAAAAATATAAGCCAATTAATGCCAGCGCCAAAAGTGGATTGAACGGAAAATTAGTAGCGCGGTTGGCGAGGAGCGCGGGGTTTGGCCTCGTTGACACGCAAAGTTCTTCCGCCGAAATTGGAATTGTCAAGAGCTTCCACGGCGGTGGCTGCATCTTCATCTTCCATTTCCACAAAGCCAAAACCGCGAGCGCGGCCAGTGTCGCGATCGCTGATAAGCTTTACGGAAAGAACTTTGCCATATTCGGCAAAGAGACTCTGAACCTGCTCTTCATTGGCGGACCAAGGAAGATTCCCAACATAAATGGACTTGGACATGAAACACCCTCACAAAAAAACACATTTCCCCGCGCGTTTTATTAAGGCAAAACCGATCACCCCGGCGCGGCCCAGCGCTTTACCTAAACAAAAATAAGGAATCATGTCAATAGACAATATTTTACTTCGTGTTATTTATAAATTTTTTTCTGTTTGTGAATTATTTATATAAGTAAGGACTGAAAAACAACAAGTTATAAATATCGATTTTTTTCTAATGGTTATGCGCTTTTTGTTACTGCTTTTGCATTAATGGCAGCTGAAATCGCTTCCAATACACCGCCACCTATGGCCAAACTTTTTTCTGAGGCAGTATGACAAAATCCCCTGTTTCCTCTGGGGTCCACATCACCAAGTTTCAGTCCTTTTTCCACTGTGGTGTTTGAACGCAACAAACCGCGCAGTACTCCGTCAACAGATGCGTGTACCGGAGCTTGGCCGACACGGCCAACAGTGTCGCCGCATTTAACCATTGTACCTATTTCCATTGAACTTACAAAAATACCATCTTCAGGGGCTCGCAGCAACCTTTCTCGGCCATATCCGGCGATTTGCCCGGGTATGCCGGTATTGGCTTCGGCTGTTCCGTTTCGCAGCACTCGTCCCAGATTATGGCCGCGATTGGTTTCCACCACACAATCGGCGTCAACGCCCGCTGTAAAGCCTGGCCCAAGGGCGATTACCAGTGCGGCTTGACCTTTGGCCGTGCCACACAGATTTTTTTTGGCCATGACCGCGTCAATGATCACATATGGCCCCACTTCGGGCAAAGCGGTCCCTTCAGGGTCAATCAGCAACGCTATCTCCCCGGCATTCCAGGTTTCGAAGCGTTGGCCGGCGCTTTTGATCAGACGGCACGGCACGTCTTCCACCAGCATAAGTCCGTGGTAGACGGCTTCACAAAAAGACACCGTGCGGCGCACGGCCAGGGGAGCGGGGCGCTCAAGCATGAGCAGGCTGGTGAAACCGGCGCGGTAAAGGCGCAAGGCAACGCCAGAAGCCAGATCTCCGGCTCCTCTGATGCAGATTACAGGATCTTTCGGCATATTGGCCTCTGGTGTTACGTTTGATGGATTGCGGGGGAAGGGGGAAAGGAACTTAAGGATGGGAGGGGGATTGGGGTAGGGAAGGAAAAATTTTTCCTTCCCTACCCCAAGTATATTTACAAAGTAGCAGCTTCTTCGACTATTTCGAAGGCCTCAATGGCATCGCCAACTTTGATGTCATTAAAGTTTTCGATTGCTATGCCGCATTCGTAACCTTTTTGCACTTCGCGCACGTCGTCTTTGAAGCGCTTGAGGGACGATATTTTACCAGTATGTACCACCACGCCGTCGCGCAGCAGGCGTATGCCGGCGTTACGGGTCACCTTACCGTCGGATACGTGGCAACCGGCAATGGTGCCGACGCGGGTTACGCTGAAGGTCTCGCGCACATCCACTTGCCCGAGGTACACTTCGCGCTGCACCGGAGCCAGCAGGCCGGCCATGGCGTTCTTGATGTCATCCACAAGCTTGTAGATGATGTCGTAGAAGCGGATATCCACATTTTCACTTTCGGCAATATCCTTAATTTTGGCTGTGGGCCTGACGTTAAAGCCGATGATGATCGCCTGTGAGGCCGAGGCCAGCAGGATATCAGATTCGGTAATAGCGCCGGCGCCGCTATGCACAATGTGTATGGCCACTTTTTCCGTCCCCTGCTTTTGCAGGGCTTCGGTGATGGCTTCGAGCGAACCCTGCACGTCGGCCTTGAGGACGAGGTTGAGGGTAAGGGTTTCTTGATCCGAAGCTCTTCTGGAGAGGAAGGTTTCGAGAGTAACCTTGCTTTCCTTGGCCAATTCACGTTCACGCTGCTTAATGGCGCGTGTTTCCGCTATGCGGCGAGCGGCCTTTTCATCGGTGATGCAGATGAATTCCTCGCCGGCCTCGGGCACGCCGTCAAAACCCTGTACTTCCACCGGAGTGGAAGGGCCCGCTTCGCGCATTTTTTTGCCCTGGTCGTTGAAGAAGGCACGCACTTTGCCCGAGAATACGCCACAGACGAAGGTATCTCCCTGATGCAGGGTACCTTCCTGAATCAATACGGTGGCCACAGCGCCGCGCCCCTTGTCGAGCTTGGCTTCCACGATATGGCCTCGCGCGGCCTTTTCCGGGTTGGCCTTAAGTTCGAGCACTTCAGCCTGCAGGGCGATGAGTTCCAGAAGTTCGTCCAAGCCCTGGCGGCTTTTGGCCGAAACAAAGGAAAACACGGTGTCGCCGCCCCAGGCTTCGGCCTGAAGGCCCAACTCGGCCAGCTCGCGCATGACGCGGTCAGGGTCGGCTGTGGGCTTGTCAATTTTATTCACCGCCACCATAATCGGCACATTGGCCGCGCGCGAGTGGTTTATGGCCTCACGGGTCTGCTCCATAACGCCGTCGTCGGCAGCCACCACCAGAACAACAAGGTCGGTAACCTGGGCGCCGCGGGCGCGCATGGCGGTGAAGGCTTCGTGACCGGGAGTGTCGAGGAACACAATTTCGCCGCGTTTGGTGTTAACACGATAAGCGCCTATGTGCTGGGTAATGCCGCCCGCTTCTCCGCCGGTAACGTTGGATTTGCGTATGGCATCAAGCAGCGAAGTTTTACCGTGGTCAACGTGGCCCATGATGGTAACCACGGGCGGACGGGGCTTGAGCTGCTCGGGCGTGTCCGCTTCGGTCGGGGTGAGGTAATCGTCTTCGGAGAACCCGGCCTTTTCCACTTCATATTCAAATTCGGCCGCCACAAGTGTCGCGGTGTCGAAATCCAGCGATTGGTTGATGGTGGCCATAACCCCCAGACCAAAGAGAACCTTGATAATCTCGTTGGACTTTATGCCCATCTGGTGGGCCATGTCGGCCACTCGTATGGCTTCGGCCATGCGTATTTTGCGCTTGGCGGCCTTAATGGGCTGGGTAACGCTGGGCGGGGCGATTTCGCGCTGATTTTTACGGCGCGGCTTGCCGCGCGAAAGGCGCGGAGAATCGTCATCCTCGCTACGGCGGCGGAAATCGCTACCGGTATCCTGCTGAAAATCGACTGTGCGTCTGCCCTTGAGCCTTTTTTTCTTGCTCTGCCCTTCGCGTCCGGCCTCACTGGTTCCCGTTCCGGCGGCTTGTCCCTGGCCGCCGCCTCCACCGGGTGCGCCACCCGCATTAAAGCGCGGCGGGCGTGGAGCGGAATCTGTTCCACCCTGTCCGGGCCTGGGCGGGCGCTGACCTTGTCCCTGACCTTGCCCCGGAGCATGGCCCGGCCCCTGTCCGGGCCGGCCTCTGCCCGGGCCGGAATCTCTGTGCCCGTGGCCTTGACCCGCGTGGCCCGCATCGCCTCCCGGGCGATGGGCAGGAGCGGCGGCCGCAGCAGCAGCCCGATTTTCGGCCGCTTCGCGCGCCGCTTCGGGGCTTGGGCGTGAAATAATGCGCACTTGCGGAGTTTGGGGAATTTCCGGCGCGCGCTTCTTCTTTTTGCGCCGACGCGTGTCTTCCTGCCCGGAATCCGCGTCGTCA
Organism: Desulfovibrionaceae bacterium; assembly: GCA_031553655.1. Lineage (GTDB taxonomy): Bacteria > Desulfobacterota > Desulfovibrionia > Desulfovibrionales > Desulfovibrionaceae > JAVBLG01. The sequence continues at coordinate 5,998 of JAVBLG010000095.1, read as the reverse complement.
CCGGTAAAGGACGAAGCCGCAGCTTTGTGTTCATTGTCCGCTTCATATACACGAGGCGGCAGGGTAGGGGCTGACGAGCCTTCGGGCATGGCCGAGGCGTCGGGCGCGGCAAGTCTGGCGGGACGCGCTTGCGCCTTCTCGCTTTGCTGTGTTTGTACGCTCAATGTGGATTCTTCGGTTGTTTGAGTGGTTGACGGCAAAGTCGGAGCTTCCGGGGCCGCCTCTTCCGCTTTGGCGGGGGCTGGTTCCGGGGCCGGCTCTTCCTTTTGCGGGCGGTGAATGATTCTGGCCGGAGACGAAGCGGAGGCTTCGGCCCTTCTGGATTCGCGAGGTTTTTCCTCACGAGGCTTTTCTTCCGACCGCGTTTTCTCTTCGGATTTTACCGGTTCAGCTTTTACCGGTTCGGCCTGGGGAAGCGCCTCAGGTGTCGGCTCTTCAAGAGCCGGTTGTTTGGACGCGGACTCTGCCGGCGCGGAGACCACGCTTGCGGCCTGTGCCGGAGCTTCTTCGGCTGAAGCATCTTCCTCGTTGCGGGTCGCGCGTCTGCGGCGCACAATTATGCCGGGGTTGATTTCCCTGCGGGAAACATCGTTGCCCGAGGCAGCTTTCAGGCGTTCACGCACGCGTTCCACCATGTCGGGCGACAAAACGCTGGCTGTGCTTCTGGCCTGAATGTCCAAGTCGCGCAAGGTCTGAAGAAGATCCTTGGTATTTATGCCAAGTTCTGTTGCCAGATCCTTTACTTTTATTCTATCTTCGCTCATCTGCTTCTCCCCCCGCGCTCAGTACGGACAGCCATAAATTTTTCAAAACGCCGCAGGCATTCTTCTTTGGAGCAGACATAGCTGCCCCGGCCGGGCATAATGGCTTTTTCATCTCTGGCCATTTTCCCTTCGGATGAAACAACATGGCGCGTAAGTTCCGATTTGGCCATGCGGCATCTGCATATTACACACATTCTGACAGGTTCGGGCACAGGTAAATTTCCTGTGGCGCCTTGTAGGCGCCGTTAATTGGCCGCGCCGCTCGCGTCGTCCGTTTGGGCGGGTTCTCCACCCTTATCTTCAGCTTCTTTTTCCACAATGGGCGCAAGGAAATTGATGGCCGAGCGCAAATCAGCTATGCGGGAAGCGGTGAGGGCCAGCTTTTCCGCCAATTCCTCGTCCGGGGCCTCGCGCAGTTTATCCAGACTCTGATAGCCGGCGGCCAGCAGCCCTTCAATGGAAACTTCGGCCACGGAGGCCACTTGCTCAAGGCCGCGTCCGATGGAATTGGCCTCGTTATATCTGGTTTCGGTGAAGATATCGACTTTCCAGCCCAGAAGTTTGGCCGCCAGTTTCACGTTCTGCCCCTTGCGGCCAATGGCGTTTGTGAGCTGATCGTCGGGAACAATCACTTCCAGCAGGTTTTCCTCTTCATCCACCACTATACGCGAAACCAGGGCTGGAGCCAGAGCATTGCGGGCATAGGTGGCAATTTCCGCGTTCCACACCACAATGTCGATGCGTTCGCCGCGCAGTTCCTGCACAATATTCTGAATGCGCGAGCCGCGCACGCCAACACAAGCGCCCACCGGATCAACGTCGCGCTCTCTGGAGAGCACAGCCACTTTGGCACGCGAGCCGGGGTCGCGCGCAACAGCCATAATCTGCACTGTTCCGTCATCCACTTCTGGCACTTCACGGCGGAACAGTGCGGCCATATAGTCGCGGTGCGCGCGAGAGATAATAACCTGTGGCCCGCGCCCTTCTTTGCGCACATCCATAATTATGGCCTGCACGCGGTCGCCGCGTTTGTAGTGTTCGCGGGGAATCTGCTCTTCCTTGGGAAGTATGGCTTCGGTGCGGCCCAGATTAACCACCCAGCCGCCTTTGTCGCGACGTTGCACTATGCCCGAAACTATTTCGCCGATGCGCTCGCGGTATTCTTCATAAATAATTTCCTGTTCAGCGTCGCGCATGCGCTGAATAATAACCTGCTTGGCCGATTGGGCGGCAATTCGCCCCAAATCTTCCACCTTGACCCGAAAACCCATTTCATCGTCAAGCTGCACGGAAGGATCATGCAGGCGGGCATCTTCAATGTCGATCTGAGTGATATCATCGGCAACGTCGTCAACCACGATCTTGAATTGATAAACTTCTATATCGCCGGTTTCGTCATTGTAGCTGACTTCAACATCCATGTCCTCGCTGTAGCGGCGCAACACGGAAATGCGCACCGCTTCCTCGAGCGTGTCGATCAGCATGCCACGATCAAGCCCCTTGTCCTTGCTGATTTGATCGATGGCTTTTTTCAATTCAAGATTCATGTGGCCTCCGTATATGTGCCGCGCCTCGCCTCAAGGGGTCGACTATTTCTCTACTGTTTACTTGCCGGTTTTTTGCCGGGCTTGACTTTTTCTTCAAAAATATGGAGCCTCCGCGCCTTGTACACCGCCCGCCATGGCAGGGACGCCGGGTTCGGTTCTTTGCCTTTTTCGGCCAAGTCGATGGTGAGGCTGTCGACCGAAACCTCGGTGAGAATGCCTTGGAATTTTTTGCGCCCGGAATCGTCAATGGATTCTTTCAGCACTATTTCCACCAGCAGTCCAATGTACGGAGGCATTTGTTCCAGGCGGAAAAAGGGCCGGGAAAAGCCTGGGGAGGAAACTTCAAGCACATAGGCCGAAGGAAAAACGTCTTCCACTTCCAGAGCCAGGGCCATATGACGGGATATTTCCGCGCAGGCTTCCACATCAACGCCGCTTCGCGGCTGATCGTAAAAGTCCAGCGGGCTTTCAGAGGCAACGCTGTTGGCGTCTGTTGCGGCATTTTCCGTGTCGGCGGCCGGCGCGTCAACATAAACACGCACCAGGCTCCGCCCGGACTCGATTACTTCCACCCCCCAGAACTCAAGGCCCATGGCCTCAATTACCGGGGCGGCAATGGTGGAAATTATTTTTATTTTGTCATCCAGAGATTTAGCAGACATTTATAAAACTGTTTGATCCTTAAAAATTTTTGAGCCACCCATAAAAAAAAGTGGCTGGTAAGGCCACCCCTTTGTGAGCGAAACCGGCTCGGCATCAGGATGCGAAAAATAAGTCTGGCTTACTTTCCGCAACACAATTATCTAGAGGCGTATCCTCAATTTGTCAATAGTGTTTAAGGGGCAAACGCAAAAAAACATGTTCGTGCGGCTATTATTTGCCTGTCGCGCCGGGTTTTGTCTGTTTTCAATACAATAAATATTAATTTTTCCCCAAAGTTTTCCGGCTTCCGGCCGATAGAGCTGGTGTGGAAAAGGGAGTATTGATCTCCGTGCCGTGAAAAATCGCTTCGGTATGCTACTTGCAACGCGATAGCGTAGAATAATTTTCTGGCAATTTTTTCCTTACAAGGACAGCGTCATGGGCGATACTATTTCCGGTAGCGTATATTTTTCTGGTATTGGCAACGGCACCGACTTCAGCTCCATTATTGAGCAGTTGCAGAAGATTGAAGAAATTCCGAAGCAACGTCTGGAGCTTTGGAGGGCCGACTGGCAATTGCGCTATGATGCCTTTGATGAAGTGTGCAAGGCCATGACTTCGGCTCGCAGCACGCTGGCCAATATCAATACGACCAGCAAGTTCGTAACCAAAATCGCCACCAGCTCCGAAGCCACCAGGATGTCGGCCACGGCCAATGCCGAAGCCACTGACAGCACACACACCATTGATGTGGAACAGCTGGCCAGCAACGCCATATGGGCTTTTAACGGGCAGTTTGACAGCAAGACTTCGTCTGTCAACAACACCGGCCAATCCCAGCTTTTTTCATATACCTACAAGGGCAAGACCCGCGAAATAAAGATAGCCAACGGCACCACCCTGGAGTCGATGATGAACATCGTCAACAACGACTCCCAGAATCTTGGCGTGCGCATGAGCCTCATTCAGAGTGAGGGCAAGTATTCCTTCCAGGTTCAGGGCAAGGATTCGGGTGAGGCGGCCACGCTCAAGATCAATCCCAGCGGGCTTACGAGCGGCAGTAATGGAAATATAGGCGGCGGCAACTCCTGGAGCAGTACCTCCAGTATTACCGATTTGGACACTGCGTTGAAGTCGTCTTCGGAAAAGATTTATTTTTCCTATACGGCCTCGGGAACCGCCAAAACCATAGAATTGGCCGGAGACAGCACCTGGAATCAGATAGCCTCGGCCATCAACGCCGCGGAAGGCAGCGGAACAGCCACGTTTACAGGGGCTGCCGGCGCGCACAAGCTTGTGCTTGACGGCAATATCAGCGCCGCCAGCATGACCGGCGGCAAGCCTTCGGCGGATCTCGGGTTTACCGGTTCCTCGACCAAGGTCGCGGACGTAACCACCTGGGATATAGATCCCGGTATTACCGACCCCACAGCCGCGCTGAATTTTTCCAAAAACCTTTATTTTGAAGTTTCCATAGGCGGCAGCTATAACTTCGATATCGACCCTTCATGGAGCCTTAACCGCATCGTTAGTGAAATAAACTCTGTAACCGGCGGCAACGCCACGGCCGCGCTCACGGGAACGCCCGGAAATTATTCGCTTTCCATCACAGATGCGACCAAGATATCCATAGATGACGCCACAGGTTTGTTCAGCGGCAATCCGTCCACCACCATCGGCGACACTACCTGGACCAGCGACAACCCGCTGACCATGCCGCTGTCAGCTGGTGATACAGCCAGGCTTAGTTTTAATATTACCGGAAGCAATGGAAGGCCTACGGCTATAAATGTCAATTTTGACGGGGACAGCACGGATTCGGCCGCTTTTCTCCAGGCCATAAATGACGCGGTCGGTTACAATGTGGCTTCGCTGGATGGTAGTAACAAGCTGGTTCTCAACGGAATCGGCATATCTAATGTTTCCATGTCCACGGTAAGCACTGTGGCGGATATGGGCCTTACAGGCACGACGTCAAATTCCGGCTGGACCACTCAGGAAGCCCAGGACGCCCGTTTTTGGGTGGACAACTGGCCCAAGGTAATGACCTCAAGCTCCAACGCGGTGAGTGAGGCCATTCCCGGCATGACCATAAATCTTTATGACACGGGCAAGGCCCAGATTTCTGTTACCACCGACAAGACGTCGGTGCAGGAGAGTATTCAGACTTTTCTGGATGCCATCAACTCGGTTTTGACCAAGATCAACGATTTGTCCAAGGTTGACGAGAACAAGAGCACTTATTCTTCCAGTTCGCAATTTACCAGCGAAAAGGGCTCGGTGCTCACCGGCAACTACGGGGTGCAGCTTTTGAAGTCGCGCCTGCAGACAATGGTTACCAGTACTCCGCCAGGATTCAACAAGATCCAGGGCAGTGACCTGCTTTCGGGCGACATGGTAGCCTCGCTGGCTGAAATGGGCATAAAGCTGTGCACCGAGGAGGGCAACCCCAGTTACGGGCTGTTCATGATTGCCCCGCCCTCCAACAATGCCGATTTGCAGTTGAAGGACCAGGAACGCTTTGATAACGCCCTGGAAAAGAGTCTGGACGCGGTTATCGAGCTTTTCTCCTGCGACAGTAAGGGCAGCTCCAACTCCGCCGACTTCCGCTATGCCTCGCACATCAAGGGTACCACCATGGGCGGTTCTTACGATGTAACTTATGATGTTGATGACAGCGGAAATATTGGCAAAGTTTATATCAACGGTAAGGAAGCCCATCTTGACGCCTCGATGGGGCCCACCTGGTACACGGCGGGTACCGATGCCGGAAATGCCGCCGGTATGGCCATAGTAATTGACGACCTCACCCCCGGTAACCATTCCGGCAAGATTTCCATCAAGCAGGGCCTGACGGGCCAGTTGGAAGATTTTTTGAAGGGCGAGCTCAAGGAAGACAAGTTCGGGCACAACAGCGGCGCCATGGTGATCTTGAAGGATAACTACAAGGCCATTATGGATAACATTGACAAGAAGATTGAAAAAGAAGAAACACGCGTTCTTAAGTGGGTGCAAACCCAGCGCCTGGCTTTTTCGCGCCTGGAA
>JAVBLG010000035.1:0-23099 GCA_031553655.1 Desulfovibrionaceae bacterium | reverse complement strand
AAGGAAAAATTTAAAAATTTTTCCTTCCTTCCCCCAAATTATTCATACACCAGCAGCGCGTTTAGCGGCAAAGTCGGAAAAAGCCGTTGTAATCAGTCGCTGTCCGGAGGTATTGGGGTGGGTTCCGTCGACGCACAGCAGATCGTCTATGCGCCTTTTGCTTAAGAAGGCTCCCCGCAAATCCACCAGAGGCACTTGGGCTTTGCGGGCGATTTCTTCGATCATACGGGAGTAATTCTCGTGGTAACGATAAATGGTGTTGTGCCCACCAAGCCAACGCAAAATATTTTCCTTGTTCAGCCCCTGACAGAACCAATCGAAAAAGCGGTAAGGCTCAATCGGGGGCAAATTGGTGAGAATGGGCAAAATGCCTCTACTTTTCAGCATGTCGATCATTTCGTGATATGTATCGACGAAAATATCCATAGGCGTATTGGGACGATGTTCGGCATCGGGTTCGGCGGCAACGGCCCGCCAGTTGAAGTCGCAGTCGTTGCCGCCGTAATCCATTACCACCGCGTAACAGGTCAACCCGTTTTCCAACCGTTTTTGCAGAAGCTGGCGGCCTTTGGTTATGGTACAGCCAAATTTGGAGCAATTTTCGATCAGCAGTGAATATTTTTTGCTCAGCATGTCAATGTCGATATGGTTATTCACACGATAACGCATATCTTCCTGATCAAGCTGAATGCCTTTCAAAATTGAATCCCCAAACACCTTAATCTGTTTGACAACATTCACTTTATGATCTCCATGCCGATTTAGCTGTCGGCTAATTTCCCAGGTAGTGGCGACAGTTTGGCGTCACTATAGCATTTTACTTTTGAGATTATCCTTTACCTGAAACTGTTTTTTTATAATTAAGGCTGATTGTCCCGCGCCGCCTTTCACCGGCGGCTCGGAATAGCATGTTATTACGGCGGCTTCGCCGCCTAAGTTACGGACACTTCGTGTCCGGACGGCCCTAACAACGCACGGGCCGTTAGAGCATTTCGCAAGCGAAATGCTCTAAAATAGTCCTTTTATACCGTGGGGGGCGGACCGCCAATACTGCGGCGGGGCGCTCACCGCCGCTCCAAGCGCCGCAGCGGCGTGCCACGGCCAATGCGGGTTATAAAGTATGCCCCGGCCCACAGCCACAAGATCGGCCTGACCCGAAACCAGAATGGTTTCAGCCTGCAAGGCTTCGGTGATCAGGCCCACTGCGATAGTGGTCATGCCGGTTTCACTTTTAATGCGCGCGGCCATGTCAACCTGATAGCCCGGCTTGGGAGCAAGCTGCTGAGCCGGTGAAAGCCCGCCGCCGGAAACATGGGCATAGGCGCAGCCGCGCTTGGCAAGCTCGCGCACCAGGGCCACAGAGTCGTCAACATTCCAGCCGCCAGGTACCCAGTCGCTGCCGGAAAGGCGCAGCCCCACCGGTTTTTCAGCGGGAAAAGCCGCCCGCGCGGCCTCAAACACTTCCAGCGGAAAGCGTAGGCGCGCCGCGAGGTCGCCGCCGTACTTGTCTGTACGCTGGTTGGATATGGGAGAAAGGAATTGATGCAGCAAGTAGCCGTGGGCGGCATGCACCTCAATACCGTCAAACCCGGCTCTGGCGGCACGCGCGGCCGCTTCGGCAAAGGCCTTTTTTATGCGCTCGCATTCAGCTTCGTCCAACGCGATCGGGGAGGGCGTGCCCGGGGTATAGGGAAGAGCCGAAGGGGCAATGGTCTGCCAGCCGCCGTTTTCAGGCGTCATCATAGTGCCGCCAGCGGCTTCCCAGGGGCGGTAATGTGAAGCTTTGCGTCCGGCATGGCCTATTTGCAAAAGGATCGGCATGTCCGACCAGGCACGCAGGGATTTAATCATTCCCGCCAGGGCCGCTTCGGTTTCATCAGACCACAACCCCAGATCCTGGGGAGAAATGCGCCCTTCGGGCGACACGGCCGTGGCTTCCACAATAAGCATTCCGGCCCCGGAGGCGGCCAGTTTGCCGTAATGCATTCTGTGCCAGTCGCCGGACAGACCGTCTGTGGCGGAATACTGGCACATGGGCGGAATGACAACGCGATTGCGCAAGCTAAGATTACCTATGGCCAACGGAGAAAAAAGTATATTGCTCATTGTCGCACCTCTTGAATTAAACAAAGACCTCGGCTTTAATGCCCGGTGATACCATACTTCTTCAGCTTGTACTGTAAGAGGCTTTTGGAAATATTCAAGAGCTCGGCCGCCTTCACTTGCACAAGTTCGGCGCGCACCAGGGCACGGCGAATGAGGGCCGCCTCGATTTTCTCCAAGGTGTCAGCCAGATCGAGCTGCACGGGAAGAAGATCCACCGCGCTCTTGAATTGCGATTCTTCGTCTTTTATTTCCGCCGGCAGATCGTCCACATCAATTATATGCGCGGGTACCAGCACCATGCAACGTTCCACCACGTTCTGCAATTGGCGAATGTTGCCGGGCCACTCATAGCCGGTTAGAAAATTGAGCGCCCCGGCGCTGAAAGATTTTGGCGCGATGGCATTTTCACCGGCAATTTTTTCCGCGAAGTGGGCCACCAACAACGGGATGTCCTCACGGCGCTCACGCAGGGGCGGCAGGCTTATTTCCACCACATTCAGGCGATAGTAAAGATCCTCCCGGAAGGTACCCTGCTCCACCAGGCGCATGAGTTCTTTGTTGGTGGCCGTAACCACTCTTATGTCAATGTTGATCTCCTCACCACTGCCCACGCGTTCGAAACGGCGCTCTTGAAGCACGCGCAGCAACTTCACCTGAAGGTCCGGGGTAAGTTCGGCGATTTCGTCAAGAAACAACGTTCCGCCGTCGGCCTGCTCGAAGCGTCCGCGACGCATGGCCACGGCACCGGTGAAAGAACCTTTTTCATGGCCGAAAAGTTCGCTTTCCAGAATGCCGGGGTTCAGAGCCATGCAGTTTACGGAAACAAAAGGACCATCCTTGCGGGGCGAGGCTACATGGATAGCCTTGGCCACGAGTTCTTTGCCCGTGCCGGATTCGCCGGTTATCAGCACTGTGGAGCGGCTGGGCGCGGCCCGGTCAACCATGGCCAGCACGTCACGCATGGCCTTGCTGCGACCGATTATGTGCCGTGAACCGTAATTATCCTGCAAGGTGGCCCGCAAAATGCGGTATTGACGATGTGCACGCGAAAGCTCCGAGGCGTTTTGCAGCGACAAAAGCAGCTCGTCATTGGCAAAGGGCTTGGTGATGTAGTCAAAGCCCCCGTATTTCATTATTTCCACGGCGCTTTCAATGCTGCCAAAGGCGGTCATGATCAGTACGGGAATATGCGGCCAGTCTTTCTTGACCTTTTCCAACACTTCACGCCCGGTGACCTTGGGCATTTTCATGTCGGTTACCACCACATCCACTTCGCTCTCTTCCAGAAATGCCAGGGCCGTTTCCGGATCATTTATGGCGGTGACGGAATAGCCGGCGTCAAGGAGCAGGGTTTCCAGAACCAGCAGATAGTTCTTCTCGTCGTCTATTATTAAGATGTGAGTTTTTTCACTCATTTATATACTCCTGGTCGCCAAAACTGACGCATCTGAATTTGCATATTAACAAAGTTAACAATTTATATCATTTTGCTGATTTCATACGCATAATATTCTATACAGTGCCGTCCTTCCGCACATATTTGGGCAAAGTTACGCTGATCATCGCCCCGCCGTCGGGGTTGTTACCCAGCACAAGTTTGCCGCCGTGGCTGGTTATTATGCTGTTTACTATGGGCAGGCCCAACCCTGTGCCGTCATCCTTGGTGGTAAAAAACGGATCCAGAGCATGCTCTAAAATGTCTTCTCTGAAGCCGGGGCCGTTGTCTGTTATAATCAACTCAACTGTGTCCCCGGAACCATTTTTACCGTTCACGGTAATAATGCCAGGCCCGTTTATGGCCTGCTGGCTGTTCACCAGAATGTTGTAAAAGGCGCGGTACAGCAGATCCTGATCGCCTGTGGTAAACAACTTGTCCTCGATTTGCAGTTCCACGGCCAACTGACCGGCGGCAAATACGCCTTCAAGAAAGGTAATAGCCTGACCCAACAGAAGGTTGACATCCACAACATCCTGACGCGGTGAGCGCGGGCGGGCATAATCCAGAAAATCGTTGACAGTTTTGCTGAGGCGGCAGGCCTCATCATAAATTGCCGTGCAAATACGCTTGGTGCTGTGATCAGCGGAATCGGCCCTTTTCAGCAGCAACTCGGCGCTGGAACGGATGATTCCCAACGGGTTGCGTATTTCATGGGCTATGCTGGATATGATGCGGCCCATACTGGCCAGCTTTTCATGGCTGAGCAAATCGCGCTCAAGTTTTCTGGTTTCGGCCATGCGTTCGGCCAGAATACGCTCGGCGCGGCGTATGAGGTAAAGCAAAATTGTGAACATCACTGCCGAAGACAGCAGGCACATGAACACAATCAGCCCTTGAAAAGCCATAACCGACTCGTAATCGCCGGTTATGTCCTGAGTAACCTCCAGAACACCCATAACCTGAGTTTTGTCTGTCCTGTCCTCTCCAGTGAGCGGATACAGGGTACGCATCAAAAAAGTGCCTTTTTCAAATGGCCAGTAAAAAGGGGCCTGCCACATGGGAAAAGGCGTGATAATTTTCACCGAGGGCGGAGCGCCTTTGAGGGCCTCTTCTATTTCCAAAGGGGCTCGACCGGGACGGCCCAGGTCCTCACCGTCAGTGGAATAGGCCACCAACCGCCCATGATCGTAAATACGCAGGCGCTCCAGCTTCAGACCGTGAATAACCGACTGCACCACTTGATCCAGCCGCTCGTACTGCGCCGGTTGGCGCAGGGCTATGCGCCCGTAAGCCAAGACTGTGGGCACGGTAAAGCGCATGTATATCTGGTGATTGAGGTTGGTAGCCAGTAAATTGGCAAAATCCTGCTGCTTGGAAAGCAGAGTTTCTCTGGCCGAATTGGAAATAGTAACCGAAAGCCCCAGGCTGGTGATCAAAATCACCACCAGTGACAGCCACGACAACGGGCGAGCGTAGCTGAAAGGCAGGCCTTCGTTTTTTTTGTCCACGGGTGGATTGGACATCAAAAAACCTTATGAGTTCCGGATAAATTGATAAAAATTAAACTTGTGCAACCAGTTAAGGAGCTGACCATAAGAGAATGGACATCTGTTTGCCGTCAGACAGGAAAACAAATTTTTGCGCGCGAGTGTATCTTTGGCCCTCACTGCGAGACAAAAACATAATTTAACAAGTATCACGGCAAACAGACGTCCACCCTGAAACTAAATCTTCTGTTCGCGCAGAGACACTCCCAAAAATTCAGCCAGGTCAGCCTCTTCTTTCACATAGCCCGGAGCTCCAAGCCTGGCGTTGGCCAAACGCTTGCCCAGCTCCACGGCGGGCTGATCCACGGGGTTGATACCCATGAGCCAGCCGCTGAAAATGGTGGCCGCTTCAAGCAGCATCATCAGCACTCCGGCGGCGTGGGCATCTTTACTTTGCATTTCAAGATGTACAAGCGGCGTCTGGCTCTGGGCCAGGGCCATCTTGGTTCCCAGCCCTTCGGCTTCGAGCAGGTCGCCGAAATGAGCCTTTTTCAGGAATCCCCACGTATCGGGCATCCCATCGGGGAAAGGCAAGCCCTTGGGCATGTTGGCGCAGGTAAGGAAAATGCACCCCTTGTCACGTTGTCCGTCGAGGAACATCTGATTCACGGAATGCTGGTCAGTAACCCCAACAGCCGGAACAGGCATGGTGCCCCGCCCGTCCTTGCCCAGGCTCTCGGCCCAAAGCTGGGCGAACCAGGGGCCAAATGTGGCCCAAGTGGGGATATAGCAGAAGAAAATCAACTGACTGTAGCCGTTTTGTTCCAGGGCGCAAGCCCATGAGGCCAGTTCAAAGGCCGGGTGTGAGGGCAAGTCGCAAGTGTCGGACAACAATTGATCGGCCACATATTTGGCTCCGTTAAGAAGGCCTTGCCAATCTATGCCCAGCCAGGCGGCGGGCAGCAGGCCTACAGCTGAAAGAGCTGAATAACGCCCGCCCAGAAAATCGGGGACTTCCATGGAAGGCAGTTGCCAACGGGCGGCCTCTTCGCGCAAAAAGCCGTTTTTGGCATCTGTAACCACCACCATATGCTCGGACCAACCGTCGCCCAACGAGTCTTGCAGCCATTTGCGCGCCAAAAAGTACTGAGCCAGGGTTTCAATGGTTCCGCCCGACTTACTTATGGTTACAACCACCGTGTCTTTAGGATCTAGGGTTTCGAACCAGGCATCCATGGATTCGGCGCAGACATTGTCGGCAATCCACAGCCACGGCCCCTTGTGCCCGGGGCGATCCTGGCCCGGGGCAAAGGCCCGTTGAATGGCTCTGGCCCCCAAAGCTGAACCACCAATTCCCAACACCAGCATGTGATTGTATTTTTTCAGACGCGGCAGCAGTGCCGCCATGTCTTTTTCCAATTTGGCACGGTAAGGCATGGTAAGGAAGGGCAGTTCGCCGGCGGAGGTTTCCTTGCGCAGACGCGCCGCTATTTCGCCGGCCCTGGCCTTGAATTGAGTCGTGGACGCCTGATTCAAGCGTCCGGTAATAGACCTGGACCATTCCAGATGATGTTGCATACCCGGCTCCTTGCGGTAAATAATCATAATGTGGAGCCAGTATATAGCAAAGTTTTTACTTTGGGAAATAGTGATTAACGGCCTTTTTGCCGTCGGGCATTAGTCCACCGCGTCACACCGCAAGGGAAGCCGCATTTTATCCGGGCGGTCGGCGCTATGGAATTTTTATGCCAAGGAAAAAAGTTTACTTAACCTCGCGCATAGCCTGGGTATACCGCTCCACGGGGGCGAAATCGTCGCGCAAAGGGGGAACTTCCACAGCTATTTCACTTGTCAGGCGCATGGCCAGCATATTGCGCATATTCAACGAAAGATGCGAGGCATCGTCAGTCATGAGCGGAGCGAGATCCGGCCTTGGCCGGGGAAAAGCCACAACCATGACATTCTGCACAGTTTCCATATTAGTTTTGTCATGCACAGGAAAAACGTGCACTTCCGGGAACGACTCGCGAATGGCCCCGTAAATGCCCTGGAACAGCGAGCCGCCCTGGCCACTGACCGCTGAAATTATATTCATAATCATGACCCCGTCATCGCTCACGGCCCGGCGCATGGCTCCGGCGGCTTCCACAGTTCCCATGTGGAACGGCACGGAATAGTGGGAGTTAAAAACATCAACGAAAATCAGATCATAATTTCCGTTTTTGGCGTCGGCGTTCAAAAACTGCCGCGCGTCGCGGTGATAGATGGCCATGCGCTTATCTTCGGGCAATCCGAAATATTTGCCCGCTACTTTGGTCATTCCGGGATCGATTTCCACCACGTCCAGGCGTAATGAGTCGCTGTCAAGCCCGCTATATCCCGCCAGCAGCCATTTGGGTACGGAATAGCCCCCGCCGCCAAGCATGAGCACGTTTTTGGCCTTGGGCACAAAAAGCGGCCCAAGAGCATAAAATCTGGTGTAGGCAGCGTACAATTCCGCAGGATTGTCAATATACATGCCCGACTGATGCATGCCGGGGTCGGTGGCCATCAGGCGCACCATGCGCGAGTCGTAGGTGCGTCCTTCCGTAAGCCGAATACAGTTATAGGGAGTTTCAATTGGTCCGGGCATGCCCTGATTGGCCTGCCAGTCGGAATAGGAGGCCGAGCCAAAAGCCGCCACCGGAAAACCCAACAGCAAGGCCGCCCGCAGCATCAGGTTTTTCGGGCGCACGATAACGGACGTAATCAGCATAACCGCGCCGGTTCCAAGCAGAATCTGTGTGCTTGCGAACCAGGAAACCAGCACAAATCCGCCCAGGAATGTGCCGATAATGCTTCCTGCGGTAGAAAGAGCGTAAATGCGCCCCACCGTGGCCCCCGAAGTAGCCAGATCGGCCAAACGCAGGCGTATGGTATATGGCGTGACCATACCGAACAGAGTGGCCGGAAAAGCGAAAATAAATACGGCGGCCACAACCGCCGCCAAATAAATATTGCTTGTAGCCTCGGATATGAATTCGCCAAACAAGCCGTGGGTAAGGGCGGTTATGCCGCAGCCCACCCCGGCCCCGGCCAGAATGTTGCTCAGAGTTTTGGTGGAAAGAGTTTTGTCGGCCAAACGCCCGCCAAACCAGGCCCCAGCCGCCAGACAGGCCATGACGATGCCAATCAGGCTGGTCCACACAATAACCGATGTACCGAAATAGGGAGCCATAACTCTGGCCCCCACCATTTCCAGAACCATCACCATGGCTCCGCTGACAAAAACTACCAGTTCAAGCATTGATATATCCTTAGAGCATTTTGCCTTTGAAATTATCCATGACTCAAAGCTGATTTTTTCAACTCGAGTCCGATTGCCCTGCGATCTTTAAAAAAATTACGCAAAACATCGGCACATTCCTCAGAACGCACCCCGCCCATATGCCAAGGGCGGTGATTGTGCCAGGAAAAATCCAGAACATCCGCGCGTGACACAATGCTTCCCGCCAGGGCGTCGGCCGCGCCGAACACCAAACCGGCCACCCTGGCATGCACAAGAGCTCCGGCACACATTAAACATGGTTCAAGTGTAACCACAAGCACTGAGTTACCCAACCTGTGATTGTTCGTTGCCAGACCGGCCCGGCGCATGGCCAATATTTCCGCATGGGCTGAGGGGTCGCATGTTGTTATGTTTTCATTATGCGATCTGGATAAAATACGACCCGAAGGCTCAACCACCAGCGCCCCCACAGGGATTTCACCCTTCTTGCGGCCTTCCTCGGCCATAAGCAGCGCCTCACCCATCAATCCCGGCCAGGTCCAGCCGGAAGGCGGCGCGGGTATCGGCCCGGCCGGGGCAAAAGCCACAGCTCTGTTTTCGCTGGAGCACTTAAACAATAACACATTTCCTGATGCATCTCACCACCTCTTCGGGAGAATCGCAAACAGTGAGATAATTATCCACTTCATCCAAAGAAATGTAGTTTTCCGATACCATGCGCTCCTTAAGCCAGTCCACAAGGCCTTTCCAGTAAGCAGAGTCGTACAGGATGATGGGGAAGGGTTTAATACGTTTGGTCTGGGCCAACACAAAGGCTTCGGAAAGCTCGTCTATTGTGCCCATGCCGCCGGGCATCACCACATAGGCCATAGCGTATTTGACAAACATCAGCTTACGAATGAAAAAATAACGGAAATCGCATCTGGTTTTCACGTATTTATTACAACCTTGTTCGTGTGGCAGATGAATGTGCAGCCCTATGGAAACCCCTCCGGCTTCAGTGGCCCCCTTGTTGGCGGCTTCCATTATGCCGGGGCCGCCGCCGGAAATGATCCCGTAGCCGTTCTGAGCCAGCAGACGAGATATATCTTCCGCAGCCTTGTACATGGGAGAGTCTTCTTTGGTTCTGGCCGAACCGAAAATACTTATGCAATTGACTTTTACGCTGTTCAACTTGTCGAAAGCCTCAACCATTTCGGCCATGGCCCTGAATACGCGCCAGGATTCTGTTGTGCTTGAGGACAGATCATCGATCACATTTTGGCGGAACTCGGACATAGGGCTTTAACCTCCCCTGAAGAGCAATTTTCTATGTTATGTTTCAATCCACAGTCAGCTCCATCCGCCGACTGACTCCGTCTCCGGCGGACAGGAGCCGTGCGGATTGCCCCTCCCTGAAGGAAGGGGTTACAAAAAGGATTTCCTCGGCTTTGCCGTTTTGTCAATCAAATTTTCCCCCTGAAAAGGGAAGATTTTAGACCGCAAAGGAAGTTTTGAACAAAAAAAACTGTCTAAACCACCTCAAACTTCAAATAAAGATCTCCCTGCCACGGGCCGACCTTCTTACCCAGCCCGCGCAGGCGTACAGGCTTGCCGATTACAAAGTCCCTGGGCAGAACTATTTCTATGGTGGTAAGTTCTTCGGAAAACCCTCGGCGAATGCGCAGGCGAATGCGCGCGCCGGGAAAGAGATTGGATCTGGGCAGCCTGAAGGTTTGCTCCTCATCAATCTGATGGCGCAGCCAGCCTTTTACCGCCCCGCCCACGCCGTTCTTGAAATTGACCGAGTTCTTGTTGTCTCCCCACTCGAATTTCAGAACCTTGCTTTTGGGCTCTGTGCCCGGAGGCGTGGTGGGAGTATGGTTAGAGGCGCCGCCTTCATGCGGCGCGGCATTATTTTTGGCGGCGTTTTCCGCGCCCTTCTTATTTATTTCACTGTAAATGTCTTCAAAAACGCGACGGGCAAAGGGATCGTCCAAAAGGTCACGCAAAACATCGCCCTGGCCATAGGCCGACTCAGCCGCGCGTTTGCGGCCGGCTTCGTCTTCCGCCGAAGAGGAGACAGATTCGCTCGCGGCCTGTTCCGTCCCCCGGGCTTTTCTTTCTTTTTCGGCGCGTTCTTCTTCACGGGCTCTTTTATCCTTTTCGGCCCGTTCGCGTTCCTCACGATCCTTTTCTCTGGCGGCCCTTTCTTCGGCGCGGGCTTTTTCGCGCGCGGCAAAGGCTTCTTCACGTTCCTTTTCGCGTTCAGCACGTTTATCGGCACGGGCTTTTTCACGCGCGAGGCGTTCTTCCTCGGCTTTGGCGGCTTCTTCTCTGCGTTTGGCTTCGGCCTCGGCCTTTACGGCATTTTTGGCTTCCTGCTCCTGCAAAATGCCTGAAAGAAGCACATAGGCCTCGTTAAGTTTCTGGAATTCGCCGCCGGCATCAGGGTTACCGGGGTTCAAATCGGGGTGCAGCTCAAAGGCGCGCACACGATAGGCGTGCTTTACCTCGTCAAGCGAGGCATTTCTGTTGAGCTTGAGAATGTCGTAACATTCCTTTAGTGAGAGCTCCAGCCGGGGAGGACGACGCTTCATGACAGATCAACCACAAGAGCATTGGCTTCTTTTAAAGGGTCTTTGGCCGCCAGTTTGTTTTCTTCCAGATAAATCCGGCCTTCGGCCACAAAATCGGCAAACCCGGCCTCGGGGTCGATGCCGGAACAAAATTCCTTGGCCATTTCAAAGCTTATCGCGTCGATCATATTGCCGCGAAAAAAAGGCCAGGCGCGGCAGATGTCAGGTTTATACTCATGCACGGAGCAGCCTTGCCCGGACTTGAAAAAGACACATTCATTGCCGCTTACGCGCAATTGCAGCTTGCTGTTGCGCACAACGGCATAAGTGGAAATAAAATCGGCCTCCGCAAGACCAAAAAAATCGCAAAGTCTTTGCAGATCATGCCGGGCAAGTACAATTCCGCCTTGCCCGGTGCAGCACTGCCCGCATTTGCGGCAGGAAAAAACTGTTTTTTTCAAGGATGCGCTCCCATAATCCGACGATGTTCAACCATAATGCACTTGTCTTCAATAACTTTCACGCCCGCGGGGGCCAAAATAGCCGAGGCCGCCTCCGACCTTATTCCGAGCTGCATCCAGAAGGCCAGAGGCCGATAAGCCAGCGCCATAACTTCTTCGGCATGGGCCGGGCAATACTCGGCCGCGCGGAAGAGATTTACCATATCCGCCGGCTCGGGCAAATCGGCAAGGCTTTTGAAGGTAGGAAGACCCCACACATTCTGACGTATCGGATGCACGGGAAAAACTTTATACCCGGAGGCCAGCAAATATCGCCCAACCTCATCAACCGGCTGGCCGGGTTTGTCTTTGGCTCCAACAACGGCAATGCTTTTGACGCGCCCGAAGAGCCTTCTCATTTCAACGGAATCGAGAATATACATTAACTCCCCCTTCCTCTTCAACAAATAAGACGTTGCTTTTTTAAATATCCCTAATATACTTTTGGCATATTTAAATCCACAGTTAATTCGATCCGCCGCAGGGATGACGCATCTTGTCAGGAACCGTGCGAATTGCTTCTCCTGAAGGAAATTTTGATGAACATACAATTTACCGAATCAGCCGTAAAACACATTTTGAAATCGGGTCGCGAGGTGGTTTTGTACCCTAAAGAGCGCCACCTGAGCGGTTGCTGACTGGGCAAGGCGGTTAACCGCCGCATCCCCGCCGTTGGCGTGGGGTCTCCTTCTCCAGAATACCAACATGAATACCAGTTTATGGAATGTGACGGCCTTGGCGTATGGGTACATGAAAGCATCAGGCAGGCCAGACAAGATCGGCCGCTATGCGTCGATTTGTATAGTATTCTTTTCTTGAAACATTATCTGGTCATTAAAAATGCCGCCGAAATCTTGCATTTTTAAATAGTGCCGCTACGAAATGACGCGAATTTTTTTTGTTCCATCAAATAATACCATTTTTATACACTACGCGCAGTTAATACAAAGCACAACATAAAAGCGCATCTTTTCACATAGTTCCGCGCAAAAAAAATCATTCTATCCCCAAAAAAATCTTTTCAAGCAATCAAATTCAGTTTAGCTTTGCGAAGCGTGGATATTTTAAACTTCCGCGCTATATATATTATTTAATATAATATATTACATCCAACCAGCTTTCCGCTTAAAGGAGCGTAGCAAAATGTCGTCTTCCGCACCGTATATTTCCAAAGTTATCAGAAAGGTCAAAAAAGCCGGCGGGCATCAGCCTGAATTCTTCCAGGCTCTGGAGGAAATTCTGCACTCGCTTACGCCGCTTTTGGACCGCGAACCCAGATATCAGAAACACGCCATCCTTGAGCGCATCACAGAAGCTGAACGACAGATTATTTTCCGGGTTTCCTGGATAGATGACAAGGGTAAAGTACATGTAAACCGGGGCTACCGCATTCAGTACAATTCCGCCCTCGGCCCATACAAGGGCGGACTGCGTTTCCACCCCACCGTCAACCTCAGCGTAATGAAGTTTCTCGGCTTTGAGCAGACGTTCAAAAACAGCCTCACCGGTCTGCCCATAGGTGGAGCCAAGGGCGGCAGCAATTTCGACCCCAAGGTCTTTAACGAAAGCGAAGTAATGCGCTTCTGCCAGTCTTTCATCACCGAGCTTTACCGTCACATCGGCCCCACAAGGGATGTGCCCGCCGGCGATATTGGCGTCGGCGCGCGTGAAGTAGGTTATATGTTTGGGCAATATAAAAGAATCAAGGCTGATTTCGACGGTGTGTTCACCGGCAAGGGCCTCAAATGGGGCGGCTCGGTCGGCCGCACCGAAGCCACCGGCTACGGCAATGTCTATTTTGCCGAAAATATGCTCGCTGCCAGAGGCGAAGGGCTTGAAGGCGCGGTCTGCGTTGTTTCGGGTGCGGGCAATGTGGCCACATACACCATTGACAAGCTTTACCAGTGCGGGGCCAAGCCGGTTACGGTAAGCGACTCCAAGGGTTTTATCTATCATCCCTCGGGCATAAACCTTGGAGTCTTGAAGCAGGTAAAAGAGGAGGAACGCGCCAGCCTTTCCGTGTATGCCGACAGAATTAAAGATGCCCAGTATTACGAAGCCAAAAGCTACCCCAAGAACCGCCATCCCATATGGGACGTGCCCTGTAAGTTGGCCTTCCCCAGTGCCACCCAGAATGAGCTTAACAGTGAAGACGCGAAGTCGCTCCTCAAAAACGGCTGCATAATGGTCAGCGAGGGGGCCAACATGCCCTGCACCCCCAACGCCATAAACACTTTCCTTGAAGCCGGCATATCTTATGGGCCGGGCAAGGCCGCCAATGCCGGCGGCGTAGCCACCAGTCAGCTTGAAATGGCCCAGAACGCCAGCATGCAGGCGTGGTCTTTTGCTGAAGTGGACGGTAAGCTCCAGAACGTAATGCAGAATATCTTTGAGGCCGTGCACACCACCGCCGCCGAATTCGGCCAGCCCACCAACTACGTGCTGGGAGCCAATATAGCCGGTTTCCGCAAGGTGGCGGATTCGATGATTGAGCAAGGCGCCTATTAGGCTCCAAATACGTCTTTTGTCCAATTGACATCGTCAAGCGGGCTTTTTGCTCAAGTCGAGTACCGAAGAGTACACTTCTTTCGCAAAAAGCCCGCTTTCCTCGTCCTTGGTCCAAAATCCGCACTTGGAGGCGTCCCTTGAGAGAATGCTGCCACGAGACGAAGCCCCGATAATGCACTTTTGAAATTATCCATTACCTGAAACTGTTTTTTAAGAATTAAGGCTGATTGTCCTGCGCCGCCTTTCACCGGCGGCTCGGAATAGCATATTATTACGGCGGCTTTGCCGCCTAAGTTACGGACACTCTGTGTCCGGACGGCCCTGACAACGCACGGGCCGTCAGAGCATTTCGCTCATTTCATTCGCAAAACGCTCTAAATGCCGCTCTCTTCGATTACGATATGCCAGGCCCACCTGAACCAACGCCAGGCCAAGCTTTCGCGGAGTCCGTGAATATTGGCTTGCCCCACCAGGGCGGCGGCAGGGGTATCCAGCCCTTCCACTTCGCAGCGCACAAAATATACCGCTCGTTCCGGCCATAGTTGCCCCGAAGGCCCTTGGCGCGTGGGCAGCGGCCCGCCTTTAAGCGAAGCCAGAGCGGGCTTGACGAGTTCGGCCAGCGCGCCCGGCGCTATGGATTCCACCTTTATCTTGAATGACGACGTCCCGGAAGAGGAAATAAAAATACCGGCATCGCCAACCTTAATCCGCGCCAGGTCTTCCTCAAGCACCATGGCCTCAAGCATGGGCCGCCCGCCCAGTATCAACAGTAACGGTTCTTTGGCCGACACCCATTGGCCTTCAATCAAATCCGGAGCTGTTTCGCGCACCACTCCGGAAAACGGCGCAACAAAGGCCAATCGCCTGTTTTTAATCAGGAGACTCTCTTCCTCGGCCATCAACCCGGCCAATTCTTCGCGTTTGGCGGCGTATTGCGACCACAAGGCCTGGGCCACGCCGCTGTTGGCAATCTGATGCTCCAGGCTGCGCATGTTGATTTGGTTGGAAGCCAGATTGAAATCCAGATCAGGCGAATACAATTCTATCAGAGTTTGCCCGATTTCAATCGCTGTTCCGGGCAAGGGCGGAATCGAGCGCAACACCGCACCTTGCGGGGCGTGGAAAGTGAAACTCTTTTCCGAAGACAAAATGGCCGGGGCCATCACCGAGGGACTCCAGGGCACAAAAAAAGCGGCCAGACCCAGCATGACCAGGACACCCCAGGGAGTGAGACGCGCGTCGGCGCGGCGTTTGGCCCATTCCTTGATTTCCTTGAAAATAGGCAAGAGTACAAACCAGATGATTTCAATAAGAAAAAGAACTATCCCCAGTACCTTGAAAAACATGTGATACACAAGAAAAGCTATGCCGAGAAAAAGAAAGAAGCGATAAATCCAGGTTCCATAGGCATACAACAGGCAGCCAACCAATCCTTCCGGCGACATGGGCTCGGGGATAGGATCTTTCAAACCCAGCAATTTTTTGCGCAGATACCATTTGCCAAGAGCAAAGGCTCGGTTCTGGAGCATGGGCATTTCAAAAAAATCGCTCAGAATGTAGTAGGCGTCATAGCGCATGAAGGGGTTGGCGTTGATTACCAAAGTGCTGACCCAGGTGACACCGGCCAGGGTAAGAGCCATTTCGCGCATGAGACCCGAAGGCAGAACCAGCCAGGCCAGAGCGGCAATGGCGGCCATACCCAGTTCGGCCCCCACCCCGGCCAGACCGATGAGCAGGCGATCTTTTTTGTCCACGCATTTCCAGGCCTCGGTGCTGTCTGTCCATAACACCGGGTAGAAGCACATAAGCGCTATGCCCATGGAGGGCACACGCAGCCCAAGCAGCTTGGCGGCATAAGCATGCCCCAGCTCATGGGCCGCTTTGGAGAGGCTCATGGCAACTATGACCATAAAAGCCCCCTGTACCGAAAACAGCACTTCCAGCTCGCGCTGGAAAAAGGAGGCATTGCGAAAAATGAAGATCAAGGCCAGAACAGTAGCCAAAACAATGAACCAGAATGAGGCCCGGCTGAACAAAGGGCGCACAAAAGGCAGGGTGCGGGCCAGAAAACGGTCGGGTTTGAACAAAGGGACGCGCAAAAAAAGGTAATTTTTAACCATAAACATGAACGGGCTGACTTTTTGCCGGTCTTTCATGGCGCTGAGCCGCGCGCTGTCTTGCGGCCCCAAGGGCACGGCAAGCGCGTTGTTGCGAACAAAGTCAACCACGATCTTAATATCGTCCGGGGTGGGGTCAAGAGTTGTTTTGGCCGCTATGTTTTCGGCAATGGCGTCCATATCCGCCATGCGCCAGCGGGAAATGATTTCCATTTCCAACCAGCCCAGACGGAAGAAACGATGCGCCACCGGGTCGTGCAGAGTATAGGTCGGTGCGCCGTGTTCCGACAAAGGGCCCTTGAGCAGGGCAAGCTCTTGACGCAGTTGCGGCCAGGGTTCTTTAGGTTGTTGTGACATACACTACACCCCAATCCATTGTCTCAATTTCGCCAGCGGCTTGCGCAGCAGGTTATAGGCCAGGGGCGCGCGTGGACCATAAAGTTTGGCGCTGCCGCGCAGGCCCAGACGCAGGCCGATATCCTCGCCGGGGCTGAAATCCGCGCGCAGGCGGAAGGTCATGCCGGCCTGCGGGGTTTCCTGATTTTGAAAGCCAACCTGGTAAATCACCGCTTTAATCGGGGCCGCCGGGTTGGTATTGGAAAAAAAGTTAATCTCATCACCAGGGTTCTGGGGCATATAATCGTCTGAGGGTAAAAATATCTCCAGACGTATCGCTCTGGGGTCGGCCACAGTCATGATGCGTTGGCCCAGGCTGACCGGCTTGCCTGCCCATTCTTCTGGAGCATCAACAAGGGCCACGCCATCCACAGGGCTTTGGGGCACGGCGCGCTCAATGAGAGATTCCACATAGGCTTTTTCCGCCTCAAGCTGTTCCTGGCGTCCGGTAAGATAAGCCAGACGCAGTTTGGCCTCGCGGTCCACCAAGGCCTGCTGCTGGGTTTGGCGCAGTTCGGCCTTGGCCACGCCAAGAGATTTGGCGGCAACGGCCAGCCTGGTTTCAAGCTCGGTAGTGTCCAGCTTGAGAAGTGCGTCGCCCTTAGACACCCGAGCGTTGGGACTTACCAGAATACTTTCCACCACGCCCTCAATTGGCGCGCGCACCGGCCAGGGGTCCATGGCTATGACTTCGGCTGGAGCCAGCACTGTTTGCCGCGCCGGAAAAAGAGCCAGAAGCAACGCGGCCGCAACCAGATATTTGGCGCGACGGGAGAGTTGAAAAAATAGCTTTTTGTCCTTGGGAGCATAAGCCAGACTCAAGGCTTGCCCATAGGCTCCGGCTAAATGTCTGGCAGTGCGCAGATCCGCCACAGGGAACGGATGCTGGCTGAAAAGCGCCAACGCGCCGAAAAGTTTCGGCAGGGCTTTTGGAGCGGCTGGAGCGGGCGTCTCCGGTGAAGACGCCCCCGACTGTTGCGGCGGGGTAACCTGTGCGGAGGGCTCCGGCGGCGGGGTAACCTGTAAGGAGGACTCCGGCGGCGCGACATCTGCGGAGAGCTCCGGCGGCGCGCTTTCTCTAGAAGTGGACGAAGTTGACGGCGCGTCCTCCACCTGTAGCGGCCAGGCGGGCATTGGCACGAAAAGTCCGTGGCTTGGCAACCAATCGGCCCAGTCTTCGCGCATTTCCGGCGGAAGATCTGTGGCATTAAAAGGCATGGGATCAAGGCCCGTGCCTTTTTCGACCCAAAGACCGGACAAATGCTTGTGAAGTGCGGAAAGCCATTGGATATATGGAGAATTTTTATCCGGAACCGCCAGACCGGAAACAGCCATCACTTCCGCCCCGCTCGCTCTTCCGCCTCGCCACAGCACAGCCTGTCTGTACGGTACCAACAACCTGGTTTCATTTACCGCAATAAAAGGCAGTTCTTTTTTATCGACATGGCGCAGCCGTTCTTCCATTTGCAAAAGAGCGGCCAATCTGCCAAAGGCGGCCTGATGGCCAGGGTTGATATGAAGAGGGGCGCCGGTGGGCGCAACGTGGCGGTTTGGAGTCACTTTATGCTCACTGTGCCGCTCATTCCGGGCAAGAGACCGGGCGCATTTTCGAGCAGTTTCCCATATGCCCGTATGGACTGGGTAACCGCATCAACCTTGCCGCCAAGACGGATTATTTCGCCCTGGCAGGTCATGCCCGCTTCTTCTACGTTCACGGTAAAACGTGTGCCCGGCTTTACCTTGCCTAACCAGGATGACGGCATCATGAATTCAATTTCCATGGGGCCGGTCTCGGCCACTTCCATCAGAGGAGCGCCCTCGGCCACATATTGATTTTCCTTGACTTCAAGCTGGGTTACCCGCCCGCTAAAAGGAGCCTTCACCTGGCACATTTCCAGCATTTCTTCGGCCAGCCGCTTTTCAGCCCTGGCCCTTTCAAGCTGGGCGCGGGCCATTTCCACGTCGAGAGCGCCGCGTGAATTTAGCCGATACAGGCGTTCGGCCATTTTATACTGGGTATCGGCCTGATCGCGCGAGGCTCTGGCCATGTCCAGTCTATGCCCGGCCAAACGGCCGTCGATGCGCAGCAAAACCTGACCTTTGGTGAAGCTTTGCCCGTCTTTGACCGTAATTTCCATAATCTGACCTGCCGCGCCGCTTGAAAGCATCACCATGACAGGAGAACGCAGTTCCACCCGCAGGTTTTCTTCCGCGCACAAGGCCGGATGGGCAAAAAACAGGGATATGGTGAAAAAAATCAAGCTCCCTGAAAGCGCCGTGTTTCCGACGCGGCCGGGAGCGGCCTTAAAAATACGAAAAAGCCCGTTTACGGACTTTTTCGCCCAACTGGACCGGGTGGACAAGTCCACCCGGTCTGATGTGAGCTTTTTCATAGTCTTGAGTCCTAAGGCTTGATAACTCGTCCGCCTTCGGTGGACATGGGATCGTAATTTATTTTGGCTGGAGCAGGCTCCGCTCTTTTCGGAGCCGAACCTTTTCCGGATCTGGCCGGGACCGGAGTTATGTCTGGAGTGGCGACGGGTTGGGCCGAAACCCGTGTTTTTGATGTGGCCGGGGACGGCGTGGCCGGATCAACCATCTGCCCGCCTTCGGTGGAGGCCGAAGACTCCAGATTGGAAAATACAGCCTTTATAGACTGATGGCGCTGCTCCACAGTGAGGTTATCCTTGAACACCTTGGGTGGATTAATATCAGCAACCGGCTCGGGCGCGGGCAGGACGGGCACTTGGCCAACGGCCCAAACGGCCAGACCATTATTCACGGCATCGGCTATTTCGCGCACAGAGGCATCCACCGGCAAATCGTCGGCAAAACCCACGCCAATGGAATAGTAGAAGTTGCCAAGAGCCGAGTTGGCGTCCACTCTGGAGAGATCATACAGCAACTCAGCGGTGAAAGCTTGAGTTTTCTGCTGTACCAGGGCCAGCTTACCGCCGGCTTCAGCCGTGGCTTCGGCGGCTACGTGCTTGAGCAGACGCTTTTCAATGTCGCGTATTTTCCCGGCTGCTTCCAGTTCCTTAAGCGAAAGATCATACTGCTGACGGCTTAGATTTACCTGAATCAAAGTAGCCATGGACAGGGCCAGACGGCGCATTTGCGAAACTTCCTGACGGGCTTCGGAGGCGCGCTTGCCGGCCGGACCTGTTCCGGCCAGGCGCAACAGGCTAAACGAGGCCTGCATCCCGGCTTCCCACCAGGTGTTGTGCACAAGATACTTGTTGCTGTCCCAGTTAAAGCTGCCGAGAATATTGATCATGGGGAACATGCGCAGAATTTCTTGCTTGGTGCGGGCTATGTCGGCCCGTTCCTGATAGTGCTCTTCGCGCAGTTCCGGCCGGTTGACCAGGGCCAACATTTCCAGGGAGGCTATATCATGAGTCATCTCGGGCAGGGGCAGAGGCGGTGTGGTAAGCACAAAATGGTCGCGCAAGGGAATGTTGCACAGGGCGGCAAGCTGCGCCCGAGACTGTTCCAGGTTGCCTTCGATGCGCCGCAACTGCGCTACTATATTAATGAGTGAACGCTGCTTTTCCAGCACCAAGGGCAGAGGCTCAACGTTTTCGCGTTCCACGCGCTTGTAAAGCTCTTGGGCCCGTTGCGCTTCCAACATGAGCGAACGCACGCGGTCAAGGTAAATTTGAGCGGCCTTGGCCCGATAATAGGCCGAAACCACATCCTTGATGATGGAGTTCATCACCCGGCGGCGACGCTCCAGAGTAACCAGTACCCGATTGGCCTGCTGCACGGCTGAATAATAGCTCATGCCGGCATCGAGGATATTCCAGGAAAATTTCAGGTCGCCGAATTGACGGTCTTTGGGTACCGAGAACGACGGTTCCAAACTCTGCTGTCTGGTGCGGTAAGACATGGATGACGAGGCATTTTCATTGGAGCGATCAAAGAGGTTGGCGCTGGCGCTTATGTCGGGCAACATGGCAATGGCCATCTGCACCCGTTCCTTATCTGCGGCAACATTTTCGCTGAGCGCCAGACGGTTGTCGAAGTTGAAAAGCAGCGCCCGCACAATGGCCTCGTTCAACGACAAAATACCGTTTTCAGACAGGGGGGGCACCCCCTCGTGTATGGCGGTCTTGTCCGCATTGGCCAGATGCACGAACTGCCCCTGGCTATACGGTTCCGGCTTGATTCCGCAACCCGCTGCCAACAGGCTGAGAAAAACCACATTGAAGACGAAAAGGCAAAAGTATCGGTTGGATTTGTGTATGCCCTGATTCGGCGCTTTCACAAGGGGTATCCTCAAAATGATTGATGGTTTCAATTTCATTGCCTGTACATGCTATTACATTCAGCTTTTGGAACTACCCGTTACTTGAAGCCATTTTTAAGCCTGAGGCTGATTCCCTTCACAAAATACCACAGGGGCGGCCCCAACAGCAGGACCGCCCCTCCCGGCATGCAACGCCAGGTTAAGAAGTAAGCTCTCTCCACATTTTTTCGGCTTCCGCCAGCAGAGAATCCATAGAGTAGTCCTCGATCTGTTGATCAAGGTCGGTATCGCCAGGCAACTCTCCGGACTTGTCCGTTTTGCCAAAGTCAGCCCATAGAGCCTCAAAGGAAGCGGTGGCAGACATTATGTTGGCATCCATTTCGGCAAGGACGGCATCAGATGAAAGAGCCACGGGAACAGGTTCAACATTAAGCCGACTTTGCTGGTCTTGCTTATCTTGCTTACCCTGTTTGCCTTGCTGATCCTGTTGTCCCTGCTTGTCTTGTTGATCCTGACCCTGCTGTCCTTGCTGATCTTGTGGATCACCTTGCTGGTCCTGCTGACCTTGTTGACCAGGCTGGTCACCTTGCAGGCCCTGTTGACTCTGCTCACCTTGCTGACCCTGCTGACTCGGCTGATTCAACAGGTCTTGCGGACCATGCTGCTCCAATAGCTCCTGCTGCCCTTGCTGGCCCTGTTGAATTTGTTCAATGGTGAAGGCATTACTGGTAAAAGCGCCCTGTCCCGGAGCTTTCCACTGGTTCTCCATGGCCGTAAAGCCCCCGCTTCCGCGCACAAAGTCGGCATTATCAAAGCTCTGGTTGGAACGATGGTCGCCGAACGAGGCTGCGCGGTTCACGGTATTGCCGATGAAGGTGTCATAGTACACTCCGGGCAGTTCGTTCCGCATGCTGCGGTCCGCCGGTTCGTCAAGCTCGTTGCGCATCACGATCGTGGGTACAGGTTCGCCCACTTCCACCGTTAAGTAGCGAGGAATTTCCGCTCTGCCGTTCCAGGAGTTATGATTACCCTGCTCTGATTCTCTGCTCTGCTGGGTGATAGAGCTCGGAATCTTAACCGATTCAATAATATTAACTGAAATGCTCAGCCAGTTCTTGAAGTCGGATATGGCCGTGCTGCCGCCGCTTTCCGGCATGGGTATGCCCTTGCCGGAAATCAACGCGGCACCGGAGCCTTGCGCGCTGTTGTCCACCAGACGCACATCGAGCCGGCCAGGCGTGCCGAAGAAGGTCGATTCCGGAGCGAAGCGCAACAGGGCGCCCTTGTCCAGGAACACGGCCCCGGACGTGGGCACGTTGACCCATGAGGAACCGTTGTCAAGGGAATACTGCCAGTGTCCTTCCGCGCCTCCGGCATGGTTGGCCGCCACCAGTATACCGGCGAACTCGGACTGAGCGGCCACATCGGGAGCCGCGCCCTTGTACAGAAGATCAACCGAATCCTTGAAGTAGTGACCAAATATATCCGCCACACTTCTGGCCTCGGTGGAAGCGTCGCCTTCACCAATGGAGGCAAAGGGCTTAAGCACTGTACCCGCCCTGATACCGGTAATGAGCGTAGGCGCGTCATTCATGGGCTTAATCTTTATGATCAAGTCCACAGTATTCAAGGTGTCGCTGATATGGCTTTCACCGCCGGTGAGCAAGCCGCGCGCGGAATCAAGTCTATAGGCCTTGCCCACAATCAGCGTGGAAGGCTTAATACCACCATTGGAGGTCCATTGGCCATTCAGCCCCTTGGCGTCGCCGGAATGCTCCCGGCCGCCCGCGTCCACATCGTGATTTTCCACCAGGCGCACGGTAAGCTTGCCAGGTTCCCCGTAGTAATCGGCCACGCTACGGAAACGGAGCAGAGTGTCAGCCGCAAGATACACAGCCGAAGAGTCGGACAGTTTCGTGGCGCGGAGGTCAACCCAGGTTCGAGAAGCTGAGTCATAGTACTGCCACACGCCTTCCGTCTTCGGATCGGCCGCCGATGCCGTCACCAGCACGCCGTTAAAGGTATTGGATCTGCTGTCGGGCGGCACATTGTCCAGCGCGTCCTTGAAGGCCTGATTGGCCGAGTCCGTGGGATGATTGAAAAGATCGCCCACAGTTCTGCCTCTGTTGAGTTCATCAGCCAGATCTTCATCCTGATCAGGCATGGAAACCAGATCCACAACGCGTGTGGGCGAGTCGTTCACCGGCAGCACCGTTATGGAAACGGAACGGGCTTCCGCCGAATACGGGCTTGTGCCGCCGAAGCTCGGCATGTCGGCCACGCCCAGCTTGCCGGTGGTTACCGCTCCGGACGAGCTGTCAATGAGCCGTATGCTCAGGCTGCCTGTGGGCACGTCGCCGTTAAAGTCGGCGGCGGGCACAAAGCGCAGCGCCTTGGCTGTGGGATCGGTTATCGCCAGCTTGAAGCCTTCGCCGTCAGCCAGCGCCGGGATGCTCTTCCACTGTGAAGTGG
>JAVBLG010000096.1:0-39048 GCA_031553655.1 Desulfovibrionaceae bacterium | reverse complement strand
TAATACTGTTTGAGTATGAATAAATAATGTGCTTTGGATATAATCAAAGGAAGTAATGCAGAGGGATTGTGCGGTTTGCACAAAGGACTTATCTGGCCCGCCGCTGTCTTTTATGTTGGGGGGCACGGGGGGAAGGTGTCGGAGTGGAAGTACACAAGTAAACTGACTTACGTGTAATCCACCCTCACGAGCTAGGGATAGGATAGGGACAAAGTAGAGTACAAAACAGAAAAAGGACTTAGGCTTTTTAAGCTTAAGTCCTTGATTTTTTTGTGGTGCCGGGGGACAGGATTGAACTGCCCACACGGGGATTTTCAGTCCCCTGCTCTACCAACTGAGCTACCCCGGCGCGAAAGGCAATATAAAACCATATTCACCATTTTGGCAAGCTTTTTTTTAGCATTTTCGGATTAAAAATAAAAATGCTGTTATTCCGCGTCAAAGCCTATGGCCTTTATGGCGTTGATGACTATCTCCTTTTTGGTCGATTCTTGTCCGGGGGCATCGCTCCAGGTGGCTTCGCCCTTATCCAGGCTCACCTGCACGTCCGTAAGTCCGGGCAGTTTTTGCAGGGCTTGGGTGGCCGAGGCCACACAGTGGCCGCATGACATTCCTTTTATCTTTACCGAGGGCATGGCGAACTCCTGTTTTTAGGGGGTTTAGAGACAGCCTTTTTTAATTCTTGCACCCGCTGCTGGATATTTAATATCGGTTCACATCGGGTCAAGATCTCGTGTTCAGTTCTTACACCAGGGGGCGGTGAAAATGCAAACAGATGTTCAGACTCGGGATGAATTCTCCAAACGTCTCATAATTCCGGTGAAAGGCATGACCTGCGCCGTATGTTCCGGGCGTATCGAAAGAGTGCTCAAGGCCGCTCCAGGCGTGAAGGAAATAAGTGTAAGCCTTGCTTCCGGCCTTATGGACGTGAAGTGGGATGATTCCGTGATCAGCGCGCAAGAACTGGCCGAAAAGGTCAACAATCTTGGTTTTGAAGCGATTTTGCCCGAGCCGGAACAGGAAAGCACCGTCGGCGACGAAACCGAGGCCTTATGGCAGGTTCAGCAGCGCGATCTGACCGAGCGTCTGGAAGCAATGCGCAAAAAGCTTGTTCCGGCGCTCATTTTTGCAGCTGTTGTGGCCTATATTTCCATGGCCGGCATGCTTAACTTGCGACTGCCTTCGTCCATCAACCCGGCTCTGTCGCCTCTGGATTTTGCTTTGGCCCAACTATGTCTCAGTCTGCCGGTACTTTGGGCCGGGCGCGATTTTTATCGCCACGGCATTTTGAATTTGTGGCGGCTTTCGCCCACCATGGACAGTCTGGTGGCGTTGGGTACCGGCGCGGCTCTGGTTTACAGTCTGTGGTCCATTTTCGAAATCGCCGCCGGAATTCCTTCCCATGGAAATGGAGCACACGGCCCGGATCTGTATTTTGAAGCCGCCACCATGCTGCTGGCTCTGGTGCTGCTTGGCAAGTATCTGGAACTGCGTTCGCGCGGCAAGGCCTTTGATGCTCTGCGCGCGCTTATGGATTTGGCCCCCAAATTTGCCAGACGTCTTAAAAGTGACGGAACGGACGAAGAAGTGCCCCTGGCCGAAGTGCGGGCCGGAGATCATTTGTTGATCCGCCCCGGCGAAAAAATACCTGTGGACGGCATTGTGGAGGAAGGACATTCCGCTGTTGACGAAAGCCTGCTTAGTGGGGAATCGCTGCCTGTGCCCAAGGAGCCGGGCGCTCCCCTGTCTGCCGGTTCGGTAAACGGCGAGGGGTCTCTGACCATGCGGGCAACCCGGGTGGGGGCCGACACCACAATAGCGCGCATAATCCGCCTGGTTCGTGAGGCCCAGGGATCCAAGGCGCCCATAGCCAATCTGGCCGATCAGGTCAGCCGTTATTTTGTGCCCGTGGTCATGGTAATAGCTGTGCTGTCCGCATTGGGGTGGTATTTTGCCGGGGCTTCGCCTTCTTTCTGTCTACGCATTCTAGTGGCCGTGCTGGTCATTGCCTGCCCCTGCGCCATGGGCCTGGCCACGCCCATATCGCTTATGGTGGGCATGGGGCGCGGAGCGCAACTTGGGGTCTTGATCAAAAATGGTTCGGCCCTTGAAAATCTGGGGCGGCTTAATATGCTGGTGATGGACAAAACCGGCACCCTCACCGAGGGGCGGCCCAAACTTGCCGATTTCATTCCCATTGGACATGGCGTTGCGGAAAATGTTGAGGAACTCAAATTCGCTGCCGCGTCCCTGGAACGTCTTTCCGAGCATCCTCTGGCCAGGGCGATGGTGGAATCAGTAAACAAAGACAGCGTATTCTGGCCGGTTGAGAATTTTAAGGCCAGTCCCGGCGGAGGCGTTGCCGGGCAGGTGAAAACACCGCAAGGCAACCGCAATGTGCTTATGGGCCGTCTGGAATTTCTGGCCGACAACGGCGTATCCTTTGACGGCAAATTGTCCAATGACGGCAAAGACTCCCTGTCGCGGGCGGATGTGGAAGCGAATTTGGACATTCTTGCCGCCAAGGGGCGCAGCTCTTTACTCATGGCCGTGGATGGGCGGCCAGTTGCCCTGCTGGGTTTTGCCGACCCTCTGCGCCCGGATGCCCCAAAACTGGTGAACGAATTGCGCCGAGACGGCATAAGGGTAATGATGCTCACCGGCGACAAACGTCTCACGGCCGAGTATCTGGCCAAGGAGGCGGGAATTGACGAAGTGGCGGCCGAAGTGCTGCCGCAGGACAAGGACGCGGTTGTTGCCTCTCTGGCGGATCAGGGGCTGGTGGTGGGCATGGTGGGCGACGGGGTAAACGACGCCCCTGCTCTGGCCCGCGCCCATGTAGGCATGGCCATGGGCGGAGGCATTGACGTGGCCATGGAGGCCGGAGACGTTGTGCTGATGCGTGGCCGCCTGGCCGACATCCATACAGCCATGGCTCTCAGTCGCGCCACCATGCGCAATATAAGGCAAAATTTGTTCTGGGCCTTTGGTTACAATGCCCTGGGCATTCCGGTAGCCGCCGGGTTGCTGCATATTTTCGGAGGGCCGACCATGTCGCCCATGCTGGCCGGAGCGGCCATGGCCCTGAGTTCTGTTTCTGTGGTTACCAACGCGCTCCGGCTCAAGGCCTTCAAGGCTTGAGGTTCCGATCTATTATTTCAAAGAGTGACTTGTTGCCTTCTTGGTTAAAATGCAAGTCGCCCTTGATGTAGTATTTCGCAACAACATCATCCAGGTTTGAGCGTTTAAGCTGCTCAAAGAAAAAATTATTGGCGTCGATGAAGTTGGCGCAATGTTCCCTGGCGCAAAAATCTTTCCAGATTGCCGAACCGGGGTGGCCGGGTGCGTCATTGGCCAGTTGCGAGGGCCAGGGATATACCGCCAGGGACATTTTTATATTGCGCTTGTCCAGCAGAACTTTCAGCTCATGCATGGACTCCATGGCTTGTTTTATGCCTCCGGCTACCCCGTCTTTACCAAATCCGGACACGGACTGATCGGTTGTCCACTGGGCCCGATCATAAATGTAGTCGCGCCCTTGAATTCTGGCTTTGGGATTATGCAGCCAAGCATATATTTCCAGGTTGGCGTACCAGATGAACCTGAAATGTTGCTCCCAGATATTTCTGTCTTTCTTTTTCGGAGCCTGATTAGCCTCAGCCTGAGGCCGTTCGTAGGTGGCCTCTATGGTTTTTTCCTTTTGAACAACTATGCCTTTATCTCTGTCTATTATGTAGAGTATGGCCTCATCTTGTATGTCGGATATGTCGGGCAGCACGACTATATGTTTAAAATAAAAGCCTTTATCCAATAAGTATTCTATTTTTTTGAGATAAATACTCGGGCTGTAACTACTCACCCCCAAATTGACCACGGAAAGCTCCGGATGCTTTGCCGCGTACATACCCACAAAACTATTTTCATATGACATTCCGGTGGCTTCTGCAAAAGAATCTCCTATAAACGCGATGTCGAATGATTTGCCGGATGTCCGTTTTTGCGGGTCACATGAAACTTTGAAGCCGAATTCATTGGTGCACAATCTGTATTGTACCGGGCCCCACATGGTTTCGATATCAAGGTTTGGTTTGAGATCGTGGTGGTATACAGGGTGCGAAGTTCCGCCGGAAATTGACTTGAGCGCCTTGATTCTGCTGATGGGATCGAGCTTGCATGCGGTAAGTATAAAATCAGCCGCAAAAATAAAACCCGTGGTCACCGCCAGGATCACCAAAATATTTTTCAATTTTTTCAACATATCTTCTATGTTTTGCCTGTATTACGCCTTGTCCAGCTTTACTTTTAAAGAAGAACCCATTTGTCTGAAAACGGTGGCGTCACCGCGCATTTTGCCTAGAGGCACACCAGGGGAGGCCATGCGTGGCTCATCTCTCAGGCTGACCGGAGTTGGGCCAAAAAACAGGCAAAAGGCATTACCGTCGGGCCATAGGGCCACCTCGCCCACTTCAAAAACGTCACGCAGTGGAACCGACGACTTGCCCAATCCGCAGGAAAGAGTTCCGTAAAATTCGTCTCCCCAGCGTGACATGGATATGGCTTGCGGCAAGTTGTGGAACAATTCCACCGCCACAGCATTGTCGTATACGTCTATTTCATAATCCGCGCCGTTTACATTCATGATCATCGTATAGGCCATTGGTCGCTCCCTTGTAGCATTTTTACGCCAAATCGTATATTCTATTTGTCGGCAAACGGCTCTTGTTTATGCCATACTTACGTGTTCCGCAAGCCGAAAAGTCGTTACAAATACGTCTTTTGCCTGATCGGCATAGCCATTAATCCGTCGTGCCGCGCCGTATCGAGACGCCGCGCCGAAGCACGTCAGCCCTGCCGGCCATTCCGTAAGCTATTCCATTGCGGTCTGTTTTAATATAAAATGCCCAGTGCAAATTGAACATTCGTAAAATGCTCTGGCGTAAACAGGAACAAACAGGACTATCCATGCAAAAAAGCAACAAAATATATGTAGCCGGGCATCGCGGCATGGTGGGGGCGGGCATTGCGCGCTCTCTTGCGCGGGAAGGATTTTCCAATTTGGTTACCAGAACCAGCGCGGAGCTTGATCTGCGCGAGCAGGCGGCGGTGCGCGCTTTTTTCGCTTCTGAAAAGCCGGATTATGTCTTTCTGGCTGCGGCCAGAGTGGGCGGAATACACGCCAACAATTCCAGACCGGCGGAATTCATCTTCGATAATCTGCAAATTCAAAACAATATTATTGACTCTGCCTGGCGCGTCGGAGTGAAGAAGCTGCTTTTTCTGGGATCGTCGTGCATTTATCCGCGCCTTGCGCCGCAACCCATGACCGAGGAATGTCTACTTTCCGGCCCGCTTGAGCCAACCAACGAATGGTACGCCATAGCCAAAATTTCCGGAATTAAAATGTGCCAGGCCTATCGCCGCCAATACGGCTTTGACGCCATTTGTGCCATGCCCACCAATTTGTACGGACAGCAAGACAATTTTAATCTGGAATCTTCCCATGTGCTGCCCGCGCTTTTGCGACGTTTTCACGAAGCCCGTGAGGCCAATGCGCCCGAGGTGCGCATATGGGGCAGTGGCAAGGCCCTGAGGGAATTTTTGAATGTGGACGATCTGGCCTCGGCCTGCCTTTTGCTCATGCGCGAATATTCCGGTGAATCGCATATAAATGTGGGATCCGGTACGGAAATTTCCATTATGGATCTGGCCCGGGCCTGCGCCGTCGCCGTCGGCTATCGGGGAGAAATAAGCACCGATCCGAGCAAACCTGACGGAACTCCGCGTAAGTTGATGGATTCCTCCAAAATTTTTGCCATGGGCTTCAGGCCGCGTTTGAGCCTTGAGCAGGGGCTGGCGGAAACCTATGCCTGGTATCTGGCCAACCTTGAACATATCAGAAAGTAAAGCCATGGCGCGAAACCAACCGGAATCTGTTTCCTGTCTGGCCGGGCGCAAGGTGCTGGTGCTGGGCGATGTGATGCTCGACGAATACCTCAACGGGGTGGTGGAGCGCATCTCGCCCGAAGCTCCGGTGCCCGTGGTGCAAGTGCTGTCGCGCAGCCACGTGCCTGGTGGGGCCGGTAACGTGGCCCGCAACATCGCGGCTCTTGGCGGGGCCCCCACTTTGGTGTCCATCGCCGGAGATGATGCCGACAGCCGAAGCATGAGGGATTTGCTGTCCGATGGTGGAATAAGGCCGCTGCTTGTGCCCGGCCCGGAAAGGAGAACCACCCGCAAAAGCCGGGTCATTGCCCAGCAGCAGCAAATGATTCGCCTGGACTACGAAACTGTACGCCCCCTGGACTCCGAGGAAAGCGTCGCTCTTCTGTCCGCTTTAGCTGAATGTTTGCCGGAACACGAGGTGCTGATTCTGTCAGATTATGCCAAAGGACTGTTCACGCTCGGTTTTATGGCCGGGCTGCGGGCGCTGCTTGCGACAAAAGCTCCTCATATGAGGGTGATTGTGGACCCCAAGCCGGAAAATATCAGCCTTTTCCAAGGAGTGTGGCTGCTTACTCCCAACAGCAAAGAAGCGGCGCAATGCGCGGGCCTGCCGGTGAAA
This sequence comes from Desulfovibrionaceae bacterium, assembly GCA_031553655.1. Lineage (GTDB taxonomy): Bacteria > Desulfobacterota > Desulfovibrionia > Desulfovibrionales > Desulfovibrionaceae > JAVBLG01. The sequence continues at coordinate 32,486 of JAVBLG010000096.1, read as the reverse complement.
AACCCGGCCGAGGCCAAAGCGGCCGGGCTGGCCATGATGCGCAGGCTTGGCTGCCCACATCTCGCGGTGACTATGGGCAAGGACGGCATGGCTCTTTTTGCTTCTCCCGAGGACGTATGGCACATCCCCTCATTGGCGCATAGCGTTTACGACGTTACCGGGGCCGGTGACACTGTAATTGCGGTTATTGCCCTGGCCCTGGCCTCTCAAATGGACCTGCTGCCCGCGGCCTTGCTGGCCAATGCCGCCGCGGGGGTTACCGTTTCCAAATTCGGCGCGGCCACGGTAAGCCCGGATGAATTGGCCGAAGCGCTGAGCGCCAAGGGACTTTCCCGTCCGTTGAGATTGTGAGTCCTTTTTCCGTCCTCGGCTGTGTTAAACATTTTATTCCGATTGAATACTATAGCATTTCGCTTTTGAAATTATCCATTACCTGAAACTGTTTTTTTTAAATTAAGGCCGATTGTCCTGCGCCGCCTTTCACCGGCGGCTCGGAATAGCATGTTATTACGGCGGTTTCTCCGCCTAAGTTACGGACACTTTGTGTCCGGACGGCCCTAACAACGCACGGGCCGTCAGAGCATTTCGCTCATTTCATTCGCAAAACGCTCTACAAGGTCAAACAATGCTCTCTTCCCTGCCGCGAATACCGGGCTGGGCCACTTTCTGGCGTTTCACCCTTCTTTTGTGCGGCACACTTTTTCTGTCCGCCGCGCTCATTTTTTTCATAGCCTGGAATTGGTCCGACATGCATCGTTTTGCCAGACTGGCTCTGGCGCAAACGGCAATACTGCTGACCGCGCTGGCGTCCGTGTACCGAGGAACGGATTCGGTCTCGGGCCGGACCGCCCTGCTGGCCTGCGGCATTTGCGCCGGACCGATGCTGGCGGTATTCGGCCAGACCTACCAGAGCGGGGCGCAATTGTGGGAGCTTTTCCGCATTTGGGCCGCATTTCTCTTTATTCTGGCTTTGGCCGGGAGGCAAGCTGCCCTGTGGCTGGTAACCATGATTGTGTCCAGTATTTTTTCTTTGCAGTATCTGGGGCGCAACTTCAACAGCCCGGAAGAAATTTTTTTTCTTTTCGTATCCCTTCCTGAATTCCTGCTGGCCGAAACTCTGGCCCTGGCCGCCTGGGAAGGTGCGTCCTGGTTTACCCGAAGCCTGCCGGAACACTACTGGCTGCGCGTGCGCTGGCTACCGCGCCTGCTGGCCTTTTCGCTCATGGGCAGCCTGACCTCAACACTTTTTATACGCATTATTGACGGATATCACAGTCATTTTACCCTGCTGCTGCCAATAGATGCCCTTTGGCCGTTGTATGCGCTCTGCCTAGGCGGCGGCTGGCTGTGGTTCAGATATCGCGCTCCCGATTTGTTCATGCTGGCCTGTGGTCTGGCCAGTCTGGCCGCCTTGAGTATCGCGTTGCTGTTACGGGCCGAAATTTTTATACAACTTGATTTTTTCAGTTTTATAGCTTGGGGACTGATCGTTGTAGGCTTGACCTGGGGTCTGGGCAGGATTTTGCTTGCATTGCAGCGTACCCTTAACGAGGGGGTGTTCCCCCCGCTTCCAGCGGCATCTTTAGAACATGAATCCGTCCTGACAGACAAAATTGTCGACGCTACGAGTTTCGGCCTGCGCCGGGGCGGGGCCGAAGGGCGCGGCGCGGAACCAGCGCAACCCTGGTATGTGCTGGTTATGTTGGCCTTTGGCGGATGGATGGCTGCCTTGCTGTTTTTAGCCGCCATCGGTTTTTTTCTGACCATGAGTCTTGGGCTCAATCTTTCCGACGCGCGGGGACCGCTTCTGATTGGTTCTATACCACTATTGGCACTGGGGTCTTTCAGTTTGCGCCGCAAAAGCTTCTTAGTTCATCATTTCGGCTTTGCTCTGGCTCTGGCCGGAACCGGAGGCGCTTCGACCGCTCTGGCCATGCTCGGAAACAGTACTGTTCACTGGCCATTGCCTGCGGTTTTGCCTCTTGCCGTGGCCGCGCCATTCATGCCCAGTTCCGCCTATCGGTTTCTGGCGGCCGCCGGAATTGCTGTTTTACCCGCGCTCTGGCTGAGCCTTATGTTTGTATCGCCATGGCCGATGCTGGTTTGGTGGGGACTTATAGCGTTTTTGATGGCCTGGCGGGGATTTTCGGATTCGGATACATTCGGCTCTTTGACCCTTGGCGCGTATGCCGGCATAGCTTTTTTTGTTCTGTTCGCCACGGCCATGAGCTTTGCGGAATTGCGCATATTCTACGGAACAATGTGGCCTGGGACAACCGGCTTGGCGGCCGGGATGGCCTTTACCTCCATGGCTTTGATTACAGGCCGGGAAAATCCGCGCGGCCCCTTGCGGTTTTGTCTTCCGGCCCTTGCGGTTTTCTCCATACCCCTGGGCTGGTTTCTACCGGGCGCGGTGGTCGGCCTTCTGGGGCTCGGACTGGGGCGGCGTACGGGAAATCGCGTTTTGATTGGCGCTTCCGGCCTGATTATTTTCGCTTACATGATTTATTTTTACTATCAGCTCAATATTTCTCTGGCGCAAAAATCAATTGCTCTGGCTGTTTCCGGCCTTGCGCTGCTGGTAGCCGCCCTGGTGGTTAAAAAATTAGGAATACGCAGCAAAAACACTTTAAGGATCCGTAAAGGCAGGCGCGGAGTTGCGGCCAGGACGCGGGCAATTTTCATAACGGCAACAATTGGCGTCCTGCTGGCTGGTTTCAACTTCAGTGTGGTTCAAAAGGAAGAATTGCGCGCCAACGGGCAGGAAATTTTACTGGCACTGGCCCCGGTTGATCCCAGAACCTTACTCATGGGTGACTATATGACTCTGGATTTTGCCGTTAACCACGACATAAGCGCGGGACTGCGTAAAAAATACGCCAACGAGGAGACACCCGACGCGGGCATGGCTATTGTGAGGCTGGCGCAACAAAGATCTTCAGGCCAAGCGCGCCGTGATGCGCCTAAGACCAAAACACAACCAAGCCCCGCAAGCGAAAAGCCGGAAAACGCCAAAACACCAGGCACATTGGCTGAAGCCGTGTTTGTCCGCCTTGACGACGGATCCGCGCCTCTGGCTGATGATGAACGCCGCCTTTTTTTTCGTATGGTCAGGGGCAGCGCGGTTACAGCAACCTCAGCTTTTTATTTTGAGGAGGGCCGGGGCAAAGCATACGAAAAAGCCCGCTACGGCCTGCTGCGCCTGGGAAAAGACGGTGAAACACTGCTTATGAACTTGTGCGACGCCAATGGAAAACCTATTATTTTTGAACAGTGAGTGTCATTTTTGAGTGCCTTTTTAGGCAGGGCTTCCCAAATGATGAATTTCGTTTTCTGGCAAGAAAAGTAGAATGCGCGAATCGGGGATAGTACTCTTTTGGTACAGACCCGGTTCGCGCATTCTGCTTGACGCTGCCAGAAGGCGAAAGGCGCTTTGGGGAAGCCCTGCCTAATTTAATATGTAGCGCATGGGGTTCACGGCCACCCCGTTCAGGCGCACTTCATAATGCAGATGTGGCCCGGTGGTGCGCCCGGTCATGCCGATATATCCTATGATTTCTCCACGCTGTACCCATTGATTTTCCTTGACGATAAAATGCTGCATATGGGCATATTTGGTGGAAACGCCGCCGCCGTGATGAATTTCCACGCTGTTGCCGTAAGCGCCGTCCATGCCGGCAAAAGAAACATTGCCTCTGGCCGGGGCTATAATTGGCGTGCCGGCGCGGTTGTTTATGTCCAGGCCCTTGTGGAATTCCGTGCGCCCGGAAAATGGGGAGGAACGTCCGCCAAAAGATGAGGAAATAAAGCCTTCAACCGGCCATATGGATGGCGTGGCCGACAGCGTTTCGCGGCCCGCGCGCATGGCGCGCAGCAAATCCTGCTGCTGCACTTCTTCCAGGCGCACATCGTCGGCCAGCTGGCGCAAGAAGGCTTGCATTTTGCGGGCGGCAAGCTCCTGGCGATGCAGGGGCAGATAGGTTTTGCTGAAATCCTCGGCGCGCGAACCACCGCGCGCGCCAACATCGGTGAGGTCTTTTTCCAGGTTCATCATAATGCGCAGCTTGGTGTCAAACTGCTGCACCCGGCCAAGATCTCCGGCTATTTCCCTGATTTTGCCGGACATGCTGAGCAGTTGGTTGTTCTGCTCTTCCATAGAGCGCTCCATGTCTTGCAGGCGCGACGAGGCTGACAATCCCTGGCGATATTTGTCCCAAAGCCACACGTTGGAGGCAATCAGGGCACTGACAATCAGGAAGGCGAAAACACCGAGCCAGCCGCGCATGCGCACGTTGCGGCTGCCGGAACTGCCTTCCTTGAAAATGACAATCTGGTATTTTCCGAGCAACATTTTCAGATTGACCTTACTATTTGGGTTGCGGACGAAGCTGACGCGCAATCGCCCAATATATTAAATTTAATGCAATTATACCGTTATATATACAATATTATTACGATATTATTTTTGTACATATGACGAACAAGGGCGATTTGTCAATAGTATACCCGTAATTTACCTGCCCTTCACACGTCCGATTAACGCCTTCGGCAAAATTTACTTGCAAAATTTCGTTGCCGTGCTTATATTTCTTCCCTTAGCAAAAATGAGGTGCATTGTAATGAAAGACAAAATCCATCCCAAGGTATACAAGGCCACCATCACCTGCGCCTGCGGCGCGCAGGAACAAGTGCTTTCCACCAAGGGCGAACAGGTGCATGTGGAAATCTGCTCCAGCTGCCACCCCTTTTTCACCGGCAAGCAGCGCTTTGTGGATACCGCCGGTCGTATTGACCGCTTCCGCAAAAAGTACTCAAAGTTTGAGAAGTAAATCAGAGCAGAGCATTTTTTTCCTCCCCGGGGTTTGCCCTGGGGAGGCTTTTTGTGTTTGTGATATTGTATGACTGATCTCAAACCCTGCGCCCACGTTGAAAGTTCTTGCGGCAAAGGGTGTCAATAATCTGGCCCATAAGTTGATTTTTATGTCTTTTTTTTGTGCTTTCGCAGCCCTGCGCAATGACGGGGAGTGCGCCGACGCCACTTTGGTGGGCGGTCAGGCGGTTATGGAAGGGGTAATGATGCGCAATGGCGACATCTACGGCCTTGCTGTGCGCCGCCCCAACGGGGAAATTGTGGCCGAGCGCCGCCAGTGGAAAAGCCTGTCCACGCGCCCCTGGCTCAAAAAGCCTTTTATCCGGGGCTTCCCCACTCTGCTTGAAACATTGGTCAACGGCATCAAGGCGCTCAACCGTTCCGCCGAGCATTGCGCCGATCATGAAGAAAAAATAGAAAACTGGCATCTGGTGCTGACCATGATCGCGGCCATGCTCATGGCTGTGGGCCTTTTTGTGGTGGTTCCGCATCTTATGTCCATAGGCATGGCCTATCTGGGATTGGGCGGCAATGTGGAAGGACTCAGTTTCCATGTGTGGGACGGAGCCTTCAAGCTGTGTATTTTCCTGGGTTATATCCTGGCAATATCGGCAATGCCCGACATCCGGCGCGTTTTTCAGTACCATGGCGCGGAACACAAGGTTATACGCGCCTTTGAGGGCGGCGGCGAGGTTACCGCGCTGGAGGCGTCCAGATTCAGTCGCTTGCACCCGCGCTGCGGAACCACTTTTCTGCTTTTTGTGATCTCTATTTCCATAGTGCTTCATGCCGTGCTGGTGCCGCTGCTTTTTGTATTCTGGACACCACCAGGCGCGGTGTTAAAGCATTCCGCGGCCATAACCTTCAAGCTGCTGCTTATGATGCCCATCAGCGCTCTGGCTTATGAGCTTATCCGTTATGCGGCTCGGGTGGGTGATACGATTTTCGGGCGCATTTTGCGCGCTCCCGGCATGTTGTTGCAGATGCTCACCACCTATGAGCCGGACGAGGGACAGATTGAAGTGGCTATAGTTGCTCTGCACGAAGCCCTGGGCGACAGCGTTCCCGACGCGGTGCGCCCGCCGGTTTACAGCAAGATGGATTAGAGCGTTTTGCGAATGAAATGAGCGAAATGCTCTGACGGTCCGTGCGTTGGTAGGGCCGTCCGAACGCGTAACGTTCGTAACGTATCAATATAACTAAACGAGTTATTAAATGTTCGCCAAACTCGAAGGTATAGAGCGCAAGTATTTCGATCTTGAAAAGGAACTGGCCGAACCGGATATTTTTCAGGATCAGGAGCGTTACCGCAAGCTGACCAAGTTTCATGCCGACATCAAGGGCATAGTGGATCTTTTTCGCCGCTACAAAGATTTGCAGCACGACATTGAAGACAATCGACCTCTGCTTGACGATTCTGATCCGGAAATGCGGGCCATGGCCCACGAAGAAATACGTCAGGCCACCGATGCCATGCCGCAGATCGAGCATGACCTCAAGGTGCTGCTGCTGCCCACCGACCCTCTGGATGAAAAAAACACCATCCTGGAAATAAGGGCCGGAACCGGCGGGGAGGAAGCGGCGCTTTTCGCCGCCGATCTCATGCGCATGTATGTGCGTTTTGCCGAAATAATGGGCTGGAAAACAGAATTGTTGAGTGAATCCCCGGCCGATGCCGGTGGCTACAAGGAAGTAATTTGCCTCATAAGCGGCAATAAGGTTTACAGTCGCCTGAAGTTTGAAGCCGGAACCCATCGCGTGCAGCGTGTGCCGGCCACCGAGGCTCAGGGACGCATCCACACTTCGGCGGCCACTGTGGCGGTTATGCCCGAAGCTGAGGAAGTGGACGTGGATATACGCCCCGATGATTTACGCATAGACGTTTACCGGGCGTCGGGCGCGGGCGGCCAGCACGTTAACAAAACCGAATCGGCCGTGCGCATTACCCACATACCCACCGGTACGGTTGTTACCTGTCAAGATGAGAAGTCGCAGCACAAAAACAAAGCCAGAGCCATGAAAGTATTGGCTTCGCGCATTTTGCAAAGCGAGCGCGAGCGCCAGAGCATGGAAGCCAGCGCCGACCGTAAAGCGCAAGTCGGCTCTGGAGACAGATCGGAGCGCATCCGCACCTACAATTTTCCTCAGGGGCGTTGTACTGATCACCGTATCAATCTTACGCTGTATTCTCTGGATAAAATCATGGAAGGCGAGCTGGCCCCACTCACCGATGCCCTGATCACCCATGCCCAAACTGAGGCATTGAGAACTTTCAAGGAATAGGTCGGATCAGGCCCGGCCGGCTTTGCTTACAAGGCAAGTGATGCGGCTGCTTGGCACAAGCATGCGCTGCCGCGCCCGCGCGGTAGCCCTGGACGTTTGGCCAGCGCCATAAACATGTGGAGGAGTGATGTCGGCCATTGTTCAGCCCATGGATGCGGGCAAGCCCCTTATGCACAGGCTTTTCCCTTTTATCGCCGATCTCAAGGCTTATCGCAGGGCGGATCTGAAATCGGATTTTTTCGCCGCGCTCACCATTGCCGCCATTTCCTTGCCGCAAAGCATGGCCTATGCTGTTATAGCCGGTGTTGATCCGCGTTACGGAATTTACGCGTCCATTTTTCCGGTTATTGTGGCGGCCCTGTGGGGCTCTTCGCGGTTCCTCATTTCCGGGCCGACCAACCCTATTTCTTTGGTGCTGTTCACCGCAATGGCCCACGCCAGCGTGGGCGGAGTGGCTATTGCCCATCTGCCGGAAGAAGTGCGTCTGGGCTATTACTTCGGGGTCACGGTTCTAAGCGGCCTGCTGCAAGTTGCCATGGCCTTGGGCCGACTCGGCGATCTGGTGGGATTTGTTTCCCATTCGGTAATGGTGGGGTTTACCAGCGGCGCGGCAATCTTGATTGCTTCCGGGCAATTACGTAATTTTTTTGGACAAAAAATTGCCGGGCACAGTTCGTTTTTTCCACAGGTGCTGGAGTCGCTGCGTCATATCGAGGCCGTGCATTTGCCAAGTGCCGCCCTGGCTACGGCCTCTGTGTTGATGGTGCTGCTGTTGCGCCGGTTCCAACCCAAACTTCCCGCGTATATTCTGACTATTTTTGTCATGGGACTTGCGGCATGGCTGCTGGATCTGGAACGTATGGGCGTTGCCATGCTGGGCGAAATTCCCGAAGGCTTGCCCCCCCTTTCTTCTCTGCCGCCCTTTGATTTGGACGTGATCAGCGGGCTGTTCATGCCCGCGTTGGCCATAGCTTTTCTGGCCACGGTGGAATCGCTCTCGGTGGGTAAAAATCTGGCCGGGATCAAAAGCGACAAGTTTGACCCCAATCAGGAATTGATGGCTCAGGGGTTGGCCAATATCGTGTCCGGCTTCAGCTCCGGTATTGCGGGCTGCGGCTCACTCACACGCAGCGCGGCCAATGCCCTTTCGGGCGCGCGCACCAAGTTTGCCGCCGCTCTTTGCGGTTTTTTATGCCTGATTTTTTTTCTTACCATGGCTCCCCTGGCCTCCAGAGTGCCCATGCCGGTGCTGGCCGGAATACTCATGGCGGTGGCCATAGGCATGATTGACCGGGAAAATATCCGTCTGTGCATGGTGGCCACAAGGATGGATCGCTATGTTTTTTTGAGTACCCTGGCGGCCACCATGGTTTTGGACCTGGAAAAAGCCATTTTTCTCGGCATACTGCTTTCGCTGGTTCTTTTCCTGTACCGAGTGGCTCATCCCAGGGTGGAGCAGCTGGACGAGGAAAGCCCCCTGCTCGCTCCCTACCCCTGGGCCGCCAACTGCCCGCAACTTGGGGTATATGTTATTGAAGGCACCTTATTCTTCGGGGCCATAAACGTCCTGGAGCGGCAGCTTGAAGAGCATGAATCCAACTCGTGCAGCGTAATAGTGTTGCATTTGGCCAGAATTTTCTGGATAGACGCCTCAGGTGCCAATGTGCTAAGTCAGTTTGCCGAACGCTGCTTTGCCCGTGACACTCCGATTGTTTTTGTGTTGGGCAATGAAGCGGTAAGCAATACGTTGTTCCGCACCGGGCTTCTGAATCATCTGCACGGCGGCTATATTGCGCATTCGTTGCACGACGGTTTGCATCTGGCGCATAACGTGCTTAAATATTCCAGATGCAAGCGTTGCGACAAAGTAGCCGCGGCCTGTCTGCTGGATGATAAAGTATAACCGTCCATGTCTGAACTTTCGCTTTTGTCCATAGCGCCTGACACCCCCTGGCTGGCCCCATTGGCAGGCTGGTCTGATTTGCCTTTCAGACTGCTCTGCCGCGAACGCGGGGCCAAGGTGTGCTGCACGGAAATGGTCAGCGCCAAGGGTATGATTTACGGCAGCCCCGGCACAAGCGAGCTTTTATCCACAATAGAGAAAGACAGCCCTCTTGTGGTGCAGCTTTTCGGCAATGACCCCGACATTGTGGCCAGAGCCATGGATATGCTGCTGGAAAGAGGTTTTTCCTGGTTTGATCTCAACATGGGCTGTTCCGTGCCCAAGGTGATGCGTACCGGCTGCGGCGCGGCCATGTTGAAAGATGTCAAAGGCAGCCTCAAAGTGGCCGAGGCCATGCTCAAGAAGGCCGGAACCGGGCGGGTGGGTTTCAAGCTGCGCCTGGGCGTGGACTATGCCACGCCTACATGGGAAGAACTGGGGCGCGGGCTGGCCGATCTTGGTGCGGGCTGGCTCACCTTGCATCCGCGTTATGCCCGTCAGGGATTCAGCGGCACGGCCGACTGGAGCTGTATAGCCGGGCTGAAAAAACTGGTGCATGTGCCGGTTGTGGCCAGCGGCGATTTGCTTACGGCCCAAGCGGGCGCGGCCTGTCTTGAGCAAACCGGGGCCGACGGCGTGATGTACGGGCGTGGGGCCATGCGCAACCCTGAGATTTTCGCCGCGCACACGGCCGTGTTGGCCGGTATGAGCGCGCCTGAGCGCGGAATGGAAGAGATAAGAGCCGACATCATGCGCCATGCGGAGCTGGCCTCGCTGCACAGCCCCATGCGGGTGGCTGTACTCAAAATGCGCACCATTGTTCCCCATTACGTCTACGATGTGCCCGAGGCCAAGCATTTGCGGCGCGCTCTGGTGAGCTGTCGCGGTTGGGACGAATTTGAGCGAGTTATGGTTGAGTTTTTTGGAGATACGGGAGAAGCATTATGCAGGTAATACGCGCGGAAAGTGCCGGATTTTGCATGGGGGTAGCCTTGGCCCTGCGCAAGCTGGACCGGGCTATTAAGGAATCCGAGGCCGGGCGGCATATTGCCACACTGGGCCCCATCATCCATAACCCCCAAGTACTGGCTGAATACGAAAGGCAAGGTGTGGGCATAATAAAAGATGCCGTTGAGGCCGCCCCCGGCGACTGTGTGATAATTCGAGCGCACGGCATACCTATTGGCGAAGAGTGCAAATTACGGGAACGGGACGCGCAAATTGTGGACGCCACTTGCCCCAAAGTGAAAAAAGCCCAACTGGCCATAGCCAGAGCTACGGAAAAAGGGGAAACGCTGCTTCTCTTCGGCGAAAAAGATCACCCGGAGGTCAGAGGACTTATTTCTTACGCCAAAGGCCCGGCCCACGTGTTTGCCGATAAAAGCGAGCTGGAGCATATGGATTTTTCATCAGAACATTGTTATGTTTTGGCTTCGCAGACAACGCAGAACAAAAACAATTTTGAAGAACTTGAAGACGAGCTGAAAAAGCACTGCAAATGCTTGCGCGTGTTATCTACTATTTGCGGGGCAACGCAACGCCGCCAGGAAGAAGCTCGGGAATTGGCGGATCAGGTGGAAATTATGATTGTGCTCGGCGGCCGCGACAGCGGAAACACCCGCCGACTTGCCGATATAGCGGCAGCGGCCGGGGCTCGCACAACTCATGTGGAAAGCATGGAAGAACTTTTTTTGCTTGAATTTGAAAAAAATTGTATCGCAGGCCTAACGGCCGGAGCATCTACGCCGAAAAGCCTTGTAGACTCGGCGGAACAATTTTTACGTTCCGTGTAGTGTTTTGTGTAAGCGCGCTTGCCGCGCGGACCATCTGAGTGTGGGCCGCGTCGGGCAGTTATCGCATACAAGCCCCGGAGGCACCATGTCCAATACCAATATATTGCTGGAAGCCGGCACAAATGAGCTTGAAATAGTGGAGTTTTATCTCGACGAGGATATGGGGCCGGATCAGCCCGCGTATCGCGGTTATTACGGGGTTAATGTGGCCAAGGTTCTGGAGATAATCCGCATGCCCAAGGTCACCTCCCTGCCGGAAGTGCAGCATCCGAGCGTGCTTGGCGCTTTCAATCTGCGTTCGCACATTATTCCTCTGGTGGATCTCAGTCTATGGCTGGCTAAAAAAACAGCCGTGGGCAAAGAACCGCCCAAAACCATAGTAACAGAATTTAACGGCGTAACCAGCGCGTTTATGGTTTCCGGGGTCAACCGCATTCACCGCATAAGCTGGGAAGAAGTGGAATCACCCAACAAATACGTGGCTGCGGTTTCCAAAAATACGGTTATCGGCGTGGTCAAGCTTGAAGGACGTATTGTCTTTCTGCTTGATCTTGAAAAAATTGTGGCCAACCTCAACCCTGCTTTGGGCCTGCGTCTCGAAGACCTTGGAGAATGGGATACTTCGGTGCGTTATCGCGCCCTGGTTGCCGACGATTCGGCCCTGGTGCGCGAAATGCTCAAAGATCTTCTGGAAAAAGCCAACTTCGACGTGGAGGTTGTGCATAATGGCCGCGAAGCTTGGGAAAGACTGGTGGAAATACGCTCCAAGGCCGAACAGGAAAACCGCCGGGTCAACGATTTTGTGCAGGTTGTGGTTTCTGACATTGAAATGCCGGTTATGGACGGCCACAGTCTGACCCGCCACATCAAAGAAGATAATCAGCTAAAATCTCTGCCTGTGCTGTTGTTCTCTTCGCTGATTACCGAAAAATTGCGTCACAAGGGTATTTCCGTTGGCGCAGACGATCAGATTTCCAAGCCCGAAGTTACTCAGTTGGCCAAACGCTCCTTGGCCCTGATCAAAGACCGCCTTCTCCCTGCCGGAGAAAGACAAGCGCATCAACAGGCCGAAGATGAGGCCAAACAGGGAGCGCAGGTGCACCAGATGGACGCTGTGGGCTAGAGCGTTTTGCGAATGAAATGAGCGAAATGCTCTGACGGCCCGTGCGTTGGTAGGGCCGTCAGAACGCGTAGCGTTCGTAACGTAGGCTGCGAAGCCGCCGTAATAACATGCGATTCCGAGCCGCCGGTGAAGGGCGGCGCAGGACAATCGGACTCGAACCGGGGGGTGGCCCAAGAGAGGCCTGTCCCCGGTTTTTTATACACGCCCCCCAAGTTTGCCGAGCCATGCCGTTGATATTTACCTATTGCGCTTGAACGGCGCGAGGTCTATTGTTTTTCCGTTATGAATATGCACACTGACATACTCAAGGGCGTGCAACGCGCCTTTCCCATTGTATTGGGTTATCTGCCCCCGGCCTTGGCCTTTGGCATACTGGCGGTGAAAAGCGGAGTGTCTCCGGCCATGGTGGCAGCAATGTCGCTGTTGGTATACGCCGGTTCGGCGCAATTTGTGGCCATAGGTCTGCTCACGGCGGGGGCGGGCATGCCGGCAATAATTCTGACGGTTTTTGTGGTCAACCTCCGCCATGTGCTTATGTCGGCCGCGCTGGCTCCACATTTTTCCGGTTTCAGTCGCCTGCAGCGCTTTTTACTTGGCTGCGAGCTCACCGATGAAACCTTTGTACTGCATTCCAGCGGTTTTCAGCAAGGTCTGAAAATGAGCCTGGCCTCATTTTTCGCTTGCAACATTACCGCTCACGGCGCCTGGACGGTAGGCACTCTGGCCGGGGCCTTATTCGGGGCGCTGATCAGCGATGTGAAACCTCTGGCCCTTGATTATGCCCTGGCGTCCATGTATCTGGCCCTGCTTGTGCCCCTTTGCCGCGAGCGACTGCATGTGCTTGTAGCCATGTTGGCACTGGCCCTTTCCGTGGGTATGTCGATTGCCGGTTTTTCGCGCTGGAACGTTATTGCGGCTACGGCAATTGCCGCCACAGTGGGCTTGTTGCTGCTCCACAGAAAAAACGTGACGCGTAAAACTATTACCGAAACAACGGCGCAAGGCAAATAACCTTTCAAATTTGAAATTCCCAAATGGACAATCATTATCTTCTTACACTAATTCTGGGCATGGCCCTGGTTACCGCGCCTTCACGGTTTTTGCCCATGGTATGCCTTAAGGCCGACAAAATGCCCAAAGCCTTGCTGGACTGGTTGTCTTTTGTGCCGGCGGGCGTGCTGGCGGCCCTGTTGGGTCCGGAATTGTTGCTTGAGGCGGGTAAGTTTCGCCATCCGGCGGAAAATATTTACCTGTGGGCGGCCATTCCCGCTTTGATCGTGTCGTGGAAAACTAAAAGCCTTTTCGGTACCATTCTAACTGGCATGGCCTGCGTGGCTGGAGCCAGATATTTAGGATTGTAATACAATTATGGCTAATTATAGCAATAGGCAGATATGTTTGGAGATGATTTTGTAGTGGAGGCTTACAGCGACTATCTGTACTTGCGTATTGATCCGCAGCATGTGGCTATGTTCCGCTTTTTGCTGGAGGCATATGACAATTTGGCTTATTTCACAGTGCTTGATCGCAATGAATGCCTGCTGAAAGTGATTTTTTCGCCAGATGCGCGCCGCTCCGCGCAAAAGGCTCTGGACGAGATTGGGCGCAGCGTGCCCATTTTTCCATTGATTGTGGGTGAGCAGAGGCTTCGGGCGGCTCCAGCAGCAATTTAGCAGAGTTCTCCGCAATGCCCTCATCGTGCTGAGCCTGCTGCACGCGGACCAATATGCCGGTCCCTTTTCACTGATCCGGCTCTTGACCTCGTCGCATTACTATGGCATATATTTTAACGCGCTACGCCGGGATGGTGGAATGGTAAACGCAGCGGACTCAAAATCCGCCGGGGGCGACCCCTTGAGAGTTCGAGTCTCTCTCTCGGTACCAGAAGAAATACAAAGGTTTGCAGCAAAGCTGAAGAAGCTGGCCGCAAACCTTTTTTTTGTAACCCCTTCCTTCATGGATGGGTAATCCTCACGGCTCCTATCCGCCGGAGACGGAGTCAGTCGGCTTCTTCATTGTATCCTTGCATTTGTCGCTCCTAACGAATGATATGCCTGATAAGGGCGAAGGTTCCCATGCCCAGGAACAAAGCCGCCAACGAGCCGCAAACATGCAGGGCTATAGAGGCTCCGGCCAGAAGAAGGCGTTGTTCTTGCAACAGCGCTCCCACCTCGGCGGAAAAGGTCGAAAAGGTAGTTAGCGCGCCGAGAAACCCGGTCACAATAAATAAGCGCCATTCGGGTGCAAGGCTGGGCAAAAAGGCGAATATGCTGAGAGCCAGCCCGATTATATACCCGCCAAGCAAATTTGCCGTCAGCGTCCCCAGGGGAATAGGTGGATACACTGCGTTCAGCGCTGTGCCGAGAACCCAGCGCAGGAGGGATCCAAGTGAAGCTCCCGCGCTTATGGCGAGTATAGAAGTAACCATGATGCTGTTCCTTTATGCGGAAAAAAAGACCACGCCGTTTTTTTTTCGGCGCGGTCTTCAAAATATTCCACCAACACTTCTGACATCTATTACTTTTTTGTGACTGGTGGCTTTTTCAAATTTTCAATAAGAAGAATGGTCTTTACCTTCACAATATTCTTGCGAAAAGGCCCGGCGCTTATTTCGCCGATCAGGCGCACCCTGGTCTTGGGGGTTATTTTGAGCTGGTTCAGCAGACTTTCGTCAATATCAATTTCCATAATCCCGGTGCTGTCTTTAAAAATATGCTTGCTGTCCAGCAAACCGCCCACTTTGCCTTCGACATAGCCGTCAAGTTCGCAGCGCTCTCCGTCAATGGACGAAAGTGCCTGAACTACAGTCATACGATGCACCTTGCGGTCCGCATCGTGCAAAAAGGTGGCAAAGGCGGGCCTTGCCATAGCGGCCATACAAATCAGGGCCACAGCTGCCAGAGCCAGATAAATATTTTTATGCTTCATAACCCCCTCCTTTCAAATAACAGGACAAATGCATATTCATTTTTATATTAGCAAAATCTGTCGACTATTGAAAGCCAAGGCTGACGCACCTCAGCGCGGAGGCCCAAAGATAATTTTTGGTTATCCGGCAAGGAAAAAAATTTTAAATCATCTCATGACGATACTGTCTATTCCGGGGGCAGCAACCCCCCACTGCTCAAACGTTTTTCGATCACCCCGAGTACAAGCAAATAAACCTCGTCCGGCGGGAGCATGGCATCAATTATCTCAAAACGTTCCGGACAATCTTTTGCCCGCTCCAGATATCCAGCGCGAACGCGCTCGTGAAACTCCAGACTCTCAAATTCAAAACGCCCTTCGGAAATGGCTATACCTTCCTGGCGGTTGCGCACTCCCGCGCGCGACAGCCCCGCTTGCGCGGGAAGATCCAATAAAATTATCAAATCCGGCCACAATCCGGTTATGGCCAAATCGTTAACCGCGATTACCCGATCCGGATCCATACCCCGACCGGCTCCCTGATAGGCGATTGTGGAATCGGCATAGCGATCGCAAAGCACAATCTGCCCCGCATCCAGGGCCGGGCGTATTACCTCCGAAACGTGTTGAGCGCGATCAGCCAAAAATAGAAACAGCTCGGCCCGGTTTCTCAGGCCGGTATTGCGGGCGTCGAGCAAAATGGGCCGCAGCTTGCGCCCCAAAGAACTGCCGCCCGGCTCGCGCGTGATTACAACCGAAAAGCCCTGGTTTTCCAGATGCTCGGCTACGGATTTTAACACCGTGCTTTTGCCGGACCCCTCTATGCCTTCGAAAGCAATGAACATTGGCGGTTTACCTCTTTATTCTGTTTGGCCGGCGCTTTTTTTCTGTCGAGGCTTTCGTCCGCCGGTGTGCGCTTGGGCTGATGCATGAAACGTCCCAAAGTCTGCTGATAGGGCGACCAGCCCTCGCGCCCTTCCCAATCTCTGAACAATCCCCGGCATTGCGCCATTTTGGCGTCAATATTGTCAGCATAATGCAAAATAAGAGCTTCCGCTGTTTGCGGCAGGCAAACCGCGCCAAAGGCATGCTCTCCGTGATGGCTGAGAATAAGGTGCTTGAAATGACGCAAAAGCTCCGGTTCCAGCCCTGATTTCACCGCTTTTTCCATAAAGGGGGCTAAGTGTTCAAGGGCCAGATTTACATGGCCGATCAAACGCCCTTCGTCGGAATAGTCATTCACAAGACCGCCGGAAAATTCCCATATTTTGCCGTAATCATGAAAAATCGCCCCGGCCAGCAGCACCTGGCGGTCAAGCTCCTCATAGTGATCCGCAAGGCGCATGCATAACCGCGACACCGAAAGTATATGCTCAAGCAGGCCCCCGGCATAAGCATGGTGAACGCTCTTGGCCGCCGGTGCGGCCAGAAGGCGCGCCTTGCCGCCTTTGTCGCGCAAAACCGCAAGCACAAACGAAAACCACGGCTTGTAGCTAAATTCCTCTTCCGCCAACTCGATCAACTCCTCAAGCATTTCTTCGGCCGGGCGCTCGCTGGCTGGAAGAAATTCGCGCAGATCAAGGGCCGAGCCCTCCTCTTCGCCAAGAACGCGCAAGTTTTCTATTGTCACCTGCACCTGATCGCGATAGGCTCCGCTGCGGCCTTCAACGGCGATCATGCTCCCCGGGGCTATTTCCGTGTATTCCTGGCTCTGTGGACTCCATATTTTGGCTTCCACGCTACCAGTGGCGTCGCGCAACTCAAGCTTCCAATAAGGACCGTTGCGGGCTTGCAAAAGAGCTGATGCTCCCACCAGAAAAATGGATTTCACCTCACCTTGCGGCGTTATATCTTTTACGGTCTGCCTGTTGGACATTTTTAACTCCACATGGGAAATCATCCTTATTCTGGGTCTTTGTTGCGTCGCGGTCAAGTGTTTGAAACAAGCTTTCCGCATTAAATTAAGGAAAAACAACATGAATATTCTGCTTACCAATGACGATGGCATACAGGCTGTCGGCCTCAGAGCCATATATCACGCCCTGGTGGAAGCCGGACACAATGTGCGGGTGGTGGCCCCGGTTACGGAACAATCAGCTGTGGGACACTCTCTCACAGTTTTTATGCCCTTACGGGTTAAGGAATTCAAAGAGAACGGTTTTCGCGGTTTGGGCGTACACGGGACCCCCACCGACTGCGTAAAGCTGGCCCTGAGCCAGCTTCTGCCCGAAGAACCAGATCTGGTGGTGTCCGGCATAAATGCCGGGGCCAACGTGGGGCCGGACATCATCTATTCGGGTACCGTTGCCGCCGCCACCGAAGCCGCGCATTTGGGCTGCAAGGCCATCGCTCTGTCTTACGACAGCTTTATGCCCGACAGCATCATGGATCAGGCCCGGCACGCCGCCAGTCTTATCCCAAAGATTGATTTCAGTAAAATACCGTCCCGCTGCCCCCTGAACATCAACTACCCGGCCAGGCCCATGAGCGAAACCAAAGGCCCGGTGCTCTGCCCGCAAACCACAGCCCTGTGGAAAGACGAATACGTGGAGCGGCAAGACCCGCGACATAATAAGTACTGGTGGATTACCGGGCGCATTCCCGCCGAAAACGTGGAAGAAAACTCCGATCGCGGCCTGCTCAGCCTGGGTTACATAACTGTAACTCCGTTGAAGTTTGAGTTTACCGCTTATGATGTGATGGAGAATTTAAAGGGATGTTTTTAAACTTTTTGGGGGAAGGAAGGAAAAATTTTTTAAAATTTTTCCTTCCTTCCCCCAAACCCCCATCCATCCTTTCAAAACTCTTGTCGAGTCATCGCCATACCGTATCTATACGTCACTGTGGGCAGCTACAAAGAAGACGGCGTTTACGCTTTGGGGATAAAACTTTTTTGGTTCATCCCCGAATCGTAAACGCCGTTTGATGCCGTCAGGGGGCAAAAGGCGCTTTTTTAACAGCCCTTTTATCCTTCTACTTGTTGAATCCCGTCCAACTTCCACGACCCGCCGCTTATCGGGCGGACAAAGTGCCAGTATTCGCGCACCTGGGTGGAAGACTGCTGCCTTGGGTCTTCGCGCAGCATAACATCAAAATACACCTTGGCCGACTGCTCGCCGCCAAACTCGGTGACGTTGATGAGCTGAGAGTTGATCAGCAGAATTTCAGTGGTGGAAGGCTGGGGATCGTTGGCCATCTGGCCCTCTATCTCTTTAAGCACCGCTGGGCTGGTGAATTGGGCAATGTCCTTTAAGTCGCGCCTGTCCCAAGAAGCCTGCAGTCTGGTGAAGGCCATTTTGGCCCCGCGCAGGAATTCTTCAACATCAAAACCCTGGGGAATGTCGCTGGGGGAAGCCGTGAAATCGGAGCCTCCCTTGTTCTGCAAAGTGCTCCAATCCATACCATAGCCCTGACCTTGCTGCCCGGAACCGGAACGATAATCAGGTTCAGCGCGATACTCCGTGTTGCCGCTGTATCCGCCCTGATAGTTGGTCGGCCCATCGGCTGCGGGACGCGAATCGCGGTTGGCCCGGAACCTGGCAAAAAGCTTGAAACCGAAATAAATCAGCAGGCCGAGAATAATAATGTCCAAAAATCCGCCGCCGCCACCGCCACCCATGCCGCCGCCAATCATGGAGCCGATGAGTGTGCCGGCCAGCAGGCCGCCGAACATACCGCCCATTCCGCCGAACATACCGCCGGGTTTAGGCGCGGCTGACCCGGGCATGCCCTGTGGCTGGTTGGTCATGGATCTTTGCTGCATGCCGGGGTTAGTGGGAGCGGGAGCGGGCGAAGACATTGAAGGCTTGCCGCCAAAGGATTTTCCGCCGCCAAAGCGGGCCGCATCCGCGTCAAGGCTGGTCGCCACGACAAAGGCCGCCACCGCCAGCAGAAAAACAATCAGGAAAGCTTTCAAATTCATTTATGACTCCATTTGGTTGCGTGTAAAAAACTACCGGACCCGACTGCCGACTGGACGGTCAATCGGGTTCAGGTAGTATAAAAGTAACATTTAAAGACGAAAAAGCAAATATAAAATTTACTGGCGCGGTCAGTTTGGCGTCAGACGAAGAAGGCAAATTTTTCGCCAAACTACCCCACTATACCGTGGCGACCATGATAGACTTGATCGTATGCACACGGTTCTCAGCCTCGTCAAACACCAGGCTGGCCGAAGATTCAAAAACGGCGTCTTCCACTTCCATGCAATCTATGCCGTATTTTTGATAAATTTGCTCGCCGATGGCCGTTTCCCTATTATGAAACGCGGGCAGACAATGCAAAAATTTGCACTGTTCATTGCCGGTCTGGCGCATCACCTCGCGGGTTACGCGATAAGGCATCAGCCGCTCAATGCGCTCCTGCCACACGCTTTCGGGCTCGCCCATGGATACCCACACGTCAGTGTAGATAAAGTCGCAGCCCGCCACCCCGGCGGCAACATCGTCGGTAACGGTTATTTTCGCGCCGGTTTCAGCCGCTATGGCTTTGCTGAGGGTTACGATATGCGGATAGGTCTGCGAACCGGCTGGGGCGATCGACCTGAAGTCCATACCCATTTTGGCAGCGCCGATCATCAGGGAGTTGCCCATGTTGTAGCGGGCGTCGCCAAGATAGGCAAAGGTCATTTCGCTGAGCTTTTTGGAGCTGCTTTCGCGCATGGTCAGAAGATCGGCCAGCACCTGAGTGGGGTGATATTCGTTGGTCAGCCCGTTCCACACCGGCACGGAGGAATATTTGGCCAGTTCTTCCACTATGTACTGCCCGAAGCCCCGGTACTGAATGCCGTCGTACATGCGCGAGAGCACCCGCGCCGTATCGGCCATGCTTTCCTTTTTGCCCATCTGCGAGCCGGAAGGCCCGAGGTAGGTCACATGCGCGCCCTGATCAAAGGCCGCTGTTTCAAAGGCGCAACGGGTGCGGGTGGAATCCTTCTCAAAAAGCAGAACTATATTTTTGCCCTCAAGATGTTTTTTTTCCTGATGCTCTTTTTTGTCTTTTTTCAACTGGGCCGATAAATCCAGCAAGAAAAGTATTTCTTCGGGGGTAAAGTCCAGCAATTTCAGAAAATGGCGTCCTTTCAGATTGATCATGATTGTATTCCTTTAGAGAGAATTTGAATGGCGGCCAGATGTTCCAACTCGTCGCCAAGAGCCAGGGCCGTGGACAGCTTGTCCGCCCGGCAGACCAGCCCGTGCCCCCACATCCACACAGCTTCGCAATCGCGGGCGGCTTCGGCCACCGCCCCCGCCAGTTCCAGGCCGCCGGGAGGCAACTCCCGGGCGAAGGCCAACCGTTTACGCAAGGTGGCGCATTCGAAAAGCGGCAAATCAAGGAAGTGTTCTTCCGTAACCAGCAGCGAAAGCGCCAGCAAATGCCTGGGATGCGTATGCACTATGGCCCTGGCGTTTGTGACGGCATATACGGCCAGGTGCATGGGGGTTTCCGAAGACGGTCCGATCCCGGCCAGAACCTGGCCCTCAAGATCCATTTTGACGATATCGCCGGGCGCGAGATCGCCCTTGGCCGCCCCGGATTTGGTCACATATATGTATGGCCCGCGCCGTAGACTTATATTGCCGTTAAAGCCGGCCAGAAGATTTTTTTGCCAAGCCCGGGCACATATGGAGCGCATTTCGCGCCATATGGCCTCGGGCGCGGCGCACCCGATAAAACGGCCTTGCCCGGCCGCGTCAGAATTTGCATGCGAAGTGGTCAAAACCGGCTCCTGTTTCCATCAGCCCGCCGTTTAGGCGGATTTGTCCCGTGTCGGTAATATTGCCTATGGTGGTCATATGCGGCAAGGCGGCATGCAGAGCCGGAAGCAGATCCGGCGAGCAAGCCCCGAGCAGGGCATAATCTTCACCGCCGCCAAAAGCGTATTCCAGGGCGCTGTGATGGTGCTGCCGGGCATAACGGATTACTTCCGGATGCAGCAGTGCTTCGGGCATAACCAGTTCCGCGCCCAGCCAACCGCCTCCGGGCAGGCCCAGGAGGCGGGGCAGATCCCTGGCCAAGCCGTCGGAAACATCCATAAGCACGACAGGACGCCCGTACTGCATGGCCTTGGCTATAATCAGGCCTTCGTCCACAAGCGGCATGGGCTTTAAATGCGCGGCGCAAGACGCGGGCCAGGCTTCGCGGGCCGCGTTGCCCTCCTGTTCCAACATGGCCAGACCAACAGAGGCCAGCCCCAGTTGGCCGATAATGAAAATACTGTCTCCGGGCATGGCCCCGCCGCGTGTCAGATATTTTCCGGGCCCGCTTACTTCTCCGAAAATAGTTATGGAAATGGATAAATTGGGCGAGCGCGACATATCTCCGCCGGTAAGGGCCAGCCTATGGCTCTGGGCCAGACGGCTCATGGATTCGAACATGGCGTCGATAAAAGCGAAATCCACATCCGGAGGTAGGCCAAGGCCCAGGGAAAAGCCCATCGGACGGGCTCCGCAGGCCGCCAGATCGCTCAGGTTCACTGCCAGGGCTTTATGCCCTATTTCCTGCGGAGTAAAATAGGAACGCCGAAAGTGCGTGTCTTCAATGAAAAGATCCGTGCTCAGGCAAAGCAGACCGTCGCACTTGATCGCGGCGCAGTCGTCGCCCCGGCCCAGCAGCAAAGAGGGGTGACTGGCCGGAAAAAAGTTGTTTATGCGCGCCAGTACGGCATCTTCGGAAACAAGGGCCGAAGATTTGCTTCCGATGGTCATGAATCCTCCAAGAGGTAAAACCCGACTGTCCGGAACACATCCGGGCAGTCAAGGCACTTTGTTTACTGCGTTTGCAAAATGCCTTGGCAGTGTTTAATCTTCCATAATTAAGTAATCGGCCATAATCACCTTAAGCCCGAAACCGGGAAAATTTACCTGGTATTTGTCTGGTTCTATAAAATGAATCATTTTGCCGCGCCCGAATATTTTATGACGGCAAAAGCCCAGCCGCAAGGGCTTGTTCCCTTGGTTGCGCCGTGCCGATTCCGGGCCGGGCAGCGAAGCAAATTCCGGTTCGTCGTCATCCTGCGAGTGTTCGGCGCCGAGGTTGAAGCGCAATGCGGTCGAGGGGGTGGAGCGCGCCGAGGAAAACGGTGAAAAACCTGGTTCAACTTCAGGCAGAAGCCGCCCGCGGGAACCGCCGCGCACCAGACCGGTCGGGCCTTCACGCCACCCCTCGTACAAATCGCTGGCCAGCCTGCGGATAAGCGGGCTTCTCATCGTGCGCACCACCCCGCGATCGGCCTTGTTGTAAACCGTGGCCGGAACGTAAAGTTCAAGCAGATCCTTGGCTCTGGTGGCAGCCACGTAAAAAAGCCGCCGTTCTTCCTCAAAATCGTCATCGCTGGCCATGGCGTGGCGCGAAGGAAAGCGATCTTCCACCAGATCGAGAATAAATACAACTTTCCATTCCAACCCCTTGGCCGAATGGATGGTGGAAAGGGTGAGGCGATCGCCCTCCTCGCGCTCTTCGTGTATGTCCAAAGTCAAATCGGCCAGGAAGAGATCCAGATCATCGTAGTCGTCAGCCATTTGCCCGATTATTTCCAGCCCTTGCAGCCTCTTTGGCCAGTCGTCGGGCCAGGCTTCCTCCATGCGCGGGCGATAATGCTCTATTATTGCCGTCAGCCGCTCGGCCGGGGAATCGGCATTGCTTCTCAGCCCGTCGAGAAAGCGCATGTCTTCCAGAAAGGTCGGGTACTTGGCAAAGGCTTTTTCCGTGTCTTTGGCGTTGCCGGTCATGGCCGCGCCGTGCAGTTTCAACACTGTTTTTGGGCCTATGCCCTTATGCATGGAGGCCACGCGGGTAAAAGCCGGTAAATCAAGCGAGTTGACCACCAACCGGGCAAATGCGACCACGTCTTTCACATGCGCGGCCTCGGCATAGCGCATTCCTCCATACTTGCGAAAGGGCACTCCGGCTTTGGTCAGGGCCATTTCCAGCTGGTAGGAGTGGAATCCGGCCCGGAACAGCACGGCCATTTCGCCGGGTGGGTACTCGCGGGAAAGCTCCCTTATTCTTTCCACAATCAGCGCGGCCTGGCTAAAGTCGCTGGTCGGCTCCACAAGGCGCACTGCCTCGCCTTTTTCGCGCCGGGTGAAAAGATGCTTTTTATATGATACCGGAGATTCGGCCAGCACGGCATTGGCCAGATTCAGTATTGGCTGGGTGGAACGATAGTTTTCTTCCAGGGCAATAACTTTGGCGGCGGGAAAGTGGGCTTTGAAGTCGAGTATGTTGCGCACATTTGCGCCGCGAAAGGCGTAAATGGACTGGGCATCGTCGCCCACGGCCATAATATTGCCTGACTCCCCGGCCAACAGACGGGTTATGCGGGCCTGCACCAGGTTGGTATCCTGATATTCATCAACCATTATGTGGCTGAATCTGGAGCGCAATGCCTCGGCCACATGCTGATCCAGGCGCAGGCTTTCCTCAAGATCGAAAAGCAGATCGTCATAGTCCAACAGGGCATGTTTGCGCCTCCAGGCGCGGCAGGCCACATCAAGCGCGCGCAGGGCCTCGGTGTGGGGCAGAAGATGCGCGGCTTCGCGGCGCAGCACGTCTTCAACGGAAATTTCCTTGTTACGGGCCTTGCTCAAAATACCCAGCACATTTTGCGACTTGGGAAAAGAACGATCGTTTTTGCCCAGGTTGAGCTCTTCCTTACACTGGCGAACCATGGCCAGCATGTCTTCATTATCCATCACCGTGAAGTCGCGCCGTTCCAGCCAGGACGGGCGGTAATGGCGCAGAATTCCATAGGCGAAAGCATGAAAAGTGCCTCCGCACACCCCGGACAGGCCGGAACCGATGAGCCTCTCGGCCCGTTGCAGCATGGACTGGGAGGCCTTGCGCGTGAAGGTGAGCAACAAAATGGAGGAAGGCTCTATGCCCAGCTCGGCCATATGCGCCATGCGGTAGACCAGGGTTCTGGTCTTGCCGCTGCCGGCCCCGGCAATTACCAGAAGCGGTCCGTCAATACAGGTGGCGGCCGCATACTGGGCTTCGTTAAGTTCGGTTTCAAGATTAATCAAGACTTGTTCCAGTTAGAAAAAATACGTTAATCGGGGGGGGGCCACTCAAATCGCGCAAGCGCTGAAAGTAATCACCTTAAACGGATGATTTTGTTATTATTCAAATAAGATACGTCAGCCGGGCTGCCGCCTCATGTTGAAATGGCGCAGAACAAGGCGGCCCACTTCGCGTGGGCTTGCCGCTTCTTCGCCTAGCGAATCGTAGAAAAGCGCCCCTTGCGGCGTATGCGTACCGTCTCGGCCGAAAAAGCCGAATACCGCATTGCGATTGAATTTGGCCTTGAGATCGAAACCTGGTTCCGCTACGCACACCAGATCGGGAGCGTATCGTCCCAGCGGGCCGTTGTAAAGCTCTGCTCCGCGCTTTATTTCCGCAAATATTCTGTTTCCTTCATATTCAAGGTTGAGCAGGCCCTCCCGTATTTCTTCCCTAAGCGCGCCGACCCGGTCCTCGTCAACCTTGCCCGAAGCAAAGCGCGAGGCGGCATTGATATAAATGCGGCCGGGATCAAGAGCGAAAGCCGAACTTTCCGGCGCAATGCAGGCTCCGTCAAGCTCAGGGGCCACATCCGGGGGGATGGTCTGGATCAGATAGCCATTCTCACGCAGCCAGGTATTGATGTCCACTTCGGTAATCAGACCGGTAAAACCGTGATCGGCCAGAATGATCAACCTGGCTCCAAGACTTTCGGCCGTATTAATAACTTCTCCCGCCAATCCGTCCCAATTGCGGAAAAAAGCGGCTGCGTCCGGGTGCAGAGGATGGTTCTGATCCACCACGGCCGACCATAAAAAATGGAACAGGCGGTCGGTTTCCGTGAGTGTAAGCACCAGCAGATCCCAGGCCTGATCCGGCCACAGTAACCTGAAAGCCCGGCGGCGCGATTCCAGGCAGGCCTCAAGCTCGGCAAAAAGAAAAGCAGGATCGCGCGCCGCTCTGGCCGTGTCGGCTTCCAGTTTGTAACCAGCCATAACTCCGCGTAAAAACGGCGGATAAATCGCATTGGGAAAATCCTGAGCCACAAAGCCGGAGATCATCATGCCCTTGAGCGGCCGGGCGGGCCAGGTATTCGGCAGGTTGATCACTCTGGAATAATACCCGGCTTGCCCCAGACGATCGAAAATGGTGGGCGCGGCCACATGGGAAAAGTCGCACAGCCCCAGAGAGTAATCGCCGGAATTAACGCGCGTGAAGCCGAAAATACCGTGCTCTTCCGGCCCTGTTGCCGTGAAAAAAGAAGTCCAGTTCACCGGAGACACATCGGGTAAATCCGCTGTCAGGGAACCGGCTCCGGGCAGAATTTTTGCCAGATGCGGAATGAGGCCGCGTTCGGCCAGCAGCCGCGCCAGATTGAGAGGTACCCCGTCCAGCCCCAGGACCATACATTTGGAACAGGGCCAGGGCTGGCATATCTTATTTTGCATATTATAACATCATCCATTTATTCACTTTGTTCGCAAATCTCCAGGGCTTTTACGGCAAGATCGGCGGCGGTGGTCTCGAGCATGTTCCGACCGTCGAAAATTGGGCACGGGATGTCGGAACCGTTTTCAGCCAGAGCCCTTAGACCCTTCATTGCCCCAGGACCTGGCCGCAAAAAGCTCAGAGCATGGGCCGCATACCCTCGGCAAACGAGATCTTCGTCATCAAGGCCGCCAATAAGCGCGGGCACGGCCTTTTGCGCCAGATCCGGGCGGCTTCCGGCCAAAATCGCAACCGCCTCGTAACAGGAACGGCGCAGAAGGGCATGTTCGCAATAATTGTCGGCCTTGCCGGTGTCGATTATATACGAAAGCAAAATTCTGTGGAATTCGTCCGCAAGGATTTCGCTGCGGGCCAGAATTTCCGCAAAACTTTCGGGGATGCCCCAGCCGATATTGCCCGAGTCTTCATTCATGTGCCACATCAGGCGGCGCATGATTACACGAGCTTCTTCCGTACTTTGCGCGGCAATAGCGGCAACCGTATGCCCCAGAGCGGCAGCCGCTCGCGAACGCACAGGGTCGGGCGACGGCAGAAAGGATATGAGAGGAGCAATAGCCGCCATGCCCATGTTTTTAATCTCGTCCAGTTGTACGGCGTAATCTTCTCTATTAAGAATTAATTTTATTTGATTTTTTATTATACGCATGCGGGCCATACTTTGCACTCCAAATATTATTCATAGATTATAATGTATTGCATATTCCATTCAGGCCAGGCGCGAGCGGATTGTAATTGACTGTAATATGACGTTTGGGTATGTTGCGTTACAAACAATATGTCAAGGAATATGCCATGATTTTGGGAGAATTCAAGCCTGCGCGCAATGCTGTTATTTTTTTATTGCTGATTTCAGGCCTATTATACCGGCCGGGAATGGCCTTGGCGGCGGAATGCTCCCTTGAGGCGTTATCCGCCATCATGATTGATTTTGACTCCGGAAGGGTTCTCTATGAGCAGAACCCCGACACATGCATTCCGCCAGCTTCCCTGACCAAAATTTTATCCATGTATGTAGCGCTTGACATGGCCTCGCGCCGGGGTCTTGATCTCGATATTCCTGTTACCGTAAGCAAACGGGCGGCCAATACCGGCGGCTCGCGCATGGCTTTGGCTCCCAGGGAGCGGGTGAGCCTTGACAACTTGCTCACAGGCATGGCTGTTTCTTCTGGTAATGACGCCAGTATGGCTGTGGCCGAATATTTCGGCCAGGGCTATGCTCCCAATTTTGTGAGCGCCATGAACTCCAAGGCCAGAGCCATAGGTATGCGCAACAGCCTGTTTGCCAATCCGCACGGGCTGCCGGCCAAGGGGCAGCGTACCACGGCCAGAGACATGCTGATACTAAGCCGCGCCTATCTGCGCGATTATCCGAGCGCGTTGCGTTATCACTCCAAAAGGCAAATCGTGCATAACGGAGTTGTGACTTATAACCGAAACCCTCTGCTCGGGCAGTTCGCCGGGGCTGATGGGCTTAAAACCGGCTGGATTTCCGCATCGGGTTATAACCTTGTTTCCACGGCCCGGCAGGGCAAAACCAGGCTGCTGGCCGTAATTTTGGGGTGTCCGAGCAATTCGGCCAGAGCCCATGAGATGCACCGGCTCATGGAGGCCGGTTTTATGGCCTCGCGAGGCCAGTCCTCCAATGTGTCCTCCGCTCTGGCCTCCATGCCTGCGGAACTGTCCGGTGTGTCGCCTGTGGTTACTAAGCGTCCCAAAGCCTTTTATGCCAAGGTTGGGAAAAAAGTAAATAAATCAAGCAAAGGGGCCAAAAATATTCAAATGGCCAAAAACAACAGACCCGCAAACAAAGCGGTCAAAGCCGGAAAAAAAGGCAAAAATGTTCACGCCGCCAAGCAGCAGCTTCCGCCATTGCACGGAGCCAAAAGCGGCATCAGCAAGCATCCGGCGGCGGCGTCCAAGAACCGTAATACCCAATCCTGATCCGCCGCATCTGAATGCCTCCGGCGGTCGAGGGAAGGGAGGCTTTCAAGAAAAAATGGCGCCTGGAACATCTCGTAACAGATTCATTTGATTATCCTGCTCCATAAAGCAATGGTTGCCGTTGTGAGCAACATAAGTTAAAATTTACTGCTTTTAACATGATAGCCATACAAATTATCCGTCCGAGGTCACGACACAGTCTATCCTGCTGAACAGAAAAAGCGGTATCCTCATGCTCCCCACCAAACTCAGCATTACCACCAAACTGCCGCTGTCCATTCTGACCGCCATTCTGGTGATTTGCTCCATAGCCTCATTTTTTATTCTTCACATAGCCGACTCGGCTGCATCACACGCCAAAATAAACATAATGACCGAATCGGCCCGCAGCATCGGCAACAATATATCCGTGCAACTGCAACGCGCCGGCAAGGATATGATTCTGGCCGCGGGGTTGCCCGAAGTGGGCATATGTCTGGATCTTCCTCCGGGAGAGGAACGTGATCTCCAAAGCAACATTCTTAAGAGGCGTCTTGCCAGAATGCGAATCGCGTTCCCTTATTATGAGTCAATACATCTTATTAGCGAACAAGGGGAAGTTCTCAGCGGGGCTTTGGCCCTGGGTTTTTCATTCAAGAATATGCTGAGCAGGGAAAATATTGACAAAATTATGTCCAGAAACACTTTTACCGTGGGTAAACCGTTTGTTGATGAGGCCCTGGAAGAAGTTTTTCTGCCTGTATGGTTGAAAGCGGTTTATAACGGCAAGGCCGGGGCTATGGTGGCCAATATTCAACTTTCGCAAATGGCCCGCGAAGCTCTTAAAGACGCTTCGCGCCCGGGGGTGGAAACATTCATCTTTTCCTCCAACGGCAAAGTCGCGGCGGCGCTGAACGATACAGATTTAAGTTCGCAGACTCTACTTGAAGACTCCTGGCTCAAACAAATTCGCGCCATGGTGTCCGGAGCCATGGAAGTAAACATAAACGGCGAGATGAAAATCATTGGTTTTTATCACATTCCTCAGACTGAGCTGTACGGCATAGCCATTGCCGATGAAATTTACCTGTCCGAATACGTTACCTCCATGCGCAATGCGGTGATGCTTGCGGGCATCTTTATGGGAGTGCTGGGCACGCTGTGCGTATATCTGATCATCATGCCCGTGGCCGGCGACATAAAAAAATTGAGCAAGTTCGCCAAGCGAATAACCGAGGGCGGGCAGGAAGCGCCAATACATCTTAAACGGCGCGATGAACTTGGCGATTTGTCTGACAGCCTGAGCCTGATGGTGAAAACTCTAACCGAGATGATCAGCCGAACCGAAGCCGCCACCAAGGCCAAAAGCGAATTTCTGGCGCGCATGAGCCATGAAATCCGCACCCCCATGAACAGCATCATCGGGCTGACATATTTGGCTGAACGCGATACCACGGACGAAAAACAGCGCGACTATCTGCGGCGCATTGCCGAGGCCGCCGGGAATTTGCTGGGAATTATCAACGATATTCTTGATTTTTCCAAAATTGAAGCTGACAAAATGCGCATCGTCCGCACGTCTTTCAGCCTTGCGGATATGTTGCGTTCCGTTTATGAGCTTATGCAGGTGAAAAGCCAGGAAAAAAGTCTTGAATTTTCCTGCCGCGCGGATGAAGACATTCCGGATTGCATTGAAGGCGACGAGCGTCGCCTGGCTGAGATATGCATAAATCTTTGTTCTAACGCAATAAAATTTACCGACTCAGGGTCAATTCACCTGAATGTGGCCCTAAAAGAAAGAAACGACAATAAGTTATTTCTGCTTTTCAGCGTTGCCGACACCGGCATAGGCATAGCCCACGAGGATCAGGGGGGAATTTTCGATTCCTTTTCCCAGGCCGACGGCTCAACAACCCGAAAATACGGGGGAACCGGGCTGGGCCTGACCATAAGCAGGTCACTGGCCCGCATGATGGGTGGCGACATGTGGGTGGAAAGCGAGCCGGGAAATGGCAGCGCGTTCCACTTCACCGTACAGGCCAAGGTTGGCAACGCGGAAAAAATCAAAAAAGCCGAAGGCCCCGAGCCGGATATGCCCCTGCCCTCCTTGCGTATTCTTTTGGCTGAAGATAATGAAATCAATCAGGAAATAGCCACGGAAATATTGCGTGGCCTGGGCAT
The DNA here is from genome assembly GCA_031553655.1 of Desulfovibrionaceae bacterium. Classification (GTDB taxonomy): domain Bacteria; phylum Desulfobacterota; class Desulfovibrionia; order Desulfovibrionales; family Desulfovibrionaceae; genus JAVBLG01. The sequence continues at coordinate 2,955 of JAVBLG010000096.1, read as the reverse complement.
GGAGAGCACTGTGGCAAAAAACGGGGCCGAGGCTGTGGAACTGTGGGAGAAAGGAGATTTCGATCTCATCCTCATGGACGTGCAAATGCCGATAATGGACGGCCTTACAGCGGCCCGCAACATTCGCGCCAAGTCTGACCCCAGGGCCCAGAGCGTTCCCATAATCGCCCTTACCGCCAATGCCATGGGCGAAGACCGCGAAAAAAGCCTCGACGCGGGCATGAACGATCATTTGACCAAACCTCTGAACGTTAACGAATTGCGGAGCGCCCTGGCCATGTGGGGCGCGGTGGCAAAGATGGAGCCGCACCAATGAAAATATCGTTGCGATGGATAATTACCCTTTTCGCCTTGCCCTTGCTTGGTTGCGGAGACGGTATGGCGCCAAACCCACCGGAAAGGCACGAGCCGCGTGTCGGTGTTTTTTTGTATAAGGCGGATGACACTTATATTTCTCTGGTAAACGCATCCTTGAATAAAGCGCTGGAGGGGCGCGCCCAGATTGTGGCTTATTATGCCGAAGACAGGCAGCTTACGCAAAACAGGCAGATAGATGAGGCTTTGACTCAAAAAGCGGATGCCCTGGCTATTAACTTAGTGGACACTCAGTCCGCCTCCATACTTGTGGATAAAGCTAAAAAATTTGGAATTCCCGTGGTCTTTTTCAACCGAGAGCCAGATTTGGACAGTCTGAAGCATTATGACAAGGCCTGCTTTGTGGGGACCCCGACCGACGATGCGGGAAAAATGCAGGGCGACATGATAAAGCATCTGTGGGACCAACACCCGGAGTATGATCGTAACAAGGACGGCAAATTCCAATATATCATGTTTCAGGGAAATATCGACAATCCGGAGGCTTTGGCCCGCACGGAATTCAGCGTGAAACGGGCTAGAGAACTCGGCCTGGACATGCGGCAGACAGGGTTGACCAATGTTTGCGATTGGGATGAAAAAAGGGCTTATCAGGCCATGCGCCAGGCGCTTGCCGCGGACGGCAACGCGATTGAACTGGTAATTGCCAATAATGATTCTATGGCCCTTGGAGCCATTGCGGCCCTTCAAGAAATCGGTTTCAACACCGAAGGCGGGCCTAAGGAAAAATTTATTCCCGTGGTGGGAGTGGACGCCACGCCTCAGGCGGTGGAGGCTATAAAAAAGGGCGTGATGAGTGCTACCGTCAAGCAGGACAGCGATGCCATGGGCACGGCCGTGGCCGTGTTGATCATGAACGCCGTTAACGGTAAACACTTTCTTGCCGGTTCGCAATATGCCTGGGATTCGAGCGGGGTTGCCGTGCGCATAGCTTATCAACCGCTCAATTGATGTGGCCCATATAGACATGGCCCCACCATCGGACCGTCTGGAACTGGACATTGTCCAAGAAAAATTTGTAAGGAAATTTTGATGAAAAAAGTAGGAATAATCCGCTGCCAGCAAACAGAAGACATGTGCCCGGGAACGACGGATTTCAAAATCGCCGCCAGCGGAAAGTTCGCCTTTGAAGCATTCGGTTCATGCGAGGTGGTGGGCTTTGTAAGTTGTGGCGGATGCTCCGGCAAACGGGCCGTGATGCGTGCCAAAATGCTTGTTGATCGGGGCGCGGAAGTTATTTTTCTTGCCTCATGCATCAAAAAAGGCAACCCCATAGGTATGCCCTGCCCTCATTACGAAGCCATGAAAGCCGCCATTGAAAAAAAGGTGGAGAGCATACCAGTGATCGACTGGACGCATTAAGGGCTGTCTCCAAATGCGCTTTTGCGTAGTGGCTGCGCCAAGCGGGCCTTTTTGCGGAGCTAGTGTCTTATGGTGCTCGAAAGGCTATAGGTAGCAATCATTGGCCATGAGGTAATTTTTTACATAATCTTCCACGCCTTCTTCAAGGCTGTGCATTTTGACCGGGCAAATCGAGAGCAGCCTGTCCATGCGCGCTTCAGTAAAATTTTGGTATTGCCGCGACAGGTTTTCCGGCATGGAAATATAATCTATTTTCTCTTCCACGCCCATGGCTTTAAAAGTTGATATGGCCAGATCGTTCCAGGTTCTGGCTTTTCCCGTGCCTACATTGAAAATTCCGCTCACTTCGGTCTTTTCCAGAAGCAGCCGGACTATTTCCGCACAATCTTTGACGTATATAAAGTCGCGCATCTGTCCGCCATCGGCATAATCGTGGTGATTGGAGGCAAACAAGGCCATGCGCCCGGTATCTCTTATTTTCAGAAACGATTTGTAGGCCACGCTGGACATATTTTCCTTGTGGTATTCATTAGGGCCGTAAACATTGAAAAATTTCAGGCTGACTGTGTTTGTGGGCATGTTTTGCTCCATGAGCCACAAGTCGAAAAGCTGTTTGGAATAGCCGTACATATTGAGCGGCTTGAGTTGCGATATTTTTTCCGGGTCGTCGTCAAAGCCCTGATTGCCGTCGCCGTAGGTGGCTGCGGAGCTGGCATTAATGAAGCGCACGTTTTTTCTGATTGTTTCCATGCACAACTCTCGGCTGTAGTGAAAATTGTTGCGCATCAGAAAATCACAGTCTTTCTCCGTGGTGGACGAGCAGGCTCCCATGTGGATTACTGCTTTCACATCGTCGTCGAGGCCGCGCTCTTTCAGGCGGCGTAAAAAATCGTCGCGGTGCATGTAGTCGGCAAAGCGTCTGTTGACCAGGTTTTTCCACTTGTCCGAAGACCCCAGGCAATCAACCACCAGAATGTCGGTTATACCCACTTCATTCAGCTTCCATATTGCCGCGCTGCCGATGAATCCGGCTCCGCCTGTTACGATGTAACGCATATCTCTCCCTCGTGATTAAAGGCTTTTTAAACCAAGTGGAAAAAATAAAAGTTTTGAAAGGATGGATGGGGGGTTGGGGGAAGGAAGGCAAAATTTTTAAAAATTTTTCCTTCCGTACCCCCACATTCCTCCCAGCATCATCCAAACAAAAAGAACCATACC
>JAVBLG010000117.1:0-9489 GCA_031553655.1 Desulfovibrionaceae bacterium | reverse complement strand
AGCCCTTTTTACCAAAAAGGGCTTCCCCCCTTCCCCCAAAAATATCAAAAAACCGCCGTCAGGCGCGTTGCGATTTGGGTTACGCGGCGTCTGGCGGCTTTGCCGTCCATGTAAAGCGAGCAAAATGACTCCCAGGCGATTTTTTACCTTTTCTGTAATCTCCCTCTTCCTTTACCTTGGGGTATACACTTGGAATCAGCGCACTGGCGCTCTCGACGACCTTGCCGTGAACGTTGGGCTTGAGGCCGGGGGAGCAATTTTGTCTTCCTTGTCCCGCACACGCGGCGCTGTGGCCGATTTTTGGGAAAAATACTTTGATCTTGTGGACGTACGCGAGGAAAATGAAAGACTGAAGGCCGAGCTGGAAAAATTGAATGGACACATTTTGCGTATGGGCGAAGACAAGGCCGAACTTGTGCGCTTGCGCGCCCTTTTGTCCATGCCCCCTGACGAGCAATGGCGTCCTTTAGGGGCCAGGGTGGTTGCCGGGCGTCTGGGGCCCAACTCGGTATTGGAAACAATAACAATCAACCGAGGATATCTTGGCGGCGGGGCCCCGGGCATTCCACTGGCCACTCATATGGGGCTGGTGGGACGGGTGCTCAGAGCGAGCGCGCACAGCGCCACCGTGCTGCTGATTATCGATCCCGGGAGCCGTATAGCGATAATCGGGCAGGATTCACGCACGCCGGGCATTCTTACCGGCAAGGGCCTGCGCCACCCTATGGAAGCACACTTTATGGTGCGCAATTCTGAAGTAAAAGAAGGCGAACTGTTGATCACTTCCGGGCTTGACGGGGTATATCCCAAAGGTATTCCCGTGGCCAGGGTGACCAGCGTAGCACCTTCGGATTATACGCAGTTTCTGGCGGTTATGGCGCAGCCCATTGTTGATGTGGAACGCCTTGAAGAAGTGCTGCTTCTTGAAAAACGCAATCCGGCGGCCGATGTATATACAACCGAGCCGGAAGTCTCCCCTTCCCAGCCTTCGCGGCAGGATTCTCCGGCGCCATGAGCCTCACTTATAGAAATATCGTATGGTGGATTTTTTTCCTGCCTGCGGCTTTGGCCGTGCAGATGGCGGTTCCCGGTCTAGACGCCCTGATGATCGGGGCAGTCATTCTGTTGCAGGAAAAATCTTTTAAAGAACTCGTTCTTACGTTGCCTCTACTGGTTCTTATACAGGAGGGCATAGGCTCACGCGAATTCGGCGGAGCCATTTTATGGTACGCGATAATAATCGTTTTTTTCTTCATCGGCTACTGGCTTTTTGAGGTTCAGAACGTCATCTTCATCATTCTCCTTTCGGCTGCTCTGGGTTTCGGCTATTTGGGCATGGTCTGCCTTATGGCCCCTTTGCAGTATCTTCCTGTGGATATGCCCGTTGCGATAGATCAAAGCATAATCCAGTCTCTTTTCATTCCCCCGGCATGGGGGGTAGCCTTTTTTTCACGTCGATGGTTGTATGATGATGAAGCTTAGCAAACTTCCCGGGCGCAAGCGCCGCTCATGGCTTACAATACATGTTGAAGCCGAAATATATCAGCCACCGAAATTTGGACTTTTGTTCCTGCAATTTCTGGTGGCTACGTTATTTTTTGTCTTTGTGGTGCGTTTTTGGTATCTGCAGGTGCATCGCGGCGAATATTTCGCCCGCCAAGCCATGGAAAACCGTTTGCGCGAAGAGCGTATTTTTGCCCCGCGCGGCCTGATAAAAGATAAGAGCGGCCTGATTCTGGCTGACAATCGTATAGCCTACGGGCTGAACCTGATCCGTGAAGATTGTCCGGACATACCGGCAGCCTTGGCCCAGGTAAGCGCCTGGACAAACATTCCTTTGGACAGGCTTACCACCAAGTTTCAACAGGACAGGCTCAAGGTCAAACCTTTTGAACCGCTGCTGTTGCTCACGGACATGGATTTTTCTCTGGTGGCGCGCATTGAGGCCCAGTTGATCCATTGGCCAGGGCTGGAAGTGGTGGTGCGCTCCAAGCGCAATTATCCGATTGGCGAGCTTTATGCCCACATTCTCGGATATGTGGCTGAATCCAATGAAAAAGAAATGAATGCCGACAAAACCCTGGCCATGGGCGATCTGGTGGGCAAAAGCGGGCTTGAGCTTATTTTGGAAAAGCATCTGCGCGGGCAGAAAGGGCTTTATCAGCTTGAGGTTGACGTGCTGGGGCGCTCGCTGGGTAAAACACTCATGGAACATCCGCGCAGCGGCCAGGAAGTGCGCCTGGCTATTGACACCAGAATTCAGAAGGCCGCTTGGGACGCTCTGGGAGGGCAGAGCGGCGGCATAGTTGTTATGGAGCCGGACACAGGCAGGCTGCTGGCTCTGGTGACTTCTCCGGCTTATGACAATAATGCTTTTGCCGCCGGCATTTCGCACAAAGATTGGGAAATTTTGCGCACACATCCCAAAACCCCCTTACAGAACCGGGTTATTCAGAGTGTGTACCCGCCTGGATCGGTGTGGAAGCTGGTGGTAACAGCCATGCTGCTGAAAGAGGGGGTGCGCCCCTCGGAATCAGTGCGTTGCAGCGGCGAGGTGAAACTGGGTAACCAGATTTTCCGCTGCTGGAAAAAAGGCGGGCACGGATCGGTGGACATGATGCGGGCTCTGGTGGAGTCGTGCGACGTTTATTTTTACCATTTTGGAGAAAAACTGGGCATAGACCGCCTTGAACGTTTTGCCAAATCGGCCGGATTCGGCGCGCCCACCGGCATAGACCTACCCTATGAAAAATCGGGCCTGGTGCCGTCCAAACAATGGAAGCGGCGGCGTTTCGGCGCGCCGTGGGTGCGCGGAGAAACCTTGAACGTATCCATAGGCCAGGGTTATACCCTGGTCACTCCGTTGCAGATGGCGGTTTTTACTTCCGCTCTGCTGAACGGGGGCAAGATTTTAAAGCCGCAACTTGTGGGCAATCTGCCGCCTGAAGTGCGTGGCGAATTGCCGGTAAGTGACAGAATACGCGATTTTTTGGTAACCGCTATGCATCGCACCGCAACTGTAGGCACAGCCAAGTCCGTTGACCGCAAAGATGCGGAAATGGGCGGCAAAACAGGCACGGCCCAGGTGGTGAAATTGCGTATGATCGGCGAACGGCGCATGAAGGTTTCGGAAATGGCCTATCACCAACGCGACCATGCCTGGATGACTACTTACGGCATAAAGAATGGAAAGCGTTATGTTGTGGTGGTTATGGTGGAGCACGGCGGCGGGGGCAGCTCCGTGGCCGGCCCGGTGGCTAAAAAAGTATACGAGGCCATTTTCGGCCCCGTTGGCGGACAGGCCCCAAAGTAGAGCATTTTACGAATTAAATCAGAGAAATGCTCTGATGGCCCGGATATTGTTGTCTGGCCCGTCAGGATGTCCTTAATTCAGGTAAAGGATTGGTTTGCACCGCGATGAGCCCCATTGACCGCCGTTTGTTCAGCCATTTGAACTGGAGCCTTTTAATATGCTCCATGATTTTATTCGCCGTTGGCGTGGGCAATTTGTACTCCGCCAGTGGCATGCGCTTTGAAAGCGGAATGTCTTTCGGCGCTTTTTATGAGCGTCAGATGATATGGGGATGCCTGGGGCTGGCCTCAATGCTGCTAGCCATGTCGTTCGACTATAGGCAACTGCGAAACCTGGCTTGGCCGTTTTTTATCTTCACGCTCATTCTGCTGATCATGGTGCCTCTTTTCGGCAAAACTGTTTACGGGGCCAAGCGCTGGCTTTCACTAGGCTTTATGAATCTTCAGCCTAGTGAGCTGGCCAAGTTGTCCATGCTTGTGCTTATGGCGCGACTGCTGGCCCGCGACGGGCGGCTTCTGGGTTGGGGTGATTTCTTTAAAATCTTATTCATCGGCCTTGTGCCTGTGGGTCTGATTATCAAACAGCCCGATCTGGGCACGGGTATGAATTTACTGCTGTTACTGGCGGGCATGATTCTATTCCACGGGATCAGGGGCAGTATTTTCAAAACCTGTTTACTGGCTGCTCCGGGCTTTCTGGCCTTTATGTGGTTTGTGGGCATGCGCGACTATCAGCGACAGCGAATTTTGACATTTCTGGACCCCAGCAATGACCCGCGCGGGGCGGGCTATCATATTATACAGTCACAAATCGCTATAGGTTCCGGACAGATATGGGGCAAGGGCTTTTTGGAAGGCACACAGAGCCAGTTGCGTTTTCTTCCTGAAAAACATTCCGACTTCGCCATAGCCGTTTTTGGTGAAGAGTGGGGTTTTGTGGGCTGCGTTGTTCTTCTTTCGCTTTTTTGCTTGTTTCTATTGACCATTTTTAATACGGTAACCGAGGCTAAAGACCGCTTCGGCAGCACTTTGGCCGCCGGAGTGTTTTTTTATTTTTTCTGGCAGATTGTAATCAATATGGGCATGGTAATCGGGCTTATGCCTGTGGTGGGCATACCTCTTCCGTTCATAAGCTACGGAGGCAGCGCCACTCTGGTCAATTTCACCCTGATCGGCATTGTGCTGAATATTTCTATGCGCCGTTTTATTTTCAAGAGTTGATCGCATTTTTTCAGCACCCGCACATAACCAACCACAAGGAGACCGCGCAGTGAGCAAAGACGAAATAAACGCTTTTCTCGGAGCAGCCACCGTATACAAGGGGCATCTGACTTTTCAAGGAGCCGTGCGCGTGGACGGCATTTTTTCCGGCGAGGTGGAGTCCGACGGCTCACTTATAGTGGGCAAAGACGCCCAGATAGACGGCATTCTCAATGTAGGTGAGCTGCTCGTATCGGGGCGTTTTTCGGGCGAGGTAAAGGCTAAACGCCGAGTGGTGATTCATCGGGCGGGCATTGTGGAAGGTTCGGTGCAAACGCCGGTCCTGGTGATGGAAGAAGGGGCCATTTTGGAAGGGCAGATTATAATGCAAAACAAAAATTCGCAGCCCGCCGAGGGTTAAGTATTTATATATTACGGTAATAATGCGTTTTTTTGTCCATGCTTCGCCGAGAACAAAAAAAATGTGGAAAGTTATACCCTTTTATGCGCTATACCCTTTGACATGGTGACTACGCTAAGGTACATATGAGGGGGGTTTGCTCCAATATTCACAACTGAACTCAGGAGGGCCGGCATGCTGGATATAAATATCACCATGCTTTTCCAGCTTATGAACTTTTTCATTGCCCTTTATGTGCTCAACATCCTGCTTATACGTCCAATAAGGGCCATAATCAGGGAGCGCAAGGGCAAAATGGACGGCCTGCTTGGCGAAGCTGAAGCCTTTAACCGGGAGTCCGGTGAAAGGCTTTCATCTTATGAAGCGGCTTTGCTCAAGGCCAGGCATGATGCGGGCGGCATTCGCTCCGCAGCCAGAAACGACGCTCTCGCCGAACAGCAGCGCATAGTGGCGAAGGCCGGATCTTCGGCGCAGGAATATCTGGCCGAAGCGCAGCGATCCATAAGAGCTGACGCTGATGAGGCGCTTGCAGTTCTGCGTAAGCAGGTGAAGGACATTTCCGGCAGGGCTATAGCCAAAATGCTGGGCTGATTTTCCTTTCCGCTGTTTTCTGTTCCCAGTTATCAGATGGAGGTGAACTTTGAAAATAAGCACATTGATTGCTCCAGTCATTGTCCTGCTTTTTGCCGGCAATGCCCTGGCCTCCGAAGGCGAGCCATTGCGCTGGGCCGACTTCGGCTGGCGGGTGTTGAACATCATTCTTTTTGTCGGAATTCTGTGGTATTTCGCCGGCAAGCTCATTGTGAATTTTCTTGCGAAAAGACGCGAGGGCATTGCCAAGGATCTTGAAGACCTTGAAGCGCGCCGCGTAATCGCCAAGGAAGACCTGGGCAAGATTGAGCAGCGTATTGCCAATCTTGACGCTGAATGCCAGGCCATTATGCAGGAGAGCCGTCAGGCCGCCGAGGCCGGCAAGGCCGCCATTATCGCTGAAGCCGAACATCAGGCCGCGCAGATTTTGGAACAGGCCCGGCGCACTGCGGAAAACGAGGGCCGCGCCATGGTTGCGGAAATCAGATCCGTGATGGCCGATGAAATTGTCGACGCGGCGGAAAAAGCTCTTACCAGCAAACTCGACGCCGTCAAGCACGACAAATTGATCAACAACTCCTTGACAAAGGTGGTGTTCAATTGACCGATAATGTCGTAGCCCGCAGGTATGCCGACGCGCTTTTTGCGATTGGCAGGGAGGCAGGAGCCAAAGAGCTTTCGCAATATGGCGAAGAGCTTGATTCCTTAAACAAAACCCTTGGTGAATCGCCGGAAATCGAACATGTGCTGCAAAGCCCGGTGGTCGGTGTTCACGAAAAAAGCGACATTGTAAAGCAATTGCTCGAATCAATGTCCGCCAGCCGTATTTTCAGCAATTTCTGTCTGCTGCTTGCGGAAAAAGGGCGTTTGCCCTATTTGCGGAAAATCGGAGATCATTACGCTGATTTGCTCGACGCCGAAAACAATGTGGTGCGCGGCAGCCTGACCTCGGCCGTGGCGCTCGACGCCAAGAAGCAGGGGCAGATTAAAGCGCAGCTAAAGAAAAAGTCGGGCAAGGATATCGAACTTTCTTTCAATGTGGATCCGAGCATTCTTGGGGGCATGGTGCTCACAGTGGGTGACAGGGTTCTTGATGCCAGCCTTCGCGCGCAGCTTTCAAACCTGCGTGAAATAATCAAGAGGGGTGAATAGCACATGCAGATCAAAGCCGAAGAAATCAGCAAGATTATTGAAAACCAAATCAAAAACTACGAACAGCGGGTAGAAATGAGCGAGACCGGCACCGTTCTTTCGGTGGGTGACGGCATCGCCCGTGTTTATGGCGTAAAAAACGCCATGAGCATGGAGCTTCTGGAGTTCCCCGGCGGCCTCATGGGCCTGGTGCTTAACCTCGAAGAAGACAACGTGGGCGTTGCCCTGCTTGGCGAGGACACCGGCATTAAAGAAGGCGACCCGGTGAAACGTACCGGCCGCGTGTTTTCCGTGCCTGTGGGCGAAGAGGTTATGGGCCGTGTGCTCGACCCGCTCGGCAACCCCCTGGACGGTCTTGGCCCGCTGGAGTCCAAAGACGTGCGTCCGGTGGAATTGAAAGCCCCCGGCATCATCGCCCGTAAATCCGTGCATGAGCCCATGCCCACCGGCATTAAGGCCATTGACGGTATGACTCCCATCGGGCGCGGCCAGCGCGAACTGATCATCGGCGACCGCCAAAACGGCAAAACCGCCGTTTGCATAGACGCCATTCTGGCCCAGAAAAACACCGACATCCACTGCTTCTACGTGGCCATCGGCCAGAAGAAATCCACAGTGGCTCTGGTGGCTGACACCCTGCGCAAATACGGGGCCATGGAATATACCACGATTATTTCCGCCACCGCTTCCGAATCGGCTCCGCTGCAGTACATTTCGGCATATACCGGCTGCACCATGGCCGAATTCTACCGCGACAGCGGCAAACACGCCCTGATTATTTACGATGACCTTTCCAAACAGGCCGTGGCCTACCGCCAGATGTCTCTGCTTCTCCGTCGTCCCCCCGGGCGCGAAGCTTATCCCGGCGACGTGTTCTACCTGCACTCGCGCCTGCTCGAACGCGCGGCCAAAGTCAACGATTCGCAGGGAGCCGGTTCGCTTACCGCTCTGCCGATCATTGAAACCCAGGCCGGTGACGTGTCCGCCTACATTCCGACCAACGTGATTTCCATCACCGATGGTCAGGTGTACCTTGAGCCCAACCTGTTCAACGCCGGCATCCGCCCGGCCATCAACGTGGGCCTCTCGGTTTCGCGCGTGGGTGGCGCGGCCCAGATCAAGGCCATGAAACAGGTGGCCGGCACCATGCGCCTCGACCTTGCCCAGTATCGCGAACTGGCGGCTTTTGCCCAGTTCGGCTCGGATTTGGACAAGGCCACCAAGGCCCGCCTGGATCGCGGCGCGCGTCTGGTTGAGCTGCTGAAGCAGCCGCAGTACGAGCCCATGCCTGTTGAAGAGCAAGTGACCTCCATGTATGCCGCCACTCGCGGTTATATGGACGACGTGCCTGTGGCGGAAGTTCGCCGCTTTGAAAGCGAAATGCTTACTTATATGCGTGAAACTAATCGCGATGTTCTTGACTATATTCGCGACCAAAAAGTTATTGACCAGGATCTCGAACCTAAACTTCAGGCGGCCATTGACTCGTTCAAGCAGGGATTTTCGGCTTAAGGCCGGAGGTGAACTATGCCCTCATTGAAAGACGTCAAAATGAAAATAGTCGGGGTCGGCAAGACCAAGCAGATTACCAAGGCCATGAACATGGTGGCCTCGGCAAAGCTGCGCGGTGCGCAATCCCGTATTGAGCGCTTCAGGCCTTATGCTGCCAAATTCCATGACATGCTCGTGGATTTGGCCGGCAAGGCCGAAGGCGGAGGCCACCCGCTGCTTGCGGTGCATGACGAACGCAAAACTTGCGTAATCATCCTTGTAACCTCGGATCGCGGTCTTTGCGGCAGCTTCAACAGCAACCTCATATCCTCGGCCTTCAGACTGGCCAAGGAAAAAACGGCCGAAGGCATGCAGACCAAATTCATCTGCGTGGGCAAAAAAGGCCGCGACGCCGTGCGTAAGTCGGACTATGAAATGCTGTTGGGTTATGGCGACAGAATGGGCGCTTTTGACTTCAGTCTGGCCAACTCGGTTGGGCTTGAAGCCATCAACGGCTATCAAAACCAGGCCATGGACGAAGTTTTCCTCATTTATGGCGAATTCGTTTCTATGGCCCGCCAGGTGCCGCAAACCCTGCCGCTTTTGCCCATAAAGCCCCCGGCGGCCCCGGAGGAAGGGGAGGAAAAAACCGGCCCCGGCTGCGAATATGTTTACGAACCCAATGAAGAAGCCCTGCTGGCCGAACTTCTGCCCCGTTATGTAAAGGTGCAGATTTATCGCGGCATGCTGGACACTTCGGCCAGTGAACACGCGGCCCGGATGGCGGCCATGGATAATGCTACGCGCAACTGCGACGATATGATCAAGTCCCTTACCAGACTGTACAATAAGACCAGGCAGACGAGCATTACCAACGACCTTATGGACATAGTCGGCGGCGCTGAGGCGCTGAAAGGTTAACAATGGAGCGTTACAAAGATGAATGCTAATATCGGTAAAATAGTGCAAGTCATCGGCGCGGTTGTGGACGTGGAGTTTGCCGGAGGCAATCTGCCCAACATCCTGACCTCGCTTGAAATTAAAAATCCCAATAATACCGACGCCCCGGAACTCGTGGTTGAAGTGGCTCAGCACCTTGGCAACAACGTGGTGCGCACCATCGCCATGGACGCCACCGAAGGTCTGGTGCGCGGTATGGACGCCGTGGCTACCGGCAAGCCGATTATGGCTCCGGTGGGCAAGCCTTCGGTAGGGCGTATTCTGAACGTTATCGGCAAGCCCGTGGACGAACTCGGCCCCATTGAAACCGACAAATACTACCCCATTCACCGCCCGGCTCCCAGCTTCACCGAACAGAATAC
>JAVBLG010000114.1:0-32103 GCA_031553655.1 Desulfovibrionaceae bacterium | reverse complement strand
AATTACGTTCATTACCCCGCCGATGCTCTCGGCCTGATGTCCCAATTCCTGCATATTAGTCTGTAAGTTATTGGCCACGGTGTTGACTGTATTGATGGACTGCACCACGCGGTTGACCAGATTCGCTCCGCCTTCGGCCTTTTTGCGGGTGTCTTCGCTTTGTTCCGAAGCCTGCCCCGCGTTGCGGGCCACTTCAAGCACTGTGGAATTCATTTCGCTCATGGCGCTGGCTGTGGATTCCACGCGTGAGCGCTGCCGTTCCGCGCCGCGCGAAATCTGCTCCACCTGGGCGGCCAGCTGTTCGGAGGCAGCGGCCACGCGGTCGGAAATGTCCGAAGCCTGGGCCACGGCCTTCATTACGGCGGCTTGCTGAGTTCTTATTGCGGTAAGGTCGGTTATAACTTCAACATAGCCCACAACCTTGTTATTCAGATCATGCAGAGGCAGGGAGTTGACGGCGATATTCATCTGCTTGCCGCCGATATTGGCCGTGGTTTCTCCGCCTTGGGCGGAATTTTTGTTGGCGGAGCAAAGCCCGTAGCACTCGCGGTTGTTACATGCCGGAGATTTGAAGAGATCGGAGCACTTTTGATTGATTTTATTGCCTCCAAGGACATTCTGGCAGGCTTTGTTGAGAAAAACCAAATTGTTATTCATGTCTCCAGCCATGATCGGAAGGTCCATGGAGTCGAGCAGGCCCAGGTAGGCATCGCCCACGGCATTGGTGGAAGTGGCGATTTCGCCGAAGGTTCCGGGCAGTTTGGAAGCATCAAGTCGCTCACGCATGTGCCCCGAAGATATGTGGTTGGCAAGGCTGCGGGCCTGATTGATAACACTGTCCAAAGTGGAGGGAATGGCCTGCATGGCCGTAACCATGGTTCCGATTTCGCCCCTTTCCTTGACCTTGATTTGATACTTGAAATCGCCCTTGGCAATGGCCCCCGCAAAGCCCGACATTTCGCGCAGCACTCGGATAAGCCCGATTACTATAAACAGGGCGCAGCCCGCGCCCGCCAGCAGGCCGAATATGGCGGTGAAGAACAATTCCTTCTGGGCCAGGGCGGTGTCGGCCTGCATGTTCGTGCCTTTGGCCAGCGCGTCCTTATCTACTTCGCTGCTCATCTTGCCGGCGGTATCAATGATCGAGTTCAGGGTTTCACGTAATATGCTAAGGTTTTGCTGGGTTTCCGCATACTTGGCATCCATAAACTTATAGGCGTCAAACAGCGTGTTAAAGGCCTTTTCAGTTTCCACCTTGAGAATCCTGCCAGATTCCAGCTTGGGCACGATAGAGCCTATAGCCTGCTTCAATTCATTTATGCGAGTCAGGGACCTTTCCGAATCTTCTTTGGACCGGGTTTCGGCAAAACGACTCAAGGCCGAACGGGCATAAGCCAGCCTGTCCAGAGAGGCGGAAATATTGTAGGCCACGTCATTTGCGCCTATGCTTTGGGCCAATTCAGCAATGCCCATGAGTTTTGCGCCTACTTCACGGGCGGCCGGCTGCACCACGCTATTATACTGCTTGTAGCCATCAAGCGCCGCCACCTTGATTTTGTCCTGCACAGAGCGCAGGCTTTGCGCGTCTCTATCCATTTTTTCCAGCGCGGAACGACGATCAGACCTTACAACAACGCTCAGGCAATCCTTTATTTTTTGGATGGCAAGATCCAGCCGCTTGGACGCAAAATCCATGTTCTCGCTTTTTTTGTCGTCGAGGAAGCGGTAGACTCCGGTTTCCACGTCACTGAGGTAGTAAGTCATGTCACTGCTGGCGGCATTGAATTTGGACAGGCGGTTGAATTCGATAAAGTCGATGGAGGTGCCCTGCAAGTCTCTGTAGGCTATGCCGCTTACAGCTGCCAACAGTATTACCATAAAAGAAAAACCGGCGATGATTTTAATCTTGGTGGTCATATTGCTCCCTTGGCGTCCTTTGCCATGTTGCACGGTTAGGGGGTTACAGTTTGGAGACAGCCCATAGGCCATTGCCCTAGGATATCATGATTGGCGATATGCCATTTTTGCAATATAAGCTCCGGCCGGTGCGGGTAAGCCCTGAAACGACGCGGCCAACACCGTTTGGGGCAGGGAGATTATAATGAGATATTGTTTATTATCGGCATCAAAATATGATCTCTTTATACCTAAAAGTGGCTGTTGGCCAGCAAAAACAGACGGCCGGGCGCTTAAAGCTACCGGCCGTCTGTTTTAATTAACTTATTGCCTTCAGTACGTTACGTATATTTCGTGTCCGGGCCAGCCTGACCGCTATCTGAGGGTTTCCATGACTCTCCTCAATTCCTGAGCCATACGTGAAAGATCCTGTACCGCCGCGGACGACTGCACCATGCCGTCGGAGGTTTCGTTGGTAATGCGGCTTATTTCTTCCACAGCCTGATTTATTTCCTCGGACGTGGCGCTCTGCTGCTCGGCCGCCGTGGCAATGGAGGTTACTATGGACGAGTTGGCCGCTGCCAGCTCCACAATTTCCTTAAGGGCCGTGCCCGAAGAGTTAGCCAGATCCGTGGCTTCAGTTACGCTTTTGGCCGCATTGCCCACTTCGTCTATGTTCACCTTGGCGGAATTTTGAATGGCGTTGATGTTGGCTCCAACTTCCTGAGTGGCCCTCATGGTATTTTCCGCCAACTTACGCACTTCGTCGGCCACCACGGCGAAACCGCGCCCGGCTTCCCCGGCTCTGGCGGCTTCGATAGCGGCATTAAGAGCTAGGAGGTTGGTCTGGTCGGCGATGTCGGAAATAACGTTCATAACCCCGCCGATGCTTTCGGCCTGGTGCCCCAGCTCCTGCATATTGGTTTGCAGGTGATTGGCCACAGTATTGACCGTATTGATGGCTCGCACCACGCTATTGACCAGTTCCGCTCCGCCTTCGGCTCTTTTGCGAGTGTCTTCACTGCGTTCCGAAGCCTGACCCGCATTGCGGGCTACCTCAAGCACAGTCGAGTTCATTTCACTCATGGCGCTGGCCGTTGATTCCACTCTCGACCGTTGACGTTCCGAACCTCGGGAAATCTGTTCCACCTGGGCGGCCAATTCTTCGGAAGCGGCGGCCACGCGGTCGGATATTTCCGAAGCCTGGGCCACGGCCTTCATTACAGCAGCCTGCTGGGTTCTGATTGCGGTAAGGTCGGTGAGCACTTCCACATAGCCCACCACCTTGTTGCCAAGATCGCGCAGGGGCAGGGATGTTACGTATACGTTAATTTGCTTGCCGCCCACGGACAACACTGTTTCCGCGCTGTGAGGACCATTTTTACTCACAGAGCAATTGCCCACGCAGTTGCTTGTGCCGCATTCCGGAGCCTTGAGCAGATCGGCGCACCTGCGGTTGACATGATTGCCCCCCACCACGTTCTGGGCCGGGCGGTTGAGGAAGACTATGCTGTTGTTTGTGTCGCAGGCCATAATGGGAAGGTCCATGGCATCAAGCAGACTAAGATAGGCATCGCCCACAGCATTGGTGGAAGTGGCTATTTCCCCGAAAGAGCCGGGCAATTTGGAAGCATTGAGACGTTCGCGCATATGCCCCGAGGAGATGCTGTTGGCAAGGTTACGAGCCTGGCTGATTACATCTTCCAGTGTGCGGGGAATGTCGCGCATGGCTGTTACCATAGCGCCAATCTCGCCTTTTTCCCTGATATTGATGCGATAGCCGAAATCGCCTTTGGCAACGGCTCCGGCGAAATCAGACATTTCACGTAGAACTTTGATAAGGCCAAATACTATGAAAATGGCGCAGGCAATGCCGAGGAGCAAACCGACAGCGACGATTATCAGCAATTCTTTTTGGGCCTTGGCGGTTTCGCGTTTCATGCCTTCGCCCAGATTCCTGGACTGAGCGTCCACTTCATCGCTGAGCTTTGTGGCGGAGTTGCTCATATTTTTGAGGGTGTCACGCAAGGTGGCGATGTCACGCTGCGCCTCGGCAAACTTGGCCCTCATAATCTGAACAGAATCATTCAGGCTATTAAAAGCCTTGTCCACGTCGGCCTTGAGCTTTTTTCCGGTGGCGGTTTGAGGCACTATCGCGGCTACAGCTTCTTTTTGTTTGTCAACAAACATCTGGGTACGTTCGGCATCGGCGGTGGAACGGCTTTCCGCAAAGCGGCTCAAAACCGAACGCACATAGGTGAATTCGTGCAAGGCGTTGGAACTGGCGAAAAGAGTATCAAGAACTCCGGAGGTGCGGGCCAGTTCGGAAAATTCCAGGAGTTTTTTACCCAGTTCACGCGAGCTGGGTATGACCACATCGCTATATTGCCTGTAGCCCTCGGTTACGTTAATCCTGATTCTTTGTTGGAGGGTGCGCAAGTCCTGATTAGATCTGCTAAGTTGTTCAAGCACGGCGCGTCTGTCGGTTCGCGCAACAAGGGTTTGGCATTCTTGTATTTTTTGCGCGACCAAGTCAAGCCTGCTGACGACAAAATCCATATGTTCGGCTTTTTTGTCGTCAAGAAATCTGAAAACTCCGCCCTCGACATCGCTGAGATCAGTAGTGAGGTCGCTCGTGGAGGCGTTGAATTTAGCCAATCTGTCGTATTCAATGACGTCTTTGGCTGTGCTCTGCAAATCGCCATAGGATATGGCGCTTAAAGTGGCCAACAAAATTACCATTAGAGAGAAACCCGCAATAATCTTGATTTTGGTAGTCATATTTTTTCCGTAAAAAAATTTTTATACTCCACCCGCATGTGAAGTATCGTTAAGCCGCATCTCACCCCTCGGCGCACCTTCGCCTTTTACAGCTCCACCCGCATGTGGAGTATAGTTAAGCCGTACCCGACTGATACATTCAGCAGGCACGGCGGAGAGACGTCACGCATCATAAATTATAACAGTATATTATTTAATCTCATATAGTTAGTAAAGAGCTTTGCGAATATTATTTTTTATTTACTCATTATAATATAATAGTTATGCATGTTGCTTTTATTTATCCATTATAATTAAATGGTTAAAAAAAATATAGTGCGCCGTCAAAATTTTGTTTGTTATTGCGACATATATGAAAAAAATGCTTCATAAATTAATAATTATGCAAAATATAAGCCAAAATTAATAAAAAAAGCGGCCCGCATTCGCGGACCGCCCGATCGTAATTTGCTGCCGCGGCTTGCCGTTATTCGCGCACGGCGCGGCGTACCAAACTTACCGGGTGCAAGGCGGACATGCCAGTTCCGTGGGTCATTTGCAGGCGGCAGGTGCCGCATTCGGAGGAAGATATTTCCGCCCGGCTTTCGCGCATAGCCCTGAACAGATCTTCACCCACGCTCATGGCTATGGGGTATTTGTCCTTTTTAAAACCGTAGCTGCCGGAAATGCCGCAGCATCCGGCCTTGGCTTCTTCAACATGGCTGTAGAAAACGCGCAGCAGCTCCAGGCCTGGCAGTCCAATGCCCTGTACGCGTAAATGGCACGGGGCATGGTAGAAAAGGCGCTCATAAACAGGTTCCACCCGCTCTCGGAAAGGTTCCAGACGTTCCAGAAGCAGTTCGCATATATCTTCCAGATTGGCGCAAATGTCTTCGGCGGCAATGTCGGGAAAATATTCCGGATAATCTTTTTTAAGCATCAAAGCGCAACTGGGGCAGCCGGTGATCACTTTTATGCCCTTGGCCGCGAATTCGGTCATGGCCTTGATGTTGCGGGCGGCGTTTTCGCGCGCGTCCTGCCAGAAGCCGTTGGACACCAGCGGCAGACCGCAGCACACAAACTCCTCGGGAAAAACAACCTCGTACCCGGCCCGGTTCAAAGCCCACACCATGTCCAGTCCGGCCTGCGGATCATAGTAGTTGATGTAGCAACCGGGGAAGTAGGCCACTTTTTCTTTGTGTGGTTCCTGGGGAATTTTTTTGGCTTTGACGTAAAAATATTCCGGCGCGAACGGTGGCAGACTGGCCTGATACGATATACCCAGTTTGGATAGAATCAGCCTGCTGATAGCGTTGTTCATTCCGAAATTTTTAAGCGCCGCCGGCACATGCCGGAACAGGCGGGCCAGAACTTCGCCGTGGGCCAGCACATAGTCGCGCAGGGGCGGTTTTTTGCGTTTGTAGCCGGCGGCCCTGGCCAACATGTTGAAGGTGGATATGGGCACCATGGACGGGCAGGAAATGTCGCAGCTTTTGCAGTTGGAGCAAAAATGCAGCGACTCTTCCTCGGAAAGGCCCAGGAGTCGGAAACGCTCAAAGGCCGGGCCTATGAGCCGGGGGCCCAGAAAATCGGAAGTGGCTCTGGCCACCGGGCAAAAAGCCAGGCAAGTGTTGCAGGCGATGCATTTGTCGGGATTGGGCTGGTTCTTCATGATATTATGCATGGCTAAGCTCGTTCACGCTTTGCGCGGCTCTGAAACCGGTGGCGATGGCTACTCCGTGTCCGCTTTTTTCAGTGGCGAAATCATATCCGGCCAGGGCGCGCCCGGCAAAGAACACATTTCCAAAAAGCGGCTTTCCGTCTTCGTTCACAGGGTTCATGCGGGTGTTTACCTTCACCCCCAGTTTGGAATAGACATGGTTGCCGAAAATATCCTCTTCGGACCAATCCATATGATTTTTGGGCGCGCCAAGGTCGATTCCGAAAATATTTTCAACGGCCTTGCCGGGCATGGCCGTGTGCCCGCCACCAAGAAACCCCCCGGTGGCTATTATAAAGGCTTCGGCCTTGTAAACGCGCTCTTTGTCCGGGCCTTTGGCCAGCAGTGCCATGCAGCGTCCGTTTTCGGTTCTGGCCCCGGAAACACTAAGATTTTCCAGCACCGGAATATTGGCGCGGCCAAGCACGCGCGAAAGGGTGCGGTTGAGGCGCATGCCGCCAACACCCGGAGGGAGGGCCAGCATTTCCACCACGCCGCCGGGCAGCGACGAAGCCGCCTGCCAGCACAGATCGTGGCGCACAACACCCAGAATGGGCGGCAGTATGATAACCGCATTGGAGGCGGCCATAGGGCTCAGGCTGTCTACCAGCCATTCCAGGCCTTCTTCGGTGTCTACATAACGGGCTACGTCCAGAGGCGAGGGATTGCGCCTGGCGTTTATGAGTGGTTGGCGCAACACATGGGCGCGTATGTCCTTGTCTTTGAATTTTTCGCGCTCGCGCAGCGAAGCGGCAATCAGCCCCGAGTTGCAGTCCCTCATTCCTTCAAGGCTGACCACGTTGATTATATCCGCTTTGAGCATTTTTTGCGTATTATGACTGGGCGGGCAGATATACGTTGGCTTGAAGGTGCCGGCCACGGTGGGCACAAAAAGATTGTCCGACCCGCGCATGAGCGGGTGATTGTGGGCATGGCACTGCTTTATGAAAAAATTCAGCGCCTCACGCGTCGCGTCCGCGCCGATTATGCTGTATGGATGCTCCGGGGGCAACCCGGCCATGGCCGCAAAGGGATCTTCGCGCACCAGTTTGCGGTTTACATACCCGAGAACGTCCACACAGCCACTGGCTATGGACAGGGCCGCGGCCCCCTGGGCCAGCACGGCCACCTTGCGGCCGGAATCGGCTATGGCCAGGGCCGCCATAATTCCGGAAAGACCCGCTCCAACAACTATAGCGTCATAAATCCTGGCCATCAGCATATCCATCCAGATTCAAGGTTGTGGAATAAATGGCCCGCCCGAGATCTATCTCGCGCAGTTGATCGCCCCAAAGTGCGGCGCGCACGCCACCCCAGCGTTCGCCGAGGAAAGATTGTATGTTTCGTTGTGGCGAGGTGGCCTGCAAGCCCATGTTGGACAGCACCCCTACCGTTCTTATGGCGCAAAATGTACCCTGGCAGGTGCCCATGCCCAGGCGGGTGCGCAGCCTGATGTCACCCAGCGTATATGTGGCCGGATCGCGGGCCACCAGCTCAATTTCGGCCATGCTTACCATTTCGCATTCACAAAGCAGCTGGTTTTTGCCCTTATGTTCCGCCAATTCGATCATTTTAGGCAGGTCGCCGCCAAGGCGCTCGGCAGCCAGTTCAGCGGCATTGCCGGGCAGTACGGTTTCAGCCCGTTTTTTATATTCAGCCGGAATTTCTTCAACCAGTGGCACGGTGGTAGTGAGGCAGGGGGAGGTTACGCCCAATTTTGCGCTTACCAGGTCGCTGATTTTTTCGGCCATCAGGCGGTAGGTGGTGAGCTTGCCGCCGAAAATGCTGGCCATGCCGACCAGGCCGTCATCTTCGTGATCTACTATGACAAAGTTGCGGCTGGCTCCGCGCCCGCCCTTGCCGCCTTTTGCGGCATAAAGAGGTCGCGTGCCGGCAAAGGCTCTTAAAATTCTATATGATTCCAGGTTGGGAAAGGTTCTTTTGCCTATGTCCAGAAGACGCAGTATTTCTTCTGTTGTTGGCCTGTTGTTGTCTGGTCTGTCTGTGGGCATTGAAGTTGTGCCCAGAATGGTTACCGAGCCGTGGGGCACGAAAATGTCTCCGTCGGAACTTTTGCGCAGGCGGTTGATTATGCGCGAGGTGAAACGGTGATTGAACACGATGAGTGTGCCCCGGTCAGGAGATATTCTCACGTCCAGCCCGGCCAGATGGGCCAGCTCGCCGCACCAGGACCCGGCGGCATTGACCACAAAATCGCAGGCCACACGCACTTCTTCACCGGTTTTCTGATTGCGGGCCGTAAGCCCGGTGATGCGTCCGCCTTTTTGCTGAATAGATTCCACCTTGTGGTAGGTGAGCACCTGCCCGCCATATTTGCGCGCGGAGAGAGCGTTGTGCCAAACCAGGCGAAAACCGTCCACTCCGGCATCGGGCACGCGATAGACGGCCCTGATGTCCGGAGAAAGGTTGGGCTCCAGGCGGCGGGCCATGTCCACATCGATTTCCTCGGCGTTTATGCCCGCAGCGGCGCAGCCTTCGAGCCATGCGCGCACATAATCTTCATCATCTTCAGGGGTGAGCGTGAAATAGCCCTCGCCCGGTTCCACTGAATGGCGGGCCAGTTTTTGTTGTAGAGCGTTCTCGATGCGGCATTCCAGGGCCGATTCGGGGTCGGAAACCGCGTAGCGCGCACCGCTGTGCAAAAGGCCGTGGAAACGCGAGCTGGTGCCGTTGGCCAGGTTGCCCTGTTCAAGCAGCACTGCCTTTACTCCGCGCATGCACAGGTCGCGCAACACGCCGACGCCGGTTGCGCCGCCGCCTATTACCGCTACTGTTGTTTCGATTTGCATATTGTTACCGGTGTAGTTGTAGAGTGTGTGGCTACCGTATGGAATGAAACATTCCAGGGTGTTTTATTTAGGAGGGGTGACATGGTAAAGGCCAGCCCCGTATCAGTTGGCGCTGATACGGGGCCATTCATAATTAAATCTGTAACTGGACAACCATGTATATGGAGGGCGTTAACTCGCCGTGCCGGCTCGGTAATCTGTTCACGCAGATTGCCGAACTCCCTTTTTTAATAAATGCCCATTCAGCCGGTGTCAACCCGGAAGTAAAATTACTCGAGTGCAAGCGTCCGCTATTGCCCCGCCATCTTCTTGATCTCCGCGCTATACGCGTCAAACAACTCCCGCATATAATCGGTATTAATCTTCCCTTTCCAGTTGACCACTTCAGTGAAGCGTTTGGGAATAACTTGGTTTTCCGGTTTGAAGCCTGTGGCGAATTTCAGTTTCCAGCGCAGACTCTGCATGGCTTCGGCCGAGGCGGGCAGGCTGTCGGCCATTTGGGCGAACCCGGCCGTGCGCAAGCATTCCTGCATTTTTTCCTCGGTGTACACCTTGCGGGCAAACATACATCCGACCATGGAGGTGAGGGCCACGCGGCTCTGCTCATCCTTTTTTAGAAAGGCCACAGCTTTTTGCGCGTTGTATTCTTTTGCGCTCTGGTCGTAGGAGTAGCCGCCGCTGTCCAGATGGCAGTGGCGGAAGCCCAGGGCATGCGAAACAAAATAGTTTTCACCGGTAGCATACCCGGCCATTTCCTGGCCGCCCAGCACGCAGGCGAAGTCTTCGCCCTTGTACTTTTTAGCCGCGAACATGGTTCCCTTGCCCAAATCGGCCCAGAATTCGTTTTTGGCTTCGCAGAGCAGACGCAGGGCTTTTAGATAGCCTTGAGGCTCGCCGAATTTCAAAGGCACGATGGTGTGATTTTCAACGTTGATTAAGCCTTTTTGCAGGGCTTCGGTGGCCCAGGCCAGTGACACCCCTGTGGTCATGGAGTCCATGCCGCACGATTCGGTTTCGTCCAGAACGGAGAAGATGTCCGAGGGATCGGTCAACCCGAGCATGGTCCCCTGAGCAAAAATCAGTTCGTAGTCGTAAGAAACCTGTTTGTAGACATATTCGTGATCTTCAGCAAACTGTTGGCGCAGGTTGCCTATGTGGATGCATCCCACGGGGCAGCCCGCGCAGGCGGCCTTGCGCAGCAAATAATTTTCGGCCAGATGCTCGCCGGTTACTGTGTCTATCCCCGGATCCTCAGTGGCGGTAAGGTTGCGCCAAGGCAGGGCCTTCATGGCATTGAGCGGAGCCAGATTTTCCGGAGTGCCGAGGTCGTGATATTTTTTCATCATTCCGGCTTCGGTTACGGCAGTGAAAATATCCTTGTAGAGCTTGCCGTAGTTTTTGGTGTCCTCAGGCAGATCAAAGGATGTGTCACCCATGATTACTATGCCCTTGAGGTTTTTGTCGCCCATTACCGAGCCGGAGCCCAGCCGCCCGAAGTGGCGGAAGGAATCGACATTGATGCAGGCATAGCGCACGCCGTTTTCTCCGGCCGGGCCTATGCGCATGATGGTGCGCCGCCCGGATGAGCCGCGCCCCAGCCGCCGCAGTTCGCGTCCAGTGCCGAAAACGCCCCGGCCGCGCAGATAGTGCACATCTTTCAGTTCCACCATACGCGAGCCCACCACCAGAGCCGACAGGCCCTTGGCCCGACCGGTGATCATCAACGCGTCATAACCGGAAAAGCGCAGAGACATGGCCAGGCGGCCTCCGGCGTGGCTTTCGGCCCACTGTCCGGTAAGGGGCGAGCGGAAGCCGCACACGGTTTTATTCATGAGCGGAAAAAGTCCGGTCAGCGGGCCAATGGCAAAGATAAGCGGCTCGGATGGATCGTCGCAGGGCAGTTCGGGGTGGCCGTATTTTTCATAAAGAGCGGCGCAAAGTCCGCTGCCGCCAAGGTGCAGGGAACGATTTTCCAACAGAATTACGTCGGCGTCGCCGCTGATAAGGTCAAAGTGCAGAACGCGCGAAACATCGGGATTAAGACGCATGGCTTTCCTCCTTTACATCGCGCGAGACCTCGCCCATTTCCAGACAATCGTGCGGGCAGAAGGGAACACAGCGCCCGCAATGGATGCACACATAGGGGTAGCCGGTTTCCCTGTCCATGTGCACGGCCTCAACCGGGCAGGCTTCGGCGCATTTGCCGCAGCGTATGCACAGTTCAGCGTTTTTTTTTACTCCGCCGCCGGGGCGCTGGGTACAGGCTTTTGTGGGGCAGGCGGCCACGCAGGCCGCCGGTTCGCAGGCCTGACACACGCTGGCTTCATAGCCGGTGGACAGTCCTCCTGAAGTGCGTATGGTTATGCCGGAGAGATGCCAGGAGAATTTTTTATTTACAAGCCGCGCGCAGGCCAGAGCACAGGAATGGCAACCTATGCAACGGTCCATGCGGACAGGTTTCAGTATTTTCATATGAAGCCTCTATACGGGGGCCGGACCGCGCATTCGGATTTTTTCGGTAATGATGCGCGCCTGCCTCGCGTCTATTTTAAATTATGCAGTATTTTTAGCTATATTCTTAGTGTGCCGCGCAATTCGGATAGATTCTTTATACCCAGTTTTACGCAGGCTTCGGGAAGTTTTTCAACTATTTTGAATACACAGTCCGGACGGATGAAGCTGCCGGTGCCTATTTGCACGGCATGAGCGCCAACCAGAATGAATTCCAGCACGTCTTCGGCGCTCACGATGCCGCCGATGCCGATAACGGGAATTTTCACCGATCGGCATACCTGCCATACACAACGCAGGGCCACGGGCTTGATGGCCGGGCCGGAAAGCCCGCCCACGATATTGGCCAGCAAAGGCTTTCTGCTTTGCAGGTCAACCCCCATTCCTGAGAGGGTGTTGATGCAGGATATGGCATCAGCCCCGGCGTCTTCCACACTTTTGGCCATGCGCGCTATGTCGGTGACGTTGGGCGACAGCTTTATAATAACCGGCTTGCCCCCGGCCGAAGCCTTGACTGCCCGCGTTACTTCAGCGGCCATTTTAGGGTCTTGACCGAAAAGCACACCGCCTTCGCTTACATTGGGGCAGGAAATGTTCACTTCCAGAGCAGCTACCCCTGACTCGACCGACAAAACAGCGGCCAACTCCGAAAACTCTCCGGTGGAAGTGGCGTAAATATTGGCTATTACCGGGGTTTCGCGCCAGGGCAGACGGGGAAGTTTGTGACGGATGAAAGACTCCACCCCGTCATTTTGCAGCCCCACGGCATTAAGCATGCCACAGGCCGTTTCCGCAATGCGCGGAATGCTGTTGCCGGATCTGGGTTTTAAGGACAGCCCTTTCACCACAATGCCGCCAAGGCTTTCCAGTGGGCCATAATAGGCGAATTCCAAACCATAGCCGAACGTGCCCGAAGCGGTAAGCACGGGGTTCTTGAAGGCCAGAGGCGGCAACCCTGGCAGATGCGCTGAGATATCCATTATCATTCCAATATATTGATATTAGTCCAAGTTGACTTGATCGGACCAGAAAATCGGCCCATGATTGCAAACCTGCACCGGCCATTCTTTTTGTGCGGGTACCGGCCACTTTTCCGTGGTTTTGACCACGCATCCCAAACATGCGCCAACTCCGCAACCCATGCGCCCTTCAAGGGAAAGCTGGGTGCGCACATTGAATTCGGCGGCAAATTGCTTGACCGTGCGCAAAAAGGGCATGGGGCCACAGGCCAGCACCAGCCCTTTATGGGCGGCGTGCTCGGCCATGCGCTCGCGTATGGCGTTTATAAACTTTTCCAGGTCGCCGGGTTTTTCCTCGCGCATGCAGTCTACCTGAATACGCTCGTTGAGGCTGTCCACCGGGTAGCAGCCCTCCAGGGCCTTATGCCCGAAAAGCATGTTCAAGTTCCAGGGTTTGGGGTGCATATAGGCGTAGCCGATGAAGGGGGCAATGCCCACGCCCCCGGCGATAATCATGGTGGGTATATCTGGCTCCACAGCAAAGCTGTTGCCAAGCGGACCCCAGACACTAATTTTGTCGCCAGGGGCCAGGGTGGCCATGCGCGCGGTGCCGCGTCCGGAAATCTGAAAAAAGCATACCAGGTTCTGGTCGGTGACGCGGCAGATACCCAGCGGCCGCGCCCAGGGCATTTCCAGGCCGAAAGACTGCGGGCGAACCATCACAAATTGGCCCGGACGCCAGTTTTCCCAAGCCGGACGATCCATGCGCAAGGCAAAAAACTGGGCTGTTTGCTGATCCTGGCCAAAAGGCACAACGTCCTGTACTTTTAGTTCCGAATAAATTGGATGAGACATCAAACGTACCTGAAGCGCCCCGAATTTTGGGCCGCCTTTTTATTATTTTCGAGCGGAATCACGGTTGCCCGCCCTCGCAAGCACCGTCTGTCGGTTCTATTGATAGTCCGGCCGCCCATTATGTGAAAAAAGTACTTTAAGCCCGTATAACGCTTTGGTCAATATCGAGATACCGCATATGGTGTGTTTAATAACGGCACGCCTAACGGTCGTGAGCGCCTTGCACCAAGACAAGCCATGCGCGTTGAAGTTTCGCATTTTAAGGCGTGTCGCCGTACACTTAACATAATTTTACAGTCAGGAACGGGCAAGCATGAGGGCCACACTTTCCACGTGAGCGGTTTGCGGAAAAAGATCAACAGGCCAAACTCGTACAAGGTCATAACCTTTTTCAATGGCGTTCGCATCACGGGCCAAGGTGGCGGGATTGCACGAAACCAGCACCAGGCGTTTGGGCCGCGCTTTCAGTATGGCCGCCACAGCGCCGGGGTTCATGCCGCCGCGCGGAGGATCGGCCACTACCACATCCGGGCGCGGCAGAGAAGGGGCGAGTTTGTGGGCTTCTCCGGTTATGAAGCGGCAATTTTTAAAGCCGAATTCCCTGGAGTGGGCAATTGCCGCAGTTGTAGCGTGACTGTTGCTTTCTATTCCGTAAAGTCTGGTTGCCGCAACCTTGTCCGGGGTAACTTCCTTTTTGCGAAGATTATGCAACAGGGCAAGGCCCAGCAAGCCACCGCCGCAGTACAGATCCCAGATGATTTCCCCGCCTTCGAGAGCGGCGCATTCCGCCGCCTTTTGGCATAAAAGGCTCGCCGCGCCGGTGTTTATCTGAAAAAAACCGATCTGCCCCAGCGTAAAGTCCAGATCAGCAACGGTAACGCGTAAATTTTGCGCACCAAGACTTAAAATAGTTCTTTCGCCCTCACGAGTCTCTTCCACATGAGCAAACCCGGCCACGGAGGGCAGGGCGGAGAGCAGATCGCGCCCCATTCCGGCCACAAGATCCCGTTGCGCGTTTGTGCCGGGGGCGGTCAGCAGCGCGACCAGAAAACGTTCGCGCCCGTCATTGCCCATTCCCCGGCGTATTACGAGCTTGCGCCAGAATTCATTCTCGCCTTTTTGCGATTTTGGTGACTGGTTATTTGCGTTATTCACCTTTTTACGGAAAAAATCGGCCAAATCGGCGCATTGCAGCAGCAGGCAGTCGGAAATATCGAATATGTCGTGGGTTGCGGCCTTGCGCAGTCCAAGAATGATCCGTCCCTCGGTTGACTCGTAAAAGGACAGCTCCAGCTTGTTACGGTAATTCCAGGGCATCGGCGAAGGAATTATGCGGGCGACCGCATCGACATGCACGTGCCCGATGCGTTTCAGAGCCTCGCGCACAAAGCTTTCTTTCCAAGAGAGCTGCTCGCTCGCGGGCATAGTCTGCAAGGGGCAGCCGCCGCATTCCGCGTGATGAGGGCAGGGCGCGGCAATCGCACCGGGCGCTTGTTGCACAATTTCCACAAGCTCAGCCTCGGCAAAGTTCTTTTTGCTCTTCATTATTCCGGCAGCGACACTTTGGCCGGGGAGCGCGCCGCGCACAAAAAGAACCCGGCCGTCGGCAGCCCGGCCTACGCCCCGGCCGTCGTGAGCCAAGCCATGAATCAGACATGTTTCAATATGCATTAACGCTCCAAAAGCCGCATCAAGGCCTGCCCATAAGCATTTTTCAGCATGGGCGCGGCCAGTTTTTCCAACTGGGCAGCGTCGATATAGCCCTTAGTATAGGCTATTTCCTCAAGGCAGGCGATCATGAAGCCCTGCCTGTCCTGCACCGCCCGCACAAAGGAAGAAGCCTGATGTAGCGACTCAAAGGTTCCGGTGTCCAGCCAAGCGACCCCACGCTTCAGAAGCCGCACCTGAAGATTGCCCTGCGCAAGGTAAAGATTGTTGAGATCCGTTATTTCCAGCTCGCCTCTGGGCGAAGGTTTGAGTGTGGCGGCCAGCTCCGCCGCCTGACCGTCGTAAAAATACAGCCCGGTCACGGCATAGCGTGACTTGGGCTTTTGCGGCTTTTCTTCAATACTTTTTACCCGGCGGTGCTCGTCAAATTCGACCACTCCGTAGCGTTCGGGGTCGCGCACTTGATAGCCGAAGACAATACCGCCGTGTTCAAGCCTGGTACAGTCTTCAAGCTCGCCGGTGAGCGAGGCCCCGTAGAACAGATTGTCGCCAAGGACAAGGCAGCTTGGTTCGCCATTAATAAAATTTCTGGTAAGAATAAAGGCTTGGGCCAGCCCTTCGGGCTTGTCCTGCACTTGATATTCAATACTGAGGCCAAGGTGGCCTCCATCACCAAAAATGTTCTGAAAACGCGGAAGATCCAGCGGGGTGGAAATTATGCATATTTCACGTATACCAGCCAGCATCAAAACCGAAAGCGGGTAATAAATCATGGGTTTGTCAAAAACAGGCAGCAATTGCTTGCATGTCCCGAGGGTTATCGGGTAAAGCCTGGTACCCGATCCTCCGGCCAGAATGATTCCTTTCATCAATATTTCCTTTATGGTCTGAAACCTTTTCCGCCGTACAACGCTTTGGCGCGTAAAAGCCGCTTTTGGCCGATTACAGTTAATCAACCAAAAGCGGCTGGATGATAGACGTTGTCAGGGCATTTTGATTTTTTATATTTCCTGGGACTAATTTCCAAGGTCCCGAGGCTGTTTGCCCTGCGCCGCCTTTCAACGGCGGCTCAGGATCGCATTTTATACGGCAGTCGCTACGCTCCCGCCTACGCTACGAACGCTGCGCGTTCGGGCGGCCCTACCAAAGCACGGGCCGCCAGGGTATTTGCTCACTGCGTTCGCAAATACCCTAATACGCGTGATCGTCCTCTAATTCCTTCTCCGTAATGGGGAAGGAGAAGGTTTTATACACCCAGGCCTGATATATCAAAACCACCGGCACAGCCGCCAGCGCCACGCAGAGCATAATTTTGAGAGTCATCGGGCTTGAGGCCGCGTTGAATGCCGTAACGCTCCATTTGGGATCGAGGCTGGAGATTATGATATTGGGGAAAATCCCCAACACCCCGAAAAAGGTCGTGCTGACAATGAAAACGCTGCTGCACGCCCAAGCCATGACAATGCGGCCCCGAAACAACATCCTTCTTATGCCGTAAAGCGAAAGCACGCACAGCGCGGGCACCACGCCCAGAGCCGGCCAGGCCAGATAATTGGCAAAAATGTTGGTATTGAACCAGGTCATAACCAAAAATAGCGCCAGCAGCAGGCAAAGCGCGGGCCAGAGCAGCATTGCGGAGGCAATGGCTTTGGTCTGGAGCTTGTCTGTGGACTTGATAGCCAGCCACAAGGCCCCGTGCAGCAAAAACATGAAGGTGAAGAACAGGCCTCCGGCCAGGCCATAGGGGTTCAACAGCGTGAGAAGGTCGCCCTTGTATACGCCGCCCTGATCAATGGGAATGCCCATGAAAAGATTGGCAAAGGCTACTCCAAGCAGCACGGCCGGAATGAGATTCGCCAGAAAATGCACCCAATCCCAGAATATTATCCATCCGGGTATGTCTTCTTTACCGCGAAACTCAAAGGCCACGGCCCGGAAAATGAGGCCGAAAAGCAAAATGAGTAACGGGGCGTACAGGGCACTGAACATCACCGCATAAGCTTTGGGGAAGGCGGCAAAGGTAACGCCTCCGGCGGTGATCAGCCACACCTCGTTGCCGTCCCAGAAAGGCCCGGCCGCATTATGCATGGCTCTATTTTCAAATTCGCTGTCGGCTATGAAGGGCCTGAGAATGCCCAGGCCGAAGTCGAAGCCGTCGAGCATGAAATATATGGCCCATAAAAGGCCCCATAATACAAACCAGACGACCGGAAGATTGTCCAATATTATTTGCATATGTCATTACCTCCCGCGTTGCGGGCTGAATCGGCTGTTAATATCCCGGGCCCCGGCGCGCGTACTTGGCCAGAAGATAAATATCAATAAGGCCGAGCAGGGTATAAACTACAATGAACGCCGTAAGCGAAACGGCCACACTTGATGCCGGCACAGGAGAAACCGCCTCGCTGGTGCGCATAAGCCCATGCACAATCCAGGGCTGTCTGCCTACTTCGGCCACGGTCCAGCCAAAGGCTATGGCAAAATATGGCAGGGGAATGCCCCATATCAGGACTTTACCCAGGAGTGGGGAGAAGTTTTCCTTTTTGCGCACGGAAGCTATGAACGCGGCCAGGGCGAGGAGTACAAAAAGACCGCCCATGCCCGCCATGAGCCTGAATGAATAATAGGTGCTGCTTATGGGCGGCCAGTCGGCTTCGGGAAAGTCTTTCAGGCCCTTGACCTCGGCCTTGGTGTCGCCATAGGCCAGCCAGCTTTGCAAGCCGGGAATTTTGATTTCTTCCACCACATTGGTCTTGCTGGCCCGGTCAGGCACAAGCAAAAGAGCCATGGGCGCGCCCTTTACGGTTTCCCATTGGGCTTCCATGGCCGCCAGCTTCACCGGCTGAATCTTGGCCACAACAGTGCCCTGATGATGTCCGCTTACGGCCACCAGCAGCACCATCACCAGAGTGAAAGGAGCGGCTAAAGAGAAAGAACGACGGAAAAATTCCACATTGCTCTTGCGTATGAGGTGCCAGGCCGAAACGCCCAGCACAAAAAAGCCGGCCAGCATCCACGAGGAACTTATTGTGTGGAAAAATTGTCCCCAGGCATAGGGGTTGGACAACACGGCCTGAAAGTTGTCCAGCTCGGCGCGGCCGTTGCGCAGCACATAGCCTACCGGGTTCTGCATCCAGCCGTTGGCCAGAATAATCCACAGGGCTGAAATATTTCCGGCCACAGCCACAGCCCAGATGGCGAAAAGGTGCATTTTTTTGCCAACCTTGTTCCAGCCGAAAACCCACACGGCTAGAAAGGTGGACTCCAGAAAAAAGGCCACTGTGGCTTCAATGGCCAGCAATGAACCGAAAATGTCGCCCACATATTCGGAATAGCGTGACCAGTTGGTGCCGAATTGAAATTCCAGGGTTATTCCGGTGACTACTCCCAGGGTAAAGTTGATTAGGAACAGTTTACCCCAAAACTTGGCCATATTTTTCCACATTTCATCACCGGAGAGCACATAGCGCGTTTCCATCCAGGCTATGAGCAAAGCCAGCCCCAAGGTAAGCGGAACAAAGATGAAATGGAAAAACACGGCTACAGCGAATTGTAGCCGCGACAATAGAACGACATCCATAGTATTGCCTCCAGTCTTGCAGAGGGATGCGATTTGCCAGCTTACTCTGAACTACCACTCTAAGCAATGTCAATTATAGGCTTGGAACGGAGCGACAAGTATAATTTACATTGCTTAGAGTGGTAGTTCAGGGGACGGGCCGTGTTTTGGCAGGCCATCCAAACAAAAATAGCCTGAAAGGCGCGGAATTTTCCCGCCTTTCAGGCTATTAACTTCACAATAAACACTGTCCTTACAGGCAGTACTTTCTTACGCACTAGCCAAGTTTTTTAAAAGACTTGTGGGTAGCCCCACAAACCGGGCATTTCCAGGTTTCGGGCAGATCCTCAAAGGCTGTGCCCGGAGGAATTTTGCCTTTCTTATCACCTTTTTCCGGGTTGTAGATATACCCGCAATTACTGACCTGGCATTGCCACATACTTTTATTATCGGACATTTGGAACTCCTTGCGCCAGGCGACATCTATCCACCGCACAGCGTCGCATCAACGCGGCTTGGCGGTTCAAAGGCTCGCTACCGCCGACGGCTTTAAGGTTGGCCGTACAGCGCCGCCTGATGTCTCGCGGCCAAGCGGTATTGGATTACCCCGCGTTGGCGGCGTTAACCGTAAAGCCCTTGGAAGGGCCGGTGTCGGCGGGCGTGCCGGCTATCTTGGAAAGATAGGTGTCGCCCAGGGTTTTTATGTGATTGTCAACATTGTCAAAATAGTTCATGTGGGCCTGTTCTTCGGCCATAATGGTTTCCAGAAGTTTGGCGCTTATAGTGTCGCCGTTGTCCTGGCAGATTTTCGCGAGTTTGTTGTACTCGTCAATGGTGTCGTCTTCGGTGTCGGCGTCAATTTTGAACATTTCTTTAACGGCCTGGCCCTTAGTGATCTTCTGAGCCGCTTCAGCAGTAGGTTCGCCGCCAAGCTCTTTGATCCTTTCGGCAAAGTTTTCGGCATGGCGCATTTCGTCAATGGCGATAAGCTTCATATTGGCGGCCAGTTCGCCATAATCCTTGTCATCCAGGGAGTAGTGCTGGTTCATATACTGATGGATGGCGAAAAGTTCCATGGAGCGGGCTTTATTGAGAGCTTCAACAACAGTGGCCTTGCGGGCCTCGCGATCTTTACTAGGCATTTGTCTTCTCCTTTGAAGATTACTGGTAGCCCATGGTAAGGGCCGTGCCAATTATATTCCAACAGCCTTTAACAGGCAATCAATAAATCTATAACCAATATGCTCAATTCGGCATATTTATGTGTATAAATCAAGAATTCGACGTCAATGGTCGGAGTAGCGTCTGAGGCTCTAAACGGCGTTTGGCGGCAACATGCTATGAAGCCATGGAATGTCTGATTTCCTCCGGTTCGCTTTCGGACACCAGATTGTCTCCGGCCGCACAGGAGGAACACAGGCCTTCAAATTCGACTTTGGAGGCCGTAATTATAAAATTTCTGGCTTCAACTTTGCGCGGGTCGGGTTCCTTACATGGGGGAATAACATCGCCGATACGTCCGCATTTCACGCAACGCACATGCTGGTGGGGAATGGTGTTGCCGTCAAAGCGTTTCACCGAACTCGCGGATTCCATTCTTATGATGTCGCCCGATCCGGCCAGCAGATCAAGATTTCTGTAAACAGTGCCAAGGCTGATTCTCGGCAGCCTTTTTTTCACCATGCCGTATATTTCATCCACTGTGGGGTGGGTTTGCGTTTTGCGTAATTCTTCCAGAATTATGGCGCGTTGACGCGTCATTCTTGTTTGCGTTCGGGCCATCAGGCTATTCCCCTTTTTTTGGGATTGTCCTCCAGATATTAATTTGTGTCAATAAGCTGTTTTTAAAAAAGTATTCCCCTCTATCCCAATGGGCGGATGGAGGGGAAATTACGTTATAGGTACCGCTATTTGGAGACAGCTCTTAGCCGAAAATACTCAATCTTTTTTCAAGAGGCATAAATTCTTTTTCACCCGGGAGCGCGGTTGGTCTTCCAAAAGGCATTTGGGCGATGAGTTTCCAGTTTTTGGGCAGATTCCATCTGGCCTTCACCTTTTCCTCGATCAGCGGGGCATAGTGCTGCAAGCTGGCGCCCATACCGGCTTCTTCCAAAGCCGTCCATACAATAAACTGCAAAATGCCCGAATGATGTTCAGACCATTGGGCAAACTGTGGGGCATAAGACGGAAATTTTTCCTGTAAATCGGCCACAGTATCTTGATCTTCAAAGAACATTATCGTGCCGTAGCCGCAGGCGAAGCAATTGTCGACTTTTTCTTTGGATTTTTCAAAGGCGTCGGCGGGAACGTGGGCCTTGATCGCCTCAAGCACCATATCCCACATGGCCCTGTGTTCCGCGTCTTTGAGCAGCACAACCCGGCTGCTTTGCGAATTGAAGGCCGAAGGGGCGTTCTTGATGGCCGCTTCCAAAATTTCTTTTATATTTTCGTCTGAAATCGTGCTGACATTGGAAATGGAATACATTGTACGGCGATTGGCCACCGCCCGCAGAAAATTGGAATTCATCCTGTTTCTCCTTATTATAGCATTTTGCTTTTGAAATTATCCATTACCCGAAACTGCTTTTTAAGAATTAAGGCTGATTGTCCTGCGCCGCCTTTCTCCGGCGGCTCGGAATAGCATGTTATTACGGCGGCTTCACCGCCTAAGTTACGGACACCTTGTGTCCGGACGGCCCTGACAACGCACGGGCCGTCAGAGCATTTCGCTCATTTCATTCGCAAAACGCTCTAGGTATTTTCAGGCAAAAAAGTAAAATCTATATAAGCATTGACAAACCGGCAGGCAAGGGGAGGGGCGGGAAATGAAAAAAAATGTTTGACCGCGCCTCTACTTGAGAATATTCCGGCTTAGGGCGTGATTGCGCCATATAAATGCTGTCGAGGTTTTACCATGGGTCAGATATTATCCACCCCTATTGCTACTATAGGACTTTTGCTGTGTTCCAATATTTTTATGACCTTTGCCTGGTACGGGCATTTAAAATACCGCTCCGTGTCCTTGCCTATAGTCATACTGACCAGTTGGGGCATAGCTTTTTTTGAATATTGCCTGCAAGTGCCGGCCAACAGAATGGGGTTCGGCTATTTCAGCGCAGTTGAACTGAAAACAATACAGGAAATTCTGTCGCTATGTGTGTTTATGGGCTTTTCCG
This sequence comes from Desulfovibrionaceae bacterium, assembly GCA_031553655.1. Classification (GTDB taxonomy): domain Bacteria; phylum Desulfobacterota; class Desulfovibrionia; order Desulfovibrionales; family Desulfovibrionaceae; genus JAVBLG01. The sequence continues at coordinate 10,189 of JAVBLG010000114.1, read as the reverse complement.
TACTTTACCTTGGTGAGCGCCTCCGGTGGAATTATATAGCTGGGTTTGCCCTGATGGTTTTGGCCACGTTTATCATATTTAAAGAGTGGTGATCCTTCACTTTTTGCGTGCTCTTAGAATTACGGTTGAGAGCCCGCCCGCAACAAGTCCCCAGAAGGCCGGTCCCAGTCCCAGAAAGGTTACGCCAGAGGCCGTGGCCAGAAAAGTGACTGTTCCGGCCTCGAGGTTTTGCGAGTCGTTCACCACTCCGCTTATGCCGGAGGCAAAAGCGCCCAGCAGGGCCAGCCCCGCGAGCGTGGATATGAATACCGAGGGCAGGGCGGCGAACAGCGTGATCAGGGAGGAGCCGAAAGTGCCTACCACAAGATAGAACGCACCCGAGGCCAGACCGGCCGTATAACGCCGGGCCGAGTCGGGGTGCGCGTCTTCACCGGTGCATATCGCCGCCGTTATTGAAGACAGGTTGACGGCATGCGAGCCGAAAGGGGCCAGCACCAGGGAAAACAGGCCGGTTACAGACATGATGCCGTTGGCCGGAACCCTGTAGCCCGAGGCGTGCAGCACGGCCATGCCCGATATGTATTGCCCGGTCAAGGTAACCAGGGCCAGAGGCAGGCCCAGGCTTAACACGGCTCTGGCCGACCACTGCGGCATGGTGAAAACAGGCACGGCCGGGGCAAAGTCAAGCGTTTGCATATGAATGGCCCCGCATGCGGCGCATATGGCAATGCCCCCAAGCATTACAAGCGGCACGGCATAGCGCGGGTATATTTTTTTGGCCAGAAGGAAAATGGCGAACATACCAATAGCTATTAGCGGTTCTCGCCCCATGGCCGTGAATATGCCGGTTCCAAAATTGAAGAGTATTCCGGCGAACAGACCCGCGCACACTCCTTTGGGCATGAGCGACACCAGCTTGTCCAGTGCCCCGGAAATACCCACGGCAATAATTATGAGCGCGCTCACAATATAGGCTGCCACAGCCTCGCCATAACTCACCGTGGGCAGTGCCGCCACCAGTAAAGCCGCCCCCGGTGTTGACCAGGCCGTAATTATCGGGGTCTTCATCCGCCAACTGAGCATGATGCCTGTGAGGCCACTGCCTATGGACACGGCCCATATCCACGACGAGGTCGTTTCGCGCGCAAGCCCGGCCGCATCGGCCGCCTGAAAAATGATTACTGATGAGCCCGCATAAGATACAATCACGGTCAGAAGGCCCGCCACCACGGCGGAAAATGAAAAATCACGGATAATACGGGCTGATGTGTCATGCATGGCGGCTGCTCCGGTGTTCCTTGCGGACGATATTTTGGTTTGATATTATGAAATTTTTACAATACCGTCCGAGCTGCCTTGTTCGCGCGGAATCCGGCATTATATCAGAAAAAGCTTGCAGACAGGTTGGGAACATTTTGCGAATGAAATTAGCGAATGAATAATTTTAAAAACGAAATGCTTATAGAAGAGGCTCGCATGATGGACTATTCAAACTATTCGCAAATCGTTTCAAAAGCAACCCGGAGACTTCACCCGTGACTCGTTCGGCGGAACAACTTTTAAGAAGCCAGTATTTTTACGCCGGGGCGCGCATTGCCTTCGGGCTTCTGGCCATTGCCCTTGGCGTGTACAGTGTGGCGGGGCTGCATGCCGCCGTTATTGCTGCCTCTGGCGGCATGTGCGCCAGAGTAACAGACACTATAAGCCCCAGCGCGCATAAAAATCGTGAGCTTCTGGCCGGATGGCTTGTGTCTTCCGGGGCTTACCTGCTGATCGGACTTATGCGGCCCATGCCCGGCCTGCTTGGCCTGTTCATACTATTTTTCAGTTTTATGATCGCCATGGCCGCGGTTTACGGCCCCAAAGCCGGTCCCATCGGCTTTGCGGGCACCTTTGCCATGATCATGGCCTTTGGCCTGCCGCCGGAAACAACCAGCGAACTTATGCCGGCTGTAGGCTATTTTACTCTGGGCGGGGCCTTTTATGTGCTTTACGGCGCGGTTTCCGATCATTTTCTGGCTTTTCGCACCAAGCAGCAGATGCTGGCCGAATGCTCCTTTGAGCTGGCCCGCTATTTGCGCATCAAGGCTTCGTTTTATGAAAAAGGCGCGTTGCTGGATGATCTGTATCGGGATTTATTGCGCCAGCAATCCGTTCTGGCTACCAGGCAGCAGGAGACCCGTGAGTTTCTTTTTCGCGATTTGAAAACAGACCGTGATTTGCGCCTGGCTGAAGTTTTTATTCGCCAGGTGGACTTTTTTGAACATATTCTGGCCGGCAATACCGACTACGAACTTTTGCAGGCTCATTATTCCGGCGGCGACGTGATGCTGTTTTTGCGCGATCTGATTTATAAATGCGCCGGAGGCATAGAGCATGTGGCCTATACGGCCCTGCGCAACACACAGCTGCCCTATGACCTGAGCTACAAGGCCGAAATTTTTGCCGCCAGGCACGAGCTTGAACGCCTGAAATGGGAGCAGGGGCGCGATCAGTCCGCCCTGGACACTCTGGAAGACGTCTACGATCTTATTGTGATATTTACGGAAATGGTTGATGAGATGCGGCGGGTACAGAACGACCCGGCCTATAAATGTGATGCGGCGCTTTCCATAAAGCTTTCGCTGTTCACCACTTCATTCAATTACAGTCTGGGGCTTTTTTTCAAAAACCTGAATCTCAATTCGCCTCATTTTCGTTATGCGCTCAGGGCGGCCATTGCCATGGAGTTGGGCTATCTGGCAGCCATTGCTCCGCATTTTTTCTTTCCGAATATGCCGGTGCACAGCTATTGGATAATATTGAATATTTCCGTGGTGTTGCGCACAAATTTCAGCATGACCGCGCAAAGGCGCACCGAGCGAATTTACGGCAGTGTTCTGGGTTGTTTCTTAACTTCCATAATCCTGTACTGGTCGCCGCCCATCGGGGTGCTGCTGATCTGCCTTTTTCTGGTCCAGACCGGCATCACCACTTTTCTCACTATTGATTACCGTATTACATCGGCCTGTGCCACCATTCTTACCCTGCTGCAAATTCACCTGCTGGAGCCGTCTGTGGGCTTCGCCTTGGGCGAACGGCTGTTCGACACCTGTGTTGGCGCGTTGCTGGCCTATGTGTGCTGCTTCATCTTTCCCAGTTGGGAGTATAGCGGGCTGCCCAAACTCATCAACTCGCTGGCCAGAGCCAATGCCAAATATACGCGGGTGGTTCTGGGCTGCTTGAATATGGACGAGGAATACCGTCTTGCCCGGCGCTCGGTGTTGAACGCGGTTTCGGAGCTTCACGCCACCCTGGAACGTATGCTTCTTGAACCCAAAAACAAGCGTCGGGCTTTCAGAACCGTAGCGCGCTTCGCCACTTTGAACTATCTTTTCGCTGGGCGCATTGCCTCGGTACGCATTTTGCTTACCAGGCTTTCAGGCAGCGATGCCCAGAACGTGCTGCGGCCCGAGCTTGAAGAAGCCATGAATAAAATGGCCCGATTGTTGTCTATAGCCGATGAAAGCGGCGCGGCAACGGAAAAATGTTTGCCTTCCGGCGGAGGCGACGGCGAAACAGTGCACCTCTATCTGGACGACTCGGTTGCCAATGCTCTGCACAATATGGATTATTTTGTGCAGCACGCTGTGGAATCGCTGCACAAGCAGCTCGACGCGGCCCTGGCACTGGCCGGGGAAATTCAAACTTTGCGTATCGCATTGGACGAAAAATTCCATGTATAATTTTCGCTATAGAATGCCGCGAGCGGAACGCCGCGTGAAATGGCTGCCCGCGCTTCTTGACGCCTATGCCATAATAGACGCCGGAGTAGCCGCGACTGTGCGTAAAAATCCTCCGTCCTGCGCGGCCGGATGCGCGGCTTGCTGCCGCCAGCCTATTCCGCTTACGCCTCCTGAAATTATGGGATTGTGCATTTATATGCGTGAAAAAATGCCGGAGGCGACACAGAAAGTAATTGCCGGGCACAGGAATAACCTGGCTGGTTTGCCCGATTGTCCGTTTTTGTACGAAAACTCATGCCTGGCCTACCCTGTGCGACCTATGGCCTGCCGCAGATTCATGGTGCGGGGAGAACGTTGCAGCGATGGGGTTGACCCCGCCTCCACCAGACCGGAGGACATGATCGTGCCGGATCGCGGCTACCTTGTGGCGGCGCTGCGGGCCACCTTGCCCTATTATGCCGAGCGCGGCCCTAAACTGCCGGAACGGCCCGAATTCGGGGATTTCGCCGCTGTCACAAAGTTGGTGCAGGATGTTGACTGGGGGAAAATTTTAGTCCTTCATTTAGACAGTGTCCATCACGAGGACGATAATTTACGTAAATGAATTTCGAGGCAGGCCACAGCCGCCGGGGTAACGCCAGGTATGCGCCCGGCCTGGCCCAGGTTAAGTGGCCTGGCAACGCTGAGTTTCTCCACTATTTCTCGCGACAAACCGGCTACTTCCCTATAGTCGAGTCCTTCCGGCAGGCGCGTTGTTTCGCGGCTGGAAGCGCGTCGGGCCAAATCTTCCTGTCTTTTCAAGTATCCCGCATACTTCACCAGCGTTTCGGCCTCGGAACGCGCCTGGGCGGCGAAAGCAAGCATTTCTTCCGGAAGCAGGGGCGTGATGTCGCTCAGACTCAGGGCCGGGCGGCGCAAAATGTCGGCCAAACTGTGGCTTTGCGCGGGCACCGGCTCGCCCAGGCGGGTAAGTATGTCCTGCACAGCGGCCGGTTGCACATATGTTTTTTCCAGGCGTTCAACCAGAGCGTCCACCTGCTCTTTGCCTTCGCTGAAAAAGGCGAAGTGCTCATCGTCAACCAACCCTATTTTCCGTCCCGCAGGCGTAAGTCTGGCGGCGGCATTGTCTTCACGCAGCAAAAGACGGTATTCGGCACGGGAGGTGAACATACGGTACGGCTCCTGTGTACCCTTGGTGACCAGATCATCCACCAGCACCGCCATGTAAGCTTCGTCGCGTCCCGGTAGAAAAGGCGGCAGGCCGCGCCGGGCGCAGGAAATGTTCAGAGCGGCCCAAAGCCCTTGGGCAGCCGCTTCCTCATAGCCCGATGTGCCGTTAATCTGTCCGGCCAGCCACAGTCCCTGCAAGATTTTGGTTTCAAGAGTAGGCCGCAATTGGATGGGGTTTACGTAATCATATTCAATGGCATATCCGGGACGGGTGATGACGGCGTTTTCCAGACCGGGAATGGCCGTGAGCATGGCTTTCTGCACATCTATGGGCAGACTGGTGGATATGCCGTTGGGATAGCATTCTTCACTGTTGAGCCCTTCCGGCTCAATGAAAATCTGATGGCGGTCGCGCTCGGGAAAGCGGAAAATTTTGTCTTCCACCGAGGGACAATAGCGTGCCCCCACTCCTTCGATACGACCGGTGAACAAAGGAGAGCGATCAAGTCCGGAACGGATGATGTTATGCGTATTTTTTGTTGTCCAGGTGATGTGGCAGGGCAATTGTCGCAAAACCGGCCCCTTGCCTCTGGCACAAAAGCCTTTGGGATTAGGGTCGCCTGGTTGTTCTTCCATTCTACTGAAATTTATGGATGATTTTAGCAGGCGCGGAGGTGTTCCGGTTTTAAGGCGGCCAAGATCCAGACCGTGCGCGCGCAGCGAATCGGACAGTCCTGTTGCCGGGGCGTCGCCCAATCTGCCGCCGGGCATGTTGGTGAGTCCAAAGTGCATCAGCCCGGAAAGAAAAGTGCCGGTGGTAAGCAATACGTCCGCAGCTTCGAAGGTGAGCCCCAGAGCGGTTTTTACCCCGCGTGTTTCACCGTTTTTGGCCAGAATTTCCACAATATTGTCCTGCCATACCCGCAGGTTAGGCTGGCGCATGATCGATTTTTTTACTGCGGCCATATAGGCTTCACGGTCTATCTGCGCCCTGGTGGCCCGCACCGCCGGGCCTTTGCTCATATTGAGCGTGCGGAACTGAATGGCCCCCTGATCGGCCCATATGGCCATCATGCCGCCAAGGGCGTCGATTTCACGCACAATGTGCCCTTTAGCCAAACCGCCTATGGCTGGATTGCAGGACATGTGCCCGATGCGATCTATATTGCCGGTAATAAGCAAAACTTTGTGCCCCAAGGCGGACAGGGCCATGGCCGCTTCGCAGCCCGCATGACCGGCCCCGCCTACAATACAATCAAAAGTGTCATTCATAAAAAATTCTTATTATCTATATGTTATTTTGGTCCACGCCGAAAAGCCCGCTTCAAGCGGGCTTTTCGGATGATTCTTCGGAGCGTACGAGATTTTACGCGCTCCGTAACGAATTTTTCGCGGCTTTCAAAATTGCGAAGATTTTTTTATTCGCCGAGGAAGAAAGTTTTTTTACGAAAGGAGTGTGCTCTCTGGTACTCTACCTGAGTAAAAAAGCGTTCCGACGGAGGCAAAGAAAAAAAACGCGATTTCGCTAGCGGCCCTTGGCAGCGCGCTTGGACGCCTTCAACGGGTTGACCTTGGCGGTGGAACCCTGCTGCTTTATTATGTGTGTGGCAAAGTTGCAACGGCCAGAAGTCCATTTACGGGCCGGATTGGGATAGCTGGCGCAGAATTTTTCATCTTCAAATTCGCGCACTCGGTCGCAGCCTTCGCATTTGTCGATAATCGGCGCGAGCAGCACACCGTTCATGGTAACCCCGTCAGTGTTCTTTGAAGCGTTTTGCAAAGTTTCCATATAGTTATTCTCCAGAAATGATTTTTGCTGTTTATTTTACATAAAAAATTTATTATTATCCGCCTCGGTTTGTTTGTCAACGTTTTTCGCAATATTGGCGTAGTAATAACAATGGAGGTATGCGCAATGCGCTTCCGGCTTTTGTTTCATATTTTTGTCGCGGCCCTTGTTATGGCTTTGGCCGTGGGCAGCGCCCCGGCAGCCGCACAGGGAGACAACCCGGAGGTCAAACAGGAAGTCGGCACTCCGGCCCATACGCCCACCCCAACTCTTGCCGCGCCCTGCGGCCCGTTGACCGGTCTGCTCGAAAGCGGCATCAGCGTATATAAGGGCATACCATATGCCAAGCCCCCGATGGGCGAGTTGCGCTTTGCCCCGCCACAACGAATGGAACCGTGGAAGGAAACGTTCAAGGCCGAAAATTTCGGCAATGTGGCTGTGCAGCAAAGTATTGGCATGTCGCGCAGGCCCCGCCCGCCCATGTCCGAAGACTGCCTTTCGCTGAATATATGGACTCCGGCTAAGGCCGGCGACGGGCAAAAATTGCCTGTGTATGTATTTATTCATGGCGGCGCATATGCTTTCGGCAGCAGCGCCGACGGCATCTATGACGGAACAGCCTTTGCGCGGGACGGAGTGGTAGCGGTTACAATCAATTACAGGTTGAACGCCTTGGGTTTTCTGGCCACGCGGGAAACCCTGAAAAATTACGGTACCACGGGCAACTGGGGGCATCTTGACCAAATTATGGCTCTGGAATGGATCAGGGACAATATAGCGGCTTTTGGCGGGGATCCGCAAAAAGTGACCATTGGCGGCGAATCGGCCGGGTCATACAGCGTGTCGGCCCTCGTTCTCAGCCCGTTGGCCAAGGGGCTTTTTCAGGGAGCTATTATGGAAAGCGGCACTGTTTTGTCGGTGACTGTAAACAACTTTACCAAAGGCGACATGCGGCGCTCTTTTGAGCAAGGAGATGAACTGGCCAGAGTTTTCAATACGGATGACAGCGTCGAAGGCCTTGCCGTTTTGCGCGCGGCCGATGCCGAGGTTATTGCCCAACTCAGTCAGGCCAGCATGAATTTCAATATTTATCCTAAGTTTGTTATGATGCCTGTGTTTGATAACAAGGTGTTGCCGCAAAATCCGGTAAGAGCGTTGGATGAGGGCCGTTTCAACAAGGTGCGGGTTCTTTTCGGATATAACGCGGACGAAGGGTCCATGTTTCTACCCCCAAGCACCAATGAGGTCAATTATAAAACGCTGGCGCACATGATGTTCGGCCCGGATGCGGCCGCGTCCGTGCTGAAGCGCTTTCCGGTTGATGCGGAAAACAACGCCCTGCAACGGGCGCGGCAGGTTTTTGCCTTCAGTTTTTTTACTTCGGGCATGAAGGTTATGGCCGATGCCATGGCCGCGTCGGGTCTTGACGTTTACGGCTACTATTTTTCTTATATTTCCGAAAAGGACGGAAAAAGGGGCCTGGGTGCCAGACATGCGGCCGAGATGGGCTATATTTTTGACTCTCTGCCGTTTTACGGCTATACGGAACCAGCTCCGGCGCAGGTCGGGATTGCCAAAGAAATGCATTCGCGCGTGGTCAATTTTATTAAAAATGGTGACCCCAACCAAGGCGAAACCGTGCCTTCGGCCGTGGCCTGGCCGAAATATTCCACTGACGGGCATAAAATGTTGCGCTTCGACTCTCAAATCGAGGTTATTGAAATGCCCGATTTGGCCGATATTGACTTTATGGGCGGGATTTTGCGCAACAACTTCCCATTTTCCAACTATGAGCCTGTTGAAAATTACCGCGCCAACCAATAGCCGCGTAGGAGATTTCCATGGATGATGCTGTTTTGTTTCCTAATATGCGCCGTAAAGACAGGATGATGCCTGAAGAAGATATTTTTCCTCTGTTGCGGAGCGGGGAATATGGTGTGCTGGCTATGTGCGGGCCCGGCGGCTACGGTTACGGCCTGCCGCTGAATTATGCCTGGGAAGACGGGGCCGAGGGGACCGCTAAAAAGCCGGGGCGCATATATTTCCACTGCGCTGTGTCCGGCAGCAAGTTGGATGCGCTGGCGGTAAACAACAAGGTGTCGTTTACCGTGGTCGGGCCGACCAGGGTTGCTCCCGCCGAGTTTTCTACCGATTTCAGTAGTGTACTCGCCTTCGGGAGGGTGCGCCGGGTGGAAGACGCGGACGAGGCGCGGCATGGGTTGATGCTTTTGGTGCGCAAATATTCTCCAGATTTTATAAGCGAGGGTGAGGCTTATATTGAAAAGCAGCTGGCCAACGTTGTGGTTTTGTGTCTGGAGATTGATCGCGTAAGCGGTAAAAGAAGGGGCTGAGCTTTATATAGCGCCCGAAAACCGGCAACAAAAGGCGGGTTCCTCGATCAGCTTCGGCTCCCCATGCTCTTCAACCCACCGGTAGATCGCCCAAGGAGAGGAAGCCCGATCAGTATCGTGAGCGATGAACCCGGACACGGCGATCTCACCTTCAAACGGGAGAAAAGTCTTCTTGGCAAGGACGCGCACAAGAGCCTCCATTGGCGGATCCTCAAATATGTCTAACCCCCAATAGGAGGTCAAGTACTCCAACTCCGCCGAAATTTCACTATACGAAATTTCGTAAGGTGCGGTATCGCCATAGGAAGCGGTCTTGAAAAACCACATGCCTTCCAGTTTTTTAATAGCTTCTTCCATTTTTTTACCTTTTTTACCGCAAGGACGATCTTGCCGGTGGATATTTCTGTCTCTCTGAGAAAGGCAAATGGCGCACATGAACCACGACACGGCCGGGCGCGTGTAACACCCGGCCGGCGGTCTGACGGATCAAGTTCGCTACAGCTCGCGAACCTGATCCGTCCACTCGCTATCTGAGGGTTTCCATAACCCGTCTTAACTCCTGCGCCATGCGCGAAAGATCCTGCACAGCGGAAGAAGACTGCACCATGCCGTCGGAAGTTTCGCCGGTGATGCGGCTTATTTCTTCGATGGCCTGGTTGATTTCCTCCGAAGTGGCGCTCTGTTCCTCGGCCGCCGTGGCAATGGAGGTGACTATGGCCGAGTTGGCCGCGGCCAGATCCACAATTTCTTTCAGGGCCGTGCCTGAAGAATTGGCCAGATCCGTGGCTTCATGCACGCTTTTGGCCGCATTACCAACTTCTTCTATATTGACTCTGGTGGAATTTTGAATGGCCTTGATATTTTCGCCAACTTCCAGGGTGGCTTTCATGGTGTTTTCCGCCAACTTGCGTACTTCGTCGGCAACAACGGCGAATCCGCGTCCGGCCTCTCCGGCCCGCGCCGCTTCAATGGCCGCGTTCAGAGCCAGCAGGTTAGTCTGATCGGCTATATCTGAAATTACGTTCATTACCCCGCCGATGCTCTCGGCCTGATGTCCCAATTCCTGCATATTAGTCTGTAAGTTATTGGCCACGGTGTTGACTGTATTGATGGACTGCACCACGCGGTTGACCAGATTCGCTCCGCCTTCGGCC
>JAVBLG010000086.1:0-27436 GCA_031553655.1 Desulfovibrionaceae bacterium | reverse complement strand
GGCCGAAGGCGGAGCGAATCTGGTCAACCGCGTGGTGCAGTCCATCAATACAGTCAACACCGTGGCCAATAACTTACAGACTAATATGCAGGAATTGGGACATCAGGCCGAGAGCATCGGCGGGGTAATGAACGTAATTTCCGATATAGCCGATCAGACCAACCTGCTGGCTCTGAACGCGGCCATTGAGGCGGCGCGGGCCGGAGAGGCCGGACGCGGATTTGCCGTTGTTGCCGACGAAGTGCGCAAGTTGGCGGAAAACACCATGAAAGCTACCCAGGAAGTGGGGGCCAACATTAGTGCCATTCAAAACTCCACTAAGGTGAACATTGACGAGGTGGGCAATGCGGCCAAGAGCGTGCATGAAGCCACCGACCTGGCAAACTCCTCGGGCACGGCCTTGAAGGAAATTGTGGATCTGGCCGCGGCCAACTCTTCCATAGTGACTTCCATTGCCACGGCGGCGGAGGAACAGAGCGCCACATCCGAGGAAATAAATCACGCCATAGAAGAAATAAGCCGTATTACCAATGAAACTTCCGACGGCATGGTGCAGTCGTCCTCGGCTGTGCAGGACCTTTCGCGCATGGCTCAGGAGCTGCGCAGAGTTATGGAAACCCTCAGGTAGGGGCTGTCTCTAAATGCGTCTTTTGTACAATGGCTACGTCAAGCGGGCATTTTTGCTCCGGTCGAGTACCATAGGAGTACACTCGCTACGCAAAAAGGCCCGCTTTCCTTGCCATTGAATCAAAATCCGCTATTTGGAGACATCCCCTAGCAAATATCCAGCCAAGGTTGCCATAAAAACATCACGGCCGGGCGTTCCTCGAAGCGCCCGGCCGCTTTACATGGCGTCGCCTAAAACGCTACGCCAAGTTAAATTTAAATTTTTACACTACCCGAGGCTGTTTTCTAAAAGTCTGAGGTGGTTTGCCCTGCGCCGCCCTTCACCGGCGGCTCGGGATCGCACCTTATACGTCAGTCGCACGCTCCTGCCTACGTTACGAACGCTACGCGTTCGGGCGGCCCTATCAAAGCACGGGCCGCCATGTAGTGCATTACTCACTTCGTTCGTAAGATGCACTACCTTATACGCTCCGCCCGCAGGGCACGAGGCGCTGGTTCTGAAGCCAGGCAAACAACGGCTTCCGCCAACTCCTGCCTGGTTGCAAACCCGCGTCTGAAAGATCCCATTGTTCCGCGCAGCGCCGCGGCGGCTCTTTCTTCATCATTGATAAGGCGCGGCCTCTGATTTTCGTCGGTCAAAAAACCCATAAGGCCTCTGGCCAGACCCAGGTCGGGCATAATCGCGTTTACGCCGATTCCGGTACCGGCCGTTTCACCGCACAGTTCGCGCACAGCCTCATCAAAGACATTGCGAATAACTTCGCCCGACATGTCTCTGGCCGATTCCGAAGCAATAAAAATCACTCTTCCCCAATTGGCCTTTTTCATAGCAGGCAGATAATCGCGGGCCAGGCAAACGGCCTGCCCGACCCTGTTCCTAAAATCCTGCTCCCAACGATCCCCGTGAATACTGGCAAGACCTGTCAAGTCATAAAGCCCTATATTGTTCACCAGAATATCCACAGTCGGCCAAGCCTTTACAAGTGCCTCGCGCCATTCCTGCTTCCACACGTCCCCAATAGCGCCCCGCACCCGTTCCTTTTCGGCCTCACCCTGCAGGCAGGCAACAGCACGATAAACAACATGGCGGGAGGCTCCATTGACAATAATCGCCGCTCCGGCCCTGGCCAGCATGGCGGCCGCCGCATAGCCCGTTCCTGAAGTGGAGCAGGTAACAAGCGCGGTCTTTCCAGAAAGATTGATTTGCATGGCGTCCCCTCCCTATTTTACTGCCGGCAGCGTTAAGGCGCGGTAATTCACGGGGCAGGAGCGAGACAAACGAAATTTCACATCAGGATTACGGCCGGCAATTATTTCAGCTGAGAAAATATAAAATTTTCAGCGTTACCATAAACATACTTGTCGCGATAGGGGTTGTCAATTATTTACAGCGCCAATTTATGCGTAGGTATTTTTTATTTTTATCAATAAAAAACCTCCCCTTGAGGCCGGAGAGGCGTGAAGAGGAGGTTCAAATTGAGAAGATTTAAATTTATAATTTATATGCCGCTGAAAATTACTTATTACCGCAACCGCAGCAGCAAGTGGCCTTGTTCAATTCTTCAAAGCTCATTTTCGCCAGACCTTCAACCTGGCCGTGATCCAGGGCCAGAGCTTTGCACAGCCGTTCGCCCGCATCCTTGTTCATTTTCCAGATTACCGCAGCCGTACGCAGCTTGATGCGTTCCTTCACCCCGTTCATGCTGGCGGCTATATTGTCGATATAGCGCTGGCGGTGAGCTTCGTCCATAACTTTGGAATAAAGAACCGACGGTTGAGAAAAGTCAATACCTTCTCCCACGGGCTGGTTAAAGCGCCCTGCAATACCCTGCACGGGCATGGCCGGCATGGGGCGCGGGGCCGGAGCTGGGCCGCCAAAGCTGTTGGGCCAGTAATTGGCCCCGGGGCCGCCGTTGTCATCAACACGCATGGGACCGTCGCGCTGATAGTTCTGTTCCGGAGCGTGGCGTGGCGCGTTAACGGGAATAAGATGATAGTTGGGGCCAAGGCGGTGCAGGTGGGAGTCGTGATAAGACATCACGCGGCCCTGAAGCATTTTGTCTGGTGAAACGCTTATGCCCGGCACAAAGTTGCTGGGGTTGAAGGCCGACTGCTCCACCGATGCGAAATAATTTTCAGGATTTTTGTTCAGGGTCATTTTGCCTATGGTCATGGGCGGCACCAGGCTGTGCGGCCACACCTTGGTTACATCAAAGGGATCAAAGGGGAATTTGGCCACCTGCTCGGGCGTGGCAATTTGCACTTCCAGCGTCCAGGACGGGAAATCTCCGCGCGCAATTGAGTCAAAAAGATCGCGAGTGCCATGGTCGGGGTCTTTGCCGCACATGGCGTCGGCCTCTTCGCGATGCAGGCATTTTACGCCCTGATCAGTCTTGAAATGATACTTAACCCACACATAGTCGCCTTCGGCATTATACCACATGTAAGTGTGACTGCCGTAGCCGTTCATATTCCGGAAGGTGGCAGGGACGCCGCGATCGGAAAAAAGAATCATGACCTGGTGCATGGATTCCGGGGTGAGCGACCAGAAATCCCAAGCGGCATTCATGTCTTTAAGGTTGGTCTGGGGACGTTTTTTCTGCGAATGGATGAAATCGGGAAATTTCATGGGATCGCGAATGAAAAAAATCGGGGTATTATTGCCGACCAGATCGTAATTGCCTTCTTCTGTGTAAAATTTAATGGCAAAACCGCGCGGGTCGCGCTCGGCATCGGCTGAGCCCTTTTCACCGGCCACAGTGGAAAAGCGTACGAAAAGCTCAGTTTTACGACCCACCTGGCCAAGAAAATGGGCGCAGGTGTATTGGCTCACGTCGGCGGTAACTTCAAAAACGCCAAAGGCCCCGGCTCCCTTGGCGTGCACCACGCGCTCCGGGATGCGCTCGCGCCCAAAATGACTGAGTTTGTCAAGCAACACCGCGTCTTGCATCAAAACCGGGCCGTGCGCCCCAGCGGTTTCTGAATTGTTGTCGTCTGTAACCGGAACACCGAAAGCGGTGGTTAAAACTTTATTTTTGGAGTCCGACATTGTTTCCTCCTTAATTATATTGTTATGACGTGTTAAAACTTAAAATTATCGCGAATGATTACTATTAGCATGCAATTAGTCTTTAGGCAAGCTATATTATCGGCAATAAGATAAAGTTTTATTAATATACCGTATTAATTGAATTAATAATTGTTCCTGATTATTAATAATAAATGCCGCCGGTTCATGCGAGCCGGCGGCATTTATTATTATATGAGAATCATAAACTCAGTTGGAATAAATGCTTTCCATCTCACTCTTAAAAGCTGCAAAAGTTCCTGTCTGCACAGCTTCCCTGGCCCTACGGGCAACGGAAAGAAAATAAGTTATATTATGCAATGAATTCAGACGATAAGACAACAACTCCTTGCTTACATAAAGATGCCGCAGGTAAGCGCGGGAAAATTCTCGGCAGGCATAGCATGGGCAGGCCGGATCCAACGGGCCGTCATCTTCGGCATATTCGCGCCTTTTTATGTTCACTTTGCCCAAGGAAGTAAAAAGAGTGCCGTTACGGGCATTGCGGGTAGGCAGCACACAGTCAAACATGTCTATACCCGCGTCAATACCCTTCACTATGTCCAGAGGGGTGCCAACACCCATGAGGTAGCGCGGTTTGTCTTGCGGCAACAGCGGGGCGCAATGATAAAGAAAATCCATCATTTCGTCCTTGGGTTCGCCCACAGAAAGCCCACCTATGGAAAATCCGTCAAAATCCATGCCGCACAACCCCTCAATGGATTTTTCCCGCTGATCCTTAAAAAATCCACCCTGGGTTATGCCGAACAAAAGATTACCCCGGCGGCGGGCCGTGTAATATTCCAGAGCACGGCCCGCATAGCGGAAGTTGAGGTCCACGGCCCGTTTCGTATATTCATAATCGCTGCCATAAGGCACACATTCGTCAAGCATCATCATGATGTCCGAATTCAGGTTGAGCTGAATGTCCACCACGCCTTCGGGGGTGAAAAGATGTTTTGAGCCGTCGAGATGCGAGCGGAATTCAATGCCTTCTTCGGATATATGTGAAAGCTTGCTCAGGCTGAAGGCCTGATAGCCGCCGCTGTCGGTGAGTATGGGGCGATTCCATGAGGCGAATTTGTGCAGCCCGCCCCGGCGGGCCACCAGCTCGTCGCCTGGCCGCAAATACAGGTGATAGGTGTTGCCCAGAATTATCTGCGCTCCGGCCGCTTCAAGATCATCCGGGGCCACGCCCTTGACCGATCCGACCGTACCCACAGGCATGAACACCGGAGTTTTTATAATGCCGTGCGCCGTATGCAAGGTGGCGGCGCGCGCCGCCCCGTCCCTGGCCTCAAGTATGAATGTTCCTGGCTTTTCCATGGGGGGTATATAGCGACATTATGCGGCAAAAGGCAAGCAAATCATCATCAATCTATCTCTCTTGCGCCTCTCTGCCCAAAGGCGTATATTGCGACAGCTTTACTTTTTCAGTTCAAAAAGAGGAGGCGCAGTCGTATGGAATCCTCATTCGCCCGCGCTTATATAGATCTTGCCGCCATCCGCCGCAATTTCCAAAGCCTTGGCCCGGCTGACAGGATGATTCCGGTCATCAAGTCCGACGCTTACGGCCACGGCATTGTGCCGGTAGCCAAAACTCTGGCCGAAGCCGGGGCCGAATTTATGGCTACAGCCACAGTGGACGAGGCCCTTGCCCTGCGCGACGCGGGCCTGGGCCAAAAAACGCTTGTGCTCCTCGGCTGCAAAGATGTGGAAGAGGCCTGCATGGCCGTGCGGGAGAACATGGTTCCGCTGGTATATGGCCGCCGCAGCCTGGACATAACACGCCAGGCCGCCGAAAGCATGGGCAGGACGTTGCAAGTGGCCTTGAAGTTCGATACGGGCATGTCACGGCTAGGATTTGCCCCTGAAGAAGCCGGGGAGCTGTCCGAAAACCTGCGCGCCGCCCCGGGCCTTGAGCCGGTTCTGGCCATGTCGCACATGGCCGCCTCCGACAGCCCGGAAGAAGATGAATTCACCTCGGGGCAGGCTGAAAAACTGCTCGCAGCCGCGCAAACCCTCAAAATCGCCTTTCCGGGCTTGAAATCATCCATGCCGGCCTCGGCCGGAATTTTGCGCGGTTACGGCGAAAAGTTCGATTTTTCCAGGCCAGGCATAGCACTATACGGCGGCAACCCTCTACATGGAACAGAGCGCGAGCACCTTGGCGCGCATCTGCAAACAGCAATGAGCGTAACCGCCCCGGTGCTGCAACTGCGCAACATTGCCGCCGGGCAGAGCGTGGGTTACGGGCGCGCTTTCAAGGCTGAGCGTGACATGAAAATTGCCGTGTTGAGCATAGGTTATGCGGACGGTTACCTGCGCTGTTTTTCCGGGCAGGGAGAAGTGGCCCTGGGGCGAGGACGGGGAAAAGTTCTGGGGCGGGTGTGCATGGGCATGATCATGGTGGACCTCAGCCTTGTGCCCGACGCAAACACACTGCGCGAGGGTGACCCGGCCTTTATTCTTGGCGGAGACGGGCAGGTGGAACGGCCCATGAGCATAAACGATCTGGCTTCGGTTCTCAGCACCATTTCCTATGAGGTATTTTGCCTGCTGGGACGAAATGAGAAAGAATACAGACAAATCTCATAATGAAAGGGCTGCGCTCATTGCGCGGAGATCACCTCGAGCAATTGACGTTATTAGTAGGCAAACTGCCCCACTATCGAACTTGTGTTGCGCGGTGCGGAATATTAATGTTATGAAGGCTGGCAACATAGCCTGATTCTTGAGGCTTATGACAAGGCTTGTCCATAATCCGAGTCGAATGTCCTGAACCTTATACTCCTTTTACATGGAGGTTAATAATAAAGTGTTTTTCTCAAAAGATATCCTAAGATGCATGTTATTGATCATGATGGCCCTTATATCCATGCCCAGTCAAGCTTCCACTTCCCCTTTCGAGCAGGAGGATGAGGAAAAAAAACAGAGCGCGGCAAAAGGCAACATGCCCGACGGCGTGGAAGAAGCCGTCAGCGCTCTTGTACACGCTGTGCCACAGGGCAATAAAACTCCGGATGCGGCCACTCTGGCCCCGCTTATGGCATTCATGACCGACCCGTCGGTAAAGGCCGACACTATGCATCCGGCCAAGCGCGATTATGGCCAGGGCGCTTTTTTCAGAAGCAGGATCAATATGCCGTTGCGGCGTTTTATGCAATATTGCTTCAACCCCGATATACCGGGAGAGGTTGTTTACCCCACGGTAATCCGCAGAAACAACTGGAAGCCGGGCAGCCAGATTTTTGGCCTGGACGCCCCTCTCTGGAAAAGAGACGCCAATCCCAACACCCCCACAGTGCTCAGGGGGGCCGAATTTGAAGAAATCACCCCCGATACTTTCAGCGGCAGCTACTACAGTTACACTCAGCAGAGACTTCTTATTCTGACCAAATACAATGGTAAAACCGTGCTCATTTCCGTTGCCGTGCAAAGTGCGCCGTCAAGCGTGGGCCTTAAGGGAACGGTTGTCGGCAAAGACAGCGACTGGAATTACCTTTACACAAAAAAACAAGGCTCCACGCTCAAACTGGCCGGCTGGGCCGATACTTTCATGTACAGCGCGGCTTCGGTAATGGTTTACTCCGAAACAGCGCCTGACTCGCGCAGCATGGAACTGTCCGCAGTAAAATATCTCAAGGCCGGCTGGGCCAAGATCAACATGGTTGAACCCAAGCATATTATAAGTGGGGCCAAACGCTTTTTAAGAGGGCTGAAACAGGTTCTGGAATCTCCTTCACTGCCTTCACCCGAAGAAATAGTGGCCAGAAAAAAGCAACTTTCAGCCATGAACGAAAGCGACCTGCGCACCACACTTTCACCCTATGGCGCTTTTCTGGCCGAACAGGCCGTACGTTATAATATATCCGACAGCGACTTCAAGAAAGTTCTAGCTGACAACCAATATTCCTTCAGTCTTGACCGCGAGGATTTGATCAGCGAACTTTTGAAGCAATTCATGAAGTCACGCTTAGGCATGAATGCCGTGGCCATGAGCAAACCTTAGAGACCACCTTGGGGATGTTGAAAGAAAAATACAACGAGATCGAGAGCCTGACGCGCTCTTTAGCCATTCCCCAATGGCTGGAGAGCCTCAGGCTTGCGGATTATATTCTGGCTGAAGGCTATGAAAACACCCCGGCCGAATTCCGCGCCGCGCTAAAAACCGGACTGGCCTTCAGCCATGCTTTTTACGGCGAATGGGCCGACTTCACTAAAAAAACTATGGCCGCTTCCGCCGGTGGTTTTTGCCTTGACGAAAGCTCTGTTCCGGCTTCCTTTGCCGTGGCGGCTTTTCCTTGCGAATACGCCGCGGCGCCCCGCCTGGCCGCCGCGCTTATGGCTGCGCGCCTGGCCGGTACGCGCCATATTCTGGCCTTCAGCCTGGGCGGAGTTCCCACGTCCCAGGCCTGCGCGGCCCTTGAGCTAGCCGGGGTAGAAGACATTTTTACCTCCAACGCGCAGGAAGCGCTTAAAGCTGTTACAGAAATGGCTGCGCATTGCGCCTGGGGGCGGCTGGCTGTGCTTGGCGCTTATGGTGGCGAGGCGGAAATATTGTGGAAATCGGTTTTAGGCACAGGCCTGCCTATTTTTGCGGAACAGATGCCCCCAATAATAGAAATTCAGAATAATTCCGGACACAACCGTCAAATAATCGCCTGGGGCCACCCCGACGCAAGGGAAAAAGACGGCCTGCCCCCTGATGTTTTTTATTGCGCGGCCGATTCCCACCACAAAGGCGGAGCCGCGCCTCTGACGCTTGGCCCCGGCCTGGAGGCCTGTTGGATCCATCCGGGGCTTGATCCGGGATTTTTCCGGCAACGATTCGTACACGGCGAATATTTCAACGATCTTCACAAATAAATCACACTGCCCATCGCGCAACAGGAGCACCCACCCCATGAACGATCTCGGCAAAATACGCAATATAGGGATCATAGCGCACATTGACGCGGGCAAAACCACCCTCAGCGAGCGCATTCTCTTTTATACCAGCAAAATACACCGCATGGGCGAAGTGCACGACGGCTCGGCCACAATGGACTATTTGCCCGAAGAGCAGGAGCGCGGCATAACCATCATGTCGGCCTGCACAAGCTGCTCCTGGCGCGGGCACAGTATAAACCTAATCGACACCCCCGGCCATGTGGACTTTACCATTGAAGTGGAACGCTCATTGCGGGTACTTGACGGCGCAGTCGGCGTTTTTTGCGCTGTTGGCGGAGTTGAGCCGCAAAGCGAAACCGGTTGGCGGCAGTCCGAGCATTTTTCCGTGCCAAAGCTGGCTTTCGTCAACAAGCTCGACCGCCCCGGAGCTGATTTTGAAGGCGTGCTGGACCAGATGAAAAAGCGGCTCCATGCCACTCCCCTGCCCCTTGCCGTTCCCCTTGGCAGCGGTGAAAAAGGGCTGTTGCTGGCTGATTTGCTTTCCATGCGCAAAATTAAATTTTCCACGGAAGATCAGGGGCAAACCATAATCATGGAAGATCTTTCGGCCGAAGAGCACCTGCGGGCCGCGTCTTTTCGCGATGCATCACTGGAAACTCTGGCTGAAAACGACGAAACTTTTCTCGATCAATACCTGGCCGCCGCCTTTACTCCTGAAGACATAAAAGCCGCCTTGCGCCGCGCCACCTTGGCCCGCAAAATAGTTCCGGTGCTGTGCGGCTCAGCCCTGCACAATACCGGGGTGCAACCCCTGCTTGACGCAATATGTGATTATCTTCCGTCCCCGGCCGAAGCCCCCCCAACCCTCGGGCACGATGGCGAGGGTACCATCCGCCCGGTCCCGGCCCGATCCGACGGACCTTTTCTTGCCTTGGCATTCAAAATACTTATGGAAGGCGGGCGCAAACTGGTCTTTATGCGCATTTACTCCGGCACAATAAAAGAGGGCGACACCTGCCGCAATCTTTCAGCCAAGGCCGAAGACCGCCTGGGCCGCATCTATCGTATGCATGCCGACCGCCGCGATCAAATAGCTGAAGCTGGGGCCGGAGACATCGTTACTGTCGTAGGCCTGCGTTCGGCCCGCACCGGCGATACCTTTGCCGGCAAAGGCATAGATTTGTTGCTGGAACCCATTGAAGCCTATCAGCCGGTAATCAACATGGCTCTTGAGCCGCGTAATGCCGATGAAGGTAAGGTACTTGATGAGGCCCTGGCCCGCTTTTGCGCCGAAGATCCTACTCTGCGCCTGGAGATGGACGAAGGCTCGGGCCATCGCATCGTTTCGGGCATGGGTGAGCTGCATCTGGACGTGCTTCTGGAGCGCATCGGGCGCGAATACAAAATTTCCCCAAGGGCTGGCAACCCGCAGGTGGTGCTGCGTGAAACCATTTTGAAAACCGCTCACGGCGATGCGGAATTCGACCGCGAGCTGGGCAAGGAACATCATTTCGGCAAAGTAAGCGTGGCTGTGTCACCTCTGGGGCGTGGGCAGGGCAGCAGAATACGCCTGGCCGAGTCCATATCGAGCGATCCTAAACCTTGGCCGAAAGCCATTTTGGACGCGGTGCGCGAGGGCGTTGCCGACAGCCTGCAAAGTGGGGCCGTAACCGGCTATCCGGTGCAAGATGTGGATGTTGAAATAACCGCCATTGCCCGCCGCGAAGGTTATACCACGGCCCCCGGCTGCCACATGGCGGCCGGAGCGGCCTTACGCAATGCCCTGGCCCAGGCCTCTCCAGTAGCCATGGAACCGGTGATGCTTGTGGAAATGTCCGTGCCCGAATCCTGGCTGGGCGCGGCCATAGGCCTTTTCAACAGCGCTTCAGGCAAGGTTGAGGACATTGAGGAGCGCGCCGGGCTCAAGGCCGTGCGTGGTCTGGCCCCGTTGCGCAGGCTTTTCGGCTTTTCCACAGCGCTACGCTCGGCCACCCAGGGACGGGCCGGTCTGATGATGAAATTTGAAAAATTCGACACCTTATAAAATTGAAATTTCTATATGTTCAATAACGACAACAGGGCCAAAAAAAGCCTTGGCCAACATTTTTTGCATGACCGCAACATTTGCGCGGCCATAGTGGACTTGCTTGATGTGCGCGAAGGCGACAATATAATTGAAATAGGCCCAGGCCCAGGGGCCCTTACCGGGCTTTTGCTGCAAACCGGGGCCGCGCGCATTGTACTGCTGGAAAAAGACAGCCGATTCGCCGCCCGCTGGGGACGGGAAAAAGACGAACGTCTGAGCGTGATACTGATCGACGCGCTTACTTTTGCCTGGGAGCGCCTGAACGACGGCGAGCCATGGAAAATAGTGGGCAACCTGCCCTACAATGTGGCCTCTCCGCTTTTATGGGACATTTTTTCTCTGACCACCGGCATGTCCAGAGGCGTTTTTATGGTGCAAAAGGAAGTGTCCCAGCGCATAACAGCCTCGCCCGGCAGCAAAACTTACGGGGCGCTTTCCGCCTGGACCAGCAGCTTTGTAACAACCAAACAACACTTTGTGGTGGGTCCGCGATGCTTTTCACCACCGCCCAAGGTGGATTCGGCGGTATTCAGCGCAACGCCCCTGCCTGCCGGGCAGCGGCCGCAAAACCCGCCCGCTCTGTCCGCCTGTTTAAAAATGTGCTTTCAGAACAGAAGAAAACAACTAGCAACCATTATGCGTATGCACGGATTTTGCAATGCGGAACATATTCTGGAAAAACTTGCCATTTCACCGCAAATTCGGCCTGAGCGTCTCGACAAGTTCGACTTTGCAAGGCTCTCGAGCGTTTTTTCCCAGGAATACTTGACTAAAAATAGTAAAGATGTTTCAATGTGTTAATGTCCATTATCCATAATAGACCGGTGATTTCCCAATACTAAAATCCGAATATCGGCAGCGAGAACTGAATGAATCGGCGTAAGGCTGGTTCTCTTATGTGATAAGGCAACGACAACCAAATTCAACCGGAGGAAATCTCATGACCAAAGCCCATTTGATTGACAAAATAGCCGGCAATGCCAAAATTACCAAAGTGGCGGCCGATCGTGTGCTGGAGGCTTTTATAGAATCCGTCAAAGAAACCTTGATCACTGAAGGTAAAATTACCCTGAGCGGCTTTGGCACCTTTGCCGCTGAAATGCGCAAAGCGCGTAAGGGCCGCAACCCCCGCACCGGAGAAACCATCACCATCCCCGCCGCCAAAATGATCAAATTCCGCCCCGGTAAAACGCTCAAAGACTCCATAAACTAGATTATCCCATACATCCATCCGATACCAGCCTGGAAGAGGTTGTCCAATTTTGTACTATTTTCGCCGAGCTTATTGGTGACTTGCTTTTTTCTTTTTTTGTAATATACTAAAGTGTCTCGACCGGAAGGCGTTAAGTTGATGAATCTCGCCTGTCAGGCCGTTACAGTTTTTGTGTTTTGATTTTAAAGACTACGACATAGTTTTCTCAGATTTTTTCTCCGGAAAAAACCTGTTCCCCGGCCTTGACCGGGGCGGTGCCCTCATGCGCGCCATAAAAATTGTAAAAGGGGGGGTGATTTTTTTGCCCGGTGTATACCTTAACGAAGATGACTACAATTTTGACATCGCTCTGCGCCGCTTTAAAAAGCAGGTGGAAAAGGCCGGCATTCTTTCTGAAATGAAGAAGCGCCAGCACTACGAAAAGCCCAGCGTGATGCGCAAAAAGAAAAAGGCCGCAGCCAGAAAGCGTCTTTTGAAAAAAATGCGCAAGATGAACATGGCCTAATCACCCTCTCGGGCGTGAGTCAATGACAAAGCGGGAAATCTAAAGGTCGGATTTCTCGCTTTTTCGACTTTTCCATTTCTGCCCAACGGCCGCTTTCAGAATATTTTCAGAGCACTTTACTCTCTTCGTTCGCAAAAAGCTCTTGAACTCCAAAAAATCAAAGCAGACGGAATAAATGATTGACGGGCGCACCTTGAAAGCTTTGGAATTCGGCAAAGTTCTCGAATTTCTCGCAGGTTTATGCGTTTCAGAGGCCGGGCGCGACTCCGCGTCGAGCATAAGGCCCATCGCCGGAAGAGATCGGCGCGAGCTGCATGAAAAGTTACGTGAGCTGGCCGAAACCTTCGACCAGAGCCTCACCTGGTCCGGATATGCCGGGCAGTCTTTTACCTTGAGCGGCTTTCCCGATATTTCCCCTGTACTCAAATTTATTTCCGCCCCGGCGGCAATTCTGGACTTCGACGCTCTTTTCGCCGTGCGTGAGGTAACGGGCCTGGCCAAAAAAGCCGCCCTGTCCATAAAAATCACCGAAGCACCCGTTGCCTGGCCGCGCCTTCTGGCCCTGGCCGAAAAACATCCCTTGCCCGAAAAAACCATTGCCGCGCTGCTGCGCTGCCTGGGTGACGACGGCAGACTGAAAGACGAAAGCTCGCCGGCTCTGGCCCTGGCCCGCTCCGACTTGCGCCGCCTGCATCATAGCTGTTTGCATAAGGTAAAGGATTTCGCCAAGCAGTATAATTTCGCCCACTATCTGCAGGACGAATTCATGACCCTGGCCTCCGACCGCTACGTGCTGCCCCTGAAAGCCAATTTCAAGGGCAGGTTGCAGGGCATTATCCACGACTGGTCGCAAACCGGGGAAACATGTTATTTCGAACCTTTTTTCCTGGTGGAAATAAACAATCGCCTACAAGAACTTAAACTTGAGGAAAGAAAGGCCGAACGCGAGGTTTTCACCTATCTCACCAACCTGGTGCGCGATGAAAAGGACGGCATACAGGGCGCATACGACCTGTTACTGGAACTGGATCTGCTCCGGGCCAAAGGCCGTTTGTCCGATATTTATCAAGGCCGTTGCGTAACGCTGAGCGAAGACGGCGGAATCTTTCTGCCCGGAGCGCGCCATCCGCTGCTGGCCCTCCGTAAATCAGGAGCCGAGCCGGTCGATCTGGTTCTGCGCGGCGACGAGCACGGACTGATCATATCCGGCGGCAACGCCGGCGGTAAAACAGTATGTTTGAAAACTCTGGGTCTCATAGCTGCCATGGCCATGGCCGGATTGCCGGTGCCGGTTGCCGGAGGCGCGTTTATGCCCGTCTTTGACGGCATTGAGGCCTTCATAGGCGATGAACAGAGTATTGAAGATCACGTGTCCACCTTTACGGCGCAAATCCACTATCTCACCAGAGCCTATAATGCCGCTGGTCCCCACTCGCTGGTTCTGCTTGACGAAATAGGCGCGGGCACCGACCCTTCGCAGGGCGCGGCCCTGGCCAAAGCCATAATTGAAGAATTTCTGCTGGCCGGGGCCTATGTAGCCGCCGCCACACATTTTCCGGCTCTGAAAGCCTATGCCCTCACCCGCGAAAATTTACGCGCGGCCTCTGTGCTTTTCGACCCAGGCACCAAACGTCCTCTTTTCAAACTGGCCTACGACCAGGTGGGGGCCAGCCAGGCTCTTGATGTGGCCAGCGAGCACGGCTTGCCGGAAAACATTCTGCGCCGGGCCAGACAATACTTGCTGGTGGACGGCGAGGATTTTTCGCCGATAATCGCAAAGCTCAATGAATTGGCTGTTTCCAGGGAAAAGGAAATAAAGGGCCTTGAGGCCGAGAAAGAAAAACTCGAAGCCAAAAGACGGGCCATGACCGAGGAACTGCGCCGCGAGCGTCAGAGGCTTGGTGACGAATTGCGTCAACAGTCGGCGGAAATAACACGGGCCTATAAAGAAGCCCGCATCGGGCACAAGCAGGCCCTCAAAGAAATGGCCGCACTGCGCGCCAGCATCGATCCCCCGCGCGAAAATGGGGAACGGGCCACTCCGGCGTCGGCTGAACTGAGCATAGGGCAGGAAATTTTTTATATCCCCTTTGGCCGCAAGGCGATGATTGGCGAATTGGACATCAGGCGTCAAAAAGCGCGTCTGTCCATGAGTGGAGTGAGCATATGGGCCGATTTCAAGGATCTTGAAGTTCCAGGTGTATCAATGTACTCCCCGAACAAGGCGGCAGCACCAAACACGGCAAGAGTAGCGTTGAAAACCGAAAGCGGGGCAAGTGCCGGTTTACATCTTGACTTACGGGGCAAACGTGCTGATTTGGCAATAAACGAACTTGAGCAATTTCTCGACAGATCCTTGTTAGCCGGTTTTGAAAACGTGGAGATAATTCACGGGCGCGGCACAGGGGCTTTACGCAAAAAAGTTCACGAACTTCTGCGGACTTTTCCGGGCATAGACAACTTTTCCCTTGCCAATGAAAAGTCCGGCGGAGACGGCGTGACCATTGTTTATTTCAAATGAAATACGAAGACGCGATCATAAGGATCAAGGAAAGAATTAAATTGGTTGACGTGGCTCGCCGCTATGTCGACCTGAAAAGGCACGGCCCGCGCTGGATGGCCCCCTGCCCATTTCATCAGGAAACCAAACCTTCATTTTCAATAAATGAGGAGGATGGGCTTTTTTATTGCTTCGGCTGCCAGGCCTCTGGGGATTTATTCAGCTTTTACGGCCGGATCAACGGTACAGACTTCAAGGAAACCCTTGAGCAACTGGCCGCCGAGGCCGGCATAACCTTGGACAGTCCCCGTGGTGGGCAACGCAACGAAGCCGGACGCGAGGAAAATGTTTCGCGGCGAAAGCTATCCTTGCGCATGCACGAGTTGGCGGCAGCCCACTTTACCCGTAACCTTTCCGGGTCACAAGGGAATAATTGCCGCAAATATTTAGATAAACGAGGTCTTTCCCCGGAAATAATCAACACCTTTGGTCTGGGCTACAGCCTGGACGAATGGCAAGATCTGGCCACAGTGATCAAGCGAGCCGGTTTCTCCGAAAAAGATGCGGTCGCAGCGGGACTTCTGGGCATAAGCGACAAAAGCGGCCGGGCCTATGATCGTTTCCGTGGCCGACTGATGTTTCCTATAAAAAGCCTTTCCAACCAAATTATTGCCTTTGGGGGGCGCATTCTGGCCGGAGAGGACGAGGCAAAATACATAAACAGCGCGGATTCGCCCATATATAAAAAAGGAGAACATCTCTTCGGTCTGGCGCAGGCCAGACGTAATATAAACATAAAGAAAGAGGCCATTTTAACCGAAGGATATATGGACGTTCTCACCCTGCATCAATATGGCTACGGCAATGCCATAGGAGTGCTGGGCACGGCCTTGACTCCAGAACAGCTTAAAAAAATTGCGGGATTCACCTCTAACCTGCTTCTGGTCTTTGACGGAGACAGAGCTGGGCGGGCAGCGGCGCTTCGCGCTTGCGAAATGATTCTGATCAAGGGCATGGCCTGCAAGGTGGTAAACCCTCCTGACGGCGAAGATATAGACAGTTTTTTGCGCGGACCGGGTCCCGAAGCTTTTGACAAACTGTGCGGCTCAGCCCCTGACGGGCTTAAATTCTGTATGGGTGTACTAAAAGATCAGGCCCCGCGTGAGGCTGTGGACTGGACCAGAAATTTTTTGAGGAAGCTTGAAATTCCGGAACTTGCCGGGCGTTACGCTTCCATGCTGGCCGGTTGGCTGAATCTTTCCGAGGAAGAATTACGCGGAGGCCTTACGGTAACCGCCGGGCGTGGTTGGACGCGTGGAACGGGAGTGGCTGACCCGGCCGAAACGGCGCCGGGCGGAAAAATGTCGCCCAAGGCCACGCGCGAGCGGCAGATTCTTATGTTCGCGGTGCGCTACCCGCAACGCTTTGAAGATTTGCGTGCGGCCGGGGCCGATGTGGCTCTTGGCTCCGACGTTGCTTTGAGGCTGTGGCGCAAACTGGAAGACACGGACCCCGAACTTGTATTTCATGAACTTGACGAAAGGGAAAAAAATTTCTGGGTGCAATGCCGAGCCGGAATGGAGGCAGCCCCCCGCGATTCTGAAGAGCGGGAACTGGCCGAACTTCTAAGAAATCTGGAAGCGTTTCACGCAGCAACACATAAATCCTCAATTTCCGCCGCCATTCGGGAGAACGCCGGAACAGGTGACTTTGAAACCGATCTGGAGTATCTTCGCGTGTTGCAGGAAACACTGGGGAGGGGCAATGAGCAATCTTAAAGAGATACAGCAGATAAAAACCTTGATTGCCAAGGGTAAAGCCACGGGATTTCTCACTTTTGACGAAGTGAACAAGGCTTTGCCCGTGGAAATGAGCACCCCCGAACAATTTGAAGAAATCATCGGAATTTTCTATCAGCTCGACATCGTCATAGTTGATTCGGAAAAAGAAGGCAAAAATATCGCCATCCCTCATGCGGAAACTGATGAGGAAAGCGTGATGGAAGGCACGCTGGATCTGGCCGAAGACGAGGAATCGGCCGATTATTCCTCGCGCAGCACCGATCCCGTGCGCATGTACCTGCGAGAAATGGGAGCAGTGCCGCTGCTCGATCGCGACGGTGAAGTTAACATCGCCAAAAAAATCGAAATGGGCGAACAGGATGTTCTCTACGCCCTGGTTGAAGTGCCCGTGGCCGTTGAAGAGCTTATTAATGTGGGCGACAATCTCAAGCAGAACCGGGTCAAGCTCAAAGACGTAGTCAAAACTATAGAAGAAGACGACCCCAGCGAAGACGAAGTGAGTCAGCGCACCAGAGTCATTCTGCTGCTTGAGGAAATTCGCGTTATTTTCCGCAAGAAAAGGCGCATTTACCAAAAACTGGACGAATGCTGCACTCTTGATCGCCGGGTAACAGCCATTCAGAAAGATATTTTGAGCTATAAAGAAGAGATTGTAGCCAAGTTGCGGGAAATCAAGCTGGAAAAAACCCTCATCGACCGTATCATTGAAACTGTTGAGGACTATGTGCGGCAAATGCGCAACTGCCAGCGCGATCTATCGGCCTATATACTTTCAACGGGCAAAACCCAGGCTGAAATACAGCAGCTTTTCTCCGGACTGGAAACCCGTGAAGTAAGCCCCAACCATGCCTCCGAAGTGCTGCGCATGAGCGTGGACGAGTTATTCTCGTTCAAAGAAATGATTCTCGGAAAAATTGAAATTCTGCAAAGATTGCAAGAAAAATGCTGCCATAATGTAACCGACCTCGAAGAAGTGCTCTGGCGCATCAAACGAGGCAACAACGCGGCCATGCGCGCCAAGCAGGAACTTATTCGCTCCAACCTGCGCCTTGTGGTGTCCATAGCCAAAAAATACACAAATCGCGGTCTGCAATTCCTTGATCTTATTCAGGAAGGTAATATCGGACTGATGAAGGCCGTGGACAAGTTTGAATATCAGCGCGGCTACAAGTTCTCCACCTATGCCACTTGGTGGATCAGGCAGGCCATAACCCGAGCCATAGCCGATCAGGCCCGTACTATCCGTATTCCCGTGCATATGATTGAAACCATCAATAAGCTGATCCGCACCTCCCGCTATCTGGTGCAAGAACTGGGGCGCGACCCCACGCCCGAGGAAATTGCCGATCGTATGGAATATCCGGTGGACAAGGTCAAAAAGGTGCTCAAAATAGCCAAAGAGCCCATTTCCCTTGAAACTCCTATAGGCGACGAGGAAGATTCCAGCCTGGGCGATTTTATTGAAGACAAAAAAGCTGTGGCCCCGGCCGAAGAAGTGATCAACACCAAGCTCTCCGAGCAGCTCGCTGCCGTGCTGGCCGATCTGACCCCGCGCGAAGAGCAGGTTTTACGCAAACGCTTCGGCATTGCCGAAAAATCGGACCATACCCTTGAAGAAGTCGGCAAACTCTTCAACGTTACCAGGGAAAGAATACGGCAGATAGAGGCCAAGGCCCTGCGCAAGCTGCGCCACCCGGTGAGGAGTCAAGTTTTGCGTTCTTATTATGAAAGTTAATATTTTATTTCGCCATATAGGCGTTCTTCTGTTCTGCTGTTTCGCGTTCATGCTGTCCGGCGTAATGCCGGCGCATGGCGCGGATCAGTTCGTGCGCGTGTCCAAAGTCTTTGACGGCGACACCGTCAGGCTGTCCGACGGGCGCAAGGTGCGCCTGATAGGCATAGACACTCCGGAAACCAGAAAACCGGATACTCCCGGCCAGTATTACTCCACTGAAGCCCGACTTTTAACCGAATCGCTGTCTCTGGGGCAGCGGGTGCGCCTTGTTTCCGCCGGGGGAGAAGGATTTGGGCGCGACAGTCACGGGCGGGTTATTGCCGAAATATATCTTGAGGACGGAACATCACTCAATGAGCGTCTGGTGGCTGCGGGCGCGGCATTCGCCTATCCGCATCCCGAACACCCGGCCGAGTTGACCGAACGCATTTTACAAGTTCAGCGCAAGGCCATAGCCGAACATAAGGGATTCTGGAAGCGGATTCTCTCCGAAGACTTCGCTTTTAGACCCTATGTGGGCAACAGAAATTCCAGGCGTTTTTTCTCCGAGAATTGCCAGGACAAAAATCGTATTGCCGTACGCAATCGTGTGGCTTTTTCTTCGCTCAAGGCTGCTTTTACAGCCGGATACGCTCCGGCCAGAACGTGCCTGTTCTGGCCGGCAGACTAAAGCTTCGCCGCGCCACATAAAGTGCCTCGCTCTAGCGATTGTCGTAACCTTTAAGGAATACTGATTTAAGTAAAAAAGGCCCTTTATGAACTCCAGCGCTACACCAAAAGATGCTTGCCGAGCCTCCTTTGTGAAGGCGTTTGCGCTGGAGTGGCGGCAAAAGCTCATGGCCGGCCTGGTCAGCCAGTGGACGCGGCGGAGCCGCAATCTATTGGAAATAGGCTGCGGCGGCGGATTTTTTACACATTTTCTGTGGGAAAGCGGTTTTGATGTAACCGCAGTCGATCACAAGGAAAAAGAACTTAAGGCGGCCCGTTCCCGTATGGGGCCAAGAGTTGACTTTCACCTCACGGCCTTGGATCACTTGCCTTTTGAGGACAACAGCTTCGACTATGCCGCCGTACCTACTATCCTGGATTTACACGAAAATCCGGCTGGTGTAATGGCTGAGGCGGCCAGAGTGGCCGCCAAAGGAATTATAGTTGTTTTCAGCAACAAGCTTTCCCTTTATTGCCTTACCTGCCGGGGCAAGGATGCCGACTGTCGCCTTTCCTTTTTTTCCGCGCGCAAGATGGCCCGCGAAATATGTCCGGAATGCCGCATTACCATGCGCGGCATTTTGCCGGGCCCGATGTTCATCTGGCGCGAAAATCGTCTTTGCTCGCTGATAAACAGCTTGGGCTCACGCCTGCCAATAGGCGCATACATAGGCATGCGCCTTGATTTTGGAAGTCCGCGAGGAGTCACGCCGTTGAGCCTGCGCATAAAGCAGGCTTGCATGAAACCAGCCAAGCCCGCTGCTATTTTTGAACAGACTAACAATCTCGAACCCTGACTCGGACAACGGCCATATGAAATTCGATCCTGAAGCACTGAAAAATTTTATTCTGGAAAAGCTGCGCGCCAACCAGAAACTGGTAAAAAGCCTGCTCACGGGGCTGGGTATTGCCGCCGTGCTGGGGCTGGGCTATTTCGGCTATAGAATGTACATATACCACACCGGACCGCAAAAAGCCCTGGAGCAGTTGGCCAAAGCCCTTAAATCGTCCGATGCCGAGACCCTGGCCAACTGCGTGGATTTCAGTTCCCTTGGTGATAATATAGGAGAGGCCATTGCTCAGGCCTATGGCCAAAAATATATTGACGGCAAACCTGTGCTCTATAACGAGGAAGTGCAGAAGGCTTTTCTGAAAGCTCTGCTCGACAACAAAGCCGGAGACAAGAAGGATGACACTAAAAAAGCTCCTCCGTCTTTTCAGTTGCCGCCCCCTCCGCCGACGCTGCCGCCCGACTTCATAGCGCAATTGGGCATTTTCAAGATGATTAATGAGCACGATGGCGTGGTGCTGCTTTCTTCCAGCGTACATCACGAAGGGCTCAATACCGTTTTCAACATTATTGCCCAGGTGGAGAAAACAAAATTGGGCTGGCAGGTTACCAGGCTGGCCAATGCCCCGGCTCTGGTAAAAAAATACCGCGATGCCATGCATGACTTTTTTGACCGCCAGGACGCGGCTGTGACCAAAAAGAACGAGCAGGTCACCAAACGTATGGAAAACGCCTTTCAGATTCAATCGTGCCAGACTGTCGCCGGACTTGTAGGCGACGGCTCGCGCGGCATGATGACCATAAATATAAGCGCGTTCAATCTCTCGGACAAAGCCATAAACAGCGTAAACATGCTGCTGGATGTAACGGATCAGAATGACGAGCTTGTGCGTCAGGTCCGGCTGAATTCATCTGACAAGGTATATCCCGGCGACTCCTTCAAAAGCCGTTGGGTAATGGAACTGGATCCCAAATCAACGGAATATGCCCCTCTGCTGAAAGCCGCGAGGCTCTCCTGCAAACCTGTGCTCAAGGCCATGACCCTGGGCAGCGAAGTCATATGGATAACGGAACTGAAAAATCATGACGACGAATACTGATACCGCGCTTTCCCTCTGCCCTCCCACGTCCAGGCGCTTTTTCACGATTACGGCTCTGCTGCTGATCTGCGTCCTTTTCACCCTGGCTCACCCGGCCCCGGCGCACTGCGCCGCGAAAAACGCTCCATCCAAAAACGCCACGGCCGTATCCAAAAACGCTACAGCCATATCCCAAAACGCCACTCTGCTTGAAACAGCCCCCATAAAAGCTATGGCCCCGGTGGCCCCGATGACGCCCGAGCTTGCTCCGGCTGAACAGGGCAAAGAGGGCGATACCAAAAAGCCTGAACAGGCAGCCGCCAAGGCCGAAACGGAAGACAAACCCTCAGCCCCCGCCGAGGAAGCTCTCGATCCGGCCCAGGAGCAATGGAACCTCCTGTGGGCGCAGCGCATCAAGGAAGTGGCTTCTGTGCGCGACGAGCTTGACGCCCTGCAAAAAAACCTGCCCAACACCATTAAAAATACCAGCGACCGCCTGCTGGAAATACAGAATAACTATTACGGGTTTTTGGCCTTCTCCCAGTTCACCACAGCCATGCCCGACCAGCTTTACAACGTGATGCGCCAGATGGAAGGCCTGGAACGGCAGGTTGGTACGGTAATCAAGCCCATCTCCGATCGGCTCGACTCTTTTGCCAGGCGTCTTGACGATATTGACGGCCTGGAAACCGAATTGAATATTTCCCGCGCCAGTAAAAAAACCGAAATTCCTCCGGCCCTCAAATCGTACCTCGACACCATATCTCAGAACAAAATCAAGCTGATAACCTTGCAAAACAGCTTCAACGGCGTGCTTGAGAGCGGCAAAAACCTCAAGGCCCGCCTCGGGGCCACCATCAAACAGATCCAGACGGCCATGCCCCGCCAGTGGGAAGAGTTCTACCAAGCCAATGACGGCAATATTTTCAGCTTCCGCCTGTGGAGCGACTTGCCGCGCGCCTGGGAAAAATTCAGCAAGGAAGTGAGGCCCAGGCTCGCCTCGGAATTTCCGCGCACCAAGAACGAATGGCTCACGGTGCTGGCCCGTATGCTCATGGTTATTATTCCTGTGGGCCTTTTCTGGCTGGTGGTAAGCAGACGCAAAAAAGTCGAGGACGAAGCCGAAGGGGGAGAGTCTGTAGAATCGGGCAGGCCTTGGATTATGGCCGTACGCAATTCACTGCCCTGGCTGGTGCTGGGCGCGGCCCTGCATTTTGCGGCCTGGGGATCCCCGCGTGACGCCCACCTGAACATGATCGCCCTTGGCAATATTTTCCAGATTTGGGGGCAACTCAACCTGGCCTGGGATCTGCGCAAGGTGCAACTAGCTATCAGCGGCGGTCACCCGCCCTTCTCGCACCTTTTCATCCCCGTGGCCCTGGCTTTTGTTTTCATGACCCTCAATCCCCCGCTGGCCATGTTATGCCCTCTATGGATAGCGGTGTTGGCCGTTGCTTTGTGGTCTTCGATCAAGCGCGACAAAAAAACCGGCCTGCCCCCGCTGGAACAAACCGCGCTACGCATCGAACCATTCATTTTAGCTGTTAACCTGCTGCTGGCGGCAGCCGGAGCAGTCAGATTGTCACTGCTGGTCTACACCTGCTACGTGGCTGTAGCCGTTACCATTCAGCTTAGTGTGGGCTTTCTGGGGCTTTGCCATGCCGCTTCCGAGCGCCTGCCCGAAGACGGTGTGAGCGCGGGCTTCAGAGCGGCCATTCTGGCCATGGCCGCCCCGGCCATTTTGCTGCTGGTATTCTTTGCTATTTTCCTGTGGGCTCTGGCCTTCCCAGGAGTGCTTTACCTGGTAAACAACACTCTGCTCACCAACGTAACCGTGGGTACGGTATCTTTCGATGCCTTGCGCGTGCTTTTCATCATCAGCCTTTTCTTCATCACCCGCTCGGCCATTGTGGCCGGAAAGGCCTTTTTGTGGCGGCTGCCCAATGCCTCCACCGTGGACGCATCCATAGTTCCACCCCTGCAAACCGCGTTAACCTATGCCTTATGGGGCCTTTTCGCCCTGTATGTTATGAACGCCCTGGGGGTCAGCCTGACCAGCCTCGCGGTGGTTGCCGGTGGTCTTTCCGTTGGCATAGGCTTTGGCTTGCAGACCATTTTCAACAACTTCATATCCGGGCTTATCCTTATTTTCGGACGCAGCCTGCAAGAAGGCGACGTTATCGAAGTTGGCGGCATACAAGGCGTGGTGAGCAAAATCAATATCCGCTCCACCACAGTGGAAACTTACGACAATGCCGTAATTTTCGTGCCCAACTCCGAGTTGGTGTCCACTCGCCTGACCAACTGGACCCGCAACGGCCGCAGCGTACGGCGCGACATAAAAATAGGCGTGGGATACGGCTCGGACGTGGAGTTGGTGATGAAGCTTTTAAAGCGCATAGCCGCTTCCCATCCGCGCGTGATGCGCGATCCGGCTCCCAGCGTGGCCTTTACCGATTTCGGTCCCAGCTCGCTGGATTTCATGGTGCGCCTGTGGGTTGAAGACATCAACGTGGCTACCGGCACACTCACCGATTTGCGTGTGGATATAAATCGTACATTTAAAGAAAAAAATATAGAAATATCCTTCCCGCAGCTTGATGTGCATCTTTACCGGGCCGCAAGCCAGGACAACGGGGAACAAAAAGAACAAACCCCGAATTCCGCCCTGGCCGCCAATCCGGGCGTAGCCCCGACAAGTTAGAGCTGTTTTGAAATTGGAATTGTCTGATAAATTAATTGCCATCCAAACCATGACAATATTTAAACCGGGGGAAATTACATGAAGAGCCTGAGCAGATCCATACACCTTTCGCTACATGTGCATAAGGAAATTTCGGCCATCAGCGAACGCGCGGCCCACATTCTCTCCGAACACTGCGAAAACGCCATTGCCGAACGCGGGCACTTCACCCTGGCCCTTTCCGGCGGGTCTACTCCCATTCCCCTGTACCGCATGCTGGCCCGCTCCGACTGGGCCGAGCACATGCCTTGGGACAAAATATTCGTATATTGGGTCGACGAAAGATGCGTGGGGCCGGAGCATAATGACAGCAACTACGGCATGGTGCGCCGCGAGCTGCTTTCACCGGTGAGTTCCACCCGCTATTACCGCATGAAAGGCGAAGACAACCCTGTGGAATCAGCCCTGGCCTACGAAGCCCTGCTGAAAGATCATTTCAAGCTTGCTGAAGGCGAATTGCCGCGTTTTGATATGGTGTTGCTTGGCATGGGCGACGACGGGCACACCGGCTCCATTTTTCCCGGTTCTCCCGCCCTGCAGGAAAAAAAGCGTCTGGTCACCGACCTCTATGTGCCCGAAAGAAAGGCCGACCGCCTCACCTTGACCCTGCCCGTGCTCAACAACGCCCGTTGCTGCATGTTCCTGGTAACCGGCGCGCAGAAGCATGCCGCCCTTTCCAAGTGTCTGGATCTTCTGGCCGAGCCCACCCTGCCCGCGCAGCTGGTGCGTCCGGTGTCAGGAGATTTGATCTGGATTGTGGACGAAGAGTCCGCCAGTGGCCTGTAGTAATATGTGTGGCGGGGTATGGGGGTAACCCCTTTTTCAAAAATGGGGTTCCCCCCTTCCCCCACACCCCCATCCCCCTTTACCAAAAACTTTTGATTTTGAACGTGCTATGGATGAAATCGACAAGATGCTCTGAGGCCATACTCGGATAGGGCCGTCCAAACTCATAGCGTTCGTATGGATAATTTCAAAAACAAAGTGCTACAATTAAAATTAAAGTATGAAATACAAAAGTATTACCAGCATATTACTGTTCGCATTGCTGCATACGGCAGCAGCCAGAGCCGACGACTTTCTTATGGATTATGCCTGCCTGTCCCAGTGTTATCCCGGCATCGTCCAGGGGGTGAGCGCCGACAGCCAGGGCCGCCGCTGGATTGTGGTCAAAGGCCGGGGCATACTTTACGACCAGCGCGAACCGAATTCTCAGGAGGGAAACACCGTTCCACAGGATGCCGCCTTAAAAAACGCCGCCACACAAAATGTCGGTCCTAAAGAAGCTGCCCGAAAAGAGGCTACTCCTCAAGGCGACGGGCTTGATCAGGCCGACATAAAAACTTCCATGGCCCAGCCCTATCCCCTGGAGCCGAACCGGCCGGCCCCACCCCCCAATTTTCACCCTGGACGGGCAAGATCCTATGATTTTTTGCATGCCGTATACGGGCAAAATCGCAAGGAAATCGAAGCAAGCATGCTAAGTATGCCTCTTGGAGGAAGTAAAAAAATCAAGGTCGCCAACGCGGCAGGACTGCCCGAAGCCCTGGCCGCCGTAAACGCCGAACTCACCGCCCTGCTTGCGGCCAGACCTGATATCAAACGCTATGCGCTGCCTGTGGATGGCGGCTATTTTTACCGCAAAATCAGTGGCGAGCAGCGTCTTAGCCCCCACGCCTTTGGTATTGCCATAGACCTCAACCCCAAAATGGGACCATACTGGCAATGGTCGGGCGGAGCGCATCACAAGGCCCAGACGGAATATCCCACAGAACTGGTTTCCATATTCGAAAAACACGGATTCATCTGGGGCGGTAAGTGGCGCGAGTATGATCTGATGCATTTTGAATACCGGCCGGAGCTGATCTGCAAGGCAAAAAAGCTGGCCGCGAAAACACAACAGCAAAACAACGCCACCGGACAGCAAAAACCTGCGGAAATGCCGTCCAATTAGAGCATCTTACGAATAAAGCCCATAAAATCTTCTGGTTTTTACGGAAAAGAATAACCTGGCTTTTTTGCGAATTATATCAGCAAAAATCCACATATCTTTATCAAAATATCCTTTATGGTCTGAAACATCCCCCTTCAGACGGAGCCCGTCGGCGGATGGAGCTGACTGTGGATTGAAACATGAAAGAATGGTCTTTTTTTATCCGCACCTTCGGCTGCAAAGTAAATCAATACGAAAGCCAGGCCGTGCGCGAAGCCTGGGTCGCCCTTGGGGGCGTGGAGCTGCCTTCCCCGGACGGGGCGGATGTAACCATGATCAACTCCTGCGCGGTAACAGGCAAGGCCGAGCGCGACGCCAGAGGCGCCATCCTGGCTATGAAGCGCGAAGCCCCCTCGGCCTTGCGCCTGATCACCGGCTGCTCTGCCCGCCTGGCCGGAA
The DNA here is from genome assembly GCA_031553655.1 of Desulfovibrionaceae bacterium. GTDB lineage: Bacteria > Desulfobacterota > Desulfovibrionia > Desulfovibrionales > Desulfovibrionaceae > JAVBLG01. Next base: position 1,296 of record JAVBLG010000086.1, on the reverse strand, counting down.
ACTCCTTTATTGAAAGAAAGGGGCAGGCGGTGCATATGGTTATCGAAAACGCCAACAAGCATCTCTTATTGTATGACCCACGAAGCCTGACCGCGCCGTTTCCTCAACATAATGGTTACCCCCCCCTGCGCATAAATGATTTTCAGCGTTCCCGCCCCATATTGAAGGTGCAGGACGGCTGCTCGCGCCGCTGCACATACTGCATAGTGCCACTTATGCGCGGACAGGGCATAAGCCGCCGCCCAGAGGAAGCCGTGGATGAAGCGAAAAGGCTTTTTAAAGCCGGATTCCACGAGCTTATCATTTCAGGAATAAATCTGGCCCAATACGGGCGCGATTTCAACCCAGCCCTTGATTTCTGGGATCTGGCCGAGATGCTCAACAACAGTTTGGCCTCGGAATGGGCCGGACGGGCGCGTCTGCGCATCAGTTCCCTGGACCCCAACCAGCTCAATGAAAAGGCGGTGCGGGTTCTGAGCGCCGGACAACTTTTCTGCCCACATCTGCATCTTTCGCTGCAAAGCGGCTCACCGGAAATATTGCGGCGCATGGGGCGGGGTGATCAGCATCTAGATAATATGCTGGAATCTCTGTTTGAACTCAGGCGACATTGGCCGGTGCTGGGCCTGGGAGCCGACATTCTCACCGGCTTTCCCGGAGAAACAGATGCTGATGTGGCTGCCACGGCCGAAATAATGCAAAGGGCCGGGCTGCATTATGCCCATGTGTTTCCCTTTGCCCCCAGACCGGGCACACCGGCGGCCGACTTTTCCGATCAGATTCCCCTGGAAGAAAAAAAACTCCGCGCCGCGAAGCTGCGCGAACTGGCCGCCGTCCAGGGATTGGCCTTCACCGCTTCATTGCAGGGCCGCATGCTGCATGCCATTGCCGACGGGCACGGCAGCGACAAAGCGGTAAACGAATTTTACGCGCCATGCCGCTTTTCAAGCACGCCGACTTGGGACGATACCAGGAAAATTGTGGAAACCAGGGCCGTTTCCGTGAGAAAAGGCGTGCTAATCTTGGAAAAATTATAAAATTTTGCAAAAAAACTTTGATAAAATGTTATTTCAAGGCTAAATTGTTCTGAAATTGTCTGCTTGGCAAGCGCTAACACAAAGTGTCTGGATAAAAACAGTTGTTGGTAAAGGGGGATGGGGGTCCGGGGGAAGGGGGGAAACACTTTTTTACAAAAAATGGTTACCCCCATAACCCCCCCCAAACGCAAATGGAACAAAAGCCGAGGCCGCGAAATTTAATTAGCATAGCCAATATGGGTGGGGAGCGTTCCACATG
>JAVBLG010000088.1:0-3666 GCA_031553655.1 Desulfovibrionaceae bacterium | reverse complement strand
TCCGTCACGTCCGGCTTTTGCCTCGGGCTTCCTTCAGACTCTGCCTCACGACAGCGCCCTTGCCTCCGGCTACTGGTTCCGCTCACTACGGCCCAGAGTGGACTTGCACCACTTTTAAGAACGCGCCATGTCCGGCGCACGGAACCATCGCCCGGTAAGAGTTGTCGCTCCTACCGGGCAATATTATTTACAAGCCCAAGAGCCGTAAAATAATTGCCACAACGATGCCGCTGACCACCATGGCCAGCACATCCCGCAGGAACTGCCGCACTGGACATCACCTCCCGGTCATAGACTCGGAGGATGCCCCACCAGCTTTCTATCTCATTCCCCTGGCGGATTCAAGCCGCCGCGCTCTCAACGCCGAATCACGCGGGCCCGGCCATGTAGGTCATGCCGGTCGAGACGTCCGTTTTCGACCCAAATCTGCTTTTTCATTATCATCGGCAACGAGTTGCGTAAAAAGAATAAAACCCATAAAAGGAAATATGTTTCAATCCACAGTAAGCTCCATCCGCCGACTGACTCCGTCTCCGGCGGATAGGAGCCGTGCGGATTGCCCCTCCCTGAAGGAAGGGGTTACAAAAAGGATTTCATCGACTTCGTCGTTTTGTCAATCAATTTTCCCCCTGAAGGGGGAGGTTTCAGACCATAAAGGAAATTTTGATGAAAAAGTAAAATAAGGAGAATGGATATGGCCAACGTATTTTCTCGAAAACTCAAAGGACACAGCTTTTTTACCTGGGAAAGCCTGGGGAACATCAGTGAAGGGCGTGGTGACCTGGGCGAGGAAATGCCGGTGTTGGTGTATCGCCTTATGCAATTTACCATGCTGGATGTGCTCATCAAGGCCCACGGGGAAGCGCGGGCGAACGAATATTTTCGGCAGGCCGGTTTTATGGCGGGCGCCGAATTCACCCGCAACGTGATGGATTTGAACATCGACTTCGACACTTTCATGTCCGACTTGCAGCGGAAGATGCGGGAAATGAAGATCGGCATTCTGCGTGTGGAAACCATTGACCACGCCACAGGAAAAATCACGCTCACTGTGGCGCAGGATCTGGATTGCAGCGGGCTTCCCGTCACCAACGAAAATGTTTGCACTTATGACGAGGGATTCATCGCCGGCATCCTTGAAACATATACCGGCAAGCATTATAATGTGCGGGAAGTGGATTGCTGGGCCAACGGAGACCGGGTTTGCCGCTTCAACGGCACAGTTGTGGACAAAGAGAACGTCGATTGAGGGTGAGTATTCTATAACACCGGGTTACATAATGAAGTACGCAGCGGAATACATGTTCAATTACCTGCGCGACGTATTGTTCGCCACTCCGGACGCCACGCTGAACATGGAAGAACTTCCTGAAGACTTTCGCGAGCTTGGGGAAGGCCTTTTATATGCGGGTCAGTGCATTATGGAAACCAAAGAATTGGCCAGAGCCCTGTCCAGGGGGGAATTGCAGGGCAAGCTGCCCGCGTCCGACAATGAAATGGCCGCGCCGCTGAAAGCCCTGCACTCATCCCTGAGGCACCTGACCTGGCAGTCAGAACAGGTTGCCAAGGGCGACTACAAGCAGCGTGTGGAGTTTATGGGCGATTTCGCGGTAGCCTTCAATTCCATGGTGGAACAACTGGAACGACGCCGCACGGCCCTGATGGAAGAAATAGAGAGCAGCCGTAAAAAATCCAAAGCATTGGAGAACTCAAACGACCTGCTTGCGGCTATCACCAACCAGCTTCCGCAGTGGGTCATCGTGATTGACAGAGAAACCGGGAATCGGCTGTTCACCAATCGCCCCGAGCCGAGCATGCTGACCACAAAACTGATGAACGAAAAATTGCGCATATGGCTCGAGCGTGAGGCGCGCCGCGTTGGAGAACAAACTCTGCACGAAGAAGTGGAGGTGACGGACGGCGGCATCCTCATGAATTTTTCGGCCACCTCTTATCCTTTGCAATGGCACGGCAATAATGCCGTCGCCTTTGTTCTTTCAGACATTACCAGGGAAAAGAAGCGGCTGAGAGATCTGGAAAATGTTGCCTACCGGGACATGGCTACCCAGGCCTACAACCGCCATTACGGAATGAAGACACTAAATGAATGGCTCGACGGGCATAAGCGGTTTGTCATCTGTTTTGCGGATATAGACCGCCTGAAGTACGTCAACGACACGTTCGGCCATGCCGAAGGTGACGCCTACATTATGTGCGTGGTGAATGCGCTGAAAGAATTCTCGCCGGATGCGCTTGTTTGCCGGCTGGGCGGGGACGAGTTTATGCTTTTGGCGGAAAACTGGGATTTGATCGATGCGAAAAGCCGCCTGGAGCATATGCGCAACTATCTGACGCGGCATAATGACGAGCAAGAATCCAAATATGATCGCAGCATAAGCTACGGAGTTATCGCGGTGAATGAAAGCAACCACCGCTCGGCAAGCGAACTCCTGTTTATGGCTGACGAAAAAATGTACGTGCACAAACGCGCCAACAAGGCGCAACGGCAGGCTTAACGCCTGGCTATGCTGCCGCTCCGCAAAAAGGCCTGCTTTCCTTACCCTTTAATCAAAATCCGCTATTTGGAGACAGCCCCTAATGGTGCTTGTCTTTATGGGAATTTGGAAGCTTCAGCGCGTAGATAAAAAGCCCTGTAGCCAGGATGCCGGTAAGTATCCATGAGAAAGTACTCATTTTTCGAGCCTCCTGGTAAGATAAATACAGTAAGCTATGCACTCAAGCCTGAGGGAGCATTTGTACGCCGCGCGGCTGACACTAAATTCATAAGTAATTCCCAGTACATCCGCACTTTATCGCGCCAACCGCAATTATTCTCTTGCATATATCTTGAAAACTGCGTATACGCATAAAAAATGTACGTAATTGTTTTGCATATGGATGCAAACATCATGTGCAAAATTTTTTAAATGAGGTTTTTTTGTGAGTAAATCTATTTATGTGGGCAACCTGCCCTGGTCGGCGACGGAAGATCAGATTCGTAATCTTTTTTCTCAGTACGGCGCGGTAAATTCCGTCAAACTGGTATCCGACCGTGAAACGGGCCGCGCCCGTGGTTTCGGTTTTGTGGAAATGGCTGCGGCCGATGCGGCCGACGCCATCCAGGCTCTTGACGGCTCATCCATGGACGGACGCAGCCTGAAAGTGAACGAAGCCCAGCCCAAAGCTCCCCGTCAGCCGCGCTATTAAGCATACAGGCCCAGGGAAAATCTTTCTGTAGTTAAGTCACACACGTTTAAAGTCCCCGGCATGGAGAAAAATCTTCATGCCGGGGACTTGCCTATTTCATCAAAATTTCCTTTGAAGTCCGCCGCGCTCGCAACAAGCCTCAAGGGCTGTTAACACTGCGGGATTTTTGTCCGCCGACACCGCTATTGCCATTTTGGGCGGAAATGTTTATCTTCAAAAATAAGCGGGGCGGCAAGTGCGCTAACACCGCCGCCCCTGGGGCAATCCCCCTGTATCTGATGTGTGATACAAGTTTCAGGCCCCGGTATGGATCGTGATTCCTGCCGGGGCCTGAAACATTAGTGGTTAATCCACTTGGTTATCAAGGCCACAATAACGCCCGCCACAATCGCGGCAAGAACGTCAAGCAGAAAGTGCTCCATTCGCGGCACCCCCTTTGTTCTGAAACTCGGAGGATGC
>JAVBLG010000027.1:0-12957 GCA_031553655.1 Desulfovibrionaceae bacterium | reverse complement strand
ATTTCATGAAATCATTTTTGTAACCCCTTCCTTAAGGGATGGGCAATCCACAGGCGGCTCCCATCCGCCGGCGACGGTGTCTGGCGGGGGGATCGGAGCCGACTGTGGATTGAAACATATTTGTTTTTGCACAAAGTCTTGTTGGCCTGTGCCGCCGTTCACCGGAGTTGCAGGATCGAGTAGAGGGTAAAATTTATGACCAAAAACGCAGCGCGAGTACTGATTGTTGACGATGACGCCGGCCACAGGGCTATGCTTGAAACTTTGCTGGGCAGTTGGGGCTACAAGGTTTTTGAGGCTGTGGATGGGCTTGAGGCTGTCGACAAAATCAGGGAAACAGCTTATGACGTGGTGCTTATGGACATACGCATGGCGCGCATGGACGGGCTTACCGCGCTTAAAGCGATTAAAACCTACAATCCGGCAGTGCCCATAGTGATCATGACCGCGCATTCCGCGGTGGAGTCCGCTGTGGAAGCCATAAAATCCGGCGCATACGATTACCTGGTAAAGCCTCTGGACTTTGACACCCTGAAGCTGACCTTGAGCCGCACCCTGGAACACAGCACTCTGAAAGCCGAAGTGGACAATTTGCGCAGCGCCCTTGCCAGCCGCCAGGACAAGGGCGGGGTGGACATAATCGGGCAAAGTCCGGCCATGCGGGACATGCTGGAACTTATGCACACTGTGGCCCCTTCGGAGGCCACAATTCTGATTACCGGGGAGTCGGGCACGGGCAAGGAACTGGTAGCCAAGGCCATACACGGGCTGAGTGCGCGCAGGAACGGTCCTTTTGTGGCTGTTAACTGTGCGGCAATAGCCCAAAATCTTCTGGAATCCGAGCTTTTCGGCCATGAAAAAGGAGCCTTCACCGGGGCTGACCGCCGCCGTGACGGCTTTTTTATTCATGCCGGGGGCGGTTCCATTTTTCTGGATGAAATAGGCGAAATATCTCCGGCTATGCAGGCCAAGCTGCTGCGTGTACTGCAACAGCGTGAAATTCAGCGTGTGGGCGGAGACGGCATTGTTAGTGTGGATGTGCGGATAATTGCGGCCACCAACCGCTGCCTGGAAGATGAGGTTAAGGCGGGACGATTCAGGGAAGATTTATTTTATCGCCTGAATGTGGTTAATGTACACGTGCCGCCGCTACGGGCGCGCCGTGAGGATATTCCGCTTTTGGCCGGGCATTTCCTGGTTGTTTATGCGGCGCGCAACCGCAAGCAGATCAAGGGCTTCACGCCCAGAGCCATGGATATTCTGTTGAAGTATGACTGGCCGGGCAATGTGCGCGAACTGGAGAATGTGGTGGAGCGGGCCGTGGTGTTGCTGGCCGGAGCATATGTTTCGGACATGGAGTTGCCACCGTCCCTTACCGGAGCGCGAGCGGAACCCGCGGTGGATCGCGAAGGAGCCCCCAGTTACGAGGGAAAGCTTGAAGACATAGAGCGCGAGGCCATTTTGCACACCCTGCGCCAGACCGGCGACAATAAAAGCGAGGCCGCCCGCCGCCTGGGCATTTCGCGCAAGACCCTGCACAGCAAGCTGAATCAGTACAGCGTGTAGAGTCTGCCCGGGCATTGTTCGCAAGCAGTCGATTCCACCTGAAAAAACGTCAGCGGGATCTGGACAGGGCTGACGCATCTTGTTTTGCATACTAATAAAATCATCCGTTTGGGGATCTGGATAATATAAGCTTGATGATTATTATCCATTTGCGTAACATGCGCCATTGCGTTTTTTTATATGCGCGCGGATTGACCCTACAAACCACGAAAATGGAGAATAACATGAAGCGCTTCATCCTCCTCGCCGTTATGTTGTTAGGCGTTGCCCAGATGATGGGTTGCGCGGCGGCTGCCCTTGCGCCTTATGATTTGTATGAAGACAAAAGGGAGCTGGGCACCATAGCAGATGACAGTAAAATAAAAACCAATGTTTCCAATGCTCTTTCCGCAGCTGGTTATAGCGACAAGTGGGATATTTCCGTTTTTTGCTACGAGGGGCATGTGTTCCTCGTGGGCGAGGTTCCTTCGGGCATGACCCGTAATGTTCTGGACACGGCGCATAATGTCTCGGGCGTGAGATCGGTGGAACACCACTGGTTCACTCCGATGAAGCGCTCCAAAACCGATGATTTCTCTCTGGCCACAAAACTGCGCACCAATTTGATCGGGGCGGACGGTCTTGTTTCGTCGCGCGTGGATACAGAGGTAAATGCCGGGCGCGTGGTGCTGCTGGGCATGGTGGAAAGTGAGAGTGAAAAGGGCATAGCCATAAGAACAGCCAGAGAAACCGACGGCGTGCGCGAAGTGAGCTCACTTCTGATTATTAAAAGATAGGAAATATAATGACTAAAGTTGCAACGCGTTTCGCTCCCAGCCCCACAGGGCATCTGCATATCGGCGGGGCCAGGACGGCAATTTTCTGCTGGCTTCTGTCCCGCCATTTTGGCGGCTCGTTTTATTTGCGCATCGAAGATACCGACCGCGAGCGTTCGCGTCAGGAATACACCGATTCCATTCTGGCTTCCATAAAGTGGCTGGGGTTGGATCTTGACCGCGAACCGGTATATCAGAGCGAGCGCACGGAGCTTTACAATGCCGCCGTGGACCAGCTTCTGGCCGAAGGCAAGGCCTACTGGTGTTCGTGCAGCCCGGAAAAAGTGGAGGCCATGCGCGAGGCAGCCCGCCAAAACGGGCAAAAGCCGCGCTATGACGGCACCTGCCGTGAAAAGAACGTCGGCCCCGGCCCCGGCCATTGCGTGCGGCTGAAAGCCCCGCTTTCGGGCAGCGTGGTCTTTGACGATCTGGTCAAAGGACACATGGTTTTTGATGTGGCCGAACTCGACGACATGATTATACGCCGCGCCGACGGCATGCCGACCTACAATATGGCTGTGGTGGTGGACGACAGCGACATGGAAATTACCCATGTGGTGCGCGGTGACGACCATCTTTCCAACACGCCCCGGCAGATTCTGATTTATCAGGCCCTTGGCAAGCCTCTGCCCGTTTTCGGCCATGTGCCCATGATTTTGGGCTCGGATCGGCAAAAACTTTCCAAACGCCACGGGGCCAAGGCTGTTATTGAATATCAGAACGACGGGCTGCTGCCCCAGGCTCTGGTCAACTATCTGGCCCGCCTGGGCTGGTCGCACGGCGATCAGGAAATATTCAGCCTTGAAGAACTGGTAAAGCATTTTGACGGTAAAAACCTTAATTCCGCTGCCGCCGCTTTTGACCCGGCCAAGCTGTCCTGGCTCAACGCCCACTACATGCGGGGCACGCCCGTACCCGAGCTGGCTGGCCTGGTCGCCCCCTTTGCGGAAGGGCTGGGGCTTACCGGCCTTGCCCCGCAGGCTCTGGAGAAGATTATTCCCCTCTATCTCGAACGGAACTCAAGCCTTGACGAACTGGCCGCGTCCATGCGGCCCCTGCTGGTTAGCGCGGATAGACTGGAAGCCTTGCCCTCCGAAGGCAAGGGCAGCATTTCGGCCGACGGCAAAAAACATCTTACCGCCCTGAGAGAGCGCCTTGAGGCCGCACCCATGTTTGACGCGGCCGCGCTCGGTACTTTGTTGCACGATTTTGCCGATACTTCCGGGCTAAAATTCAAGGAATTCGGCCCACCTTTGCGCCTGGCGCTCACCAGAGTGGGTGGTGGCCCCGGCCTGCCTGAAATAATGGAAGCTTTGGGCAAAGATGAGTCCCTCAAAAGGGTGGACGTGGTTTTATCTTGACCCGTATGCTTTAAGTAAAACTGAAAGGGGCTGCCTCCGTGTGGAGACAGCCCCTTTCAACGCACGGGCCGTCAGAGCATTTTGCTCATTTCATTCGTAACATGCTTTATTGTCTACATGTCTGACAGCTTCTTGAGATCACCATCAGTTGTGCTGAGCCGTTCGGATAGTCTAATGCCAAGTTGCATTCCATCGCGCCAGCTTATGTTGCCGTTGGCCGAGGGGAATTGCCTTTCAAATTGCGTACCCTTCAAGTCGATTCTGATGCGTTTTTCATTACTGCTGCCCACATTCCTGTTGAAGCGCAGGCGCATTCCCCCCTGGCCGATGTCGAGCAACGTGGCCTGTTCGGGCGCGCCATTGTCCAATATGGCCGTGACGTACACGGGGTTTTTGAGGAAGTGGCGCTGATGCGCCCGGCGTTCGTTGCGCATATGCTCGATCAGGCCTTGCAATTGCCCGGACTGCTCGGCCAAACGGCTGACCGACTGCACCGATTTCTGCATGTTGTCCACCGCGTTACGGGCCAGATCGCCTATTTTGTTCATGGCTTCAAGAACATGGCCCCCGGCTGCTGACTGCTCTTCAGTGGCCTTGGCTATGGAGGCCATTTCCGTGGCCGCCATTTGTGCCATTTTGAGGATGGAAGCCAGATTTTCCCCGGATTTTACCGCCAACTCGTTGGATTCATCAGTCTGGCGCACGGCTTCACTGGTGATCTTGTCGCTTTCACGCACACTTTCCTGAATAACCTTGATTACCGCGCCCACTTCGCCGGTGGCCTGCATAGTTTTTTCGGCCAGCTTGCGCACTTCGTCGGCCACCACGGCAAAGCCTCGTCCAGCATCTCCGGCTCTGGCTGCCTCAATGGCGGCATTAAGAGCCAGCAGGTTGGTCTGGTCGGCAATGTCTTCAATAAGTACAATTACCTTGCTGATATTTTGGGCATGGTCATTGAGCTTGTGCATGTCTTCGGCCAAGGTGCGGGTTTGCGCGGCCACACGTTGGATGCAGGATATGGCCTCTCGCACCACCTTGGCCCCGCTTTCGGCTTCGCGCCTGGTGGCCTCGGTGGTGTCCCTGGCTTCGGCGGCCCTGCCGGCCACCTGATTTACACTGTCGGTCATGTTGCGAATGACGGCCATGGTTTCTACTGCCGCCGAATCCTGCTGCCTGACCATTTCGCTGCTGCTGTCGAGATCGGAGCGTACGTTATTGAAGCCATCGGCCTGCTCCTTGGCTATTCCCTGAGCCTGGAGGGCGGAGTGGTATATTGTTTCGTTAAGAGCGGCTATGCGCTCCTGTTGGGCATGAGATTCGGAAAGGTCGTTCTGCAGGGTGAGCGCGCCTATGAGCTGCCCATCCAGATCATGCAGGGGCGCGGCATTGACCAGCAGGTGGCGGCATTCGCCCCGCACGTTGGTGCGGGTCATTACTTCCGCCGGATAGTCTTTTTGCGTTTGCAGCACTTCGGTTATTACCGTACGCCGGTTGACGTCGTTGAAACAAAATTCTCCATAGGGCATACCGTTATATTTTTGCAGATCATCGGCGTCTCGCCCCCAGCATTCGGCAAAGTATTTATTTATGAATCTTACGGTTCCGTCGGGATTGCACACGGCCAGAGGTATGTGAATGCCGTTCAATATGCCCTGGGAATAACCCAGTTCGGTTTTGAGGTTGGCCACCATGGTGCGCAAGGCATCGGCCAGGGTGCCTATTTCGTCGGAGCGCCTCACTTCCAGCTCGCGGTTCAGGTCGCCTTCGGCCACGGCCTTGGCAAAGCCCACACCATGGTTCAGGGCGGCTATTATGGCCCGCACCACCAGAAACACCACCAGAGCTATGAAAACCAGAGCGGTAAGCGCTATGCCGATGTTAACCTTGGCCAGGAAGCGCACCGGGCTGTAAATGTCGTCCAGTTCGGCCGTGACCACGCACCACCATTTGGTTATGGGTTCTCTCTCGTAAACGTAGAGCGATTTTTTGCCATTGTCTTCGGCAAAAAAGTGCCCGGAATTGTTGCTTATCCCTTTCAACTGTCTGACTGCCGGGGAATTGTTCAGCTCATCTGACATAATCTGCTTGGAGTCGTGATGGGCCAGCACCATACCCGATGAGGTGGCCATGAAGGCGTGGCCGCGCTCGCCAAGGTCTATTTCTTTAACAAAGGTGTCACTGAAGTTATTCAGCGCTATGGTAACCAAAACCGCGCCGCCGGGTTTGTTATTTCTGAAAATAGGCGTGGCCAGGGCCAGCACGCTCTGGCCGGAAGAAGCGCTCTTTATCGGCTCGCCAATGAAATTCATTTCCCCGCGCATGGCTGCCTGGAAATAGGGGCGTTCCTTGAGGGAATGGCTAACCGGCTTGGCGTCGGAGGTGGTCACCACCATGCCGTCTTCGTCCAGAATGTCCACGGCGTCATAAAAGGGCTTTTTCCCCAACAGGTCTTTCAGAACAATTTTCAGAATGGCAATATCTTCAGTATTGTCGATGACCGGGTCGATGGCATTAATCACCATAGAGGTTCGGGCCAGCAGCTGCACGTCGGATTGGGTATCTTTTATTATTACGCCAAGCATTTTGGCCAGATTGGAAGTAGAGTTGTCAGCGTCGTTATAAACCGCCTTTTGCAGAGCTTTGTCGGAGAGGTAGTGGCTGAAAAACGAGGTGGCGGCCAAACCGATAATGGCAACGCTCAGAATGGGGATCAGCAATTTATTGCGCAGATTCCACATGGAGGCTCCTTTTCTTGGACATAAGTAACAGAAATAGGAGGTTATCCCTCCGGTTCCACTGCTGGCAGTTGAAGGAAGTATCGGTCGTCACAAAAAAAACTTAACAGTGTAAATCTAATTGGCGTAAAAATTATGTCTGAATTATCAGCCTGCTGGAAATTATTTTATAAAAAACAGCGCCGGAAAATCCCACCAGCTGGTGCGTGACTGTGCTTGACGTCATGTGCTCCAGTTTCAAATTCCACCGGGCTATGCAAGGTACGTCATATCTGTGCCGGAACTCGGCGTTCCCTACCCTTGGAACGCTTGTGGGTGTACATGCGTTTGTCACAAATCTGAATCATTTCCTGCAAGTCCGGGGTATCAGGCCCGGAGGCGAAATATGTGCCGTGACTTATCTGGATAGGGTAGGGTTTGCCATTGTATCTTACGATTTCTTCAAGGCAATTTTCAACTCTGGACAGCACTGTACTAATTTCTCCTTGTTCACATTTTGTGAGTACCAGCAAAAATTCGTCTCCGCCCAGGCGGCAGATCATGTCCGTGTCGCGCACGGCCTTTTTCAGAGCTTCAGCCACGGCCACGATCATATAATCGCCTTCTTTGTGGCCGTATTTGTCATTTACAGCCTTCAAACCGTCTATGTCGATATAGGCCAGAGCAAAATCCGCCTTGCGCTCACGGCAATTTTCGATGGCTTCGGCCACCATTTTCAGGCCGACACTGCGGTTGAGCACCCCGGTCATGGTGTCCACGCTCGCCAACCTGGTCATCTTTTCTTCGGCCAGCTTTATGTCGGTTATATCCAGAAAGTTGCCGAGTAAGACCGTGCCGCCGTCAAGCCAGGTAATGGTTTTAATAAACAATTTATACCACTTGCCAAGGCTTTCACTTCGGACTATGCGCACACAGCCGTCGCGCAAGCAGTGATTGTCGTCATGCGGACAACGATGGTAAATCATGTCTTCCATTTTGCAGAAGCCGGGGGTACTCTGGTCGCCGCCGCGATAAAAGCAGGCGTTTCCAGTGAGGCTGGGCAGAATCTGCCGGAACATGCTGTTGGCAAGCAAGATTTTGTCGGTTTTGAGTTCAGCCACGTATACGGCGGAACTTAGGCTGTTTAGCACACTGTGCGAAACTTCCACCATTTTTACGCGCTCGCGCTCGCGGCGTATGGCGCTTACGGCTGTGGACACTATGCTGGCCATATTGCGCAGGGTCTGTTCTTCACTATCCGTCCACTGACGGTGATGAAAGCATTCGTCAAAACCCATGAACCCAATGTAATCATTTCGGTAATAAAGCGGGGCCACCAGAATGGACTTGATACCCTGAACTTTGAGGATGTCGCGGCTTACCGGATCGAGCTCGTTGATGTTGCCGCAACGCACGATCTCGGCGCTTTTGAACAGTTTTTCCCACGCGGAAATATTTTCACGGGGAATGTTTATGAGATTTTCTTTCTGCGGGGCTATACCTTCTCGGCACCATTCATAGGTATTGTCATAGTACTGCTGCGCTTCATCCAGTTCAAAGATGTATGCACGGCTCGCATTGAAAACCGCGCCGGCCATGGAGAGTATTTCGTTTAGGGCTTCAGATTGATCGGCGGCATGATACAGCGTGCCGAGTATTTTATTGATCAGCATTATATGGTCCAATATGACTGTTAGATAGACACTGCCTAGGGGCTGTCTCCAAATGCGTCTTTTGTACAATGGCTGCGTCAATCGGGCTTTTTTGCTTCGGTCGAGTACCATAAGAGTACACTCGCTTCGCAAAAACGCCCTCTTTCCTTGCCCTTGAATTAAAATCCGCTATTTGGAGACAGCCCCTAGCAAATTCGCGGCAACGGACCTCCTTCGGGCATGGAAAGAAGCCGATGTCCGCCCAGCGCCGTTTCAAGCACTACCTGACCCGGGCGCATGTTCCGGCCGAGGCCCACAGTTCCGATGCGGGCGGCGTCGGCGCCGTTTTTGTCCGCACGCATCACCGCAAGCGCGGCCTCGGCCTTGTTTTCGGGCAAAATGCAGATGAATTTACCTTCATTGGCCAATTGCAGCGGATCAAGGCCCAAAAAAGAGCAGCCGTTTTTCACCGCTTCCCGCACGGGAATGTCGGCTTCGCGCAACATTATACCTGTTCCCGATTGGGCCGCTATTTCGTTAAGCGTAGAAGAAAGCCCCCCTCTGGTGGGGTCACGCAATGTATGTATATTTCCAACTTCAAGTATAAGCCTTTCTATCATAGAATTCAAGGGGGCGGAATCGCTGGATATGTCTCCGATGAATCCCAGATTTTCGCGGGCATTGAAAATTGTCAGGCCGTGGTCTCCAATTGTGCCGCTAAGCAAAACCGCGTCGCCGTCCTTTGCTCCGCTGCCAGAAGGTGCGGGGTCGGCAATAATTTGGCCAATTCCGCTGGTGGTTATGAACATCTTGTCACAGGCTCCGCGCGGCACCACCTTGGTGTCTCCGGTGACAATGAGCACCCCGGCTTCCTTTGCCGCTCGGGCCATGTCCTGAACCACCCGGTCGATGGTTTCAAGCTCGATTCCCTCTTCCAGAATAAAGGCGCAACTTAAATAAAGCGGCTTGGCCCCCAGCATGGAAACATCATTTACCGTACCGTGAACTGCCAGGGTGCCTATACTGCCTCCAGGGAAAAAAAGCGGCGTTACAGTGTAGGCATCGGTACTCATGGCCACCGGACCTTTTATGGGCAGAAAGGCCGCGTCATCCATGGCTTCCAGAATGGGATTGCCGAAATGGCGCAGAAAAATTTCATTCACCAGTCGCTGCGAGGCGCGGCCGCCGCTGCCGTGATCGAGAAGAAGGATTGTTTCTTTCATCAAAACTTCCTTTATGGTCTGAAACCTCCCCCTTCAGGGGGAAAAATTGATTGACAAAACGACGAAGTCGATGAAATCCTTTTTGTAACCACTTCCTTCAGGGAGGGGCAATCCGCACGGCTCCTATCTGCCGGCGACGGAGTCAGTCGGCGGATGGAGCCGACTGTGGATTGAAACATCGTGTTGGTCAATTATATGTGTTCAAGTTTTTTCATGATCGAAGATTCTTAAGATTATTTTTTACCCCAAGTTATACTTGTACCATGCGGCGCAACTGCCCTCGGTCGACACCATGCACGGCCCCACTGGGTGTTCTGTAGTGCAGTTCTTTGCAAAAAGCGCGCATTGATTCGGGGTTATTATTCCCTTGAGCACACTGCCGCAGCGGCAGCCGCTTTTTGTCTTTACTTCGGGCAGGGCCAGATCCAGTCTTTGCATGGCGTCAAAGCGGGCAAAGGCCGGCGCAATGGCCAGCCCGCTTTCTTGTATGGTTCCCAACCCGCGCCACAGGGCGTCTTTTACAATAAAAACTTCGTCCATAATCGCGCGGGCTTTGGCATTGCCCTGATCCGACACGGCTCGGCGGTAGGCATTGGTTATTTCGGGCCGCCCCTCAGCCGTTTGTTCGGCCATAACGCATAGAGCCAGCAGAATATCGGCCGGTTCAAAGCCACCTACAGCCGCCGGGCGGGCGAATTCTTTTGCCAGAAATTCATAGGGCTCAAGGCCCAGAATGGTTGAGACGTGGCCGGGCAGTAAGAAGGCGTCGACATCGCATTCTCCGCCGGCCAACAAGGCGCGCAACGCCGGGGGCACCAGTTTGTGAAAGGAAAGAACCATAAAGTTGTCGATATTTTTACGCGCGGCCGTAAGCAAGGCCCCGGCCACCGCCGGAGCGGTGGTTTCAAAGCCTATGCCCAGGAATACCACGTTGTATTCGGTGTTTTCTTCGGCCAGACGCAGGGCGTCCAGAGGGGAATAAACCATTTCCACCTTGGCCCCGGCGGCGCGGGCGTGCTTTAACGTGCCGCCATCCGGGCCGGGCACGCGCAGCATATCGCCAAAAGTTGCCAGGATGATCTTGTCGCGCCCTGCCAGTTCCTGGCACAGAGCTATTTCGGCATCGTGAGTTACGCACACCGGACAACCCGGTCCGGAAACATGCTCCACGCCCGCCGGAAGCAGGCTTTTCAGACCGCTCTGGAAAATGGCTACGGTATGCGTGCCGCAAACTTCCATAAAACGCATCCGGCGGCCGCCGTTGCCGGACATGGCCGTCTCCAGGCGGCGCAAAAGGCCCTTGCAGAGCTCCGGATCGCTGAATGCCGATAAGAGATCCATATTATTCCAATCCTATAGTATTTTGCTTTTGAAATTATCCATTACCTGAAACCGTTTTTTAAGAATTAAGGCTGATTGTCTTGCGCCGCCCTTCACCGGCGGCTCGGAATCGCATGTTATTACGGCGGCTTCGCCAACCTGTATTTCTGAAACAGGGATGGACCATAAGAGCCCTATCCCCTGTTTCAAAAATACAGGTTACCGCGCCGGGAAACAAAAATTATTTTATTCGGAGACAGCCCCTGGACAGGGCAGTTATTAGATGGAAAGCCGGGCCATTGCCGCGTCGGCAGCTCTCATTCCGTCAAGTACCGAGTCGTCCATATTCAGATAGCGGAATGCGCCCAGCCGTCCGGCAAAAACAACTTCGGGGGCTTCATTGGTCGCCATTTCCTGATAGACTCCGAGCAGGGCCCGGCTTTCATCCGTCAGCACCGGGTAGTAGGGAATAGTGCGCGAAGGCTCGTGGGCCAAGGAATATTCAATGCTTACCGTGGTTCCGGGGGCCTGTTGCCCGGAGAAATATTTGTATTCGCTGATTCTGGTGTATTCAACCTCATATTCCGGGTAATTGAGCACGGCCACCGGCAGATGGAGCTGCTGGCGGTAATGTTCGAAAACGAAATTGAGGCTGCGGTAGGGCAGATGTCCGGCCTTGGCATTGAAATATTCGTCCAGAGGCCCGGTATAGATGCAGGTCTTCCAGGTGTCGTCTTTGTCCATTTCCTTGAAAGGCGTATTCAGGCGTACCGTTATGCGTTCGTGTGCAAGCATGTTTTTGAAAATCGCGGCAAAGCCGTTTGCGGGCATTTTTTGAAAGTTGTCGGTGAAGTAGCGGTCGTCATAATTTACCCGCACCGGAACCCGCCCGGTAATGGCCGGATCGATCTGATCCGGGGCCAGCCCCCATTGTTTGCGGGTGTAGCCCAAAAAGACGTTTTCATATATGAAGTCGGCCAGATCCGCCAGTTCGGACGAACCGGCGCTACGCAGCTCCAAAATGGGTTTTTGCGCGTCGAAGCCGAAGCTTTTTATCAATGCTTCCTCAAGGCGGCGCGCCTCGGCGGCGGGAAAGCACATGCGCAACGAAGTGAGGTTGAAGGGCAGGGGGACAAGGCGTTTTTTTATGAGCCCGCTGACCCTGTGTTCATAATCGCGCCATTTGGTGAAGCCCGACAGAAATTCCACTACCGTATTGCTGTTTGTGTGGAAAATATGCGGTCCGTAAGGTTGGATCACAATACCTTCATCATCGGGAGCGTCGTGGCAGTTGCCGCCGATATGATCGCGGGAGTCAACAACAAGAACTTTGGCCCCTCGGGCGGCCAGCACAGAGGCAGCCGTGGCGCCGGTCATACCCGCGCCCACTATCAGCACATCATATTTTGACATACGAATTTTCCTTGAATTTTTGAATATTTTGTTCGCAAAATGCTCCAGCTGGACATTTCAGCGTCACTGGCACTATAATGTTTAATCTTAAATTTTAATAGGAGAAATTAAATGCGTTACATACTCGCTTGCGCGCTTTTTTGCGCCGCGCTGGCCTTGACCCCCATGACTTCTTCCGCTGCCGGAAACGTGCCCGACAATGTGGCTGTGAAGTTTGAAACTACCATGGGCGACATTATAATCCAGCTTGACGGCTCCAAGGCTCCGATAACCGTTGCCAATTTTTTGCGTTACGTGCAAAGCGGCTTTTACGACGGTACCATTTTTCATAGAGTTATCAATAACTTTATGATTCAAGGCGGCGGCTTCACCTCGGATATGAAAGAAAAGAAGGCCGAAATGCCCATCAAAAACGAGGCCAACAATGGGCTTAAAAACGACAAGTATACCGTTGCCATGGCCAGAACGTCTGATCCGCACTCGGCCACCGCGCAGTTTTTCATCAATGTGAAGGACAATGATTTTCTCAACTATACCGCGCCCAATGGCCCGGCCTGGGGCTATGCGGTGTTCGGCAAGGTGATCAGGGGCAAGGAAGTTGTGGATGCCATCAAGGCCGTAAAAACCGGCCGCAAGGGGCCGCATGAGAATGTGCCTCTGGAGCCGGTGGTTGTTAAACGCGCTACCATAATTCAGTAGCCTTGCCATCACCTTTTGCTGTTTGGCCGCTTCACATAAGTGAGGCGGTCTTTTTTTGTGAGTTAATGTTATCAACGCGGCAAATAAAAGTTTTAGAGGATAGGGGTGGGGGTATGGGGGAGGGGGAAGGAACCCGTTGCCAAAAGGTGCGGTACCCACCCCCCCACAGCGGTATCCCCACCCCCCCCCCAAAA
>JAVBLG010000004.1:0-17868 GCA_031553655.1 Desulfovibrionaceae bacterium | reverse complement strand
CCGGCCAGCAGCACGATGTTCTTCAGCCCGGCTTCGTCGCACTTTTCGCGCAGGCCCTGGCAGTCGATTTCACCGTGCCCGTAGAAGGAGGAAACTATAATGGCGTCGGCATTTGTTTCCACAGCCGCGTTGACGAATTCTTCCTGCGACACCATAACGCCCAGGTTAATCACATTATACCCGGCGCCTTCCAGGGCCATGGCCAGAATTCTGTTGCCAACGGCATGGACGTCGGCGCCGATTACGCCGGTAACAAGCGTTTTGCTGCTCATCTTATCCGCTCCTTGAAACGCGCCCCCGTATGGCGCGTTCGATTATTTACAAAACCGGCATTAAAATCATCCGCGTTGTACGGGTATGTTTTGGGTGACGGTATTTTGAGCCGGTTGTTCAAGTGACAAAATTATCATATATTAAGACCCGCCATTATTGCTAGGGCCGGTTTTGCATTTTTTGATGGATACAGTTTGGTGCGCCCCGACTGAACGTGCCCCCGGAGGCTGCGCGGAAAGCCTCGTCCCTCCCGTTGGCCGCGAAAAAGACTAACGCGGCAAGCGAGGCCGCCAACAGAACAAAGCTTTGCGCATAATATCCGGAGGAGTCGATGCTCAATCTTGACGCCAACGATAAAAAACCCCTCTACAGACAAATTTACGTTCAGTTAAAAGAGCAAATTCTTTCCGGATTTTTGCCGGGCGGAACGCGTCTCACTTCCACCAGAACGCTGGCCACGGAGTTGCAGGCGGGTAGAAATACAGTGGAAAACGCCTATGCCCAGCTTGTTCTGGAGGGATATGTCACAGCTGTTCCCGGATCGGGCTATGTGGTAACCACTTTGCGGCACGATCCGCGCGCCGGAATGCCGGAAGTGGATGACTCCGACACCGAAGGATTTTTTCCTAAAAAAAGCGGCCCGGTGCGGCGCATGTATAATTTCGGCTACGGCGCGCTGGAGGTGCGGTCTTTTCCCTCCAAAGTATGGCGTAATCTTACTGAGGCGGTACTGATTGAGGCCAAGGAAATACATCGTCTTCCGGCGGGGCGGATTCGCGATGAAATTCAGGGAGACAGAAGCTTGCGTCGGGAATTGGCCAAGCATTTATATTTGCGCCGGGGGGTGAACTGCACCGCTGATCAGGTTGTAATTTGCAACGGACTGCAACCGGCCGTCTCGTCGTTGTTGCGGATTTTTCCCTCGCAATGGCGCGAAATTGCCATGGAAAACCCCGGATATCGGCGGGCCAGGGCGGTTTTTCAGGGCAACGGGCTGCGGCTGTGCCCTATACCCGTGCAGGAAGACGGTCTTGATGTGGCGGCTCTTGCAGCCTCACCGGCCAGGGCGGTTTTTGTGACGCCGTCGCGCCAATATCCCACCGGGCGGGTAATGACCATCCAGAAACGCATGGCGCTTCTGCAATGGGCTGTGGACTGCCGGGGGCTGATTATCGAAGACGATTACGACAGCGAATACCGCTACAAGGGCAAGCCCGTGCCCTCGCTGCAATCCATAGATCGCCAGGGGCGGGTAGTGTATATCGGCTCTTTTTCCAAAACCGTATCTCCGGGCCTGCGCATGGGTTACATGGTGCTGCCCGACAGATTTCTGGACTCTTACCGTTATGCCTTTTCCGGCTATAAATGCTCCGTTTCCTGGCTGGAACAGAAGATTCTGGCGCGCTTCATCGCCGAAGGGCATATGGAAAAACACATACGTAAAATGTGCTTGTTAAACAAAAAAAAGCATGACACCTTGCTCGAGGCGCTCATCAGCGCCTTTGGCGACAGCTTACGCATACACGGTCAAGATGCCGGTTTGCATCTGCTTCTGGAATTTACGAACGGTGAAACCGAGGCGGAGCTTGTGGAAAAGGCGGCGGAATGCGGAGTGCGCGTATTCTCCGGCTCACAGCTGTGGATTGAAGGCGGGGAGAAACCTCCCGCGACCATTTTGTTGGGGTACGGCGCGCTGCCTGTTGAAAATATTTCCGAAGCGGTTTCATTGCTGCGCGAGGCCTGGAGCACTTTACAAACTAATTGAGTGACGTGGCCGGGACTCTGATAATATATAAAGTTAAAGTAAAACGTTAAGGAGAATATATGGGCAATCCCATTCAGGCCTGTGCCGGAACCCTGGAATCGAACGATATTTTTATCGCCATCGTTCCGGGGGAAGGCGAGGCCCCTTCCGTATCGGTGGAAAGTATTGTGATGAAGCAATTCGGCCAGGCTATCATGGCTACAATCAAAGAAAGCCTGGCTGAACACGGGCTTAAAGCCGTGAAAGTTGCCGCCCAGGACAGGGGCGCGCTGGACTGCACTATCAAGGCCCGCATGGAAGCGGCCATTTTGCGTTATAAGGAGCTGCGGAAATGAAACACTGCCGAACCCTGCTGTTCATGCCCGGCAACAACCCCGGCATGCTTGCCAGCGCCGGAAGCCTGGGCGCGGATATTGTTATTTTTGACCTTGAAGACGCCGTGGCCCAGGCGGAAAAAGACACGGCCCGCATTCTGGTGCGTAATGCCCTTTTGCATGTGCGCCCCCGTATGGGGGTTACAGTGCGCATCAATGCCCTGGATACCCCGCATTGGCAAAGTGACATTCAGGAAGCAATCAAGGGCGGCGCGGATTACATACTAGCGCCCAAGTGCGCGCAGCCCTCTGACGTGCATACACTCGTAAAGACCATTGAAGAGGCCGAGGCTAAAGCCGGAAAAGATAATAAAACCCTTCTGCTTGGCTTGATCGAAAGCGCCCTTGGGGTGGAAAACGCTTTTGCCCTGGCCTCTTCACACCCGCGTTTATCCGCAATTCTGCTGGGTGCGGAAGATCTCACTGCCGAGCTGGGGGCCAAGCGTACCCCCGAAGGTCAGGAAATTCTCTATGCCCGCTCGCGAGTACTCATGGCCTGTCGAGCGGCGGGCATAAAGGCTCTGGACACGCCCTTCCCCTTTGTTACCAACATTGAGGGATTGAAGGCCGACGCGGCTTTTTCCGCGCAACTGGGTTTTGACGGCAAGGCTGTTATTTCTCCGCATCATGTGCATGCTGTAAATGAGGCTTTTTCGCCCTCGGCCGAGCAGTTGCGCTGGGCTGAACGAGTGATGGATGCAGCCGGTCGCGCCAAGGAAGAAGGCAAGGGCGCTGTTTCCCTGGACGGCATGATGATTGACCTTCCCATTATCAAGAGGGCGGAACGGATTTTGAGCCGTGCGGCCAATACAACGGAGATCTGCCATGCGTGACAAACTTCTGCCCGATATAAAAACCGCCCTGCGCGAAGCGGGCATTGCCGACGGCATGACTCTTTCCTTTCATCATCACATGCGCAACGGCGACCATGTGCTCAATGCCGTACTCGCGGCGGCCGCCGAATTGGGCGTGAAAGACCTGACCCTGCTGGCTTCGTCGCTTTTTCCTATCCACAAACCGCTTGTGGAGCACATGCAAAACGGGGTTGTCACCAGCCTGGACACAGACTATATGTCCGGACCGGTGGCCGCCGCCGTGTCCAAAGGCATTTTGAAAAATCCGGTAATTTTTCGCTCGCACGGCGGACGCCCCAGAGCTATACGCGAGGGCAGCGTAAAGATTGACATCGCTTTTGTGGCCGCGCCAACCGCGGATCGCATGGGCAATATCACCGGCACGGTCGGTCCGGCTGCCTGCGGCTCCCTCGGCTATGCCGTTCCCGACGCGGATTGCGCCGCGACAGTTGTGGCAGTTACGGACAACTTGATTGACACGCCCCTGGAAACCGTTTCCATTCCCCAAAGCCGGGTCAACTACATTGTGCGCATGGACAAAATAGGCGATCCCTCAGGTATTGTGTCCGGCTCCACAAGCATGACCCGCGATCCGGTGGCGCTGGCCATCGCCCGCAAGGCCGAGGCCGCCATTCGCGCTTCCGGGCTGCTGCGCGACGGTTTCAACTTCCAGACCGGGGCCGGTGGCGCGTCGTTGGCGACGGCCCAATACCTGCGTGAAGACATGTTGCGCATGGGGGTAAAGGGCGGCTTTTTGCTGGGCGGCACAACCAAATATCTTGTGGATATGCTTGAAGAAGGGCTTTTCGAAGCCATTTACGACGTGCAATGTTTCGACCTTTCCGCCGTGGAATCCATTCGTAAAAACGCGGCGCATCATGAAATATCGGCCGACACCTACGCCAACCCCAATCAGAAAAGCTGCTGCGTCGATTTTCTCGACACCGTGCTGTTGGGAGCTTCCGAGGTTGACCTTAATTTTAACGTCAACGTGCATACCGATTCCAATGGCATGATTATCGGCGGTTCCGGTGGTCATAATGACGCGGCCGCCGGGGCGGCCATGACCGTTATTGTAGCCCCGCTGATAAGGGCGCGCCTTCCGATTGTGGTGGACCGCTGCACCACCATAACCACGCCGGGCAAAGTTGTTGACGTGCTGGTGACCGAGCGCGGCATTGCCGTAAACCCGGCTCGCAAGGATCTGGCCGATCGTTTTAAGGATACGGGCCTGGATGTATATTCCATAGAAGAACTGCGAGCCATGGCCCTGAAAATAACCGGCACACCGCAAAAATTGGAATTTGCCGATCAGGTTGTGGGCAAGGTGGAATACCGTGACGGCACATTTATTGACACAATTCGCGTGCCGAACTGAATTTAAATATTCTTAAAATATGGATGAAAAAAAGGCTGTCGGAAATGATGGCCTTTTTTGTGGGCTTGATTTTACTGTTCAATGAGCATAAGACTAAAAAAAGACTATTAACAATCCGAAGCGAGGCATGCCATGAATCTGAACGTCATAAAGCCGATCAGTTTTGTGAAGGCGAACGCGGCTGAAATTCTGGAAGAAATAGCTAAATCCGGCCAAAGTATGGGGATCACCCAGCATGGAGAGATTAAAGCCGTGCTTGTAGGAGCCGAAGAATACAAGCGCACTCAGGAAACATTGGCTTTTTTGAAGTTGGTGGCCCTTGGGGACGAAGATATTCGCACTGGAAAAACCAGGCCGGTGGACGAATTTGCCGCAGCCATGCGAGACAAGCTTGCCGCCCAGGGGCGGTAGATTGTGTTTGCTGTACATATTACCAGAGCGGCGGAAGGAGACATTGAGTCCGCCGTAGGCTACTTACTGTCGCAAGGTGCTGATGGCGCGGCTCTGGAATTGTGGCAAGCTTTTGACGAAGCCTTTACATCTTTGAAAGCACTGCCTTTACGCGGACACTTTTCTCCAGAATTGGAAGAACACCCGGATAAGCGCATCCGGGAGATACACGTCAGTGTCTATCGCCTGATTTATCGGATTATCGAGAATGACGTATACATCCTCTTTATGGCGGACGGCAGGCGCGATATACAAAAAACATTGCTTGAGCGGGTGCTCAGATTTGGTATGTGAAGTTGTTCCGGTCGGACTTTTTTGAAACCGGCTTGGCGAGTATATGCATTTACCCCGGCGGCTGGTTCAATGCGCGTTTCGGCTGTCTTGTATCTTGTGTATCAAATGGAAGACGAATTGCGCCGGGGTGTGCGGTGGGAAGGTTTTTTAGAAATCGAAGAGATCGCTGAGAAAACTTTCTTTCTTTTTATGGCCATGCCCGTAGTTGTTGTGGCTATGTCCGCTATGTCCGCTGTGGCTGTTGTGACTGTTGGGGTATTGCCCGTGCCCGGAATATTCCTGGCTTTGATGCGGCGCTTGCGCGGGCGCGCCACCCGAGCGATCCAGTATTTTATCCAGCTCTCCGCGATCCAGCCAAACTCCCCGACATTGCGGGCAAAAGTCTATTTCCACTCCCTGACGTTCGCTGATGGTCAGATTGACTTCTTTGCATACAGGGCATTTCATTTTTTAATCTCCTGGTGATATTTATATTAGCTTGCGTATTCGGCCCGGCAGGCAACTGCGCCTGCCGGGCCGAATACGCCATCGCTTTTGTGCCGCAAAACAAGAAGGCAAACAATTAGAATATGTGCGCCGCACCGCGCCGCATTGGACAGTTTTTATCTGAATTCGGAATTGGCGTAGTGAATAATCATTGTGAAGCGCAAGAGTTCCACGCTGTTGTTGCGATATGCGTGTGGTCCGTGAGCGGGAAAGCGCATGCTGTCCCCGGCCCGCAACACGTGCTGCTGATCAAGAGTTAGGGTAAGCTCGCCCTGAGTTACAATTACATATTCTTCCACATCCGGCCCGTGCCCCTGGGCGGAAATGCCTCCGCCGGGGTCCACATCGGCCGCGCATACCTCAAACTCCCGCCCGGCTTCATGCATAAAGTACATGAAAAGCCGATAGCGGCCTCCATCTTCCAGAACCGGCGTTATATCTTCATATTTTCTTACACTGACGTCCGGTCTTGGAGCGCGCAACAGCGCTGTGAAAGGTACCCCGAAGCCCAGGGCTATTTTCCATACGGTGTTAACCGTGGGGCTGGCTTCGCCGCGCTCTATCTGCCCCAGCATGCTTTTGCTGACTCCGGACAATTTGGCGGTCTGGTCCAAACTCAGACGGCGTTCGTCACGCAGGCGGCGCAAATTTACGCCAATGGCCGCACTGATATTTTCCATATAAAATCTCTTGTGCTTTATACTGCACGCATGTATAATATAACGCACGAAAGGGAGTGTAAAAGTTTGCTACATCCAAATTTTTCCTTTAAAAAACGCGCGTAATTTTAATTATATGTTTTGGAATATTTTTTGTCAAACACTATAGCGCACGCTTTGCATGCCATGCGGCACGCAAGCCGCAAGGAGAGCGTCAGTGCAAGAGTGGCTTAATTTTAATCTGCTGACTTTGTTTATATGCAAACAAATTAGTCAGCCATGGAGCGAGTCATGTTGAACGTATGGCCCTTTTTCACCTATTCACTGGTGACGGCTATTACCCCCGGCCCCAACAATATTCTGGCCATGTCACACGGCATGAATTATGGCTATGGGCGCGCCCTTCGGTTTTCCCTGGGAGTGTGCTCGGGTTTTTTCCTGATTATTTTGGGTTGCTGTTGGCTCAATGCCGGAGTGCGGGAATTTGCACCCCAGGTACAGCCGGTTCTAGAATGGTGCGGGGCCGTATATATTGCCTGGTTAGCCTTTAAGGTGGCCACAAGCCGCCCCTCTGAAGGAAATGAGGCCAACGATCGGGCCGGTTCGGCTTCGGCCGGATTTGTGCTTCAATTTGCCAATATTAAAGTGTTACTTTATGGTCTTACCGTGGCTTCGGCCTTTATAGTGCCCGCTGTGGATTCCATTTTAGGCTTTTTTTTATATTCGCTCGCGGCCGCATTGATAAATCTGGTTTGCGTGAATGTGTGGGGGGTGTGCGGATCGGCTTTCCAGAATCTGTTGCGGGCTTGGCACAGACCTTTCAACATTGCCATGGCCGTCGCCCTGCTGTATAGCGCCTTGTCTATTGTGCATATAATTTAGACCGTGTGGTCACGCGCGCTTTTTCGCTCGTGACCACACGGTCTAGTTTTTTACGGTCGCCTCAAAACCTTCAAGTCGTTGCTGAAAGGCTTCTTCATTTAAAATGTGTATGGCATCACGGCAGAATTCTGATATTACTCCGGCCCGTTCAAGGCCGCGCAGCACCCGGTTGCAGGTTACCCGATGCACGCCCAGCAGATTGGCCAAGCCCTGCTGATTCAGGGTGGGCCTGGAGATCAATTCACCCTTGGAATTTCGCTGTATGTGTAATTGCAGGTATTTGCATATACGTACTTCCAGATCGTCCATGGACAGTGTGGCGATCTGATTGGTGAGCACGCGTATTTTGCAGGCCATGTTGCGGAACATGTCTTCAGCCAGTTCCGGATATTGTGGAAAAATGTGCCGCAGCAGCGTTTCACGCGGGAAGGCGCATATTTCGCCGGGAGTGTGCAACAGAGCGCTCAACCGCGAAGGCTTGCGGTGGAATAACGGGGCCTCGCCCAGAACGCACCCCTTGCCGATATACCAGTAAGTTTTTTCCGTTCCATCCAGGTGCAGCCGCTCCATGCGTACTTCGCCCTTTATGATGTAGTACAACGAATTCACTTCGTCTCCGGCGCGGAACACCGCCGCACCTCTGGCGTATTTGGCGGTTCTTCCCAGGTGGAGCAAATTTTCCCAGGCGGGCAGCACGGCGCTGGTGCGCACAAATTCATCGTCGTGCAGTCTCATAATCGCCTCTTTGCTTATGATTATAAAGCCATTATAGAACCATGCGCCAGTACGGCACAGCCACAAAGGTGATAAATACCGCCGTCAATACCATGCGTACCGCCATAACCATAATCATGTTCTTGAAGCTGATGTAGCCGCTGCTGAAAAAGTAGAGATACAGGGCGTACTCGTAAGGGAACAGTATATTATCCAGGCCGTACTGGAAGGCGTAATACAGGATTCTGGGGTCAATCTGTAACTGCATGCCCAGCGCGGTCATGGGCGAGGTGAGGGTAGTGGTGGCCGCCAGCGGGGTGAGCAGAAAATTTGCCGCTGCGCCTACCACATAAGAACACAGACCGGCCATTGTGGTTCCCATACCGGAAAACAGCGGCATCACCAACCCGGCCAACCAGTCGGTAACTTTGAGAAAACCGCCCACGCTGCCAATGCACATGCAGCCCATGATGAAGAACAGCGGGGCAAAGTTGACCTTGCCCACCTTGGCGCTGTCCATAAGGGCCATGCCCGGCATAAAGGACACTGTTGCGATGACTGTCAGCACTATGCCCGCATTTACTCCGTGCAGTTTGTCGGTGGCCAATAACAGCAAGGTTACAATCAAAAGCAGCAGGGCACGCTTCTGCTCGTCGCTCATGGGGCCGAGTTCCATGAACTTTTCCTTTACTGTACGATGCATATCGCTTCTTTGCGCGGGCGAGCGCAGTACCACCAGCACGATAGCCAGCGACATGGCCGCATAAAGCATACCGGGCAGGAAGTTGTGCAAGGCATATTCCATCCAGGTGGTTTTTGTGCCCATCACCTTGTCAGCCAGCTGCATGCCCAACACCAGATCTCCGCCCCCGGTGAGGTAGCATAGCTTGGTTGAACCCACGGCCACGGCCGTGGCCAGCAGAACGGCTGAGGCTTCCCTGCTTTTGGGTTTGAAATCCAGGGCTTCGCACAGGCTTATGGCCACCGCGCAGAAAATGGCCGCCTTGCCCATAATGGCCGGGACCAAAGGCGACACTATGGCCGCGCCAATGGTCATTCCACATAAAGCCCCGGTGAAGCTGCCGCCCATGGCGCATACGCAGCCCAGAGCTATACGCCGCCCCAGGCCCGTGTCGTGCATGATTTTGCCCAGAATAAAGCCGCCTATCACCAGCATGGGCACATCGGATAACCAGGGCGAGTACACCACGCGTGAACTAACTCCGCACAGCAGAATATACAGGCAGGGCAGCAGCAGGCCCACGGCGATTTCATTAAGAGTGTCCAGGGCCCAGGCGCATACAGCCCAGGCGGTAAGGGCAAGGAAAATGATCATGGGCTGGCTCAGGACGCCGCCGCGCGCCGCGCCAGAGCCAGGGTGCGGCCCAGATCTTCGGGCGATGGCGCGCCCGAGGATTGCCCGGAAACCGGAATTTCCACTTCCACCTTGTCGACCGCGTCAATCAGTTTTTCAAGCAGATCGGGGTTGCGGCCGTCCACGCGCAAACACAGTTTCAGCCCGCCCTCGGCCATATGTCGCGCCAGCTCTTCAAACTCATCGTTCAAATTTTGAGGGCAGCGTGAGGGATACATCCCGGAAATCCAGCCGTGCAGCAAATCGCTGCGGGTTACGCAGCATTCCATGGCGTTTCCGGCTTGCAGGTAGGCGATGATTTCGCCCGTGCCCTGCTTTACAGTCTCGCCGTCGTCGAACAGGGGAAACTCCACGCCTTCCGGGTTGCGATAGATAAACGGCCGTTTCGCGCGGTAAAAGGCATTGAAAGCGGAGGCGTCAGCTTTAAAATCTACGGTACTATAGGCCATGCCCTTTTTTTCCAGCCAGCTTTTGACTATTTTGCAGCGCAGGCAGTCGGGCGCGGTATAGAGGGTTATGCTCATTTTTTCTCCGTAATAATTTTACCTTCGGGCGCTCCAAGCCGCGCCGCCGGGAACAGCCCGGATGCGGGCGAGTGGAGACGGTCCGGGCTTGCGCGCGGGGCGGGTTGTTTTGGCGTTTCGCTGCCTTAGCGCCCGAAGGAAATATTGTTTTACTTGTCTCCGTCGTCTTCCATTGAAGCCACACACAGAGCATTACTGCCGCCGTAAGGCTCGCAGCCTTCCACGGTCACTTCTTTGGCCCTGTCGCCCATTTTGGCCGCACCGGGCACGCGGAAAGTGGAAACGTCTAGAGCTTCGACAGGCGTTTCCGCCGGTTTGCCGGCCTGGGGCGCCCATTCGTAGGGAACGCGATAGGCGCGGTAGGTCATATTCATGGGCACATGCTTGCCCCTGTAAGGCGAAATGAATTCCCACACTATTTCATGGCCCGGCGTTACCTCGAACACTCGACCGTCGGAGCCTTCGGTGATCAGGGTATTGCCGTTGGGCAGGCGTTGCATGCCGCTGATGAAGGGGCTGTAAAAGCGGTTGGAGTCCATGGGCGCGAGAAAACCGGCTTCTTCGGGGGTGTACTTCCACACCACTTTCAAGCTGACCGGGTCTATTTCCAGCACACGGGAATAGTCGCGCAAGGCGGCCTTGACCCCTGTGGGTGATCCGGGGTTGGGGATGTCGTATCCGCCCCAGCCGCCGTTGTCGAAAATGAGAATATTACCTTCACCGGGCAGGCCGCGCGGAACCATGTGGCAGTGATGCTGGCCGATGATCCAACCCATGGCCTTAAGTTCAGGCGTGCTGTCGTAATCGGGGCCTATTTTCCACACGACTTTACCGGTTTTTTTGCTGATAATGAAGGTAATGTTGGCTTCGCGGCCGTCCACGATGATGTTATCGGGATGGAAGCGCTCGTCGCCCGCGTCGAACCATTTGTTGGGGCCAAGCGCTGACATGGAGTTGATGTGCATCCAGTCGCCCATGCCTTCGGGCTGGGTGGGGCGGTAGTTGGGGTTGCGGGCCAAGGTGTTTTTTGGGCCTTCGCGGAAGCCGAATTCACGGAAATGCTCATGGCAGGACCATTCCCAGATTATGTCGCCGTCCCAGTCTACCTCAATAATCAGGTCGTCCAGCAGTTGTTTGTCGCTTATGTCTTTATTGTACACATTGCGATGGGCCAGAATGAGGGTGTTTCCGCCGTCAGCGCGCGGTTCCATTTCCGGAGCGTAATAGCCCACGGGGTTGCCTTCGCGCTGGAAATCGTGGTGGTAGCGGGCCATCCAGCGTCCGGCTGTTCCCGGATCTTCAATAAATTCGGTTTTATCGAATTTCCATACGATATTGCCGTCCCAATCCACCTGCACAAGATCCAACCCGTCCTGCACGCTGTATTTGCCGCTGCGGCGTCCACGGCTGGTAAGCAGGTAACCACCGGGAAAAATTTTATTTGGCATGCCCAGCACGCCTTTCCACACATTCACTTCGCGACCGTTCATGTCCATAAGCACGGCCCCAAGTTCTTGGGCCTGGAAAATGGTGAAGCCGCTCCAGCATTTTTCCGGCTTGTACAGAGTGACTCCGGTGGGATAAATAGTAGGATGACCCATACGTTTTCTCCTTGTGATTAAAATGGCTTGATTTTTTCCGACATTTCAGGGCTTTTGGGTATCTATTAGCAGCGGGCGGAAAAAGCGCTGTTGCCTTTGCAACCTTACGTCACAAAGAATGAAAAAGTTTTCACATTAACGTGGATGATCCTGTTCAGGCTCAAATGCAAATGTATAAGTCTATTTTTCACATGAAACGCGTGGCGGTTTACTTTTCATTGGCGGGCCGCTACAAGGATATATGGGTGGTGTGCTATGAGAAACCGTTGTATAGGGTTTATTGAGTTGCGCGACCTGAACACGCCTTGGCGTGACGTGCTGCATCTGGGAGTTCGTCGCACTCATAAAAAGGGCGAACATATCGCGCACAACGACCAATTGTTTTTTTTGGAAAAGGGGCTGGTGCGCCTCACTCATAACTCGCGCGACGGCAAGGAAAAAATTCTCTGGTACATTGGCGCGGGTTGCATTTTTGGCGAAACCCCTTTTTTTGACTCTCTGGACCTCAGCGGCGAAAGCTCGCAGGTTTGCGCCCTTGACTGCGTGGTTCACGTTTTTTCCCGCGAGTGCGTGTTCAACGACATTTTCGTACAGCGTCCCGATCTGGCTATGGATCTTCTTCCTTCCATGGCGCGCAAGGTGCGTATCCTTTCCAACCAGGCCTCTTCCCTTTATGTGGACGATGTGGCCATAAGGCTGTGCAAGTTTTTGGGACAGAAACTTGTGCCCGGCAGTGATCCTTTGCAGGCGCGGCCGGGCATTTCCCGACAGGAAATGTCCAGCCTTCTTGGGGTTCATCGCATTACATTATTCAAATCTATCAAGCATTTGGAAGATTGTGGCCTGCTTTATCCCCACATCCGGGGAGAGTTTACCATTCTTCAGCCCGAAGAGTTTTTTCGTTTTGTGAATGCCTGACGTGCCGTTTTGCGCCGCGCCCGTCGATTGCGGAACGCCTGACAGTCTCCTCCTATAAGCATATTATAAAAATATTGTCCGTTTTGTAACAAATGTTACTGTCGTAATTTTCCCCTCTGCTAGTTTGCGAATTATCTCACAACAAGGTTCCGCAAACCGGCAAGGAGAAAACGATGAGCCATTGCGTAAAGAATGTGATTTTTATCATGTTGGACACCTTGCAGTTCAATTATCTGGGCTGCTACGGCAACAAAACAGTAAAAACCCCCAACCTCGACAGCTTCGCCCGGCAGAACTTTCTTTTTGAAAATGCCTACAGTGAAGGCTTGCCCACCATTCCGGTACGCCGCGCCATGATGACCGGGCGCTACACTTTGCCCTACGGCGGCTGGAAGCCCCTGAGCCTTGACGACACCACCCTCACCGACATGCTCTGGTGCCGCCAAGTGCAGACCGCCCTGGTGTATGACGCGCCGCCCATGCGCTTGCCCAAATACGGCTATTCGCGCGGCTTCGACTATGTGCGCTTCTGCAACGGCCACGAGCTGGATCAGGAAACTTTTTCCGAAGTGCCCCTCGACCCCGCCTTGAAGCCTGAAGACTATCTGCCCAAATGTTGCAGCACGCCCGGCCCAGACGGCAAGCTGCCGCCTTTTTCTGAGCCGCTGTTGCGCCAGGTGAACTGCTTCTTGCGCCTGCGCCAGTTCTGGCAGGGCGATCAGGACAGCTACATAGCCCGCGTAACCTCCGAGGCCGACGACTGGCTGAGCCGCAAGCGTGACAAATCGCGTCCGTTCTTCTTATGGCTCGACTCTTTCGATCCGCATGAACCTTGGGACGCGCCATCGGTATGGAATGGCACCCCCTGCCCATATGACCCCGACTGGCAGGGTAAACCGCTGATCATGGCCCCCTGGACCCCGGTTGAAGGATTGCTCAGTGATGAAGAATGCGCCCACATCCGTGCCTTGTATGCCGAAAAGGTCACCAATGTGGACAAATGGCTGGGCAAGCTGTTCGATTCCATCCGCAAACAAGGCTTGTGGGACGATACCATGATCGTCATCACTTCCGACCATGGCCAACCCATGGGCAAGGGCGAACACGGCCACGGCATCATGCGCAAGTGCCGCCCCTGGCCCTACGAAGAGCTGGTGCATGTGCCCTTGCTTATTCGCATGCCCGGAGCGAAAGGCGGCAAGCGCATAAAGAGTTTTGTGCAGAATGTGGACGTGCCGGCCACCATCATGGACGCCCTTGGCGAACTGAAGCACCATGCCAGCGGCGACGGCGTACATGAAGGCGTGAAGGCTTTTGATGCCGAAGATATGCACGGCCGCAGCCTGCTGCCTATTCTTAAGGGCGAAACCGACAAGGTGCGCGACTATGTTCTAGCCGGATTTTACGGCATGTCCTGGTCTATTATCACCGAAGATTACAGCTTTATCCATTGGCTCAAGACCGATGTGGACACCAATGAAATGCGTTCGGTCTTTTACGACGGGGCGGGTAAAGGCGGCAGCGCCGGCAAAAATTCCGGCAAGGTTGAAGTGAAGGAAGAAATGTGGACTTGTGTACCCGGAGCGGAAGTGACTGTGCCCGCCCACGACGAGCTTTACGACCGCAAGGCCGACCCCTTCCAACTCAAGGACATAAGCGCCGAAAATCCGGAAAGGTGTAAGGAGCTGTTGCAGGCGCTCAAACTGGCGATCGGAGAATTGCGCACGTCTTAGTACGCCGCACTGCGCCGCGTAAATTAATTATACGAATACGCGCGGGAGCAATTGTTCCCGCGCGCCCCGACCGGGAAAGGAAAAAACATGTCTCAGACTTCCGCAGCTTCCCCGGCCGCCCAGGCGGTCCCGTTATGGCGCTGGGGCCTTTTGTTCCTGCTGCCGTTGTGCACAGGCGCGATTCTGGCCTCCAAAGGATTCGACACAAACGTCATCGCCTTCTGTGTAATAACCCTGGCCGCCCTTACCATATGGGCGCTGGAGCTTCTGCCCGACGCCATGGTGGCCACGGCGCTTCCTGTAATTTACATCGTGGCCAAGGTCGGACCGCCGCAGAAAATTTTAGGGCCATGGACTTCATCCATAGGCTGGCTGGTGCTGGGCGGGCTGATGATTGGCGCGTTCATGATGAAAACCGGCCTGGCCCGCCGACTGGCGCTCTATTGCATCCATCTTATGGGCGGCTCTTTCAACCGTCTGCTGTGGGGCATTCTGTTGGCCGGGCTGATCATGGCCCCGTTCATTCCTTCGGTTCTGGGGCGTTCGGCCATTTTGGCCGTGATCTGCATAGGCATATGCGAGGCTCTGGAGCTGGAAAAAGGATCGCGCGAAGGTTCGGCAATAATTTTAGCTGGTTTTGTGGCTGTTGCCGGGCCGAAACTGGCTTTCCTCACTGGCGGGGCCGACTTGGCCATGGGTATGAAGCTGGCTTCGCAAGCCATGAAGCAGCAAGTGGTGTGGATACAATATGCCATACACAATTTTCTTCCCGCCGTGCTTTACAGCGCCATGTCTATCTTGTGCATAACCCTGGTGTTGCGCCCCAAAGTGGAAGGCAGCATCCGCTCCATTGTGGAAGAACAGATGCGCGCCCTCGGCCCCATGACCACACCCGAACGCAAGGCCATGGCTTTGCTTGGCGTACTGCTGGCATTTCTGGTTACCGACCGCTTCCACGGCATCGATGTGGGGTGGATTATGCTGCTTTTGCCCTGCGTGGCTTTTTTACCCGGCATGAATCTTCTTAACGAAGGTGACTTTAAAAAGCTCAACTACCCCCCGGTGCTGTTTGTGGTGGGCTGTATGACCATCGGCTCGGCCGCCATGACCTGCGGGGTAGACAAAATGGTCAGCGCAGCCATGTTACCGCTGCTTGACGGCTCGGAAATGCACACTATTCTGGCCACCTTGGGTATCGGATCTCTACTCAATCTGTTGCTCACGCCCATGGCCGCCTATGCCGCTCTTACCGCCTCGGTTGTAGAAATAGCGCAGCATTTGCAAGTTTCACCACTGCTTATGGTCTATACCTATAGCTACGGCCTTGATCAGTATATTTTTCCCTATGAATACGCCATATTACTCTACTTTTACGCTACCGGTTACCCGCGTATCAACCATGTGATGAAGGTTTTCGGCGTGCGCATGCTCGTTTGTGTGCCTTTTGTCGCCCTTGTGGCCTATCCCTGGTGGAAGTTTGTGATCTAACCCCGAACCAACGAGATAAAAAAATATGCTTAATCAATTGAATGACTCTACATATAAAACCGCTTTTGCCGAAACTCCGGCCGGAGTATGCCTGTTTTTCAAAAAATTGTGCCCCCATTGCCTGAATATGGAAAAAGTTCTGGAAAAATTCTCCGCTCGTATGCCCGATGCGCGCCTATATGCCATTGACTGCGAGGAAAATACCGCCGCCGCTCAGGAATTCGGAGCGCAACGCGCCCCCACCATTCTGGTGCTGAAGGAGGGCAGGGTGGCCGCCACCAAGGCTGGGTTGATGAATCCGAAAGAGATGCTGGCGTTTTACGAAGAAGCTTGAAGAAAGTTCCTGAAAACATCTTTTGCCTCCTGGACTGTGTTGAACATAGCTCGCCGTCCAGGGGGTGTAAGATGGCCATCCCCGGATTGGAATCGCTGTTTTCCTTAATGCTTTTAATATGGACGTGAACTCAAGGAGAGAATCATGACCGATTCATCCATCCGCGATTTGATCATACTTGGCGGCGGCCCGGCGGGAATGACCGCCGCCATTTACGCTGCCAGAGCCAATTTGAATACCTTGCTGCTGGAGTGCAACATAACCGGCGGGCTGGTGAACAGCACACACATTGTGGAGAACTATCCATCCTGGCCTAAAATACACGGCATGGAACTGATGGCCAAAATGCGTGAGCATATGGACAGTTGCGGCGTAACCGTAGAGGAAGTCTGCGATGTTACGGAACTGCGTTTGGAAGGCCCGGTGAAAACCGTTGTGTCCGAAGACGGAGTTTATACTGCCAGATCCGTCATTTTAGCCACCGGGCGACGGCCGGTGCCGTTGCGAACGGCCATTGAAGCCCCGGAACAGGTGCATCATTGCGCCATTTGCGATGGAGCGCCATATGTGGGCAAGCATGTGCTGGTGATTGGCGGCGGCAACAGCGCCTTTGATGAAAGCCTGTATCTGCTCACCCTGGGAGTGGCCCGCATTACGCTGATTGAAGTGATGGACCGTTATTTCGCGGCCCAAAGCACACAGGACGCCCTTTTTTCATCGGGCAAAGCCGAAGGGCGACTGCAAACCCGCGTGCATGATCTGGCTGTGGAAAACGGGCGGCTAACGGCGGCTATTATGGAAAATGTGGCTAACGGGGAGCGTTATGCGCTTCCGGTGGACGGCATTTTTGTTTTTCTGGGGCAACAACCCAACAACGCGCTGTTCAAAGATCAAATCACCCTTACGGAACAGGGATACATAAAGGCCGGAGCCGACATGGGCACCAATATTCCCGGCGTGTTCGGAGCGGGTGACATCAATGAGAAGCAGTACCGGCAAATTACCACTGCCGTGGCCGACGGAACCATAGCCGCCCTGGCCGCGGAAAAATGGTTACGTTCTTCCGCACGCAAATAGGAGCTGCGAACATGAAAAAGATATTGACCTTGTTGCTGGCCGGAGGCCTTCTTTTCAGCTGCGTGGACCAGGCCTCGGCCATCGACTTCAAGGCCAAAGGCAGTTGGCAATTTGCTTTCGATTATATCAACGGCGGAGCTTTCATGAGCAAGGGCCGCACTGGCAAAAACATTTCCGGCCAGCAATGGGCGGCTGTGCGCCAGGGCCGGGACGAATTTGAGGCGGTGCAGCGTCTGCACCTGCAATTGCAGGCCATTGCTTCCGAAAGCCTTTCCGGCACGGTTTTCTTTGAAATAGGCGAGCAGCGCTGGGGCATGGGCTCGCAGGGCGGAGCGCTGGGGGCCGACGGCAATATGGTGAAGGTAAAGCAGGCCTTTGTGGATTGGGCCGTTCCCGGCGCGTCTCTCAAGCTGCGTATGGGCATTCAGGGCGTAAAGCTGCCCGGATTCGCCATAGACAGTCCGGTGCTTCAGGACGATGTGGCTGGAATAGCCGCCACTTATACCTTCGACTCCTCGGTCAGCCTCACGGCCATGTGGATGCGGCCTTACAACGACAACTGGACGGGCACATCAGACTCACCGGCCAACTACATGGACAATATGGATCTTTTTGCCCTGATGCTGCCTCTGTCCTTTGACGGGGTAAAGGTTACGCCCTGGGCCATGGGCGGCAGCATGGGACCAAAT